>JBGQKD010000018.1:0-65730 GCA_041499375.1 Gemmatimonadota bacterium
ATTCCTGCGCGCGCGCCTGCCCGGTGGAAGTGTTGTGCGAAGGAGCCTGCGTCCTGAACGACCGCGATGAACAACCGATCAAGATCGCGCTGCTGCAGCGCCACGCGACCGATCATGTCCTCGAGAAGAAGCTCAAACTCTTCGAGCCGGGGAAAAGCACGGGGAAACGGGTCGCAATCATTGGCGCGGGGCCGGCGGGGCTCGCGTGCGCGCGCGATCTGCGGTGTCGGGGGCATTCGGTAACCGTATTCGAAGCCAAGCCGCTGCCGGGCGGCCTCAACACGTACGGCATCGCGGAATACAAGCTCAAGGCCGACGTCGACCTCGCCGAGGTACAGGACATTCTCGACCTCGGTGTGGAGCTGAGGACGGGGGTGACGGTCGATTCGATCGAGCCACTGCTCGAGGAGTATGACGCTGTTTTTGTCGGGGTTGGATTAGGAAGCACCAAGAGGCTCGGCATTCCCGGCGAGGATCTTCCCGGTGTCGTGGACGCCCTCACGTTCATCGAACACCTCAAGACCCATCCGTATCGTGAGACTCCGGTCGGCCGGCAGGTCGTCGTGATTGGCGCGGGCAATACCGCGATCGATGCGGTCACGCAGGCGAAGCGGCTCGGCGCGGCGACCGCCACGATCGTGTACCGACGCAGCGAGAGCGACATGCCCTGTTATCACTACGAGTACGAGCTCGCCAAACGCGACGGTTGCGGATTCCGGTTCAATGCTGCGCCGCAGCGCATCGTGGCGAACGGCAAGGGGGCCGTGGCCAGTGTCGAGGTCAAGACGCCGCAAGGCAGCGAGTCCGTCGCTTGCGACATGGTGATCATCGCGATCGGTCAAGGCGAGCGCACCGACCTGGTCGTACCGCGCGATCACCACAAGGTCTTCAGCGGCGGTGATTGCGCGAACGGCGGCGCCGAGATCGTCAATGCGACGGCAGAAGGCGTTACGGCGGCGAAACGAATTCACGAGATGCTGGCTGGCATTGTTCGGTAAAGGACGGTAAAAGTCATGGCTGATCTACGGACCAACTTCGCGGGCATTGAAAGCCCCAATCCCTTCTGGCTCGCGTCCGGGCCTCCCACCAACACCTACGGCCAGGTCGCGAAAGCATTCGACCAGGGCTGGGGCGGCGCGGTGTGGAAGACGATCGGCGAGCCGATCATCAACGTCTTCTCGCGCTACGGCTCCGTCGACCTCGGCCAGAACCGCATGATGGGCTTCAATAATATCGAGCTGATCAGCGACCGGCCGGTCGTCGAGAACCTCAAGGAAATCGCCGAGGTCAAGCGCAATTATCCGAAGCATGCCGTGATCGCATCGTTGATGGTCGAATCGAAGCGGGAATCGTGGCATGAGATGGTGAAGCAGACCGAGGACACGGGCGCCGACGGCATCGAGCTGAACTTCGGCTGCCCGCATGGGATGAGCGAGCGCGGCATGGGCAGCGCGGTCGGTCAGGTGCCCGATTACACCTGCCAGATCGTGGAATGGGTGAAGGAAGTCGCCACGATTCCGGTCATCGTCAAACTCACGCCCAATGTCACCGACATCACGTATATCGCGCGGGCGGCGATCAAGGGCGGCGCCGACGCGCTATCGCTGATCAACACGATCAATTCGATCGTCGGTGTGGACCTCACGACCTTCGAGCCGCAGCCCTCCGTGGCCGGGAAGTCGAGCCACGGCGGCTACTGTGGACCGGCGGTGAAGCCGATCGCACTGCATCTCGTCTCGGCGGTCGCCGGCGACCCGAGCGTGAAGATTCCAATCTCAGGCATCGGCGGTATCGCGTCCTGGCGGGACGCGGCGGAGTTCATCGCGCTCGGCGCCGGCACGCTGCAGGTCTGCACCGCCGTGATGCACTATGGGTTCCGGATTGTGGAGGACCTGATCGACGGGCTGTCGAACTGGATGGACGAGCGCGGGCACCGCACGCTCGCGGACATCCGGGGCCGGGCGCTCCCCCGGGTCGCAAAGTGGGAAGACCTCGATCTGAATTACCACCTGCTCGCCCACATCGACCAGGACAAGTGCATTAAGTGCGAGCTGTGCTGGACGGCATGTGAGGACGGTGCCCACCAGGCGATCCGGCGTCTGCCGCGCAACAACGGCGAGCCGGTCGTCGAGATCATCGAGGAAGCGTGCGTTGGCTGTAATCTCTGCGCGGCGGTGTGTCCGGTGCAGGACTGCATCACGATGCGACAGGTGTCGAATAACTACCCGGCCGTGAGTTGGAAGGAATACGCTGCGGGTAAGGGAAAGCTGGCGCCGAGGTCAGAACACTTTCATACCGCAAACTGGAGTCCCAGTACGGAGTCATAAGCCACACGAAAAGTTGACGCTGGTGGCTTAGAGGCGGCCCGGTGGCGCGACGGGGGGCACCGTCACCTGCTCGGGTTCAGGCGTAAAGTCTTCCCCCGGGTTGATAAATCTGTCTCTTTCAAAGTGATACTGCTTGTCGTACAATTGCTTGTATCGCCCATTGGCAACGATCAACTCTTCGTGCGTCCCCCGCTCCACAATCTGACCACCCTCCAGAACGAGAATCTGGTCAGCGCTTCGGATGGTAGAGAGCCGGTGCGCAATCACGAACGTCGTCCGCCCGCGGCGCAGCGCCCGGAGTCCGTCCTGAATCTTGGCTTCGCTTTCGGAGTCGAGGCTCGAGGTCGCCTCGTCCAGCACCAGGATCCGGGGATCGGCCAGAATCGCGCGCGCGATCGAGATCCGCTGCCGCTGGCCGCCGGATAGCTTGACGCCCCGCTCGCCGACGACGGTATCGTATTTCTCGTCGAACTGCTCCACGAACTCGTCGCAGTGCGCGATGCGGGCGACGGCCTCGATCTCCCGGCGCGTCGCGTGCGGGCGCGCGAACGCGATATTCTCGGCGATCGTGCCGTCGAACAAGAAGTTATCTTGTAGAACCACGCCCAGCTGCGTGCGGTAGTCGGCCAGCGGCACGGTCGCGAGATCGCGTCCATCCACCACCACCCTGCCCTTTTCTGGCCGGTTGAACGCCAACACCAGGCCGACCAGCGTGCTCTTGCCGGATCCCGACGACCCCACGAGGGCCGTGGTCGAGCCCGGTCGCGCGTGAAACGAGACGTCCTTGAGCACCGGGACGCCGGGCTTGTAGGCGAACGTCACATGCTCGAACGCGACGTCGCCGCGCACGGGGCCGAGCGGCGCGCGCTGCGCGTCTTCGGCGTCTTCCGTCGTCATCCGGCGCAGCTCGTAGATCCGGTCGAGCCCCGCGAACGCTTCGGTGATCTGCGTGCCGATGGACGCGATGTTGATCAGCGGCAGCGCGACGAGGCCCACGAAGAAGACGTACTGGACGAACTGCCCCAGCGTCATCGATCCCGAGAGCACTGCCCGGCCACCGACGAGAATCATGACGACCGAGATCGCGCCGATGACCAACTGTGCAAACGCGCCGACGCCCGAGACGCCGGTCATCGTCGTCGCCACGTTCCGGAACAACTTGTGGGCGCCGCGCGCGAAGACGAGCCGCTCGCCGCGTTCGGACCGATACGCCTTGACGATCCGAATGCCCCCGAGCGTCTCGGCGAGCCGGCCCGTCACGTCGGCGTTGAGCTTGCCGCGCTCGCGAAACAGGGGGCGCAATTTGGAGAACGCGTACGCCATGCCCCCGCCGAACAACGCGAGCACGAGAATGGAGACCGCCGTGAGTTTCCAGTTCAACCAGAAGAGCACGCCCAGCGCGATCGTCGCGGTGACCAGGCCCCCGACCAGCTGCACCAGGCCCGTGCCGACCAGGTTTCGAATGCCCTCGGCGTCCGTCATGATCCGCGAGATCAGGATGCCGGTTTTGGTGGAATCGAAATACGAGATCGGCAAGCGCAACACAAATGCCTGTACGGATTTGCGCATGTCCGTGATGGCGCGTTGGGCGGCGACACCGAGGATCTGCGACAATCCGAACGAGGTCACGCTGGAGACGACGGCCGCGGCGCCGACCGCTGCGGCGATGATGCCGAGGAGGTCGGCGCGTTTCTGTCCGACGACCTGGTCGATGATGTAGCGGGACGACCATGGCAGGACGAGCCCCGCTAGCCGGCTGATCAGCATCAACGCGAGACCGAGGGCGAGCCGGCTGCGATGCTGCCAGACGAGGAGGCGCGCCTCGCGCCACGCGTTGGCGTAATTTGGTTTGGGTTTCTTGTCCGCCACGGCGAGAAGCTTACCCAATCCCAATCCATCGCACCACCGCGGTACCCTCCGACCCGCCGCGGTGAGTCAAGGCTACGGGATGATGACGATCCTGCGGCCAGGCGCGTCCCGTCGTTGCCAGGCGCCTTCTACGTCGGCGAGCGGAACCGCTTCGGTGTCGATGCGCAGTTTGCCGGCCATGGCCAGCGCCCGAAGGTGTCTCTGCCCCTTCAAGCTCCTCTACCCGCGTGCGGAGCTGCTCTAGAACACGCCCCCGCCGATCCCGACCGGGATCATGACGGCCATCATTACGCGGAAGAGGTTGACGAAGCTATCCATTGGTTCCTTGCCGTCGGCTTCAATCGGTTGTTGGACCGTACGCGCGCGCAGATCGGCGTTTCAGGACCCGGGATCCCGGCGGCCTCGGCCGCGTGGCCGCTCATGCAGCGTCTCACCCGCCGCCAACATGCGGACGAACTTCTCCAGCCGACGCTGGCGCGTCTCCGGCTTCTTCGCGTCCTGGAGCCGGTAGAGGTCGGCATAGCGGTTCTTGCTATCGAGCGCTTGAAAGAACTGCTTCGCGCGCGGACGCGTAAGTAGGGCCGCCTCCAAGCCACACGCCCGCCGATCTCGTGTGGTGCTTCCGGAGCCACGTCTCCCACACGACAGGATTCGCGAACCGCTTGGTTGGAAGGGTCTCCGGCTGCGTCATGTCAGAAAGGTACTATGGACGGGTCCCAGGTTCGCATCGAACAACGTGAAAGGTGAAAAGCGGACGTTTCGTCGGTTGGAAACAATACTCGACCGATGACACGTTCCCCACTACATCGTCTCTGCGTGCATCCGGAAACGGATGTCGCACCCTGCGAGGTCATCACGGTATGAGGAAGGTAGACGTGAAGGCTCTGTGGTAGGATCCGGCGGGCCATATTTGCTCGCGACCCTGTCCGCGGTTTTCTATGGCGCGGCCGACTTCACCGGCGGGATTGTGACCCGACGTGTCGCCGCCATTCCGGTGGTCCTGCTGTCGCAGGCGAGCGGGTTGGTGCTGGTGGCTTTGATCTTGCCGCTGCTACCGGCGGCAGCGCCGCGGGCGGCGGATTGGTGGTGGGGCGCGGCCGCGGGCCTGGCCGGCGGCGTCGGTGTCGGCCTGCTCTATCATGCCCTCGCGATCGGCACTATGTCGGTCGTCGCCCCGACCACTGCCCTGGCGGCTGTTGCTGTTCCCGTGATCACCTCGATCGCGTTGGGAGAGCGACCTGGCGCGCTCGCCGAGGTCGGGATCCTGCTGGGCATCGCTTCGATCGCGCTGGTGAGCCGTCAGACGACAATGCCCGCGGAACCAGGCCAACGAATCGGCGCAACACTTCGATCGTCTGGCGTCGGCCCGGCGCTCGCCTCCGGTGTCGCGATCGGATTATTCTTGCTTGCCTTGGCGCAGACGCGCCCGACGAGCGGCCTCTGGCCGCTGCTCACGGCGCGTGTCGCATCCGTGACATTGTTTGCCGCCGTGGCCACGGTGGGACGCCGCTCGGTCCGGATGCCGGTGCGGCTCGCGGCGCTCGCCGTTGGCGGTGGCGCGCTCGACATGCTGGCCAACACGCTGTACCTGCTGGCGGCACAGCTCGGCCCGCTTAGCCCGGTGGTCACCCTATCCTCGTTATATCCTGCCAGCACCGTGCTGCTCGCCCGCACCGTTCTGGGCGAGCGCCTCAATGCATGGCAAACCGCGGGCGTCGCCAGCGCGCTCGTCGCGGTGGTTCTGATCGTCCGCGGCGCCAGCTAACGGCATTCGTTCTGAGAGTGATCGCCCTGACTGCTTGCCGTGACGCTCATCGCGGTCCTCTTTCGTTCGGCAGGCCGACCCGCCGGACCAGGAGTCCCGTCGTCGAGACGCGCACCTCGTACGTCGCGCCACCCGGTGCCGTTGCGCCGATGAACGTCGCCGAGCCGTACTGCGCATCCACGAACGGCCGCAGGATCCAGTAGCGCCGCGCCAGATCGAAGGCATCGAACGGCTTGTTCGCGGCCAGCGAGTACACCGTGCGCTCCCGCGTCTGTTCGTCGCCGAGCGCCTGGTAGCGTCCCGAAATCCGGTCGAGCTCGTAGACCGTCTCGAGTCCGAGCAGGGTGCCGATCGGCCGCCATTTCAAGACGTGCGCGTCGACGTACACGGCGTCGCCGGCAAGATCGAACATGTGCAGGCTGCTGTCGGGCAGGGTCACCGTCGCGCGGAAGTGGTGCGGCCCGATGGGCTCCGTCTTGATCGTCGCGGCCAGTGACTCCTGAGTGAATGCGCGATACCCATGGATCCCGACCGTAATCGCGCCGAGCAGCATGCTGGAGGTGAGCAATAACGCCGCGGCGAGAAAACCAACCAGGGAGCTCAGCCGGCGACGGTTCCGCCAAGCGGATGCCGAGAGGTAGATGAGCGCGGCGGCAAAGAGCGTAAGCGAGACCATGGCAATTCGCAGAATGCCAGTCATACCCTACACGATAAGTGTGACCTGCCTCTGGCGCGAATTCGACCTCCTCACCACCTTGTCGGCTCACCGAACCGAACAAGGCACATGAAGCGCTCCAGATGGATCACGATAGCGGTCGTCGCGGCGGTGATTGCGCTCTTCTTCTATATGACCACGGCCCGGGCCAACCAGGAATGCACTGTCTGCGTGGAGTTTCAGGGACGCTCCAACTGCGCCACCGCGGCGGGAGCCACGGCCGCCGAGGCCACCGAAACGGCGCACAGCACCGCGTGTGGACCGGTGGCGAGTGGAATGAACGAGACCATCGCCTGCGGCAATCGCGCGCCGGTGTCAGTGCAATGCAGGAATCGCAGGAGTTAAGGTGACGGGATTCTCGATCCCGAGGGTCGCGATTCCCGCCACGTTACTACAGACCGCCGGTGGAAACCGTGAGGGCGAGATCTACGTGATGGAGCGCGTCCCGCAGCATGCAGGCCCTGAAACGCCCCTCGACATGCTGAATCGCGCGGAGGGATTCTTTCCCTTCCGGCCCAAGGGTAACGGAGCCGGCGTGCTGCTGGTGGCCAAGGCGCGTACCGTGTCCCTCACGGTGCTCGTGGCCCAGCCCGAGGACAAAGCCAGACTCTCGGCCGCCAGGCAGGCTCGCCTCGAGGTGACGCTGGCAGATGGCACGCAGCTCCGCGGCTGGGCGAGGCTCGAGCTGCCACAGCACCACTCGCGCGTGCTCGACTATCTCAATGCCGCGGTCGAACCGTTCTTCGCGATCGGGACCGACGATGGGGTGCACCTCGTGAACCGCGCGCACGTCCTGTACGCGCGCCCGGAGGACTGATTCATGCCGGCACGGCTCGATCCGTTTCTCGACGTGATGCTGCGCGAGCGCGCCGACCAACTGTACTTGCTGCCGGATGAGCCGGTTACGCTGGTGAAAGACGGCAAGCCGCGCAAAGTCTCAAAACAGCCGCTCACCGATCAGCACATCTACGCCCTGATGGTGGAAGTCGCCCCGCCGGAAGCGGCGGACAAGATCGACCAGCACTCGGAGACGGAGTTCGACTACGCGGGGGCGAACGGTCTGGTGCGCGTGCGCATCGTCCCGGAGGCCGGACGGCTCACCGCCGTGATTTCCGCGATTCGCCGGGCATCGCAGGAGGACGTTGCAGCACCGGTCGCCCAGTCACCATCAGCTGAGTCGACCGCCAAGCGCTCGGCCGCACAGCCGCTGGCCCCCAAGCCTCCGCAGCCCGCCGCGAAACCGGCTGCACCGGCAGCCCCACGGGCGTCCGCCATCGCCGCCGCGCCGATGGTCGACAGTCCGGTCGCTTCGCCGGGCGAGCTGCCGGGTGAGTTCGCGTCGTCGGAATTCCAAGCCGCCGAGCAAAAGCTCGGCAAGCTGCTCCGTGCGCTCGTGCAATCGAGCAGCTCGGACCTGCACCTGCGCGTCGGCGAGCCCCCGCTGTTCCGCACGCACGGCGAGATCAAGCGGCAGTCGGGCACCGGGCTGAGCGTAAACGACCTCGAGCTGCTCGTGCTCTCGATCATGCCGGAGCGCAACCGCGGCGAATGGAAGGAAACGGGCGACACCGACTTCGCCTATGAGATCGCCGGGCTGGCGCGCTTCCGCGTCAATGCGGCGCGCGATCGCAAGGGCCCGGTGGCCGTGTTCCGCGTGATCCCGGCCAAAGTCGTGAGCGTCGAGGAAATGGGGCTGTCCGATGAGGTGCAGAAGCTCTGCTACCTCAAGAAAGGGCTGGTGCTCGTCACTGGCCCCACCGGCTCCGGAAAGTCCACGACGCTGTGCGCGCTGATCGACCTCGTCAACCGGTCACGCAGCGATCACATCATCACGATCGAAGACCCGATCGAGTTCGTGCACGAGAACAAGAAATGCCTGATCACGCAGCGCCAGGTCCACGTGCATACTGACAGCTTCAAGTCGGCGTTGCGCGCGGCGCTGCGCGAGGATCCCGACATCGTGCTGGTCGGTGAGATGCGCGACCTCGAGACGATCGCCATCGCGATCGAGACGGCGGAGACGGGACACCTCGTGTTCGGGACGCTGCACACGACGACGGCCTCGTCGACGGTCGACCGCATCATCGATCAGTTCCCGGCCGATCGCCAGGCGCAGATCCGGGTGATGTTGTCGGAATCGCTGAAAGGCGTGATCTCGCAAACGCTCTGCAAGAAGGTCGGAGGCGGCCGGGTCGCGGCCCGTGAGATCCTGCTCACGACGCCGGCCATCTCCAACCTGATCCGCGAGGCCAAGGTGTTCCAGATCCCTTCGATCATTCAGACCAGCAAGAAACTGGGCATGCTGACGCTGAACGACGCGCTGCTCGAGCTCGTCGAGAAGAAGGTGATCGAGCCCGACGAAGCCTACATGCGTTCCGTCGAGAAAGCTGGACTGGTTGCCAGTCTCAAGGCCAAGGGCATCAAGGTCACACTCACGACCGAATAGTCTTCGTCGCCTCGTCCCACGTCACCGTCGTGCGCCGGAAGTACGCCTCGTTCGCCATGTGACACGCGAGCGCGGCGTTGTGCCCGAAGACCACGTCCTCGACCACCGGTTTCCGCGTGCGCACCGCTTCGAAGTAATTCCACAGGTGCGGCCGCGTGTCATCGAAGTCCGGAGTGCTGAACGACACGGTTTCGGTCAGCGGCGGCGCCTGGCCCGCCTGCAGGTCGTGCTCCTTATGCCACTGCGCGTCGTACGCCTGGCGCAGCTTGCCCGGATAGCTGCCGGTGTAGTAGCTCGGCCAATGGTCCTTGCCGTCTTGCGGTGAGAACGAGAGCGTGTTGCCGGACACCTCGAGCACGCCCTTCGATCCCTGGATCCGGTACTGCTCGGGCATCTCGGTTCCCAGGTTCAGCCGCATGTACACGGGGAGATCGGTCGCGCCGTAGTAGTACATCGTGGCGTGCACGTCGGGCATGTTGCGGCCGTCTTTCCAGCGCCGGATGCCGCCCATCGACGCGGCCTGCTTCGGCGGCTCGTTGATGCCGAGCATGAACTGCATGCCGCTGATCAGATGAACGAGGAGATCGCCGGCGACGCCGGTGCCGTATTCCTTCCAGCAGCGCCAGCGCGCAAAGATGTTGGGGTCGAGCGGGCGCTTCGGAACGTCGTTCTGCCACGTGTCCCAGTCGAGCGTCTGCAGCGAAAGATCGGGCGGCGGCGGATACTCCCACGCGCCCGTTGGATCGTTGCGGCCGAGCCAGCCTTCGACGAGGGTCAGGTCCCCCAGCATGCCCTGCGCGATCATGTCCTTCGCCTTCGCGCAAATCTGCGAGCTGACCCGCTGCGAGCCGACCTGCAAAATGCGCCCGCTCTTTTTCACGGCGTCTACCATCGCGACGCCGTCGGCGGCGGAATGGGACATCGGCTTCTCGATGTAGATGTCCTTCCCCGCACTCACCGCCTCGACGACCATGCGCCGGTGCCAGTGATCGGGGACCGCGGCGACGATGCAATCGATTGTTTTGTCGTCGAGCAGCCGGCGATACTCTCGCGTCGTGGGCAGATCGGGCCGCACGATTTCCTTGGCCAGCGTGTGGCGGCCGTCGTAGAGGTCAGCGGCACCGGCGCACGTGACGCCGGGCAGTTGGATCGACGTCCCGAGCAGCCCCGAGCCCTGCATGCCCACGCCCACCATCCCGAAGCGAACGGTGTCGCTGGGGGCAAGAGCGCGGAACTTGAACGGCTGGGCGGCGAGCGACACACCGGCGGCGGCGGCGCTAGCCTCGAGGAATTCGCGGCGGGACCAGGTGGGTTTCTTCATGGCGAGTCTCCCTGAAATGCGGGTTGAGCCGCCTATTATGGCCGCCGATCTTGCCTTGCGCTATCGCGCGGGATAGGTCCCAAGAACGCGGATACCGAACGTGAACCCTCGTAATTCCTCGAGCGCTGCTTCGATGCCCTGCCCCGTGTCCACGACGTCAAGATAGAACAGGTACTCCCACGGACGGCCGGGCAGCGGCCGCGACTCGATCTTCGTCAGGTTCAATCCGCGAGCGGCGAACACGCCCAACGCCCGGTACAGCGTGCCCGGCGTGTTGCCCAGGGAAAGAATCAACGAGGTCTTATTCGAATGCGCCGGCTCGCGCGCTGCCGGCTCCCGCTCCACCACGAGAAATCGCGTGTAGTTCTCGGCGTGATCCTCGAGCCCCTCCTCGAGCACCGCCGCGCCGTACAGCTCCGCCGCTAACTTGGACGCGATCGCGGCTTCTGCATCCGCACTTCCCGTCATGAGATCGCGCACACTGCCCGCCGTGTCGTACGCCGGCACGGCCACGAGATCGGGGTGCGTGGCAAAGAAGCGGCGGCATTGGGCCAGCGCGACCGGGTGTGACGCGACGCGGCGCACGTCGGGCAACCGGGTGCGCGGGGACGCGATCAGGCAATGACGAATGCGCAGCTCCGTCTCTGCGACGACGTGCAGCGCGTGGGCACTCAACAGGTCGTAATTCTCGTGCACCGACCCGGCGAGTGTGTTCTCGATCGGCACGACGCCGCTCGTCGCGTCGCCGCCTTCGACCGCGCGGAACAGATCCACGAACGTCGCGCAGGGCACGAGCCGGATGACGGCGCCGTGGGTCTCGAGCGCCGCAGCGTGACTGAACGATCCCGCCTCGCCCTGGATCGCGACGGCCCCCCCGTCAGGCATCGGTCACCGCCCCGTGACTGCTGCTCGAGACCAGCCGGGCGTATTTCGCCAGCACGCCGGTCGTGTAGCGCGGGGCCGGCGCTTTCCATTTCGCGCGCCGCGCCGCAAGCTCGCGCTCGGCGACGTTGATGCGCAGCTCCCCGCGGCCCGCGTCGATCGTGATCGAGTCGCCCTCACGCACCAGCGCCAGCGGCCCGCCCAGCGCCGCCTCGGGCGCGACATGGCCCACGACGAGCCCATGCGTGCCACCGGAGAACCGGCCGTCCGTGATCAGGCCGACGGTTTGGCCGAGCCCTGCCCCGATCAGCGCCGCCGTCGGTGCCAGCATCTCGCGCATCCCCGGCCCGCCCTTCGGCCCCTCGTACCGAATCACGATGACGTCGCCCCCATGAATACTGCCGGCCAGAATGGCGGCGAGACACGCCTCCTCGGAATCGAAGACGCGGGCCGGACCGGTGATGTCGTGAGCGCCGTGGCCACTCACCTTCGCGACCGCGCCGTCTGGTGCGAGGTTGCCGCGCAGGATGACGATGTGCCCCTGCGGCGCCAGCGGCCGATCCCACGGCCGGATCACGTCCTGATCGGGCGACGGACGCGCCGGCACGTCCTTGAGCACCTCGGCGACGGTGCGGCCGTCGATCGTGAGCGCGTCGCCGTGCAGGACACCGTTCGCGTACAGGATGCGCATCACCTGCGGAATCCCGCCGGCGCGGTGCAGATCGGTGGCGACGTAGCGCCCTGAGGGCTTGAGGTCGCACAGCACCGGCACGCGCGGGCGCAGCTTCTCGAAATCCTCGAGCGCCAACGGCACACCCGCCGCGTGCGCGATGGCGAGCAGGTGCAGCACGGCGTTGGTCGATCCGCCGATCGCCATCACCACCGCGATTGCGTTCTCGAACGCCTTCTTGGTCAGGATCTGGCGCGGCAGGCGCCGCGCGCGCACCGCTTCGAAGAGGACCTGCGCCGAGCGGGCCGCGCTGTCCGAGGTCTCTTGATCGACGGCCGCCATGGTGGATGACCCAGGGAGGCTCATGCCCATGGCCTCGATGGCCGCGGACATCGTGTTTGCGGTGAACATGCCGCCGCACGAGCCCGCGCCGGGACAGGCGCGACGCTCGATCTCCAGCAGCTCGTCCTGCGGCATGCGCCCCGCCCCTGCTGCCCCCACCGCTTCGAACACACTCACCACCGTGAGATCCTGCCCGGCGTAGTGACCGGGCTTGATCGTGCCGCCGTAGACGAAGATCGCCGGGATGTCGAGCCGCGCGATCGCGATCATCGCGCCGGGCATGTTCTTGTCGCAGCCGCCGATCGCGAGCAGCCCGTCCATGCGCTGCGCGCCGCACACCGTCTCGATCGAATCGGCGATCACCTCGCGCGACACGAGCGAATAGCGCATCCCCTCCGTGCCCATCGAAATGCCGTCGCTGACGGTGATCGTTCCGAAGGTCTGGGGCATGGCGCCGGCCTGCCGCAACGCCTGTTCGGCGCGGCGCGCAAACCGATCGAGCCCGGCATTGCACGGCGTGATCGTGCTGTGCGCGCTCGCAATCCCGACGATCGGCTTCCCAAAGTCGCCGTCCTTGAATCCCACTGCGCGTAGCATGGCGCGATTGGGCGCGCGCTCGAGCCCCTCGGTGATCGCCTTGCTGCGAAAGTTGTCGCTCACGACAATCCCTCGAGTGCCTCGGCCACGACCAGCTCCGCGATCCGCGCACCCATCTCCGTCGTTCCGATCCACTGTTCACCGCGCAGCGCGACATCCTGCGTGCGCGCGCCCGCATCGAGCGCCGCGGCGATCGCATCGTCCACCGCGTCGGCGGCGTCCGGCTGCTTGAGACCATGGCGCAAGAGCAGCGCGACGGTGGCGATGGCTCCGATCGGGTTGGCCACGTCGCGCCCGGCGAGGGGCGGAGCCGATCCGTGCACCGGCTCGAAGAGACCGGGTCCCGACCCGAGCGACGCCGACGGCAAGAGGCCGAGCGAGCCCGCCAGGACGGCGGCCTCATCGCTGAGGATGTCGCCGAACATGTTCTCCGTCAGCAGCACGTCGAAGGTGGCCGGATCGGAGACCAGCCGCATGGCGGCGGTGTCGACGTAGGAGTGCTCGAGCCGCACCTCGGGATAGTCGCGCGCGACGCGGGTCACGGTTTCGCGCCACAGCTGCGATACCTCGAGCACGTTCGCCTTGTCCACGGACGTGACGAGCCGCCGGCGTCCCCGGGCCGTCTCGAACGCGACCTGCGCCACGCGGTCGATCTCGGAGGCGCTATACGCGAGAGTGTTCACCGCACTCGAGCCGCGACGCCCGCGCGGCTCTCCATAGTAGAGCCCACCAGTCAGCTCGCGGACGACGAGGAGATCGACGCCGCGCAGCCGTTCCGGCTTCAGTGGCGAGCAATACAGCAGCGCCTGATGCACCGTAACCGGCCGTAGATTGGCATAGACATCCAACAACTTTCGCAACGCAAGCAGGCCAGTTTCTGGACGCAACTCGCGGGGCGCGTTGTCCAGCGACGGATCGCCCACCGCTCCGAGCAACACCGCGTCGCTCTTCACGACCGCGGCGCGCGTCTCGGCCGGCAACGGGTTGTTCGCCACTCGGACCGCGGCCGCACCGATCGGGAACGTCGCGAGCGCAAACCGCAGGTCGAAACGCTCGCCCACGGCCTCGAGCACCCGCACCGCCTGTGCGATCACCTCGGGCCCGATGCCGTCGCCCGGCAGTACGGCGATGCGATACGTCTTCATGCGTGACTCCGCTCATACGCGGCGATGCTCGGCTCTTCGAGCAGGGTTCGGCCGATCTCGTCGAGTCCGCGCAGCAGCAGCTCGCGGCCGTACGGATCGGGACTGAAGCGCGTCGAGTAGCCGCGGTCATCCGATACGCTGCACTGCTCGAGGTCCACATCGACCTCGTACGAACCGCCTGCAGCGCGTCCGAGCAATACCTCAACGTCGGCCGCGGGCAGCTGCACCGGCAGGACGCCGTTGTGATAGCAGTTGGCCAGAAAGATGTCGGCGAATGACGGCGCGATGATGGCGCGGAAGCCATACTGCGCGAGCGCCCAGACGGCATGCTCACGCGAGGATCCGCAGCCGAAGTTTGCGCCGGTCACGAGGATCGTCGCGCCCTGCGCCTCCGGGCGATTGAGCTCGAAGTTCGGATCTGCGCGCCAGTCATAGAACAGGCTCGCACCGAACCCCGTGCGATCGACGCCCTTGAGGAACTGCTTCGGGATGATCTGATCGGTGTCCACGTCGCGGCGCGGCAACGCCGCGGCCTTCCCCCGATGCCGCACGAAAGGAGTCATTGCGTCACCATCCGCGCACATCTACGAGACGCCCCTCGATCGCAGCGGCGGCCGCCATCACGGGACTCATGAGATGCGTGCGCCCGCCCCGGCCCTGGCGGCCTTCGAAATTGCGGTTGGACGTCGCCGCACAGCGCTCGCCGGCACCCAGCACGTCGGCATTCATGCCGAGGCACATGGAGCAGCCGGCATTGCGCCACTCGAACCCCGCTTCGCGGAACACGCTGTCCAATCCTTCCTGCTCCGCCTGTGCTTTCACGCGCTGCGAGCCCGGCACCACCATCGCCCGCACACGCGACGCGACGTGGCGGCCGCGCACGATGTTGGCGGCGGCGCGCAGGTCTTCGATGCGCGCATTCGTGCACGAGCCGAGAAACACGCGATCGATGGGAATCCCTGCGAGCGGCGTGCCGGGCGTGAGCCCCATGTATTCGAGCGCGCGCGTCGCGGCCTCGCGCTCGTTATCGCTCGCGAGCTGCGCCGGATCGGGAACGCGGGCGGTGATGTCGGCGACCATGCCGGGCGTCGTGCCCCACGTGACCTGCGGACCCACCGTCGCCGCATCGAGCCGCACCTGCGCGTCGTAGTGCGCCGTCGGGTCCGAGCGAAACGTCTGCCAGCGCTCCACCGCTTTCGCCCAGGCCGCGCCGCTGGGCGCGCGGGGGCGTCCCTCGAGGTAGGCGAACGTGACCTCGTCGGGCGCGATCATCCCGGCCCGGGCGCCCGCCTCGATCGACATGTTGCACACCGTCATGCGCTCTTCCATCGACAGCGCGCCAATGGCATCGCCGGTGTATTCGATCACGTGGCCGCTCGCGCCTGCCGTGCCGATCTTGCCGATCAGCGCGAGAATCAGATCCTTCGCCGAGACACCAGGCGCGCGGCGTCCGGTGATGCGCGCTTCCAGGTTGCGCGGCTTCTTCATCACGATGCATTGCGTCGCGAGCACGTGCTCGACCTCGCTGGTGCCGATGCCGAGCGCGAACGCCCCGAACGCGCCGTGTGTCGAGGTGTGCGAGTCGCCGCACACGATCACCATGCCCGGCTGGGTTGCCCCCAGCTCGGGACCAATGACGTGCACGATGCCCTGCCCCGGCGAGTCGAGATCGAACAGCTCGATACCGAATTCCCGGGCGTTGCTGCTGAGCGCATCGACCTGCCGCGCCGCGATGGCATCGCCGATGGGCAGCGACCGGTCGCCGGTGGGCACATTGTGATCCACCGTCGCTAGCGTCAGCTCCGGGCGGCGCACGATGCGCTTCTCGCGCTTGAGGCCCGCAAACGCTTGCGGCGACGTCACCTCGTGGACCAGGTGCAGATCCACGTAGAGGAGCGACACGCCGTCCGCGAGGTCGCGGACGACGTGCGCATCCCATACGCGGTCAAACAATGTTCTCATGCGGTGGCTGACTCACGCTCAGCAGGGCGATGAGCCTTCGGCTTGGCGCGCTTACCTTCCTCCGTCCACGGCATCATCGCCCGCAGCCGAGCGCCGACCTGCTCGATCTGCGAGTTCTGCGCGGCGCGGCGCAGCTCGGCGAACCGAGGCGCACCGGCGCGGCATTCCGCGATCCATTCCTTCGCGAACACGCCGTTGCGGATGTCGGCCAGCAGTTTCCGCATCTCCTCGCGCACCGCGGGGCTGATGACCCGGTCGCCGCGCGTCAGATCGCCGTACTCGGCCGTATTGCTGATCGAATGCCGCATGAACCCGAGGCCGCCACGATAGATGAGGTCGACGATCAGCTTCAGCTCGTGCAGACACTCGAAGTACGCCATCTCCGGGGAGTAGCCTGCCTCGGTCAGCGTCTCGAAGCCGGCCTGAATGAGCGCCGTGACGCCGCCGCACAGCACCGCCTGCTCGCCGAACAGATCGGTCTCGGTTTCCTCCGCGAACGTTGTGCCAATCACCCCGGCGCGCGAGCACCCAATCCCCGTCGCGTACGCGAGGGCGTTGGCCAGTGCCTTCCCGCTGGCGTCCTGGTGGATCGCGACGAGCCCCGGCACGCCCCGCCCCGCCTGATACTCGCTGCGTACCAGATGTCCCGGAGACTTCGGTGCGATCATCGAGACATCCACACCGGCCGGCGGCACGATTTCGCCAAAGTGAATGTTGAAGCCGTGGGCGAACATCAGTGTCTTCCCGGAACTCCCACCGAGCGCGGGAGCGACGGAGGCTTCGTAGACCGCACGCTGCTCCTGGTCGGGCACCAGCATCATGATCACGTCGCCCGCTTTAGCGGCTTCGGCGACGGGACGCACATCCAGACCATCGGCGGTCGCCTGCTTCCACGAGGCCCCACCGGGCCGGAGGCCGACGATGACCTTCGCACCCGAGTCACGCAGGTTCTGCGCGTGGGCGTGCCCCTGACTGCCGTATCCGATGATGGCGAACACGCGATCGCGCAGCCGCGCGCGGTCCGTGTCCGCCTCGTAGTACACGCGCACCGATGGGGCCATATCGTCTCCAGAGGATGAGGATGGGTGTAGGGGCGCAGCATGCTGCGCCCCTACATCGTGTGACGGGCCACGTGAGGACGCAGTAGCCTTGCGGACACCGACCACATTTTGGATTTGCAGCAGCAGACTCTCGACCGTCGCGTCGTCGGCTTCGATCTCGCACGTCAACCGCCAGACACCGGGCGGGCCGTGCGAGTCGACGGCGAACCCGCCGAGCGGAAGGTTGCGACGCCGCAGCGCGCCGCACGCACGGCCGAGCGTGAGGAGATCGCTGGTCATCACCACGCTCACCGTGCGGGATTTTTTCATACCGGTGCCGCCTCGAGCGGCTCGGACAGCGAGCCACCCGGCACGATCATCGGGAAGACGTTGGCCTCTTGCTCGATGACCAGCTCGACCAACGCCGGCCCGGGAGCGGCATTGGCCTGCCGCAGCACGTCGCTCACATCGGCTGCCCTGGTGACGCGCCAGCCGGGAATGCCGTAGGCGTCGGCCAGCTTCACGTAGTCGGGACTCAGGATCGGCGTGTTCGAATACCGGCCGCCGTGGAAGAACTGCTGCCACTGACGGACCATGCCGAGGTAGCCGTTGTTGAAGACGGCGAGCTTCACCTCGATCCCTTCCTGCACCATCGTGGCCATCTCGGCCATGTTCATTTGGAATCCGCCGTCGCCGGAGATCGCCCAGACCGGCTCGTCCGGACGGGCGAGCCGCACCCCCATCGCGGCGGGCACCGCGAAGCCCATCGCGCCCAGGCCACCCGACGTGATGTGCGTATTGGGACGCTGGAACGGGTACCGCTGCGCCACCCACATCTGATGCTGTCCCACGTCCGACACTATCGTGCAACGCCCGCCCGTGACATCGGCGAGCGCGGACAGAATCACCTCGGGCGACAGCCCACCGGCGAACAGCTCCTCGCGATCGTGCTTGAGCCCTTGGATCTCCTCGCGCCAGGGGAGGCAGTCACGCGCGGTCACGATCGACAGCAGCCGCTCGAGTACGCGGCGCGCGTCGCCCACGATCCCGACGGCCACGGGCACGTTGAGGCCGATCGCGGCCGGGTTTACGTCGATGTGCACGATCTTCGCGCGCGGCGCGAAGGTGGCGGTGTTGCCGGTCACGCGATCGTCGAACCGCATGCCGATGCCCACGATGAGATCGGCGGCCTGGATGGCCTTGTTGATGTGCACCTCGCCGTGCATGCCCGGCATGCCGAGGTGTAGGTCATGCGACTGCGGGAATGCGCTGATGCCGAGCAGCGTGGTGATCACCGGGGTGCCGGTGCGCTCCGCGAGCTCCCGCACCTCCGCGTATGCACCGCTCACGATCACGCCGCGGCCGATCATGAGGAGCGGACGCTCCGCCTGGGCGATGAGTTGTGCGGTTTGCTGGATCGCGTTCTCGAGTTCCTGGGTGTCAGGTATCAGGTGTCTGGGCTTCCCTAGCCCCTGACCCCCAGCACCCAACCCCTTGTACTCCGCCTTCTGGTTCTGAACGTCTTTCGGAACGTCCACGAGCACGGGGCCGGGCCGCCCCTCCATCGCGATCGCCATGGCCTCACGCACGTCCTCGGCCAGATCTTCGATGTCGCGCACGAGCACGTTGTGCTTGGTGACGGGGAGCGTCACACCGACGACGTCGGTCTCCTGAAACGCATCGCGGCCCAGCATCGGCCGCCCCACCTGACCGGTGATCGCGAGTACCGGCGAGCCGTCCATGTACGCCGTCGCCAGTCCGGTGACGAGATTGGTGGCGCCCGGGCCGGACGTCGCCACGCAGACGCCCACGCGGTTGCTCGCGCGCGCATAGCCGTCCGCCGCATGCGCGGCCGCCTGCTCGTGGCGCACGAGGATGTGGCGCAGCCCGGCGTGGCCGTGGAGCGCGTCGTAAAACGGCATGATGGCGCCGCCGGGGTAGCCGAACATCACCTCGACTCCCGCATCTACCAGTGTGCGGCAAATGATCTGCGCGCCGGTCAGGAGCTCGCTCATGAGCTACACTCCCCAGTAGTAGCTGCTGCTCAGCGCCATCGTCTCCAGCCCGTCGGCGTGGTCAGCTTTGTTGAGGGCATGCACCAGCGCGCGCGCGCCCGCCTCGACGATGTCCGTGGAAGCACCATGACCGCTGAGTGATTTCCCGTCGATGCGCACCTGCAGCACGACTCGGCCCAGACTGTCGCGTCCCGGCGTGACCGACTGCACCGACAGATCGAGCACTTCGATCGTGCGGCCGAGCGCTTCGCCCACGGCCGCAAAGGCCGCGGCGATCGGACCGTTGCCCGTCGCGGTCGCGGTGCGCTCGTTGAACCCGGGCCCCGCGAGGCGCACCTCGGCGGTGGCCGTCTCGGTGCCGCAGGTCACGCGAAGGCTGGTGAGGTTGTAGACCTCGGGTGCCTGGTGGAAACCTTCGTGCAGCAGGGTGAGCAGATCTTCGTCGAGGATCTGCCGCTTCTTGTCGGCCAGCGTCGTGAATGCCTCGTACAGCTGCTCGAGCGTGGTCGCATCGGGCTCGTAGCCGAGCTCGCGATAGCGGCGCTCCAGCGCATGGCGGCCCGAGTGTTTGCCGAGCACGATGCTCGACCCGCCGGCCCCCACCGTTTCGGGGGCGATGATCTCGTACGTCAGGCCGTTCTGGAGGACACCGTGCTGGTGGATTCCCGCTTCGTGGGCGAAGGCGTTGCGGCCGACGATGGCCTTGTTGGGCTGCGGGAAGACCCCGATCTCGAGCGACAGCATCCGGCTCGTGCGCACGATCTCGCGCGGATTGACCTGGCACTGAAATGCGACGACCTGCGGCCGCGTTCGTCCCGCCATCACGATCTCCTCGAGCGCGGCATTGCCGGCGCGCTCGCCGATGCCGTTGACCGTGCATTCCACTTGTCCGGCGCCGGCTTCGATGGCGGCCAGTGAGTTGGCGGTGGCGAGGCCGAGGTCGTCGTGGCAATGGGCGCTCAGCACGACGTTCGCTGCCTCGGGAACGCGCTCGCGAATCGTCTGGAACAGCGTCGCGTATTCGGCCGGGGTCGTGTAGCCGACGGTATCCGGCAGGTTGATCGTCGTTGCCCCTTCGGTGATGGCGACGAGGACGACCCGGGCGAGGAAGTCGAGGTCGCTGCGCGTCGCGTCTTCCGCCGAGAACTCGACGTCGGGCGTATACCCGCGGGCGCGCCGTACCGCGGAGCGGACGCGTTCGATGCAGGTCGCCCGATCGATGCGCAGCTTCTGCTCGAGATGCAGGTCCGAGGTCGCGATGAAGACATGGATCCGTTTGCGCTGCGCCGGCTTCAGCGCTTCCGCGGCGGCGTCGATATCGCCATCGTGGCAGCGCGCGAGCGCGGCGATGATGGGACGCCGGACCGCCTCAGCCACCTGCTGGACGCCGCGCAGGTCGCCTTGCGACGCGGCTGGAAAGCCGGCTTCGATGACGTCCACGCCGAGCGCGTCGAGTTGGCGAGCCAGTCGCAGCTTGCCTTCCGGTGACATCGCATTCCCGGGTGCCTGTTCGCCGTCACGCAGCGTGGTATCGAAGATGATGACATCCCTGGCCATGGCTCTCCTCCGCGGTGGGAAAAAAAAGACCGCGAACCTGGTGGGTTCGCGGCGCCGGTGCTGCTTCGTCCTACTTTCGAGCGACTTCTAGATTCTTACCTCCGCGCGCGCCGCGACCCCCCTGCTGAGTGTAAGGCTCAGCAGCAGAACGAGGGCGAGCAGGAGCAGAGACATTGGGCTCATTTGACTACGGTCAATCTCCACTCGGGCCCTCGCCTGTCAAGTGAGGGTGGAGGGCGGGCGAGGGTTGGTGGAGGTCCGCCCCCCCCCCACACCCTCTGAAAACTCACCCCGTTCTTCCTGTTTTCGCCTGTCAAAAGCACTCAGCAGCTTGTAATCCTGAGCGAAGCGCGCGGAGCGAAGGATCCGCTTCAAAAGCAGATCCTTCGCGCCTGCGGCGCTCAGGATGACATGCGCGCTGGCTGTGCTGAGCAAGAAAGGAAGAAAAAGAAGGTCTTTTCAGAGCCACCGGTCGGATTTGAACCGACGACCGCTCGATTACGAATCGAGAGCTCTACCACTGAGCTACGGTGGCGGTCATGTGTTCGAACGACTTATGGACTTGGTCGGGAACTCTACGCCGTGGTGCCAATGGTGGTGCCAAGCCCCAGCCGCGCAGTGCTTCGAACCGCGTTCCTAACCTAGTCGCTCTCCTCCGTATGCGGTACTGTTTGGCAGGCTCCTGTCGCGCGGATTAGTTTTCCGAGCGCTGCCCGACTCGTCGGCGCTGGCGATGGAGTTCGCCACTAACCGCCCAAATCTAAGGGCTGATGACTCCTACCTGGGCCTTCCTCAGGGAGGAGTTTTTTCTTGACGCTCGCGTACATCGCCCTCGGCGGCCTCCTCGGCACGATTGCTCGCTACATGCTCCAGGGCTGGATCCAAACCCGCGCCGGAGCGACGACTTTTCCGCTCGGAACCCTCACGATCAACCTCGTTGGGTCTCTGGCAGTTGGTTTCGTGATCCGCTACGCAACTGGCTCGACGGTGATTTCCCCCGAGATGCGAGGTGCGCTAACCATCGGGTTTTGCGGAGCGTTCACGACGATGAGCACATTCAGTTACGAGACGATGACGCTGCTGCGTGATAGTCAGTACTTGTACGCGGGACTGTACATGGGCGGGACCATTCTTGGCTGCCTAGCCGCCGTCATCGCAGGTACCGCCCTGGCCAACCGACTCCTATAGGAGCGCGTCATGCCGCATCGCTTCAATGGTGAACGCACGCTGATGCGCATTCTCATCGGCGAGAGCGACAAGTATCACGGTAAACCCCTGTACGAGGCTCTCCTGGAGCACTTCCGCAAGAAGCGGCTCGCCGGGGCCACAGTGCTGCGCGGCGTCGCGGGGTTCGGCGCCGAGAGCGTGGTGCGTACGGAGAAGGTGCTGCGCCTCTCGCTCGATCTCCCAATCGTGATCGAGGTGGTAGAGACCGAGGAAGCCATCCAGTCAATTCTGCCCGACCTGGATGCGATGATCGGAGGCGGCCTTATCACCCTGGAACGAGCGCGAGTCATCATGTACCGGCCGGCGAACGTGCAGCCGAGTGAGCGGGAGGCGCACCGGATCGAAGGCCTGAAACCAGAGAGCTGAGTCGGTCTTTCAGTCTCTCCTGGTGCTGCTCCACACGGTACTCCACCGCTTCGGACCTGTGGCGCACCTGACCGAGGTGCCCGTAGACCTTCCGCACCATCGTCTCGCCGCCGTGGCCCATCTCTCGGGCGAGCGTATTCGTGCTCACCGGCGCACCCTGGTCCACGGTCTGAAGCCGGGCCGCGCAGTAGGTGTGCCGGAACACCTTCGAGCGGATCTCCCCCGGCTTCCAGCTGGCCCGGACGGCTACCGCGTCGAGCAACTTCCGGAAGTCGGTGAGCATCGCTTCTTCACCCGTCCGGTAGCTCGGGAAGAGCAGCCGGCTCGGCGGGTGCTCGGCCAGGTAGTGCTCCAGGGCCTCGCGTAGCTGCGGCCACAGGGGCAAGCTCATCCCGCTTTACGTCAGCGCCTCGAGCTCGACACGGCCGACGTGGACGTGGTGCTAAAGGCGCTGCGGAAGGCCCTCGATCAGAAAGATCCACTCACTCTTGAATGGCTCGGTACGGACCGGCACGCCCGGGGAGACTTTCTCGTCGACGAAATCCTGCGTCAGGTCATGCCCGGCATCAATACCGTGCGCCACATCAGGCGGATTCGAGAGGAACTCAGGGCCTGCGGTGGTCAGGTGATTGACGACGAGTTCCCCGAAGATCCAAGGTCATCACAGGACCGGCTGCTCCGCAGTGAGTAGATACAGACCCTCGGCGGGGGCAAGCGCCTAGAGCCACCTCGGGAACCAGGTTCGCTCGAGCAAGACTTTCGCCCAATGCCACCGGCGGCCGGGCGTCTTGAGCCGGACGACGGGGTCCGGAGTGGCGTAGAAGTTCCCGGTGGCGAATCCCGCCCGCCCACCACCCATCTCGACGAAGCAGGCACCCTCGCCGCTGAACTCCGCGGCAGGCGCCGCGCCGCGCACGAGGGCGGCGATGTTGCGCGCCACAACTTCCGCCTGGCCTTCCGCGAACACCCCCGCCTTCGGCAGTGACTTCCCGTTCGGCAGAGGAATCCCCGTCACGTCGCCTACCGCCCAGACGCGCTCGACCGGCGTGGCGAGCGTCCTGGGATGGACCTTCACCCAGCCGCCCGCGGGCCCGAGACCCGCATCCACAACGAACGCCGGCGCGGCGTGGGGCGGGACGTAGGCGAGCAGGTCATAAGTCGCGACGTCCCCCGTCTCGAATCGGATGGTGCGGTTGCCCGGCTCGACGGCGACGGGCGTGTGGCCGGGGAAATAGTCGATGCCGCGCGCCGTGAGCATCTGGCGCACGGCCGCGCCGAGCGCCGGCCCAGCGACGGGCATCGGCTGCGGCTCGGGGGTGTAGACGGCGACCTCCGAGCGACCGCGTATGCCTTGGGCGCGGAGCCGCGCCTCGAGCAGCAGGGCCGCCTCATATGGAGCGGCGGGACACTTGAACGGCATCGCGGCGACCAACACCACGAGCTTGCCGCCCGGGAAGCGGGAGAGGTCGGCGTTCAGACCGCCCGCGCCATCCAGCGTGTAGAGATTGCGCCCAGCCTGCGCCAACCCAGGCAGTGCCTCCGGCCGCAACTCGGCGCCCGGGGACAAGAGCAGGTAATCGTAGGGCACGTCTCCATCGTCGAGCCGGACACGCTGTAGGCTCAAGTCGAGTCCCTGCACTGCGCCGAGCCGGAATGACACGCCGCGGCGGTTCAGGCGAGCGAGCGGACGGGAGAGGCGTTCCGGACGCCGGGTCCCGTCGGCGACCCAGAGGAGCGAAGGTTGGAAGAGGTGATCGCGCGCGCGATCGATGACCGTGATGCGGTGCCCGCGGCCGAGGGAACGGCGCAGGCGCTTCGCGGCCACCACACCTCCGACGCCGCCTCCGACAATGACGATGTCAGCCATACATCCGTCCTTCTAAAAAACGATGACCCGATCAGCCCACAGCGTCCAATCGGTCAGCTCGTCGAGCGAGCTGCGCCGAGTCCCGTCGACCAGTTCGGCGTCGGTGAGCCCGCGCGCGTCCATGCACGACCCGCAGACGCCCACGGCGGCGCCGTGCTGCAGCGGCACCTTCAGCATCCGTTCCAGGTGGTAGTAGCCCTGGGGGACCATCTGCCCGGCTTTGGCGCAGCTGGCGGCGTCGCCCATGAGAAAGATTTTGACTGCTGTTCCTTCGCGCTTGGCAAGCGAACCCGCCAGCCGGAGGCCGTTGTAGGAACGCTCCGTGCCATACGGGGGATCGTTGAGGATGATGAGGGCGTTCATCGTTCGCGTGCCCCTGGATGCGTCATGGGAAGATCGCGCTGGAGTCCGAACCAGCGGGCCCGGCGACTGGAGCCGAAGCGCTGCTTCTCACCGACCAGGGCGACCGATGGTTCGCGGAAGCTCCCCGTGGGCGCGGGCCCCGAAAAAAAGTTCACGTCCACGCGCCCGACGCGGCCTCCCCCGAACTCGACATAGCACGTACCCGCCCCAGCATACGCCGAGGGTTGTTCGCCGCCTTGAATGTCGGCCAGCAGCGAGGCGGCGACGACCCGCGCGGCCCCTTCGGAGAACGTGCCTGCCTTCGCTGTTCCCACACTCGTCACATCCCCGACGGCATACACGCCGGGGAACCGCGTCTTGAGATTCTTTGGGTCGACTGGAATCCAACCATTCTCCGTCAGACCGCTCGCCGCGACAACGTTCGGGACGCGGTGGTTTGGGATGCCCAGGAACAGGTCATAAGGCATCTCGCTCGCATCATCCAGAATGGCGACGCGGCGCGAGGGGTCGAGGGCGCTCACGCGCCGGTTGGGGACGAAGATGATCCCTCGCTCGGCGAAAGCAGCGATCAACGCCTTAGAACTTGCAGGTGACGGAGGAATCGGAGCCCCGATCGGCATGACGAGGCTGATTTCGCATGCGTCGCGCACGCCGCGTGTGGTGAGATGGTCGTGCAGCAACAAGGCGGCTTCGCTCGGCGCAGGGGGGCACTTGAACGGCGCCGCGGTCACGCCGACAATCGCGTGGCCTGACGAGAAGGTGGGCAGCACATCTCGCAGACGCTCGGCGCCGGCAAGGGAGTAAAACTCATGGCCGCCTTCGCTGAGCCCCGGTGTGGCAGCCAGATCGTAGTCGGCGCCCAAGGCAATCACCAGCACGTCGGCCTCATACGTCCCGTGGTCCGTTGTGACGCGCCGCGCTTCTGGGTCAATCGCGGTAATCGTTTCCTGACGAAAGACCACACCGGGCTTCACGATGTTGCTGTAAGCGAGTCGAACGGCGTCGGGTCTCTCACGACCGAACATCACATCGAGCTTCGAGAAGCCGAAGAAAAAGGAGTCGTTCCTGTCGATCAGGGTGAGGTCGAGGCGATCGCCGAGGGCCTGGGACAGGATAGTGCTGAGTTCGAGGCCGCCGAAACCTGCACCGAGGACAACGACTCGCCGTTTCATGGTGTGTCTCCTGGCGCCGCGACCGGCACCGACCGGGGACTTGACTATTCAAGTAATCACTATAATACTTGACGAGTGGCCCTGAGGAAAGGGGGCCCCTGAGCAGCCCACACAAGGAGAACGCCGATGGTTTACCTGGAGATCACCCTCAAGGTCGCACCCGCCAACCGGCCTGCAGCGGCTGGGGTCTACCAGCGCTACAAGGCGCCGTTTCTCACCACGATCGCCGGTGCGAAGTCGAAGGAGTTGCTGGTCCGCGACGACGACGTGCAGGTGCTTCACGGCTTCGACACGGCGGAGCAGGCGAATGCCTACCTGAAGACCGCGTTGTTTACGTCCGACGTCGTCGGCGCGCTCAAGCCGCTGCTCGACGCCGCGCCGGACGTCCGGATCTACAAGGCGGCCTGATGTGGCCCATGTCGAGCCGTCGACGTCGGCGGCTCGACATTTCACGCAGCGCGAGGAGCAATGGGAATGCCCAATAGAAGCTTCAAGGACGCCATCTACGAGCAGTTTGCGCGCCTGGGAAAGGCGGTCTCTGCCCCGAAGCGGCTCGAGCTGCTCGACCTGCTGTGCCAAGGGCCCAAGACCGTGGAGGTGCTCGCCAATCAGGCAGCCCTCTCGGTCGCCAACACGTCCCAGCACCTCCAGGTGCTCCGAGCGGCGCGGCTGGTCGAGGCCGAGAAGCAGGGCCTGCACGTCGAGTACCGCCTGGCCGGTGAGGACGTCTGCGAGTTCTTCCTGGCCCTTCGTAACCTCGCGGAGGGTCGGCTCGCCGAGATCGAGGTCGTAACACGCGAGTACCTCCGGCAGCGTGACGCGATGGAAACCGTCCCTGGCGTTGAGCTACTGCGCCGCGTGAAGAGCGGTGAGGTCACCGTGCTCGACGTTCGTCCGTCGGAAGAGTACCGAGCCGGGCACATCCCGGGCGCGGTGTCGATTCCGCTCGGCGAGCTCAAGGCTCGTTTCAAAGAGCTGCCCAAGAACCGCGAGGTGGTGGCGTACTGCCGCGGCCCCTACTGCGTGTTCGCTGTCGAGGCGGTCGAGCTGCTCCGCAAGAAAGGGCTCAAAGCACACCGTCTGCGGGAGGGTGTGCTCGATTGGCGAAGCCGCGGCTGGCGCGTCGACGCCGAGACAGCCTCGCGGAAGGGGCGTTGACATGAGAACGCCCTTGGCGCCACGGACACGCCGTCGCCTGGACATTCAGGGGTTCGACACGATCGACGAGCAGGTGCTCGCGCCCGTCGCCCCATGGCTGCGCCTGGCGTTTGGCCTGTGCGCTGTGCTCGGCGGCGTGGGGACTGCCTTGGCCTCGCCCACCATTCTCCTCGTGCTCGCGCCGTTCGCGGCGCTTGCAGCAGCATCGCCCGTGCACCCCTTCGACCTCATCTACAACCATGGTATACGCCACTTCACCGGGACCGGCCCCCTGCCCAGGCGTGGCGCGCCGTCCCGTTTTGGTTGCGGTATGGGCGCCATTCTGCTGCTCCTCACGGCCTGGGCGTTCTCAGCCGGACACGCAGGCGTCGGCTACGCGCTCGGCGGCGTGGTCACGTTCGCGGCGCTTCTTGTGGGTACGACGGATATCTGCATTCCATCGATAATCTACCGGTCGATCTTCGGCCGGCCGCGTGCCCGCGATGCGTAATAGAACGGATAGTCGCCGTGAGCCGGCGGATGTCTTGACCATGAGTCGACGCGTTTCGGCAGCGACGCCACCCGTCGTGGTGGTGAATCTGTTGACGAGAATGCTCCGTGAAGCGTTCGAGGGACCTCCCGGGCCGTGGACCTACTTCACCGACACATCCCCGGCGACGGGGGTGCTCGGGACGATCGCCGAGCTGAACGCCGCTCAGGCATCCCAGAAAGCCGGACCAAACAACACGACGATTGCCGGCCACGTCCACCACCTGAGCGCATCGCTCGCGCTCTCGAGGCAAGGGTTGCGCGGGGTCTCCACGTCGCGCGATCGCAGCCTGAGCTGGACACTGTCCACGCTGGACGACGCGGCGTGGATCGCCTTGCGTGCGGAACTGCGCCGCGAGTACGAAAGCCTGCTGGTGACGGTCTTGTCTCACACGATGTGGGATGAGGACGCGCTGGGCGTAGCGTTCGGCGCGATCGCACACACGGCCTACCATCTTGGCGCGATGCGGCAGCGATTCACCCCCCGCGGCAGGAATCCATGAGCGTACGGAGGCTCGAGCCGATGAAGGGTGAGGCCAGGTTTAATCACAGGCTTTTACTAATCTGAGATATAGAAACATCGTATTTGTCCTATGTCGAGATCATCGGCAACATTGGCCATTCCCCACCCCAAGGAGGGTGTCATGTCGCACCGCTGCATCACGGCCGCACTCGCCGCGGCCCTCATTCCCGCCTCGCTCGCGGCGCAGGCGCCGCCGGCTCCGGCGCCGTCGCCGCAGGTGATCGTCGCGCACGCGCCCAGCCTCGCGTGGGCGCCCGGACCGCCGTCGTTGCCCCCCGGCTCCGAGTTTGTGCTGCTCGAGGGGAATCCCGCCGAGGCCGTGCCGCTCACGTTCCGGCTGCGCTTCCCCGCGAACTACCGAATCCCGCCGCATTGGCATTCAGTGATCGAGCACGTCACGGTGCTGTCGGGTACGCTGAACGTCGGGATGGGAGAACACGCCACGTACACCGGCGGTACCGCGCTCAACGCGGGCAGCTTTGCTGCGATGCCGGCCAAGATGGTGCACTCGGCATGGACCGGTCCCGAGGGCGTGACGTTCCAACTCCATAGCGTCGGCCCCTGGAGCATCACGTACGTGAACGCGGCGGACGATCCACGCACCAAGAAGCCAGCGGGCAACGAATGACGGACCTCGCCACCCACGCATCCGATCAGGCCCCGCTGGAGGGCGTGCTCAAAGACGAAGTCCTCCGGATGTATCAGGAGGTGGCTGACCATCCGGAGGCGGAGTTCCACTTCTTCCATGGCCGGACGGCCGCCGAGATGTTCGGCTACGAACGTGAGTGGCTCGACCGGGCGCCGGCGGGCGCGGTGGCGTCGTTCGCCGGTGTCGGCAACCCGCACCTTCGCAGCGAGCTACAGCCGGGTGAGACGGTGCTCGATCTCGGCAGCGGCGCGGGGTTGGACAGCATCATCGCGGGGTGGCAGGTCGGGCCGTCAGGGCGGGTGCTCGGCATCGACCTCAATCCGCACATGTGCGCAAAGGCCGAGGCGCACGCCGCGCTCGCGGGCGGAGCGATGGAATGCCGCCAGGGGACGATGGAAGATGTGCCGCTGCCCGACGCGAGCGTGGACGTCGTCATCTCCAATGGCGTCATCAACCTCTCGTTTCGCAAGCGGCGGGTGATCGGCGAGCTGTTCCGCGTGCTGCGGCCGGGTGGGCGCGTGTCTATTGCCGACATTGTGAGCGCCAAACAGCTGTCGCAGTCGATCGTCAACGATCCGAAGCTTTGGGCCAGCTGAATCGGCGGCGCTCTCCTGGAAGGAGAGATGTTCCGGCTGCTGGAGGAGACCGGCTTTACTCAGGTCCGATCCGCCGTCGTTCCGCAGTTTCGGTTCCGCAAGGAGTCAACGCAGAACTCAGCCGAAGCCTACGGCGTCAAGGCCGTCATGATGACCGCGGTAAAGCCAGGTTGAGAATGGACCCCAAGTCTCACTGGGAACGCATTTACCGCAACAAGCTCCCGACAGAGGTGAGCTGGTACCAGCCCCATGCCCTGCGCTCTCTGGACTTGATTCGCCATGTCAGCCCGCCACCCGATGGAGCGATCATTGATGTGGGCGCTGGGGCCTCCACCCTGGTCGATGACCTCCTGGATGCCGGCTATCACGATCCCACAGTCCTGGACATCTCGGCCACAGCATTGGCCGAGACCCGCACCCGTCTCGGTGCGCGGGCTGGTAGCGTCCGATGGATCGAGGCCGATATTCTCGACGCCGAGCTTCCGAAGGCCGGGTATACCGTTTGGCTTGACCGAGCTGCCTTTCACTTTTCTCACTATGCCGGCCGATCGGGCGCGTTACGTCGCTCAAGTGCGTCGGGCCGTTCGGCCGGGCGGGTTCGCCCTCGTGGCGACCTTCGCGGACGACGGCCCAACACGTTGCAGCGGACTCGAGGTCAATCGGTACTCGCCGGAGGCGCTCCATGCCGAATTCGGCGCCCCCTTCCAGTTGATGGCCAGTGAACGTGAGGAGCACGTCACCCCTGCGGGAGTCTGTCAAGCGTTCATCTACTGCTTGTGTCGCCTAGACTGACTGGACTAAGGCGGGCGTCCGCTAGCCGCACACAATCCGGTTTTCGCAGACGGTGGAGACGGCCAGTCTGAATGGCGCACTGAAATGGCGCCTGAACAGCGCGTTGACCATGAACCGTTCGGTGCCCCGGCCGCGCAAAAAGTCCGGTAGAGAATCCAGTAGAGTCGCCGGCCCAGAGCCCGGTAATTTGGAAGAATCGGAAAAATACTGGTGAAAAACCGGAAAGAAATGCTGGGAAGCGTCGAGGCAAGGAGTGCAGTCTAAGTCTAGTTAGGCCGCCCGCACTACTCTTCGGCGACGAGCGGCCTGTGGTGATTCGGAAGCAGCAGCTCTCTTGAAAAGGAGGATTCCGTGGAAAAGAACCTGCTCACCATCCTCGTTTGGCTTTTCTTCCTTGGCGGGCTGTTCGGCATGGTGATGGGATTCGTCAAGTTCTTTGGCGGCGGCACGCCAGCCGAATATGGAGTCATGGGCATCGGCGGTGGGTTCTATCTCCTAGCCTCGGCTATTGTTCTCTACATTCGTAAGCGCGTCGCGTCCAGCTAGGCGGCGGCTCACGATGGCTGGAGACAGCTCTGCCATTCTACCGAGATCGTATCTACCCCCATCTCATCCGCATGCTGGGGGATCCACCGCCTATCCGGAACGTTCGCCAGCGGATCGTCACCCGGGCTCAAGGGAAAGTCCTGGAGATTGGCGTCGGTTCGGGCGCAAACTTCGTTCACTACGATCCCGCCAAGGTGAGCAAGCTCTACGCGCTTGAACCCAACCCGGGTATGCTCCGACTCGCGGAGAGACAGCGACGCCAGACGTCACTAGATGTTGAGTTCCTCGACCTTCCGGGGGAACGCATTCCCCTGGCAGACGGCGCGGTCGATACAGTGGTGAGCACCTTTACCCTATGCAGCATCCCCGGCGTGCTGGAGGCCATCCGCGGGATTGCACGCGTACTGAAGCCAGACGGCCGGCTCATCTTCTTCGAACTCGGGTTGGCCCCCGATCCACGAGTGCAACGCTGGCAGGTCCGGTTGGAGGGCATTTATCACTGGCTGTTCCAAGGCTTGTATTTGACACGGGATATTCCGGCGCTCCTGCAGCAGGGCGGCTTTAGGATCGAGCACATGGAGGCGGGGTACATTGCCGAATTCCCAAAGTCGTTGTCATTCTGTTGGTGGGGCACGGCGATTCTGCGAACACGGTGGAAAATGCCACCGTGAATGGCGGACTGAATAGCGCTTTGAACAGCACGTTGAGAACGGACCGTTCGATCGGAGGGGCCGGTTAGTTTGGAAAAAGCGGCAAAATCCTGGTGAAAAAGCCGGACGGAAATACCGCAGGAATTCAGGCGTCCTCGCTTTCGCTAGCCTCCCCTCGCCATGCCTCCAGTCCCTCGCGCACGATCAGCGGTAGCATCGCCAACGCAGCGACGGGGTCGGCCCACCACCAGCCCAGCGCCGCGTTGAGCCCCAGACCGAGAAGCGTCGTCGCGGAGAGCCAAGCGCAGACAATAGTCTCGTGCGCATCCGCGCGAAGCGCTCGGCTGCCAAGGCTGGCCGCGACGCGAAGCTTTCCTCGGGCGAGGAGCGGCATCGCGATCAAGGAGAGGGCCGTGAGGACGATGCCGATCAGACTCGATTCGGGGCGGCTGCCCGTCACCAGGACGCGGACAGAGTCCGTAACGATGTACACCCCGAGCGCGAGCAGCAGAAAACCCGCTCCCCGCGCCGCACGGCGCTCCACGGTCGGCCCCAAGGGCGCCAAGCCTAGCTCAACCCGAAGCCGCCACCACAAAAGGGCTCCGCTCGTTACCTCGATCACCGAATCGATTCCAAATACCGTCAGGGCCACCGACCCAGCGGCGATACCGGCCGCGATCGCGACAAGCCCCTCGAGGGTGTTGTAGCCGACGGTCACGGCCTCGAGCGCGATCCCGCGCCGCAATAGCGCGACTCGATCCATGTAACCTGTCATGTTCGTCTCTTGCGCACGATCTTTTCCAACGAGTCGCGCGCGGCCGCGACGAGTGCGTCGAGTCCGTGTGTGACCACAAGGGTCCTGGGTCGGAGGCCGCGCCGCACTACGATCATGCCACGACTAGCGGGCCCGGGCATCAGCCACAGGGCCTCGTAGAGTCCCGGGTCTAGTCGAACAAAAACGGCGCTACCGAGCGGCAGCTGTACAACGGCAGCCGCGGGGACCCCAGCCACCGAGTCTTCGGGATCGTTTGGGCGGACGATCACAGTAGCGGAACGTCCCGGCTCAAGCGGCCCCCTTGGCGCTCGGAAATCGACCGAAACTTCCGCATTGAAGCCCTGCCTGTTTGGGCCCTCAATGCGCTCGATGAATCCGCGCCGCAAGGCTTGGCCGTCTTTATCCAATCCCACCCAGGACTGATCGCCCCAATCGAGGAACTGTACCTCATAATCGCTGACCGAGCCGACGGCGAGCCAATGGCTATTGTCGTTGAACAATCCGACCGTATCGCCTTTCCAAACGGACTGTCCGCCGCGGAGCCGTGCCTGCCACGTGCCTGGACGGCGCGAAAGCGCTGGGTACAGCCGTCCCCGTGTATTGGCGTCCGGTCCGATAACTGCCAACGTGTCGCCCACGGCGACGGGCCCGCGCGGCCTCATGCGGGTGATGACCCCTGTGCTCGGAGCGGCTACTGGGATCAGATGGTTGGGGTCGACTTCGATCAGCGCCTGAAACCGAACCTCGGGCGCTGGCAATGCAGCAACGGTGTCACGCACAATCGTGGATTCCGCCTGAGCGCTGATAGCGACCACGAGATGCGGGAGTTCGTCCCATGGTCGGTTCGACCGCTCGGAACCAGTACATGCCATCAACAACGTTAGGGCGCTCAGGGACGTCGAGGCACAGCACCCGAATAACCACCGACTCATGGTCATGGTCTCCTTGTCCTCATCGATTCCACCAAACTGTACAGTGCCGGCAAGACCAGCAGTGTAAGGAGAGTCGACGTGACCAAGCCCCCAATGACGACAGTAGCAAGCGGTCGTTGCACCTCGGCGCCCGCGCCAGTCGAGATCGCCATCGGAATGAATCCCACACTCGCCACAAGCGCGGTCATAAGAACGGGGCGCAGCCGGATGGTAGCACCCTCCCGTACGGCCTCGTGCAACTGCCGACCAGCCGTGCGGAGCTGATTGATATATGTCACCAATACGACGCCATTGAGCACCGCAACGCCGAAGAGCGCAATAAACCCCACGGAGGCACTGAGGTTGAGGTGGAGACCTCGAAGCCAGAGGGCAGCGATCCCCCCGACGAGCGCGAACGGAACCGTTAGCATCACGAGTACGGCGTGGCGCAGCGTGTCGAAAGTCGCATACAAGAGCCCAGCGATCGCCAAAAGTACGAGAGGAACGATGATTGCCAGCCGCCGCGTGGCTCGCGACTGATTCTCGAATTGACCGCCGTAGGTGACGTAGTAGCCAGGCGGAAAGGTCACTCGTTGACGGACAGCGGTTTTCACGTCCGCCGCGAACCCGCCGAGGTCGCGCCCGCGAACGTTGCTTTGAACGACGACGTAGCGCTGCCCACCCTCGTGGTTGATTACCTCGGGTCCCTCGACGGTCCGGACACGCGCGACTTGAGACAGCGTGACCGTCCCTCCAGCCGGTGTGCGGATGAGCGTCTGTTCCACGGCCTCCGGCGTTGACCGGAAGGAGGCCGCCAGGCGGACCACGATCGGGAAGCGCCTGCGCCCATCGATTACGTCGGTCGCCTCCATGCCGCCCACGCCGCTCTCTACGGCTTCCCGAACATCAGCGACGTTCAGGCCGTAACGGGCGATTGCCGCGCGGTCGAGGTCAACCTCGAGCTGCATGGCTCCGGCACTCACGCCAACGGAAACGTCCTCCGCGCCACGTACAGAACGCACGATACGTTCGATCGCGTCCGCTTTATCCTGTAGGAGCGGCAGGCTGTCGCCATAGACTTTGACACCCAGCTCCGTGCGCACGCCGGAAATCACCTCATCGAGCCGCATTCGCATCGGGGCACTGAACTCAAAGACGAGTCCCGGTATCTCCGATAGCGCTGAGTCCATCCGGACGATCAGCTCGTCCAGCGATCGCACCCGCCATTGGCCTTTCGGATTCAACACGACATAGACGTCGGCCTGGTGGAGTGCCATCACCTCGGTGGCCTCGTGTGGGCGGCCAAGGTTCGTCACGACGTTCTGGACCTCGGGGAATTTCCGTAACGTGCGTTCGACATCGTCTGAAACGGTGATGCCGTGCGGGAGTGACGCGCTTTGGATGCGTCGCGTCTCGATAAGGAGATAGCCCTCGTCCAGCTTGGGCATGAACTCCGTGCCGAGGAACGGCACCGAGATGAGTGCGACAGCGAAGAGGCCAACGGTCGCCCCTACGACCCGGCTCCGATGCAGGAGTGACCACTCGAGTGCGCGCTGGTATCTGGTGCGGAGCTTGATGAACCACGCGGGGTCATCGTGCTCCTTGGAAGATCCGCTGCCCCGCGCGAATACATACGATGCGACGGCAGGCACATAGCTCAGCGCCAAAAGCAGCGACCCTAACACCGCCGCACAAACGGTGAACGCCATCGGTCTGAACATGCGGCCTTCCAGCCCTTGCAGCGCAAAGATAGGGATGTAGACCGCGACGATGATCGCGATCCCGAATACGATCGGTCGTCCCACCTCGAATGCAGCGGCGCGGATCACGTCTTGCCGGTCAGTGACCGACTGCGACCCTGCTCCAGCGAGGCGGCGCACGAAGTTCTCCACCATCACGACCGAGGCATCCACGATGAGGCCGAAGTCCAGCGCGCCCAGACTCATGAGATTGGCAGTAAGACCGAAGCGCTTCATAGCGAAGAAGGCGAACAGCAGCGAAAGCGGGATCACGGAAGCCGTGAGGAGCGATGCACGAAGATTACGGAGAAACAGGAAGAGGATCGCGATGACCAGCAGCGCGCCCTCGGTAAGATTCGTGAACATCGTACGCGTCGTGCGGCTTACAACTTCACCCTGGCTGTAGAAGGGCCGGATCCGAACGCCGGCCGGCAGGACGGACTCGATTTCCACGAGGCGGGCTTGGACGCGCTTCACAACTTCCCGACCGTTTGAGCCCTTCAGGATGATCACCGCGGCGGACACCGCCTCCCCCCGACCGTCCCGTGTCACCGCGCCGAAGCGGGGCTGCGGTCCCACGTCTACGCGCGCCACGTCCCGCACATAAACCGGGGTCGCACCCCGGGTTTCCACCACCACGTTCGCGATGTCGCTCACGCCCGACACACGGCCTATGCCGCGGACCGTCAGGCGCTCTCCTCGGTCCTCCACATATCCCGCACCAAAATTTGCGTTGTTGTTGGCAAGCGCCGCTTCCAGATCGTGCAGCGTGAGACCGTACCCGGCGAGCTTGCTCGGGTCCGCGAATACGTCGAACTGCTGTAGCATCCCTCCCCACGTATTGACCTCGGCGACGCCAGGTACCGTCTTGAGCAATGGCTTGATGATGTACTCCTGCACGTTCGTCAGCTCAATGAGCGAAAGCGTGTCCGCGGCGGAGTCCGTAAGCTCCACCAGGTACTGGAACGCCTCACCCATCGCTGTCGCCGGCGGGCCTAGCATCGCCTCCGCGTTGGGCGGCAACGCGTGTAGCGCATCCTGCATCCGCTGCTGCACCTGCGCCCGCGCGAAGTACAAGTCGACGGCGTCCTCGAAAGTGACCGTGACAACGGACAGGCCCACCTTGGAGAGCGAGCGGACGTCGGTCGTGCGCGGGAGGCCCAGCATGGCAACCTCCATCGGATACGTCACCTGCTGTTCGACTTCAGTGGGCGAGAGGCCCGGAACCTCGATCATGACCAACACTTGATTCGGGGTGAGGTCGGGGAACGCGTCGGTGTTGAGCGTCGCAAACGACCAAAGGCCGGCGGCAGCCAGGAGAGCCATGGCTCCAACGATGACAGCGCGGTGACGCAACGACCCAGCGATCAAACGATCAATGAGCGCGCCCATCTCACATCTCCATTGCGGGCATCGCGCCCTTCTTGATCTGGGCCTTGATCGCTAGCGCGCCGCGCGTCACGACGAGGTCAGCGGCCGCGAGGCCCTGCGTGATCGCAATCCGGCCACCCGATCTCGAGCCGAGCTGGACAGTGTGCGGCACGAAGTGCGCGCCGCCCATGCTATCCGGGTGGGCCACGAAGACGACGGACTTACCATCGAGCAGCTGCACCGCGTCCTCCGGGACGGAGGGCGCCGACACTCCCCCGCTGCCTGCGGCCGCGACGCTCGCCAGCATTTCCGGCTTGAGCCGTTCTCCTTGGTTCCGAATGACGCCGCGAATCGAGAGGGTGCGCGTGGAGGGGTCGAGCCCGGCGCCGACGGCATCGATCCGCGCCGAGAATGTGTCGGCGGGATACGCCGGCACCGTAAAGCGCAGCTGCGCACCAAGGCGGAAGAGAGACGCAAGATTCTCTGGGGCGTCGATCGAGAGCCAGAGACTTGTTGGATCGGTGACGATGACGAGCGGCGCTCCAACCTCGACCCCCGCTCCGGGCACGGCCGTGCGCGCGAGGACCACACCGTTCAGCGGCGATCGAATCGCAACTTCACCGCTAGCCGACGCCGTTGCCCCGATCTGGTCGGCAACGCTCTTTGCCCGTCGCAGCTCAGCGCTTGCCAGCTCATCATCGGCGATGGCACGATCGTAGTCTTGCTGGGGAATCGCCTTGAGGGCGAGTAGGCGTTCCGCTCGCTCGCGAGCACTGTGTGCGTAGCTCGCTTGAGCGCGGGCTTTGTCGACGTCGGACTGCGCCATTCCCGCCGCGGGACTTTGGAGCGTCACGAGGATTTGTCCGGCGCGAACGCGATCTCCCGGCCGTACGCGAACCGCAATCACCCGCCCTTGTACGGTCGCGCCGAGTCTGGCGGTGCGATCCTCGTCCGGGATCACCTGCCCCGGGACCGTCGCTACCGAAGCGACGGTGCTCGTCGCAACCGGCTCCCACTGCACGCCACCGTGCGCGACCTGTGCCGCGGTAAGCGTGACATCCGTTGCCGCAGCCATCCCTGGCATGTCGGCCATTCCGGTGTCCGCAGACTGCGCGGGCTTACCGCCGCCCTTTGAACAGGCGGACATCGCGAGGAGAGCGAGCCAAATCCGCGCCTTCATGGCCGGACCTCCCCGGCAATCGTGAGGCTTGGCAAGGCGGAGGCGATGTCGACTCCCTCGGCAACCAGCAGCTCGACGACGCTCTCGTGTTGGGCGTAGAGGATTTGATAGAAGGCAACTCGGGCCTCGCCCCACGCCCGCGCCGCGTCGATCACCTGGATGAGTGGGACGGCACCCTCGCGGTAGGCCCCAAGGGCAATGCGCCGAGCTTCGTCGGCACGAGCGAGATATCCTTGGCCCCGGGTTGCATCGGCGAGCACACCGGCGCGTTCCGTCAGCAGCCGGGCGGCTTCGGCGCTGCCGACGATTTCTGCGCGGCCGATGCGCTCCTGAGCGGCGAGCTCGAAGCCGGCCGCGTCCCGCTCAGCGGCCGCGCGCGCGATTGCGCCCCTGTTCTGATCAAACAACGGGAATGGCATGCTCACTCCCGCCATCAGCGACGTCGTTCCCGCACTCCGTTTCGTCCCGACGGTGAGTCCGAGCTGACGGATAAGGCTGGTTCGTTCGGTCGTCACTCCCGAACCTGCGGCAGCAACCCGCTCGCGGGCGGCGCGAATGTCAGGTCGCGCACTGCCGGTTCGATTCGTCGGTGCCACGTCGGGAAGCGCGAGCGGGGCATCAAACGCCGCCACGAGAAATGCCGCGTCCGGCTCCTCATTGAGGAAGACCGTCAGGTCGGCTCTCGCTCGAGCGAGATCAGCCTCCTGCATCGTTGCTTCGACGTTGGCGCGGTCGCGCTCCAGCTCGGAGCGAATGAGGTCAGCTTCCGCCGCGACACCCTCTTTTACGCGAGCGCGGTTGTACGCGACGACGGAATCGAGCCAGGCGGCGAGATCTCGCGCCGCTGCCAGCGCAACCTGCGCACGCGCCATTCGGTAAAACGCGCCCGTGGCATCCAGTTCGATCCGCTGCCGTTCCGCTTGTGCATCAGCCTCGGCCGCTCGGACACCAGCGTTTGCCCCACTCACTCGGGACCAGCGCTGGTACAGCGGTTCCAGCGGGAGTGTGGCCGTCACCATCATCTCGCGGTCCATCGGCGGAGCTGCTCGCCCGGGTAATGGCGCATTCTCCACGTCGTACATGAGGATCGGGTTTCCGAGGGTGCCGGCCGTCGAGCGCGAGCCTCTGGCGGCACGGATTCGCGCCCCTGCTGCCGCGAGTGACGGGTGTCGTGCAGCGACGCTGTCGAGCACTTGAAGCAGCGTCACCGACTGCCGCCCCACGGAATCCTGGGCGATCAACGGTGTTGTCGCAGCCACGGTGGCCGCGCAGAGAACGAGCAACGGAATACGCATACCTCTCCTCACTGAGCATCGATGAAAACCAGTGCGCAACGCGCAGGGCGCGCGTCGCTTCGGGGCGCAATACGCCCGGGAGAGGCTAGGCTTGGGGCGGCGGAGGCGGAGGCGGCTGAGGATCAAACGGAGCGAACGTCGATACGTCGAACACTACGACGTACGAGTCGCTTACAGCTACCGAAACCGGTGTACTCAGGATGAGTGCAGCGGTTCCCATTACGGCGCAAAACACTGAACCAGCGCAGTCCGTTGCATTGGAAGTTTGGTCGATAGTCGGACCGGACGGCATTGACATTGGCATCTGGCCATCGCAGCGCCGGTCGGTGTCGCAGACTAGCGGCAGACCGAGCGGCATCACGTGCAAACTGAGCACGACGATAGCGACGAACCTAAGGACCGATGTGCGCATGCTGTTCTGAATATACAGGAGCCGGGTCATTGCCGTGACGGGCATTTCACAGACCCATACGAGCAGAAGACGCAGCAATCTCCAGGCTTTGGCCGAAGAACTGCGCGGCATGCCGAGCACTCGTAGAAATGCACGCAGGCGTTGGTTGGCATCTCTTCGGTCGCGTGGTGCCCGCAGTGCGGGCATGTTAGCGTGGACGTGAAGACCGTCATGCTAAAGTGTAGCCGTGGTGCCAATGGTGGTGTCAACCGGGTCGTTTCTGTCTAGCGATGCCCGGCGCTCGATTCGTCTGACTGCTTGAAAACACAACGGCCAGCGCTGGTGTGCGCTGGCCGTGCAGGATTACGAATCGAGAGCTCTACCACTGAGCTACGGTGGCGGTGGACCTAAGTTAGCGGCGCGCCGCGCAGCGCGGTACTCCTCCTTCGAATTCTTGCAGCTGACAACAAGGCGCAGCAGGTTTCCGCAATGATCACCTTTTCCCGCGCGGCGGCGGCGCTGGCACGCCGTGATCCTGTGATGGCCAAGCTGATCGACCGAAGCGCGCCCTTCAACCTCCCGCGGCGCGCCACGCGGCACTTCGCGGCGCTCGCCGAGAGCATCCTGTACCAACAACTCGCGGGAGCCGCGGCGGCCGCGATCCACCGCCGATTTCTCGATCTGTTCGACGGGGACCTCACCCCCGAGACGTTGTTGGCGCTGCCCCCGCGAAAGCTTCGCGCCGCCGGGCTCTCAGGGGCCAAGGTCGCCGCCGTCCGCGACCTCGCGGCGAAGGTCGCGGCTGGAATCGTTCCCCTCCATCGCATCGGGAGGCGTTCCGACGAGGAGATCATCGCATCGCTGTCGGTGGTCCGTGGCATCGGACGGTGGACCGCCGAGATGTTCCTGATCTTTCAGTTGCGCCGGCTCGACGTGTGGCCGGTGGGAGACTACGGCGTTCGCACAGGGTACGCGCTGGCCTACGGGTTGCCGGCTCTGCCCACGCCGAAAGAGCTCCAGGCCGCGGGCGAACGCTTCCGGCCCTACCGGACGGTGGCCGCATGGTACTGCTGGAGAGCCGTCACCGAGCAGCGAAACAACACGCGGAACGGGCGTTAGCCACCGCAGCGGACGCGCCTTATGCTGCCCCCGCGGGGGACACCCGGCGTGGCCAGTACAGCGCGATCAGAAGCGCGACCGGCAGTCCAATGCCAACGATCTGCAAGAAGATGGACATCCAGGGAAACAACAACCGGGCGGCCACGAAGAACGCGAGCGACGCGAGCAGCGCGACGCGCGCTGCCTGCCACATGCGCAGCAGGATCGCGACACCGGCGGCGAGAAGCAGCGTACTCGCGAAGACACCCAGCACGAGCGCGAGCGCGTAGGTCGTTCCGATCGCCTGGTGGGACGCGGCGACCCAGTCGACCACGGCGCCCAGGACGCCGAACACGCCGAGCAAGACGGTCAGGATTGCAGCGAGCTTCATAATCACCTCAACAGTTTGAATGTTCGCACTCCCACGTGCACGCCACGCTTCTACGCGCAGGGCCGGCGCGCTGCGTGCGACGTCGCAGATGACCGCCGCCCAGAAGCCGATGGTTCGCGCGTCGCCCTCCCGGCATTGGTCCCGAAACAGCAGCACCATCTCTCGTCCGTACTTGGCTCTGAACTCCGGCGGGTAAGCACGCAGCAGCAGATGGTAGATGCGTTCGGCACTCATCATGCAGGCCTCACACCGATCAGCTTCTTACGCCGCGCCGCCCGCACCATCGCCTCGAGCCGCCGCGCCTCCGCGCGCGCCACGGACAGGCCGAGCTGCGTCAGCCGGTAATAGCGGCGCCGCTCGTCACCCCTCTCGGGGTCAGCACGCTCGCCAACTTCCTCCACCAGCCCCGCCTCCAGCATGCGTTTCAGCGCTCCGTAGAGCGTCCCCGGCCCCAGCCGCACGGTGCCCTCGGATCGCGCTGCCACACCCTTCATGATCGCGTAGCCGTGCAGCTCCCCGTCCGCGAGCGCGAGCAGGATGTGGAACGTTGCGGGCGGTAGTGGCAAGTACGCCTCCGGCGGTCGGCTGGCCTGTCGTTTCGTAGCTATGGCTCCTCCCTGATATATCGGTGCTCGATATAGTGAGGAATCTACCCGCGGGGCTGCCTTAGGTCCAGTGGTGCCAGAATTGGAGTGATGAAAGGCACAGCACGGTGTGGCTGAAGGCGCAGAATGTTGGTAGTATCCGCCCTCGTCCCACACCGAGGAGCCGGCAATGGCGGCAGCGTCAATCAAGAATCAACAGCGGATCATCGCCAATCAGAAAGCGATCCTGCGCAATCAAAGCAGAATCCTGCGCGACCTTCAGGCGACTCTGAGAAACCAAAAGCGGATCCTCGCCAATCAGAGCAGGATCCTCGCGAAATAGCCGGCTAACCCCCTAGCACCAGATCCACGGCCCCGGCGAAGTGGCGCCAGCGGGCGGTCTCTTGCGCGATCGCCCGCTTTCCCACAGCCGTGAGATCGTAGTACCTCGCAAGGCGATTGTTCTCCGTGGCCCGCCAATACGACGTCACCCAGCCGCGCCGCTCGCAGCGATGGAGGGCGGGATACAACGAGCCCTGGCCAATCTGGAAGGTGTCCTGCGACATCTCCTGAATCCGGCTCGTGATTCCCCACCCATGCATGGGTCGGAGCGACAGCGCTTTGAGTATGAGCAGGTCCAGCGTGCCCGGCATGACATCCGCGACGCTCTTCAAATCTCCGCTCCTGTCGGAGTGACAAGGAAGTATAGAGTGCCGCTCCTGTCGGAGCAACCAGGGAATGGGCAGTACTCTAGCGGCCGACTCGCAGGACGCGTATATCATCGTCCTCTGCTCTGACACGGAGGGACATGATGCGGATATCGCGTGTGCTCTTGCTCCTGATCGCCCCGGCGACGCTGCGGGCGCAAACTGTGGATGACGGCATGCTGTTCCCCCGGCGCGCACTCAGCGCCGGTATTGTCTACGTGCACGAGGACTGGTCGCAGTATTGGGAAGGGACGCTCAAGCGCGAGAACGGCAACATCGGCACGGTCACGACGCAACGCGTCAGTTGGATCGCGGGTTATGGCGTCACCGACCGACTCACCGTGATGGTGACCCTGCCGTACGTCGCGACACGCGCCAGCCAGGGACCGCTGCACGGCATGAGCGGCGTGCAGGATTTCATGCTCGCCGCGAAGTACCAGATCCTCGCCACATCGCTGACCGATCGCGGCACCCTCCGCGCGCTCATCGTGGGCGCCGCCGGCATCCCCGCCACTAACTACACACCTGACTTTCAACCGCTCTCGATCGGCCTCGCGAGCCGGCAGGTGTCTGGCCGCTTCACGCTGAATTTCCAGGCGCGCGATGGCTGGTTCCTGAATGGATCGGCGGGCTACACCTGGCGCGCCAACGTGAAGCTCGACCGGCCGGCCTACTACACGAACGGCCAGCTCTACCTGACCGATGAGGTCGCCATGCCCGACGTGGTCGATTACAGCATCGGCGCTGGCTTCCAACATGGGCGTCTGTGCATCCCCGTGACGCTCTCACAGCATCGCACACTCGGCGGAGGCGACATCCGGCGGCAAGACGCTCCCTTCGTCTCGAATCGCATGGATTTCGTGAAGGCGGGCGCGATGGTGATGTATCGCGGCATTCACCTTGGAGCGAGCCGAATCGTCAGCGGTCGCAACGTCGGTCAGACCACGGAAGTCACAGGCGGTCTCTTCTACACCCTCCACTTTTAGCTGAGGTATCCGGTGCGCCGTTCGCTTACCCATTCCGTGCTCGCTCTCGCTCTGACCTGCGCAGCGTGCGACAACACCATCACGTCGACGGAAGTCCTGCCACCGCTCGACGCCGCGAGTCTCGACAGCGCTGCCGGCAGTTGGCGCATGATCGTCCTGAGCGGCCCAACGCAAGTCACCGTCGCCGCGCCGGCAGCCGACACATCGGTCGCATATCGCGCCGAACTGGCCGCTATCAAATCGGCACAAGCGCACCTCACCGCGTCGCAGCGGCGCTCGATCGTGTATTGGAGCGCCGGAGGAGTGCTGCGCTGGAACGAAATCGTCCGCGGCCTGGTGGCGCGGTTCAATCTGCCGCCCGCACCGCGCGCCGACGGCACCTATCCCGTGCCCGACCCGGAGAATCCGTTTGCCGATCCGCAGTTTCCCTTCGCGAACCCGCCCTACGCCGCGCGCGCGTACAGCTATGTGGCGGTCGCGCAGTTCGAAGCGCTCAAGACCGCATGGTACTGGAAGTACCAGTACCACCGGCGCTCGCCCGCGCACGTCGACACCGATATCGCGGCGCTGCGGCCGCTGAGCGATCTCCCGGCCTACCCGTCCGAGGACGCGGTGATATCCGGCGTCACCGTCGAATTGTTGAAGGTTCTGTTCCCGGCCGCGGTGGAGGAGATCACGCAGCGGGCCGCGGAGCAGCGCAACGCCGCACTCTGGTCGGGCAAGGCGTCGTCGAGCGACATCGCCGCCGGCCTCGCACTCGGGAAAGCCGTGGCCGCGGTGTTCGTGGCCCGCGCGGGGGCGGATGGAATGAAGAACGCCGTCGGCACGCCGGCACTGTGGCAGGCATTTGCAGACAGCGCCGTGGCTCACGGCGAGATTCCCTGGAAGAGTCAGGAGTCGCCGCCCCGACCGCCGATGCTCCCGAATTTCGGCCTGTTGCAAACCTGGCTTATGACGCCAACCGATGTCATGGCAGAGCGTCCGCCCGCGCCTCCCTCGACGTCATCGCCGCAGATGCAGCTGGAAGTGGCCGAGGTGCGGCGGACCGTCGATCACCTCAGTGGGACGCAGCTGGCGATCGCTTACAAATGGAACGACGGTGCGGGAACCTATACGCCGCCGGGCCATTGGAACGACATCGCCGCCGAGTACATTCGCGACGCACGCATGAGCGAGGTCCGTGCCGCGCGGACCTTTGCGCTGCTCAACATGGCGATGCATGACGCCGCCGTCGGCTGCTGGGGCGTGAAGTACTTGTACTTCAATCCTCGGCCGGTCCAGCTCGATCCGAACATCAAGACAATGATCGGGCTGCCGAATTTCCCGGCGTACCCTTCGGGTCACTCCACCTTCTCGGCCGCGGCGGCAGTGGTCTTGTCATATCTCTTCCCAGCGGCATCTTCTGACTTCGACGCCATGAAGAATGAGGCGAGCATCTCTCGCCTCTATGGCGGCATTCACTATCGCAGCGATATCGAGCGCGGCAAGGAGCACGGGGCCCGCATCGGAGGCTACGCCGTGCGATTTGCGCAGCAAGACGGGGCAAACTGAGATGAAAAGCTTCATCGCAAAACTGAATGGCCCGTGGCATGCGTGGGCCCTGCGGACGTTCACGCTGGTCGTCCTCGCCCACTGGGCCGAACATTTGGTGCAGGCCTATCAAGTGTACGCGCTGGGCTGGCCGCTCCACCAAGCGAGAGGCGTCCTCGGCCAGGTGTTTCCGTGGCTCGTGCACTCCGAGGTGCTACACTACGGCTATGCCGTCATCATGCTGGCCGGCATCTGGATGTTGCTGCCGGGTTTTGTGGGCCGGTCGCGCACCTGGTGGCTCGTGGCGCTGGTGATCCAGTTCTGGCATCACATCGAGCACGCGCTGCTCCAGGCGCAGGTGATCGCGGGCCGGCCATTCTTCGGCGCTGCCCAGCCCACCAGCATCCTGCAGCTGTGGTTCCCGCGGCTCGAGCTACATCTGTTCTACAACACCATCGTCTTCATACCGATGGTCGTCGCGATGTACTACCATCTCTTTCCGAGCGCGCCTGAAGCCGCGCAGATGCACTGCAGCTGCGCGCTGCATTCGCCTCGGCTTAGTCGAGCGTGATGCGTGCGAGATCGACCGTCGGCTTGGGGAACCGCATGTCGGGCGCCTCGAGCGTCTCGACCAGGATCTGCGACACCGCGAGGTTGCGAAACCACTTCTTATCGGCAGGCACGACGTACCACGGCGCGTCCTTCGCGTTGCACTCCGTAAGGGCGTCTTCGTAGGCGCGCTGGTAGTCCTTCCACCGTTTGCGATCGTCGAAGTCGCTCAGCGAGACTTTCCACTGCCGCTTCGGGTCTTCGAGCCGCCGCTCGAGACGCTGCTTCTGCTCGTCCTTGCTGATGTGCAGGAAGAGCTTCACGATCACGACGTCGTTCTCCGCCAGATACCGTTCGAAATCGTTGATCTGGTCGTACCGTCGCTTCCATACGCTGGGGGGGACAACCTTGTGGACCCGAACGGCGACGACGTCCTCGTAGTGGGATCGGTTGAAGATGGCCACGTCACCCTTCCCGGGGACCACTTCGTGCACCCGCCAGAGGAAGTCGTGCGCCAGCTCGACCGGCGTCGGCGCCTTGAATGGGGTCACGCGGCACCCTTGCGGATTGAACCCGGTCATGACGTGCCGAATCGTGCCGTCCTTGCCCGCCGCGTCCATCCCTTGCAGCACGACGAGGAGTGCCCGCCGGTGCTCGGCGTACATCAGGTACTGGAGCTCGTCGAGGCGCTCGATGTTCTTCGCAAGCATCGCCTCGAGCTCGTCACTCTTCTCAAAGCCGTGAGTCCCGGCTGGGTCGATGTCGGCGAGGTGAACCCTGTCTCCTGGTTTCAGGCGGAGGCGGCGCGCGAGGTCCATGCGCCCTGCTACGCGTGTCCCGCCCACGTCGTCTCGCCGGGCGTGTAGGGCACGCACGGATCGAACCGTCCTGGCGTCTCCCGATAGCGCATCGCCTGCGTGCAGCCGATCTCGGAGGTGAAGTACCCGAACAGCGCGAGCTCTTTCATCAGCCGGAAGAAATGGGGCGGCGCGCCATCCGGACGGGTATCCATGTACGCCTTCTGCTCGCGGTCGAGCTGCTCGAGCTGCGCCAGGCGCTGCGCCGGCGTCGCCGTCATGAAGGACGCATCGTTCAGTTTCTTCATTCCATCCCGGAAGATCGCTTGCTGTTTGTCGTCGTACGTATCGGTGACCATCAGTGCCATGAAGGCGCCGGTGTGCGCCGCCTTCGCTCCCGGAGTCTTGGTTTCCGGCAGGATCGTGTCAGCGACCTCGTCGAGCAACGCGACGTCCTGCGCCGTGAAGGTGCCGATCTGTTTGCGCGCCGCCGTGACTCGGGCATGCGCGTGCTCGACCGCCGTGAGCAGATCGCCGCTCCCCACGAACACGACGCCGCCCAGCATCGCGGTCACCTGCTTGATTGCCTCGCGTCGACTTATCATGAGAGCCTCTAGAGATTATTGCGCTTGAGCTCGCTGACGGCGAAATCCGCCGCGCGCGCCGTGAGCGCCATGTAGGTGAGCGATGGGTTCGGACACGCCGTTGACGCCATGCAGGAGCCGTCCGTCACGAAGACGTTCGGGGCGTCCCACACCTGGTTGTGCGAGTTGAGGACCGATGTCTTGGGATCCCGGCCCATGCGCGCCGTCCCCATTTCGTGAATCCCCATCCCCGGCCAGTACCCGTTGTCGTACGTGCGGACGTCCTTCACCCCGGCCGCCTCGAGCATCTCGGCCATGTCGTTCATCATGTCCTTGCGCATCAGCCGCTCGTTCTCGCCGGTGGCGCAGTCGATCGCGAGCACGGACAGTCCCCACTTGTCCTTCTTGGTCGCGTCGATGGTCACCCTGTTGGCAGGATTCGGAAGCATCTCGCCGAAGGCAGTCCCGCCTATCGACCACGAGCCCGGTTGTGCGGCGGCGTCCTTGAAGGCAGCGCCCACGCCGAGCTCGGCCACGGCGCGCGACCAGCCCGAACGGCTGGCGCCGCCCTGGTAGCCGAAGCCGCGCAGGTACTCCCGCTTGTCGCCGAAAAGATTGCGGTAGCTCGGGATGTAGAAGCCCGTGGGGCGCCGGCCGTAGTAGTACTTGTCGTCGAGTCCTTCGATTCTGCCGGACGCGCCCGCTCGGAAGTGATGATCCATGAGATTGCGCCCGAGCGCGTCGGAGCTCGAGCCGAGGCCGCCGGGCCAGACGTTGGTCGCCGAGCGGAGCAGCAACCACGTGGAATTCAACGTGGACGCGCAGAGGAAGATGATCCGCGCCGAATAATCGGTCGTCTGCTCGGTCACGGCATCGAGCACGCGCACACCCGCCGCGCGCTTCTTGTTGCGATCGTACAGGACTTCGGTGACGATCGCGAAGGGCTTCAGCGTCAGTCGTCCGGTGGCCATGGCTGCGGGCAGCGTCGAGGACTGCGTGCTGAAGTACCCGCCGAAGGGGCAGCCCAGCCAGCAGGCGTTGCGATACTGGCAGGGCGCGCGTCCCGGCAACGCTTGCGTGAGATTCGCGGTGCGACCCGGTATGATCCGCCGGCGCCCGTCGAAATGCTGCTTGAGCCGGCCGGCGATCAGCTCCTCGCCGCAGTTGAGCGCCATGGCCGGCTGAAACTGTCCGTCTGGAAGCTGCGCCATCCCTTCCTGCGATCCGGAAATCCCCGCGTGCCGTTCGACGTGGTCGTACCAGGGCGCGATGTCCGCGTAGCGAATCGGCCAATCGACTCCGATCCCCTCGCGCGCGTTCGCCTCGAAATCGAAGTCGCTCCAGCGATAGCTCTGGCGTCCCCACATGAGTGACCGACCACCGACGTGATAACCGCGGTACCAGTCGAACCGCTTCACTTCCGTGTAGGGCGACTCCTGATCTAAGGCCCACCAATCGAGGTTGGTCTCGTTGAGCGGGTAGTCGCGCTTCAGCACCGGGTAGGCCTCTACCATCGCGCGCGTGCGCCGGCCGCGATGCGGATAATCCCACGGCGCCTTGGTCGCGTTTACGTAGTCTTTGATGTGCTCGATGTTTTTCCCGCGCTCGAGCAAGAGGACACGGAGGCCTTTCTCCGTAAGCTCCTTCGCCGCCCAGCCGCCGGAGATGCCGGACCCGACCACGATCGCATCGTAATCCTGTGACTGCACAGTTCCTCCTCTAGATCAGCGCTCTGATTTCCCGCAGGACCACGTCCACTTCTTCAGGCTTGTTCATGATGCCCGCGGACACGCGGGCGTAGGAGACCTTGTAGGGAGATGTTGTCGTGCGAATCTTCTTTTCCGCAAGACGCGCCACGACCTGTCCCGGCGTCCACCCGCGCACTTCGAAACAGGAGATGCCCGCGGAAAGAGCTGGATCGCGCGGCGTGTGCAACGTCACCCCTGGCACGCGCGCCGCACCCTCACGAAACGCGGCGTTCAGTTCTGCAATGCGCGCGGCGATCCGGTCACGGCCGATCGTCCGGTGCAGCTCGACGGCGGCGGGTATCGCGAGCAGATGCTCGTAGGCCATGAATCCGCCCGGCGACACGAACGCCGCCTGGGTCGGCGGCAGCTCTTTGCGATCGGCCCAGGCACCGAACGTCGTGTCGATGGCGTCGGGATCGAAACTCGGGATCGTGGGCCTGAGCTCGGGCCAGGCATCGCTCCTCCCCCACAAGAAGCCGGTGCCCCGCGGCGCGAACAGCCACTTATGCGTGCCGCTGGCGAAGAAATCGGCACCCAGGCGCGCGACATCGACGTCCTGATTCGCGAATCCGTGCACGCCGTCCACGATCAGGAGACAGCGATCGGCCGGCGCCCTGCCCCGGTTCGCGCGCGCCACCGCCTCGGCAATCCCCGCAATCGGCAGCTTGATGCCGGTGGAGGACTGCACCCACGTCACGCCGACGGCTCGCGTGGCCGGCCTGATCGCGCGAGCGAGGCGATCGACGATCTGGTCGGCGCGTGCCGTCGCGGGCGTATCGAAAAGCGGGATGTAGCGCACCCCGCACCCCGAGCGCGCCGCCGCGTAGCGGATCGACTCGTGATGGGAATAATGATCGTGCTCGGTCGTGACGATCTCTTGATCACCGCGGATGCGGAGTCCGTGGTAGATCATCGCGAGGCCGGTAGTGGTGTTGGACGTGAACGCGATCTCGGTTGGACTGCCGCCGGTGTAGTCTGCGAGTGCGCGTTTGATCGCCGCGAAGGGCCGCCCCTCGGCATCGGTGAATGCCGCGATCTCGATCCACATCGGGTCCGAGTCGAGCTTCCTGCGGAAATGATCGATTGCATCGGCGACGGGTTTGGGATGCGACACGAACAGGAAGCTCGAGAGGTGCGTCCAGTCGGGCGCGAGCGGGAAGAGATCGCGAATCGCCAGCCAGTCGAGGTCCCCGCCCAGACCGTGCAGTGGTCGAGACCGGGGCGGTGATGATCGATCGAAGCGGATCGCCGGGAACAGCGACGCTGCAACGAGCGACTTCAGCAGCTGCCGGCGCGCCAGCGTCATTTTGGCTTCTCCTTGTTGTTTGTTTCCCGCGGCTGCGTCGCCAGGTAGGTCACCGTGTCCCACGCATTGTGAATGCCGATGGACAGGAGCAGGAACATCACCGCCCCGATCAGGAACAACGCCCACGACTGGTCGTGCGAAAGCCCCGCGGCTCCCACGAACAGCATGGCGTACGCGGTCATCGGCAGGGCCAGGTGCCACACCAAATCCTCGAGCACCGGCTTGTACGCCGTCCGTGACTGCCTGAGCATGCGCCGCAGCACGATCAGCACATACACCATGCCGGCGATAGCCCCGGCGCCCACCACGTGGGCGGGATTGCGCAGCCGCTGCCAGGGCGCGGTCAGCACCGCCGACAAAAAAAACACGGCGGCGAAGTGAATCACATTGGGCGAGGCGAAGGCGTTCACCGTGTCCGGCGTGCGCGGCTGAGAGGAGTCCGCAGCCAACGAGATCACCACAAACATGAGTCCCGTGAGCGCGGCACCCGACGAGCCGACGAGAAAGAAGAACGTCTCCCACTGCGATAGAACTGCGTGTGCTGACGGTTCCATCACCGCACCTGGAACGTGAGAGTGGCCCACTTCGATTCGTAGGTGACGCTGTCGCCGTGCACCGGCGTCATGCGAATGAACTTGACGTACCACTTCCCTGGCGTACGGATCACGAAGCGCGCGACGCCTTGGGTATCGCTCCGAACGCGCATTTCCGGGATCGACGTGGTATCACGTTGTCCCCCGGCAATGACCAGCTGCTGGGCGACCGGCCGGCCGTCCACGAGACACCGGACCGCGAGCGTGTCGCCCACAATCGCGAAGTATGGATTGGTGAGCGGCACGATCTCCGCGGGATATCCCAGGACGGTTTCGAACGCTCTCGTCCGTACATCACCGACCTGGATGATCGCCTTGACGTGCTTCTGATACTGCTCGCGCGCGTTCTTGGTGAGCTCGCCGTCGCGCGTGCGCGCCGCCAGGACGTCCGGAATCCCGTCTTCGGCGAGATAGGCGTTGAAGTCCTTCGCCGCGAGCGCGATTTGGCGTGGCAGCAGCGATGCGCCGACGACATAGGTGCCGGGCGCGCCGGTCGTCAGCGCGAGCCAGGTCGTATCGCCCTGCGGGCGCCAGGCCTCGCGCGGGAGGGCGACGCGCCCACCGGCGCTCGCGACACTCAGGTCACGCAGCCGGTCCGGCGTGACGGCGCCTTCGCTGGTCGTGAACGAGCCGTTCAGTACGGCGATGCGCACAGGGGTGCGCGGCGGCAGGAAGTACGTCTCGAGCTTGAGGAAGAGATCGTGCGCCAGGAGGACAGTGGCGCTGACCATTAAGAGAATGGCAACGGTCACGAATTGCTTCCGCATGTGGGTCCTCGGGTTTAGACTTCGGTTGTGACGCTTCGCCACGCCGTCGCATTCACAGCGAGCGTGCTGATCCTTCATCTCGGCTTCGCTGCCGGGGAGTCGCGCTGCGTCCCGGGACACGATGCCTCCGGGCAGGCTTCCCCACCTGCCGAGCACCACCAGCATCGTCACCCGCAGCCGGCACAATCAGATCACCCGTCCGTGCCGACCATTCCGGTGTGTTGCCAGGCCCTGACATCTTGCTCTGTAATCGTGGACGTGACTAGGCCCGCCCTCGCGCGCGTGGAACGTCCAATTGGTGCGCGCCCGCACACCGCTGCCATCCTCGCCGTCGGAATACCGACCTCCGGTCCGGAAGCACCGCCTCCCAGAGTCTAGGCCTCGATCCCCTGTCGGCGTTCACGCGTCGCGCCAGTCACATGGGCTGCGACGCTCGAGAGTTTGCTCCAGCCAGAGGCACACATGTTTCGCTACCTGCTTTCCATAGTAGTCCTGCCCTCGATGCTCTATGCGCAGCATCCCGGACACCCGATGCCGCCACAGGCGCCAATGAAGCCGATGGCGATGATGATGATCGACCCACTCGGCATTTCCATGGAGCGCATGGGCTCCGGCACCACCTGGATTCCCGACGCCGTGCCACTGCCGGCGCGGCACCGGATGGTAGGGTCGTGGCTCGTGATGCTCCATGGTTTCGGGTTCGTGCAGTACGACAAGCAGGGAGGCCCGCGCGGTGCCGATCAGTTCGGCTCGCTCAATTGGGCGATGCTCATGGCGAGCCGAGACCTGCTCGGCGGGCGGTTGCAGGCGAGAACAATGCTCAGCCTCGACCCGGCGACAGTCTCGAATCGCGGTTATCCGCTGCTTTTGCAAAGCGGTGAGACGTATCGCGGGCAACCGCTGCACGATCGCCAACACCCCCACGATTTCTGGATGGAGCTGGCCATGATGTATGAACGTGCCCTCTCACACGATCTCGGACTGATGGCGTACGTGGCACCATCCGGTGAACCGGCGCTTGGCCCCGTCGCGTTCATGCACCGCCCTTCCGCGATGGACAATCCGGTCGCGCCGCTCGGCCACCATTGGCAGGACGCCACCCACATCAGCTTCGGCGTCCTGACCGCGGGGATATTCGGACATCATTGGAAACTCGAGGGCTCGGTCTTCAACGGTCGCGAGCCGAATGAGGAGCGCTGGGGGTTCGATCGCATCCGACTGGACTCCTACTCCGGCCGTTTCGACGCGCATCTCGATTCGAGCTGGACCCTCTCCGCGGGATATGGATATCTGAAGAGCCCAGAGGCGCTGAATCCTGCTGAGTCTGTGCATCGCATGACCGCATCGGTGCTGCAAGGCCACAGAATCGGACGCAACGGCCAGCTGGCGACGGCGATCATCTGGGGCGCGAACCGTCGCTCGGGAAAGTCCACACATGCCGCACTGCTGGAGAGCGAGGCGGTTGTGGATCAGCGTAACACGTTGTATGGGCGGGTCGAGCTGCTCCAGAAAACGGCGGAAGACCTGGTCATTGGGAGCGTTCCCCCCAATACACGGTTCACCATCACCGCGCTATCTGCCGGATACATCCGCGAGGTTTACCAGACCGCGGGAGCGACGCTGGGCGTGGGACTGCAGGCGATGCTGAATGTGGTGCCCGACCAACTTCAGTCGTCCTACGGATCACGGACTCCGGTGGGCGGAATGCTCTTCGTGCGCGTTCATCCGCTGCATGCCCCGCATCAGATGGCGGCTACCATGCCGTCCATGAGTCATTAACCTCGAGCGCTCCATGATTCTCCAGCCCATCGACTTCGTCGTGTACGCATGGCTGCTGATCGCCGTGCTGTCCGCCGTGTACGTCGCCTACGACCAGTTTCGCAACAACCCCGAAGCGGCGGTGATGAAATGGGGCTTCGTGCTGGTAACGCTCTACATGGGACCCATCGGGCTGCTCCTGTACGTGATGGCGGACAAGGAACCGGCGCCGGGTACGCACGAGCGCTTCGTGCAGCCGCTCTGGAAACAGGGCGTGGGCTCGACCGTCCACTGCGTGGCGGGCGATGCGACCGGCATCATTCTCGCCGCGGCGGTCACCGCCCTGCTCGGTTTCCCCATGTGGGTGGACGTGCTGGTGGAATACGTAGCGGGGTTTCTGTTCGGATTACTCATCTTCCAGGCGCTGTTCATGCGGCGCATGATGGGCGGAAGCTACGCCCAGAATGTGCGTCGCAGCTTTCTTCCCGAATTGCTGTCGATGAACTGCATGATGGCCGGCATGGCGCCCGTCATGATCCTGCTCATGATGGGTCGCGACATGCGGGCGATGTGGCCCGGCGAGCCGCTGTTCTGGTTCGTGATGTCGCTCGGCGTGGTTGCCGGTTTCGTCATCGCCTATCCGGTGAACGTCTGGCTGGTCGCGCAAGGCATGAAGCATGGGCTCACGACCGTGCGGCAAGAGCACGATCAGGCGGGGCATCACGATCACGAGGACGCACATGCGAGTCACGCGCCGACCGAGGAGAAGCACGGGCAGCATGCGACTGAGCAGAGAACGGGACCGACACGTCCTCAGATTCTGGCGCTTACCGGCTTCACGACATTTGTGCTCGTCGCCGGCATGTTCGTTCCGGCGGCGTTCGTGAACATGCGTGTCACCGCCGAGGAGGTGCGGGCCACCTGGCATGATCATGACCGCTTCCACGTCGGCGGATGCCATGCGGGACATGGCGGCGGCTGATCCTCGGCTGGCGGCCTATGTACCGGCGTCCGACGAGCGTGGAGACAGAATCCTCGCCCCGCGCATCGAGGACGGCGTCAAGGTGTTCGATCTCGACGCGTCGGTCATTCGCTGGAACATCCTGCCCGGGACGCAGGTCACGGCGTACGCGATCAATCATCAGGTGCCGGGGCCGCGCCTGGAGTTCCAAAACGGCGATCGGGTGCGCATCAACTTCACGAATCATCTGCCCGAGCCGGCGACGATGCATTGGCATGGACTTGTGGTTCCAAACCGGATGGACGGCCCGGGGAACATCACGCAGGACCCCGTGCCGCCCGGCGGGCAATACACATATGAGTACGTCGCCCAGCAGTCCGGCACATTTTTCTATCACTCACACACGCGTCCCGACCGTCAACAAGCGCTCGGTCTCTATGGCGCGCTGATCATTCGCCCGCCGAATCCCGCGAGCGAGCCGCGCGCGGATCACGAATACGTCGTGCAGCTGCAGGAATGGCTGTATCGGGACGGCTTGACATATCCCGCAATGCTGATGGAGGGCGGCCTGCCGAACTATTTCACGATAAACGGTAAGGCCTATCCCGCCACCGATACGCTACACATGCGTGTTGGCGAGACGCTCAAGCTCCGGATTATTGGCACGAACAACAACTTCATCCATCCCATGCACATGCACGGAGGGCCGTTCACCGTCATCGCGCGGGACGGCGTGCCGTTCGCAGCAGGGGCCCGCTTCGAGGCCGACGTGCTCAACGTTGGACCGGGACAGCGCTACGATGTGATTTGGCCTGCGCGTGAGCCCGGGAAGTGGATTTTCCATTGTCACATCCCGCACCACACGCTGAATAACAACGTGGAAGAGCGGGGGGCCGGGGGGCTGACCTTGATCGTCGATGTGGCGCCGTAGCCATCATGCTTTCCGCAATGGTGTTCTACACGCTGTTGTTTCTGGCCCTCGTCGTCGTCCCCGCCGGCGTGATCCTCGTCGTCCTCCTCTTCCTGGATCACGAGCACCGTCTCTGGCAGTCCGTAACGGCTGTTGTCGAGCCCAAAACCCAGGGGCTTCGACAAGGCTTCCCACGCGCCACAGGCTTCCTCGCGCGGCGTCTCGATACCCATGATCCGTGGGGCCTGCGTGCGACGCTGGCCGGGGTGGGCATTCTCATTGGTCTCTGGCTGTTTCTTGGCGTGCTACAGGATATCGTGGCGAAAGACCCGCTGGTCACACTGAACAGCCGGCTTCACAACACGATGCCGCTGTTTCGCACCACCGGCATGACGTGGTTCGGTGGCCGCATGGAACCGATCTCGCTCGTTGTTGTCGGCTCCGAGGCTGATGTGGTGCGGGCCTTTACACGTGCGGGATGGACGCGGGCCGATCTCCCGACACCAGTGCGCCTGGTACGAGAAGGGCTCGCCGCCTTGCGAAACCGGCCCGACTCGACAGGTCCGGCGACGCCTGCCTTCTTTGCGGACAGGCCGCAAAACCTCACGTTCGAGAAACCCGATCCAGGCGCGCCGAGCATTCGGCGGCGGCACCACGTCCGTCTCTGGAGGACGGACTACTGCCTAGCACCCAAGTGCCGTCCGGTCTGGGTGGGAACGGCAAGTTTCGACGTCGGGGTGGAGCTCTCCCAGCGCCTCCACCTTCCGACTCACCGCATTGACCCCGCTATCGACAAGGCGCGCGCTCTCATCGCCGGCGACCTGGTTCGGGGCGGGGCGACGCAGGAGGGAAGCGTCGTGGTATCGCAACCGGTTCAGGGCACGAACGCCGCGGGCGACCCATTCTCAACGGATGGCGGCGCCCTTGTGCTGATTCTCCCCGAGTAACTACGAATAGGAGCACAGCATTCCAGAGAAACCGCTCTAAACGTCATAACGCCAGCGCGTTTCGATCTATCAGCGATCAGGCTTTCCTGCGTCGAGGATCAAGAGCGACTGTCGAATCGCGCCGTCACGAACCGCGCCATCACCGCCGGGGGAGATCCACAGGCACTGAGTCGTACTACAGCCGGACGCGCTTCAACAGCTGAGCGTTGATTGAGACGATGACGGTACTCGCCGACATCAGCACCGCCCCGGCAGCCGGCGAGAGGAGAATGCCGCGCCCGGCGAGCACGCCGGCGGCCAGGGGAATGGCGAAGATGTTGTAGCCCGCGGCCCACCAGAGATTCTGGACCATCTTGCGATACGTCGCGCGGGACAACGTGATGATCCTGGGAATATCCCGCGGATCCGAGCGCACCAGCACGATGTGCCCGGCTTCGACGGCCACATCGGTCCCTGCGCCGATCGCGATGCCGACGTCGGCGGTCGCCAGGGCTGGCGCGTCGTTGACCCCATCGCCTACCATCCCGACCTTGCGCCCCTGCTTCTGAAGCTCTTGCACCTTGGAGGCTTTGTCTTCCGGCAAGACCTCGGCGAACACCGTGTCGATGCCGAGGTCTTTCGCCACGGCGTCCGCGACGGCGCGCGCGTCTCCCGTGAGCATGGCGACCTCGATGCCCCGCTGATGCAGTGCCTCGATTGCTTCACGACTTTCCGGCCGGATTGCATCGGCGACTGCAAATACGGCCAGGGCGGCGCCGTCTCGTACTAGGTAAATGGCGGACTGGGCGCGGCGCGCCGCCGCATCCGCCGCCTGCCTCAGCGCCGGCGGAACGGAAGCGTTTTCCTCCTTCAGCAGTGCAGGACCGCCTACGTGGTACTCCACGCCATCGACTTTGGCGGCGACGCCCTTCCCCGGAAGGGCACGGAAGTCCGCGGCAGCCGGAAATCGGTTTCGCCGTTCCTCGGCCGTCTTCACGATCCCTCGGGCGATGGGGTGTTCCGATTCGGCCTCGACCGCTGCCGCGATCCGCAGCGCCTCATCCGCCGATACGCCATCCGCGACCGTCAACTCCACCACGCGGAATTCACCCAGTGTGAGCGTTCCTGTCTTGTCGAAGATCACGGTGTCGAGCGTCCTGGCCTCTTCGAGACCCCGGCGGTCACGCACGAGCAGGCCCGCGCGCGCGCCGAGTGTCGTCGAGATCGCGACGACCAGGGGTACCGCAAGCCCCAAGGCGTGCGGGCACGCGATGACGAGGACGGTCACGACGCGCACAACCGTGAAGTCGATGGGTGCCCCGAGTACCTGCCAGACAACCATCGTGAGCAGAGCGGCCGCGATCGCCACGCCGGTAAGCATCTGAGCGGCGCGATCGGCCAGGAGCTGGGCCCTGGACTTGGACCGCTGCGCGTCCGCGACAAGTCGCATGATCCGCGAGAGCTTCGTCTCGCTCCCGGTCCCCGTCACTTCCACGCGCAGGGAGCCCGCGCCGTTGATCGTGCCGGCGATGACCTCACTGCCCGCGCGTTTCTTCACGGGGCGGGATTCGCCGGTGATCATTGCCTCGTTGACGTCGCTCTCGCCCGCACGGACGACACCGTCCGCCGGCACGCTCTCGCCCGGTCGGACGAGCACCATATCTCCCTTGCGCAGCTCGGCGATCGGGACCTGCTCCTCGACGCCATCGCGCAGGCGCGTCGCCATATCCGGAAGCAGCTTGGCCAGCTCCGCGAGCGCGCCATCGGCGCGTTCGATCGATCGCATTTCGATCCAGTGACCCAGCAGCATGATGGTCACGAGAGTGGCGAGCTCCCACCACAGGGCGTCCGCGGCGATCAGGCCCAGCTGCACGATCCAGGAGAACACGAAGGCGACGCTGATGGCGAGCGAGATGAGCGTCATCATCCCCGGCAAGCGATCTCGTAGCTCGCGCCAGGCACCCTGCAAGAAGGCGCGCCCGCCATAGAGAAAGACGAGCGTGCCGAAGACCGCCGGGATCCAGGACGCGCCCGGGACCGCCGGCGCTCGGTAACGGAGCAGCGCCTGGATATGCTCCGACCAGATCACGGCCGGAATCGTCAGAAGGGTCGAGAGCCAGAACCGATCGCGGAACATTTGCGGCGAATGGCCGGCGTGTGTGTCATGCACGTGCTCACGCGCCGGCTCCTGCATCGCCGCGCCGTCGTGGCCGTGGTGATCCGCTCCGCTCATCGAATGGTGGCCGGTTCCGCCCGTCACGGAGACCTCGCGTCGAGAGAATGGCGTCGTGCTAGACTCGCATCAGCGCCCGAATCGCGTCCACGGTTTCGGGACCGATGATCGCCTGATTGTCGTTCCGGGTGCTGTCACGTGACAGCGATCCCGGAATGGGCGACCGTCACGCTCCCGTGCCAAGTGAGGTGTTCGTAGACGCCGCTCCAATACATCCCGAACGTCAGCCCGAACAACAGCTCCTCGGCGGGGATACCGTAGATAAGGCCGCCATGCAGTGCCGGGAGATTCCAGACGGCCTCGATGTACCCAGGTGCGAACCAACGTAGCCCGAGCATGAGCACGGCGTACAGACCAAGGAACAGCACGCCTCCGACGAGCGTGTTTTTCATGAGATCGGGCCGGCAAACCACGGCGGCCAATGCGCCGAGCGCGAGCGCCAGCAGTGACGGATAGATCGGGTTCCACGGCAGCAAGAACCCCGGCACCAGCAGGACGATCGGCCCAACGAGCGCCAGCCGATGGAACTTGTGGCGGCGCTCGCTGCGATGCTCGGCGCCGAGCGGCACGAGCGCACGTCCGGTGAGCGTCGTATACAGAACCATCCCAATCCCGCCGACCGCGAAGGCGAATATGAAGCTTTCGATATCGAAGCCCGTGCGTTGGGCGAGCTCGAACAAACTGGGCGGATTCCAGTAACGGGGGACAAAAATCGGCTCCGTGATGCCGAACAGCGCCGTCACGAGGCTGGTGTGCCACATCGCCCGGCGTTTCCGCGGGTTGGCGACGAACACGACACTCCAGAGCCCTAAGAACGCCGCAGACCAGAGCAGCCACACGTAGTGGTACCTCACGCGGCGTTCCTCTCACGCCGCGAGGGCATCATCCGATCCCTAGCGGGTCGCGTAAATCCTCGTCACGCCGGAGCGGTCGAAAGTGACGACGTTGTACGCGTCTCGGACCAGGCCCTCCATGCCCGGGGCTCCCCCTGGCATCCCGGGGACCGCGATGCCTGTCACCGGGGGCCGCTCCCGCAGCAAGCGCTGGATCACGTCGGCCGGCACGTGGCCCTCAACCGCGTAACCCTCGACCACCGCCGTGTGGCAGGACCTCAACGCCGATGTGATGCCGTAACGGTCCTTGATATCGCTGAGATCGGTCTTGTTCTGCACCGACACGCGGAATCCGGCGGCCTTCACGTGCTCGATCCAGTGGACGCAGCAGCCGCAAATCGCGTCCTTGTAGACGACGATCTTCGGCGCCTGAGCCGGGGCGGCAGTCCTCGTCGCGAGGACCCCCACTACGGCGAGCCCGACAACGACCGCTCCGCCCCACAATTTCCGCCTGTTCATGTTCCCTCTCTTGTTGGATGGCATGTCGTGGCCGTATCCCGGCGCGGTGACTCAACCGGTCGCGCATGGCGTCGCCGAAGCCCACACCGGTCGTGGCCAGGTGGGCGAGGATCCGCTCCTCGGCCTGCAGCGCCGTGTCGGACGTGGCGTAGACGGCTCCGATGACGGCGCCGCCACTTGTTCCCGCGATGTACGAAACAGGGATGCGCGCGCGGTCCAGGACTTTGAGCACCCCGAGCTGCGCCATCGCCCTTGCGCCCCCGCCCGAAAGCGCGATGCCGAGCTCGCCGCTGGCGACGCAGACGCAGTCACCCATCACGCCGCCTTCCGGCCGCGATAAAGCGACACGGTGCCCAGCGGGACGGCGAACCGCCGCGTCTCCCGCGAGCCCTGGAAGCCCCCGGTCGCCATCATGTCTGGCAGCCGCCCCGCCACGTTGTCCCGGGTAGTCGCGAAACCGTCCACCAGCTGAACGAGAACGAACACTCCTCGCATGAAGCGGTTGGCGGGCCGTCCCCAGTCGGCAACGTGGACTTCGCCTCCGGGCTTGAGGACCCGGAACGCCTCGCGGAGCGCCGCCACCTTTTGCTCGGGGGTCAGGTGGTGCAGCGTCAAGCTCGAAAGCACCCGGTCGAAGCTCTCGTCGGCATACGGGAGAGCCACGGCCGACCCCAGATCAAGCGAGACCTCCAGGCCCGAGCGGAGAACCTTGCGACGCGCGAGCTCGAGCATCACCGGATCGATGTCCAACCCGACGACGTGCGCCCGCGGCTCCGCTCGTTTGGCAAGCAGCGCCAGCGTAGCCGTCCCGCACCCGACATCGAGCACGCGCTGGCCAGGAGCGATGGCCGCCTGCTGGAGGAGCGCGCCTTTGAAGGCCCGTTCCCGCAGGGTCAGGCGGAGGAGCGGGTCGTACAGGCGGGCGACCAGCGGATGTCCGAGAGCCGGTACGAAGGTGTCAGCGCGCGTCATAGCCATGGACTCCCTCCGGCGTTGGAGGCTCAGGAACGCCCGAAGCCAGGCGTTTGCGTTCATGCCGATCCCCCTCCCCCTTGGCCCGCCTCCCGCCCGACCTGCCAGCTCCGCCACAGGTAGTAAATCGCCGGGATGACCGCGAGCGTGAGCAGCGTGGCCGTCACCATGCCCCCAACCATCGGCGCGGCGATCCGCTTCATGACATCGGCCCCCGTGCCCGCGCTCCAGAGAATCGGCGCCAGACCGGCGATCACCGCAGTTACGGTCATCATCACCGGCCGCAAGCGCTGCACGGCGCCCTCGGCGACCGCGCCGGCCACGTCCGCCGCGGTGTGCAGCTCCCCTGCGAGGCGCCGCCGATGGAACGCCTCGTCGAGGTAGATGAGCATCACGACGCCCGTCTCCGCCGCTACGCCAGCCAACGCGATGAACCCGACCCACACCGCCACGCTGGTGTTGTAGCCCAGCCCCCAGATCGACCAGATGCCCCCGACCAGCGCGAACGGCAGCGCGAGCATCACGATCAGCGTCTCCTCCACACCGCGGAAGTTGAAGTAGAGCAGCAAGAAGATCAGCCCGAGCGTCAATGGCACCACGAGCTTCAGCTTCTCGCGCACGCGCTCCATGAACTCGAACTGCCCGCTCCAGGTCAGGCGGTATCCGGGCGGCAGGGTCAACTGGGCCGCCACCACACGCTGGGCGTCCCGCACGTACCCACCCAGATCGCGGCCCTCGATATCCACGTAGACTGTCGTCACCGGGTACGCGTCGTCGGTCTTCACGGCCATGGGGCCCTGGACGACGTTGACGCGCGCGACCTCCCCCAGAGGGATCTGGACGCCGGACATCGTGGGCACCACGATGTCGCGCAGCTTTTGCGCGTTGTCCCGTAGCTCCCGCGGGTATCTGACGTTGACCTCGTAGCGCTCCCGCCCCTCCACCGTGATCGCTGCGGTCATGCCGCCGGCCGTGGCCATTATCACGTCGTGTAGGTCGCCGGCGTTCAGCCCGAACCGGGCGGCCTGGGCCCGGTCGATCTGCACATCCACGTAGTAGCCCGATACGTTGCGCTCGGCGAAGACGTTGCGCGTGCCCCGTACGTTCTGGAGGATGCGCTCGACGCGCTCGCCCAACGCTTGCAACGTGTCGAGGTTGGGGCCATAGACCTTGACCCCCACGGGCGTCCGGACGCCGGTCGCGAGCATGTCGATCCGGTTCTTGATCGGCATCGTCCAGGCATTGGTCACGCCGGGGAGCCGGACGGCGCGGTCCATCTCGCTGACGAGCCGCTCGGTGGTCATGCCGCGACGCCACTGGTCACGCGCCTTGAGCACGACCGTCGTCTCGTACATGTCGAGCGGCGCGGGGTCGGTGGCGGTGTTCGCGCGGCCAACCTTGCCGAACACGGACACGACCTCGGGGAATGACGCCAGGACGCTGTCCTGATAGCGCATGATCGCCCGCGCCTGGGCGATCGAAACGCCCGGGACGGTCGTCGGCATGAAGAGCAGCGAGCCCTCGTCCAGGGGCGGCATGAACTCGCTCCCCAGCCGGCTCCACGGGAGAACGGTCGCCGCCAGCACGAGGCCGGCGCCGGCGACCACGCGCCAGGGGTAGCGCAGCACCAGCGCAATCACGGGTCGATAGGCCCGCATCAGCCAGCGGTTCACTGGGTTCGTCTGCTGCGGGCGGATGCGACCGCGCACGAGATAGCCCATCAGCACCGGGACGAGGGTGATCGAGAGGAGCGCCGCACCCGCCATCGCGAACGTCTTCGTGAACGCCAGCGGCTTGAACAGCCGCCCTTCCTGCTGCTCGAGCGAGAACACCGGAAGGAATGACACGACGATGATGAGGAGCGAGAAGAAGAGCGGTGGTCCCACCTGGACGGCCGCCTCTCGCACGACCTCCCAGCGCGGGCGGTCGCCGCCCTGCTCCAGGTGTTTGTGCATATTCTCGATCATCACGATCGCGGCGTCCACCATGGCGCCCATCGCGATCGCGATCCCGCCCAGGCTCATGATGTTGGCGCCGACGCCCATCGACCGCATCACGAGGAACGAGATCAGGATGCCGAGCGGCAGCGTGACGATGGCGACCAGCGCCGAGCGGAAATGGAGCAGGAACACCATCGCGACCAGGGCGACGATCAGCGATTCTTCGATCAGGGTCCGACGCAGGTTGCTGATCGCCCGGTGGATGAGGTCGGACCGGTCGTACACCGGCACGAGCCGCACACCGGCGGGCAGCGTGCGCTGCACCTCCGCCACCCGCGCCTTGATCGCCTCGATCGTCTTCAACGCATCGCTGCCGAACCGCATGATCACGATGCCCCCGACCGCCTCACCCCGGCCGTTCAGATCGGCCGCGCCCCGGCGTGCCGCGGGGCCCACCTGGACCGTCGCGACGTCCCCGACCCGGATCGGCGTGCCGGACATAGCGCTGCCCACCGCCACGTTCTCGATGTCGGCGGTCGACCGCAGGTACCCGAGGCCGCGGATCATGTACTCCCGGCCGCCCATCTCGATGACCCGCGCGCCGACGTCGGCATTGTGCCGGCCGATCGCCTCCACCACCCGCATCACCGGGATCCGGAACGCGCGCAGTTTCTCGGGGTCGACCTCGACCTGGTACTGCTTGACGTAGCCGCCCAGGCTCGCGACCTCGGAGACGCCGGGGATCGCGGTGAGCTGGTAGCGGAGGTACCAATCCTGCAGGGTCCGAAGCTGGGCCAGGTTGAGCGAGTCGCTCTCGAGCACGTACTCGAACACCCAGCCGACGCCGGTGGCGTCGGGGCCGAGGGTGGGCTCGACGCCCGCGGGGAGGCGCTGGCGCAGCCCGTTCATGTACTCGAGGACGCGCGAGCGTGCCCAGTACAGGTCGGTGCCGTCCTCGAACAGGACGTACACGAGCGACAAGCCGAAGAAGGAGTATCCGCGCACGACGCGCGAGCCGGGCACCTTGAGCATCTCGGACGCGATGGGATAGGTGACCTGGTCCTCGACGATTTGCGGAGCCTGCTCCGAGAACTCGGTCTGGATCACGACCTGCACATCCGAGAGGTCCGGCAGGGCGTCGATCGGCGTCGTGGCAATCGCCCAGATGCCGGCTACCACGAGCGCGCAGGTCCCCAGCCCGACGAGGAACCGGTTCTTGAGCGACCATGCGATGACGTTGGCGATCATGGCCGCTTCTTCTCCGTTCCCATGTCCATGCCTGGCATAGCCGTCCCCGTGCCGGTCGCGAGCCGCGACTCCGCGTCCACTAGGAAGTTGGCCGACGCCACGATCCGTTCGCCGCCGGTGAGGCCGCTGAGCACCTGGAACCGCCCCCCGGCGCGCGGACCGAGCACGATCTCGCGCGGCGTGAGGGCGCCGTCCGGCCCAACGACGAATACGAGATTCCGCACGCCCGTCTGCACGACCGCTTCCGCGGGCACCTGCAACACGTCGCCCCCCCCCACCCGCGCCTCAAACAACAGCGTCGCGTACATGCCGGGCTTGAGCAGCCCGCCGGGGTTCGCGAAGGCGACGCGCACCCGGACGGTCCGGCTCTGCTCGTCCACCGTCGGCCACACGAAGCTCACGCGGCCGTCAACAAACCGCCCTGGGTACGCCGTCAGCTCGGCCTGCACGGGCGCGCCGACCCGAATGAAGGCCAGATCCTGCTCGAACACCGCCCCTTCGATCCACACCGTCCTCAGGTCGGCGATCCGATAGAGCTTCATCCCGGTCATCACTGATTGCCCGGCGACCACCATTTTCTCGAGGACGACCCCGTTGACCGGCGCGTTGAGCGTCAGCGTCTTCGTGACCTCACCCGTGCGCTCGAGGTCCTCGATCTGGTTGGTCGAGATGTCCCAGTAGGCGAGCCGGCGGCGCGCGGCGGCCAGCAGCCCCTGCGCGTTGCGCCAGGTTTCCCGATCGGCCGAGTCCACGCCAGCGGCGAGCCGCTTGGCGGCGAGCAGCTCCTCCTGTGCCGCGACGAGCATCGGGCTGTAGATGGTGAGCAGCGGCTGCCCACGTCGCACCGTGACGCCCGTCGCGTCCACGTACAGCTCCTCGACGAACCCATCGATCTTCGTGGTGATATCGGCGAGCCCCGGCTCCGCCGGGACGACCTGGCCGACCGTCCGCACCGTGCGGCCGAGCGGCCCGCGCTCCACGACCGTGAACGTCACGCCGATCGCGTGCGCCTGCTCGGCGCTCAGATGTACCGGCGTCCGCTCCGCGGGAACCGAATCCGCCCGCGCCGAATCACTCATGTCCATCCCGGCCATCGCGTCCGCCTCCGGCTTGGCGCGGCAGGCCGCCACCAGCCCCCCTGCGGTGGCGAGGATCGTTAAGAGTCGCGTCATGGCTGTACCTCTCTGCCCACTAGGGCTTCCAACTCCCCGACCGCCTGGTGATAGTCGGCGAGCAGCCGGTAGGTCTCGGTCTCGTAGCGGTTGACGGTCATTTGGTTGTCGACGAGCTGCATGAACGCCACGCGTCCAACGCGGTACCCCGACAGAGACGACTGCACGGCGGCCCGGGCCTGCGGCAGGATGCTGCCGCGGTACAGTCGAATCAGGTTCTGGTCCTGGACGGCGCGGGCGCGTGTCTCGACGATCCGCGCAACCGTCTCGTTCTGAAGACTCGCCAACTCGGCCGTCGCCATGCCCCGCATCGCCGCCATCTCCCGTCGCATCGGGAGCTGTCTCGATCCCGCGAAGATCGGCACGGTAATGCCGACCATGAGGCTCACCATGGTCGGGAATTGCGGGCGCTGCTGGTACTGGACGCCGAGCGTGAAGTCCGGAAACAGCGCGCGCCGGGCGCCTGACAGCGACGCATCCGCGGCCGCGACGCGCTCGGCTCCGGCGACAAGCGCCGGACGCTGCGCCATCGCCCATGCCACCAGCGAGTCCACCGCCGGCAGCTCGCCCGCGTCTGCCTCGCGCAGCTCGAGCGCGGGGATGGGGCTCAGCGCCGATCGGCCGAGCAGTACGTTGAGCCGCGCCGCCATGGTCACGCGTTCCTGTCCCATCCGCGTGATCTCTTCGCTCATCCGCGCGACCTCGACCTGCGCCCGCAGCACATCCTGCTGCACCGCCGAGCCGACGGCATACATCGTCGTGCTCACGTCGAGGAAGTTTCTGAGGAGGTCGCGCGTGCGTCCCATCACCTCGAGCGCGCGATCGGCATACGCCGTGTTGTAGTAGGCCATCCGCACCTGCGCGGCGAGCATGCGCTCCTGCTCGTCGGTATCGGCGCGCGCGGCCGCCGCCGTATGCCGTGCCGCTCGCTTGGCACCGCCCAGCTTCCCTGGCCACGGCAGCATCTGCATGAGCTGCACCTGGTTCATGGTCATGGGGTCCATCGTCGACCCGAAGTCGGAGGCCATGCGATTCATCAGCCCGAACTGGAGCTGGGGATCGGGGAGCGCGCCGGCGGGCCCGATGCGCTGCCCGGCGGCGGTCGCCGAGGCGCGCGCGGCGCGCAGCATCGGATTGGCCTCGCGGGCAATGCGCAACGCGTCGGCCGCGCGCAGCGTGTCCGCCGATTGGGCACGACTCAGAACCAGTGCGAGAGTCGTGATGTGCAGTAGCGCAATCACCTGATCCCCCTTTGTCCGGCGACACGCCGGATCACACGTGTGACGAAGCCCCACTGGAATGCCGTGAGGCGTGTGCGCCGCCGTCAGGCGACGAGGATCAGATCTGGTTCGGCGGGGGTGTGGGGGGACCGGTGCGGTAGAGGCCGCCGACCTGCGGAGTCGGAGCGGCCCCGAGCACGATCAGCCTAGTAGAAGTGACGAGGAATGCCGCGGCGGGCTGGATGGCCGGGGCAACAGTGACGCAGCCGAGCCCCGTCAGGCACACGCCAGCATCCATGTGCTCGCAGCCCCCGCCGTCCATTCCGGCGGTCAGCACCGATGCAGGACTCCCCGTCTTCGGCGCGAGCGGGCAACCGTCGTCGGTCGCACCGCCGGCCAGAAGCGGTGACACCAGGGATAGCACGAGTGCCGCGAGCGTCACGCTCGCGAGCACCCGACGCATCTCAGTGCCGCTCGTCATCCGCTGGGTGTTCCTTTTGATGCGTCTCCATCATGTCCACCCACCCGTTCACGCGCCCACGCTGCTCGTCGGTGAGCAAGGCCTTTGCCTGAGCCGCAGCGGTGAGCATCGTCAAGTGTGCCTTGCCCATCGCCGCGTGGGCACCCTGAAAATGGAGCCTGACCG
>JBGQKD010000019.1:0-64913 GCA_041499375.1 Gemmatimonadota bacterium
CCAGCTGCCGGGCCACAAGGTCACCGACCTGATCGCGCGGCTCCGCCACGCGGTGGTCGGCATTCCGTTGATTTCGCCGCCGCCGCATCACGACATCTACTCGATCGAAGATCTCGCGCAGCTGATTCACGACTTGAAGCAGGTGAATCCCACTGCGCGCGTTGGCGTGAAGCTCGTCGCGGAAGCCGGCGTGGGCACCGTCGCGGCCGGCGTCGCGAAAGCGTACGCCGATTACGTGCTCATTTCGGGACACAACGGCGGGACGGGCGCATCGCCCTTGTCGTCTATCAAACACGCCGGCTCGCCCTGGGAAGTCGGCCTCGCCGAGACGCAGGCGATTCTGATGCGCAACAAGCTGCGCGAGCGCATCGAGGTCCGGACCGACGGCGGGCTACGGACGGGACGCGATGTCGTGATTGCGGCGCTGCTCGGTGCCGAGGCATTTGGATTCGGGACCGCCACGGTCGTCGCGCTCGGCTGCGCGATGGCGCGCCAGTGCCACCTGAATTCCTGTCCGACGGGAATTGCCACGCAGCGCCTGGACCTCCGCGCGAAGTTCAAAGGCACCCCGGAACAGGTCATCGCCTACTTCACGTTCCTCGCCGAGGATGTCCGCCGCATCATGGCGTCGCTCGGCGTGCGGCGGATGGATGATCTCATCGGCCGGACCGAGCTGCTGCAGCGCGTCGAACGGCCGGAGACTCCGCGCGCGAGGCTGCTCGACCTCTCGTGGCTGCTGACCGCACACGCAATCAAGTCGGAGCCGCGGCGCCGTACAGTCGAACGGAATGTCCGACCCGGCCTGGTCTCGCTCGACGCCGAGATTCTCGACGAGAAGGGGACTGCACCCCGGGTCTACGCGATCGGGAATCACCACCTCACGGTGGGCGCGCGTATCGCCGGGCAGCTGGCGCGGGAGTACGGCAGCCAGGGATCGGGCACGCCGCTGCGGCTGCGGTTCCGGGGGAGTGCCGGCCAGAGCTTCGGCGCCTTTACGCTGCCGCGCATGCACCTCCATCTCGAGGGTGAGGCGAACGATCACGTCGGCAAAGGCCTGTGCGGTGGCGAGATCGTGATCCGGCCGTTCCGTGGCGCCGGGTACTCGGAAGGTGCGCTGATCGGCAACACCGCCCTCTACGGCGCGACGTCGGGGCGCCTGTTCGCGGCCGGAAGCGCGGGCGACCGTTTCGCCGTTCGGAACTCCGGCGCGATCGCGGTCATCGAGGGTGCCGGCGACCACTGCTGCGAGTACATGACCGGCGGTGTTGTCGTCGTGCTGGGACCCGTAGGCCGGAACTTCGCCGCGGGCATGTCGAATGGCATCGCCTACGTGCTCGACGAGCGTGGGATGCTCGAATCGCGTTGTAACCGGGAGATGGTTGCCGTCAGCGGGCTCAACACGATGGACGAGCGCGTGCTGCGCAAGCTGATCCAGCAACACTTTCACAAGACCGGCAGTCCCCGCGCCCGGATGATCCTCGCGCAGTGGGACGCGTACCGTCCATTGATCCGGAAGGTGGCACCGCCGGCGGCGGTCGCGATCGAACCGGTGGCCCAACCCCAATCGACTGGGAGCCCAGCATGAAACTCATCACGACCATCGTACGCCCCGAGCGTGTCCCCGAAGTCAAAACGGCGCTGTTTCGCGCCGGGATCACCGGCATCACACTGAGCCGCGTCAGCGGACACGGCGGTGAGCACGAGCGGTTCGAGCAATATCGAGGGACGGCGCTCGTCATGGAGTTCCACGAGAAAGTCAAAATCGAAATGGTGTGTTCCGAGCCGTTCGTCGAGCCGTGCGTGCAGGCCATTCTCTCGGCGGCGCGCACGGGCGAGGTGGGCGACGGGAAGATTTTCGTGCAACCGATCGAGCGGGTGGTCCGCATCCGTACGGGCGAGGTCGACAACGCCGCCCTGACGGCAGTCAACGCCGACGAGGTTCAACGCGCGGCCATCAACGCGGCCGGCATGGGAGGTGTGGGATGACGCAGGCGACTCTTTCATCGGGTGATACCAGCTGGGTCCTCATCTCGAGCGCGCTCGTGCTCTTGATGACCGTTGGCCTCGCGTTCTTCTACGGCGGCCTGGTGCGCCCCAAGAACGCCCTCAACACCATGATGATGAGCGTCGTCGCGCTCGGCGTGATCGGCGTCCAGTGGATGCTGGTCGGGTACTCGATCGCGTTCAGCCCCGGCAACGGATGGTTGGGTGGCCTCTCATGGCTCGGTCTGAACCACGTTGGGCTCGAGCCCAATGCGACGTATTCGGCGACGATCCCGCTGCAGGCCCACGCGATGTTCCAGGGGATGTTCGCGATCATCACCCCCGCCCTCATCTCGGGCGCGATCGTGGAGCGGATGCGCTTCCGGGGTTACATCGTGTTCCTCGTCCTGTGGGCGACACTGATTTACGATCCGTTGGCGCACTGGGTGTGGGGCTCCGGCGGCTGGCTGCTGAAGCTCGGGGCGCTCGACTTCGCGGGTGGCACCGTCGTGCACATCAGCGCCGGCGTCTCGGCGCTCGTCGCCGCGTGGTTCCTCGGACCCCGGCGGGACTACCGCCGCGTCCCGATTGCGCCGCACAACGTCCCGCTCGTGCTGCTCGGCGCCGGGTTGCTCTGGTTCGGCTGGTTCGGCTTCAACGCCGGCTCTGCCCTCGCGGCCAACGGCCTCGCGGCGCTGGCGTTCGTCAACACCAACACCGCCGCAGCTGCCGCCCTCGTCACCTGGGCAGGGCTCGACCTGTGGCGCACCGGCAAGATCACAGCGGTCGGCGCCGCCACCGGACTCGTCGTCGGCCTCGTGGGCATCACTCCGGCCGCCGGCTATGTGAAGCCCCTGTCCGGGCTCCTGATCGGCGTTCTGGCGGCGGGCGTCAGTTACACCGCCATCCAAATTCGCTCGCGGACCAAGCTCGACGACGCGCTCGATGTCTTCTCCTGCCATGGGATCGCCGGGATGGCAGGGGCGCTCCTGACAGGCGTGTTCGCCACCAAGCTCGTGAACCCCGCCGGCGGCGACGGGCTCTTGGCAGGGAATGCTGGTCAGATGGGCGTCCAGCTGCTCGCCGTTCTGGCCACCGTCGCGTTCGCCGGTCTCGGCACCCTCGGGATCCTGAAGCTCGTCGATGTGACGATCGGCGCGCGCGCGGGTGTGCCCGAGGAGAGTGCGGGACTCGACCTCAGCCAGCACGGCGAAGAGGCGTATTTCGGATCGGATCTGGGCAGTGCCGCCGGAACGGGCGGCTCGCTCGGCGGCAGCGTGGTCGTCGACGCCTTTGCCCTGGAGCCGACCCCCGCGCCGGCTCCGAGCGTCTGATGCGCGCGCGGCTCATCGCCTCGGCGGTCGCGGCCGCAATCGCCGCGCCGCTCGAGGCCCAGTCGCCGCACAGCCTCACGGGAAACGTGGCGCTCGTGGGCGATTATCGATTCCGAGGGTTGTCGCAGACTTACACGCAGCCCGCGATTCAGGGGGGCGTCGACTACGCATCGACTATCGGTGCGTACGTCGGCGCATGGGGCTCGAACGTAAGCGGCAATCAGTTCCTGAATGGAGGATCGCTCGAGTTGGACCTGTATGGCGGGTACCGCTGGACGCCGGGCAAGGTCGGCCTGGATTTCGGCATGCAGTATTACTGGTATCCCCGCGCGCGCTACAACATCGATCCGGGTGACCGCTACAACACGGCGGAAGTGTACGTCGGCGTGCGATACGCTCAGTTCGCCGCGAAGTACTCGCACGCTCTGACGAACCTTTTCGGCATGAAAACGGGCACCATCGGCGGCTATTGCGGGATCGACGCCGACGGCAGCGCGGCTACGACCAATTGTCTCGGCGCCGGCTCCTCGAAGGGATCGGGCTACCTCGACCTCAACGGGACGTTTGATGTCGCGGTCGGCATGAGTCTTGGGCTGCACTACGGCCGTCAGTATGTGCGAAGCTATGCCCCGCTCTCCTACGCGGATTACAAGATTGGGCTCACGCGCCCGTTTGGCGCCGTCACGCTCGGAGCCGCCGTCGTAGGGACGGACGCGGAGAGCCGGTTCTACCGCTACACGCCGACGACGGCGGGATCGCGGGAGACCGAAAACGTGGCGAGGTTGGGAGTCGTCTTATCGGCGAGCAGGGTGTTCTGACGTAGCACCGAAGGCTCGACGGAAGAAGAAAGGGCACGGTACGCCGTGCCCTTTTGCCATCATTGCTTAACGTGCGCTACAAGCCGAGCCGCTTGAAATCGAATCTCCCCGACGGCCCGTGCCCATTCGACCCCAGTCTCTCCTGGAACAGCCACGCCGCCTTGAGCTCCACCTTGAACACCGTCCCGACGCCTCGCATGAACGAATCCCTCGTGAGGCCATCATCGAACCGGACCTGGCTGACTTGAAAGCGAGTCGGGAGATCGAGTTCACCCCTCGCGCCCTCGAGTTGGAAGTCCACCTCAACCTGATTGAGCGTTCGCCTCAGATCCCACAAGAACTCGGCCTTTGCTTCGTCGTCCAGCGCTTCAAATGCCTCTCGGTGCTCGCGCCCAACGTCCATCGCAGTTGCGATGACCACAGCACCGGGCGTCACCTTGGGTGCGGCGACGTGGATGACGTGGGGACTCTTCACCGGGTAGTCCACCCTGACATGCCAATCTGTGGCCACATCCTGTTGCTCAACCGGCGTGCAACCGCTGGCTCGGAGCCATTCCTCGACGCTTTTTCTGATCGTCGCGTCCATACGCCCTGACACGCTTCCGTGCCGAAGAGATTTGATGTTCCGCACGCCCGGCCACACCGGCACAGAGAGGAACAGAAAGTCGCGACCCCGCGACCTGTCCGGGACACTATACGGTGATCCGAGCACGATGTCAACCATACACACCGAGTATTTGTGTGTTACCGGCGAATATTCGGTGTATGCGTGAACAGATGCTGGACTTCTCACCGGAATAGTGTGTAATTACACCTATGCATAAGCTGTTTCATACACACAATACCGACATAGGGGACCAAATTGAGCTTTGACCGCGCGGATTTTCAACGGGAAGTCGGCATTCGTATGCAACTGCTTAGGAAGGAGCGCGGCCTAACGCAACGAGAGGTGGCTGCGCTGCTGGGTTTGTCGCGCGCGACCTATGCAAGCATAGAGCGCGGTCGCCAGGGCCTGGGACTCGATACCGCGTGGAAGATCGCGGTGATCCTGAGGGCTTCCGTTGGTGCGTTCCTACCAGAGCCCGTATGGACCCAGGGTACGGCGTCGAATGCCCCGAGAATAAGCACCGCCGGACTCGAGCTTCCGGATGCATCTGCGAACCCGTAGGCCAAACTCCAATCCGACCTCAGCCTCAACGCAATCGTATCGCGGCGCGTTCAGGGCCGCGATTGGATCGTGGGTATCGGCGCTGGCGGTGCCGGACGTTCGCACTTAGGGTTTCAGCGTCGTCCCGGAAACGAATTCCTGACAAAAGGAGTAGATCTTGGCCCACATTGTGGAATTCGCAGTTACAGGGTTGGCGGGCCGCCAAGGGGTTTATGCGCAAAAACTGAACCGCGACATCAATGTCTTCTTCGGACTGAATGGGAGCGGCAAAACATCCCTACTCAAGATCCTGCACTACGCGATGCGCGACGACGCCTCTCTCCTTCAGTGGGTGCCCTTTGAAGAAGCGGAGGTCAGAATCCATTCAGCCTACCTCGATGACACCATCCTGAGGACGTTTCAACAGAAACGGCGAAAGACGCAGGAGCCCAGCCAGCTCAGCCTCGTCAGCGACCCTAATGATCCAGAGGGCGGTGACTACGTCACCTACGCGACACACGTGTTCACCGCGGAGAAGCAGCCGACGTGGAAGACGCACGCGAAGCTGCCACCAGACTTCAAGGGTCGGTTCGGACACGGGTACCTACCGACCTCAAGGTTGTTCCTCGGGGCACGCACTGCGTACGCCGAGTGGCAACGGTCGTTCGCCCGAGGTGAACTGCCTTCTGAAGAACAACTCGACAACTACTTTGCCAGGCAGGTGGACGGCCTGTGGGTGAGGTACTCCGCGGAGATCCTAGGTGCCGTGCGCAAGGCTCAGGCTGATGGCCTTGCGAATGTGCTTAAGGCGGTGATTACGCCTACCGCGCAACCTGCGAAATCGGAATTCGATCCGCAGACTGCCTACCAGCGCGTGGAAGCCTTCCTGCGGCGTCAGGGATCTCCTGGCATTCTTGGCACCGAGGCTGAGTTCCAATCCCGTTATGCTACGGACGCAAGGCTGCGGAGCGTTGTCAGCGACCTTAATAATGTCGAGCAACGCATTGAGGAAGCTATGGCTCCTCGGACCAAGCTCCAAGAGTTAATCGTCTCCCTGTTTACCGGCAACAAGAGGGTTCGATTCGCGGACGGCGCCATCGAGGTGGAGACGCTCACCGACCAAAAAATTGGTTTGGCAACGCTGTCTTCGGGTGAGAAACAGGTTCTCAGAATCTTCCTCGAGGCTCTCCTTGCGGGAGCCAACAGCATGATCGTCGACGAGCCTGAGATCTCAATGCATGTCGATTGGCAACGCAAACTCCTCTCTTCAATGCAGCAGTTGAATTCGCAAGCCCAGCTTATCGTCGCGACCCACTCGCCGGAGATTATGGCTGAGATCGACGACTCGAAGATCTTCAGACTTTGAGTCGCCTCCTACACACCTATCCCGGATACCGCCGCTATATGCAAATGTCTCGGGCGGCGCTTTTTGTATTCCTGGAAGGAAGAGTAGACCGGTTCTTCTATAGTCGGGTTTGTGAGTCCGCGCTTGCAGGCGTTCGCATCCTCCACGAGGTCGTGATCGCCCAGGAGCTCCCCGGCGGTACTGGAGGTAAGCCAGGGCTTACGGCGTTCTTCGAGTATCTAGAGTTCAAGCTGGCCCTGCAGGAGGAGTTCAAAGGAAAGCGCCTCGCGGCAATGTTCTGTTTTGACAAAGACCTCGACGACTATGCCCGTCGCATGAAGACGTCCAGACACGCGGTTTACACGGTGTTTTATGATCTAGAAAACCATCTCTTCCACCACGGTAGCCTCGTCGAGGCGGCGGCCGCGGCAGCCGACCTAGATGTCCCTTCTATTCAAGCACTCATCCCGAACCCCGAGGCGTGGCGGCGCACTTGCGCGGAAAGCTGGCGCGAATGGGTAAAGATGTGCGCGTTTTCTCAAGTGAGAACGGCAAAATGCGCGTGCAACTACGGCGTCACATCGCGTGTGAACACAAGCGTTTACAGCGCCCTCGACCCTACACTCCAGGCTCAATTCATGAACGTGCTTGAGGTGGCCTCTAGGCTGCAGGCTCAGAGATTTGGGCGCGCTTTTCGTCGAATCGCGCGCTGGGTGGATGAGCAATACGACGCCGGACGTCACGATCACGTCTTCAAGGGCAAGTGGTACCGCGGCTTTATCGCGGTGGCGGTACAGGCCGCCGCGGGTGGGCGTGCCTACAACCCAAACGGGTTGGAGGACAGGTTAGTTGCGACTCTCGCTATGTCTCTCGACTTTACGGAACCTTGGGCTAGCTACTTCAAGGATCCGGTCACGGCGCTTGGCAACGCCCTCGCTCCCCCTGCAAACGCCGGACGCTTGGCAGCAGGAGGTCGACCGTGGTGGCGTCCGGTTGCAGCGTGGTGGCACGCGCATTTTCGTTGAGAAAGCAACCGATCCCACCCGAGCTCCAATTCCGCCGCAAAACCCGCGTCAGTGACAATGCCCGCCGCTGTGCTACACACAGACTGAACCTTGCATTCCAAATGGGGGAGAACGACTGTAATGTTCTCACCCATGGCCGTCACGTCGCCGCCGACCAAGTTCAAGGTCGGCCTCGTCCAAATGAGCATGACCGCCGATCCGGCGGCCAACCTCGCCAAGGCAATCGCCCAGGTGAGGACCGCCGCGCAGCAAGGCGCCGCGCTCGTCTGCCTCCCCGAACTGTTTCGCACCCTCTACATCGGCCAACGCGAAGATCACGCGCTCTTCGACCTGGCCGAGCCGGTCCCCGGACCGACGACCGAGACACTCGGCAAGATCGCGAAGGAAAACGGCGTCGTCGTCATTGCGTCGGTGTTCGAGCGCCGGGCGGCCGGGTTGTATCACAACACGGCCGCGGTCATCGACGCCGACGGGACGGTGAAGGGGATCTACCGCAAGATGCACATCCCCGACGATCCGTCCTACTACGAGAAGTTCTACTTCACGCCGGGTGATCTCGGTTTTCGCGCGTTCGACACGAAGGTCGGCCCGATCGGCACCCTCGTTTGCTGGGATCAGTGGTATCCCGAGGGTGCCCGGCTCACCGCGCTGCAAGGCGCGAACATTCTGCTCTACCCGACCGCGATCGGTTGGCACCCCGCGGAGAAAGAGAAATACGGCGAGCAGCAGCTCGATGCCTGGAAAACCATCCAGCGTAGTCACGCGATCGCGAACGGTTGCTGGGTCGCCGCTGTGAACCGCGTCGGCTTCGAACGGCTCGACGGTCAAGGCGCAGGGATCGAATTCTGGGGCCACTCGTTCGTCAGCGACCCGTTCGGGGTTGTCGTCGCCGAGGCCGCCGAGGACGAGGCGCTCGTGCTCGCGCAGGTGGATCTGGCGCGAATCGAGGAAGTCCGCCGCAACTGGCCGTTCCTGCGCGACCGGCGCACCGACGCATACGGCGGCATTGAGCACCGGTTCCTCACTGACTAACCGCGTTCGCATGCCGGCCGAGTGGGAGCCGCATGCGGCGACCTGGATCGGCTGGCCGCACAACGTCACCGATTGGCCGGGGAAATTCCCTCCGATCCCTTGGGTCTACGGCGAAATCGTCCGCAAGCTGGCGCCTGGCGAAGTGGTCCGCATCCTCGTCAACTCTCGGGTCCAGCAGGCGCAGGCGGGCCGCATCCTCAAGAAGGTCGGGGTGGACCTCGCCCGCGTCGACTTTCTCCGCTTCCCAACGAATCGCGGCTGGACGCGCGACTTCGGCCCGATCTTTGTGCGCGGAGAAAAAGGACTGGCCATCGCGCGCTTTCATTTCAATGCCTGGGCGAAGTACAAGGACTGGAAGAAAGACGACAAGATCCCCGAGCGGGCAGCCAAACACTTCAAGCTTCCGCTGATCGAGGCGCAGATTGTGCTCGAGGGCGGCAGCATCGACGTGAACGGCCGAGGCACGCTGCTTACCACGGAAGAATGCCTGCTCGATCCGAAAGTGCAGACCCGCAATCCCGGGCTGTCTCGTCTGGAGCTCGAGACCGTCTTTCGCGATACCCTCGGCATCACGAACACGCTCTGGCTCGGCAAAGGGATCGCGGGCGACGACACGCACGGCCACGTGGATGATCTGTGTCGCTTCGTAAAGCCCGGAACCGTCGTCCTGTGTCGCGAGGACGATCCCAAGGACGGGAATTACCGGCCGCTGGCCGAGAACCGCGAGCGCCTGCAGGGCATGCACCTGGAAAAAGGGACGAGCATCGAAGTGATCGACCTTCCGATGCCCGCCCCTCTCTATTTTGACGGCGTTCGGCTACCCGCCAGTTACGCCAACTTCTACATCGCCAACGCCGCAGTACTCGTGCCGACGTTCAACGACCCCAAGGATCGCATTGCGCTGGGCATTCTCGCCGAGCTGTTTTCTGGTCGACCGGTTGTGGGAATCCACGCCGTCGACCTGGTCTGGGGCCTCGGAACGATCCATTGTCTCACGCAGCAAGAGCCCAAGCCATAACGGCCCTCCCACCGTCCGACCGTCCTACTGCAGCTGCCAGATCTCGACTCGATTCCCCGTGAAAATCGGAACCAAGACACGGTTCCGTTTGGCGTCGTAACCGATGTCGGCCGGGGACGGCACGCCGGTGATCACCTTCACTTCCTGCCCGGTCTCGTACGCAGACACGGTGGAGTCAGTCCAGCTCGACACCAGGATCCTCGTGCCGACAACCACGACACCGTCGAATCCGCCGGCGCCCTTGGCGATGACCTTGGGCGCTTTGTCCCCCGGCTTCCACGCGAGCACCGCTTTGGTCGGCCCGAACGACACAATGACGAACCGCTTGCCCACGGGATCCACGGCGATGCCGTTGGGCCAGCCGAGACTGTCACCGCGCGCCGCAATGGTAATCTTGCGATCGGGTCCGATCCGGAAGACGCGGTCGGGTCCGGGATGCAGCACGTTGCCCACGTCGTCGAACTTGATGCCGGTATCGGTGATGTAGATCGCGCCGGACGCGATCGCCAGGTCGTTCAGGAAGACGGCGCCCGCGCTGTCGAGCTTGAAGCTGTCGACCGGTGCGCCGGTCCGCGCATTGAAAGCGCGCACGGCGTCGATATCCGCCACCCACAGCGTGTCTCCGGTGACCCCCAGGCCTTTGGGCGCGTTGAGGGTCACGCCCGCCCGGCCGCCCTCGATGAACTTGAGGTTCTCGATCGCCCCGTCGGGCCGCACGCGGCTGATGAAACCGTTGTTATCCTTCGCCGTCGGCGACCCGTTGATGTTCGAGACGAAGTAGATGTCCTGGGTCGAGTCGTGCAGCACCGACTCCGGCGTGGAAAAGCCGGCCACCGCAAGAACGCGAGTCGCGCCGGGAGCGGCGGGCGGAGGCGGCACCGCCGGCATGGTATCGACCGGCCGTGTGGTATCGGCGGCGCTCGAGACAGGCCGTTTCCGATCGACGGGCTGGCATGCCGCCGCGACAGCAAGGGTCGTACAGAGGACGGTCGCTCTCATCAGTGCACTTCCCCCTCGGCCAAGGCTGCGATGTGCCGCAAGACGCGCTCGTGGATGGCCGCGACGATGCGGCCTGCAGGCAGTGTCCAATAGCGCTGTGGGAACATATCCACGACGTACGTCGTGCGCCCCTCAAGGCGCGTGCGGCCGCCCGGCACGGGCGTCAGCCGGAACTCGCCGTGGGTCGCACGGAAGTACCCGTCGAGGTGCGGCGGGTTCACATCCCGGTACGGGCTCCATTCGGTCATGGGCGGCGCCTGGGCCGTGATGTCGAACGCGAGCAGCCGGTTCTCGTCCCAGGCGGTGATCGGCTCGACAAAGCTCCTCGTCGTGAAATCGCAGTAGCGGATGGCGCCGACGCCGTGGCCCTCTGTGCGGGCTCGCGTCGGCGCGGCCACGCCGGCGCGGAACAGCAGCTCGGTTGGGGGCGGCAGATCGGGGAAGGTCACGACGTGTCGCCAGACGACCTCGGGAGGTGCCGCAATTTCGACGACCGTGGTGACTTCGTGTTCGGGCGGCGTCGATCGAGGCTCGACGCCGACGACGAGCGGCACCAGCAGCGCCATGCCGGCACCGGTGGACGGGTGGACCCCGCGTCGTGCGACGATCCGGCCCAGCACAGCGCCCGGGAAAGCGATTGCCACCGGAAGTACGTCCCGCGATCCATGGGATCGGAGAAACCAAACCAGAGGCGCCCCCGGCGGGCGAGCATTGGCGCGCTTACGCTTTCGCTTCCTCGAGCTCCTTCTTCCGCGCCTCGGTCACCTTCGCGGCGATCTCGGAAGGCGCGTCCTGGTACACGTGGAACTTCATCCGGTACGTCCCGCGCCCATGCGTGATCGAGTGCAGGGTCGTGGCGTAGCGATCCAGCTCGGCCTCAGGCACAAGGGCCTTCACCTTGGTGAGCCGCCCATCCTTCTCGGTTCCCACGATATGCCCGCGACGTGAGGACAGGTCACCCATCACGGCACCCTGATAATCGTCGGGCGTCCACACCTCGACATCCATGATCGGCTCGAGCAGGACCGGCCGTGCCCCGGGGCTCACGTTCCGGAACGCGAGGATGCCGGCCATCTTGAACGACATTTCGTTCGAGTCGACGTCGTGGTAGGAGCCGTCGTAGAGCTCGAACTTGAAGTCCACGACTGGATAGCCGGCGATCGGCCCCTTGTGCGCCGCCTCGAGCACCCCGCGCTCGACGGCCGGGATGTATTGCCGCGGGATCACGCCGCCGACGATCTCATCCACGAACTGCACCCCTGAGCCTCGGGGCAGCGGCGCGATCCGAATCCAGCAGTCGCCGTACTGCCCGCGCCCGCCGGTCTGCTTCTTGTGCTTCCCCTGCCCCTCCGATTTTCCCCGGAACGTCTCGCGGTAGGCGACCTTGGGCTTGGTGGTCTGCGCGTGGACGCCGAACTTCCGCGCCAACCGCCCCACCACGATCTCGAGGTGGCGCTCGCCGAGTCCCCGGATGAGGGTCTGGGCGAGCTCGCTGTTGTACTCGTGATGAAATGTGGGATCCTCTTCGTGCAGCTTGTGCAGTCCGGTCGAGAGCTTGTCTTCTTCGCCGCGCTGCTTCACCTCGACGGCGACCGTGATCACCGGCTCGGGGAACGGGATCTTCGGCAGCACGAGCCCCATGTCTTTGGTTGACAGCGTGTCGTTGGTGTGGGTATCGCGCAGCTTCGCAACCACGCCGATGTCGCCCGCGTGCAGCTCCGGAATCTCGATGCGCTCTTTGCCCTGGCTCACGCACAGGTGGTTGAGTTTTTCGGACGCTTCGCGCGGCGCGTTCCACACATCCTGCCCGTTCTTGACGTGGCCCGAGAAGATGCGGAACAGCGTGACGTCGCCGACGTGCGGCTCGGAGACCGTCTTGAACACCTGGGCGACTAACGGCCCCGCGTCATCCGCCTTCAGAGTCAGGCGCTCGGCACTGCCCCACTTCTGCGCATCGACCGGCGGCATCTCGTGCGGCGCGGGACAGAGCTCAACGAGCTTGTTCAGCAAGGCGCGCGTGCCGTATGTCAGCTCGGCCGCACCGCAGAACAGCGGAAACAGCTCCCCCTTTGCCATGCCGGCCTTCATCGCGGCGATCGCTTCGTCCCGGCCGATCTCTTCGCCGCCGAGGTAGCGCTCGAGCAGCGTGTCGTCCGTCGCGGCGATGCTCTCGATCAATTCCTGGGAATACTTGTCGAACCGATCCTTGTACTCGTCGGGAACGTCGACTTCGTCGTACTCGCCCGCCTTGGTCCCCTTCTTGTAGAGGTGCGCCTTCTTCGAGAAGAGATTGATGATGCCGTGGAATTCCAGTCCTTCGCCGACCGGGATCTCCACCGGGATCACCTTGGGTGTCAGCTGTTCTTTGATCTGATTGAAGACGCGCTCGAAGTTCGCGTGCTCCTTATCCATCAGCGACACGAAGAACAGGCGCGGCAGCGAGCGGCGCTCGCAGTAGTCCCAGACCTTCTCGGTACCCACTTCCACCCCGGCGGTCGCCGACAGCACGACGACGGCGGAATCGGCGGCGTACACGCCGGCGAGGGCGTCCCCGGTGAAATCCAGGTATCCGGGGGTGTCGATCAGGTTGACCTTCGTGTCCATCCACTCGGCAACGGCCAGCGCGAGGTTGATGGAGTACTTCCGTTCGATTTCGTCGGCGGTGTAATCGGTGAGGGCGGTGCCGTCCTTTACAGATCCGTGCCGTTTGCTCGTTCCGGCCACAAACGCCAGCGCATCGACCAGGGAGGTCTTGCCGCTCGCGCCGTGGCCAACGACGGCCACATTCCGGATCTCCGGCGTCTTATACACACGCATACAGCGCAAATCTCCTGCGAGGGGGATCGAAAATATGAACCGCCGGTGTGGGGCTGGGCTAGGCCAGACAACGGCTAGGCCACAGACGCACCGCGGTGAACAGCGAACGGGGGTTAGGACAACCTGCTTGTCCCAACCCCCGTTTACCGAAGCCCGCGGCGCGTCTGCGGCCTAGTAGTTGCAGGTCCTACGGTTGTACGCTTTCCATCTCCTGATCAGCCACCTCATCATGATCCCGGTGGCTGTCCCGGATATGCTCGACGAGTCGGTGCAGTATCTGGATCCCTCGCAAGTTCAGCGCGAGTGCCGTGACCTTATCGCCTGACGTCAGCGCGGCCTCAGCCTGCGTCCGCAGATCCTTTACGTGCGCGAGGATCGCCCGAATCCGCGGCGCGTCGCGATCGCCCAGGAATTTCTCGATCCTGTCGATCGCGTCGTCGACGGCAAGACCGGTGCGCTCCGGAGCGTTGGGGAAGATTTCGATCACGGCGGCGAGCACGAACCGGAACGCCGCGCGCCGATCGGCTCGCGCGGTGGCGGTGTCGCCCCGCTGAAATGCCGCCCACGCCGAGTCGCGATACACGTGGGCCGAATCGAGATCCATACGGGCCGCGGCGTTGTCGGTCGTGCGCAGCGTATCGAGCAGCCGTCTGAACCACCCCTCGCACAGGGCGCTGCCTGACGGCGACGTCGCCGACGCCGCGTTGTCGGCGAGCATCTGGGCGTTCTGAGCAAGCATCAGCTCATTGGTGGTACCACCCGTGGGATCCTGACTGCAGGCCGCCGCGAAGGTGAGGGCGGCCAGTGCAATCGTCATTCGCTTGTGCATCAATTGCTCCGTGAAAAGTCTGGCTCTTGGACGTTCAAGCTCAGACGTCGTTAAGACTCGGCGGGAGGGGGCGGAGGAACCGACGGCACCGGGGGCGCAAGCGCGCGACCCGAGGCGGCGTGATGCGGAACGCGTGCGAGTCCCATCGCGGCGACGCCCGCAATCACCATGATCCCGCCCGCGAGCAGAAACGACGTGATTGGGCTCACAACGTCGTACACCGTGCCGATCAGCGGTGGCCCCGCCGTGCGCCCGAGCGCCGCAATCGCCTGCGCGGCGCCGAGCACAGTTCCTTGCTCGCTTGGATCTGCATAAACCGAGACGAGTCCAGTCGCTGCGGGAGCGAAGACGCTGTTTGAAACGGCCAGCACGAATGTCCAGCCATACAGCAACGCGGAACTCGGCAGGAACGGCACGATGGCGATCGCGAGCGCCATCCCGAACGTCCCGGCAATAACGAGCGTCCGCTCGCCGGTGCGGCGCACGATCTTGCCGAAGAAGTATCCCTGCACCGACGCCGCCGTGACGCCGATGATCGTGAAGAGGATCGCTAGCTCGCGTTCTGTCCAACCGAGTGCCGCGCTCGCCCACAGCGGCAGCGCCACGGTGTAGCCCGCAAACGCCAGCGGCACGAATGCCCAAACCGCCATCAGCGGCCGCAGCCGGGGACGCCCGATCGCGTCACCGATGTGACCGAGGTCGAAGAGGGACCGCTTGACGCGCAGCTCGCTCTTCAACGACTCGGGGAGGATGAAATACGCGGACACGAAGTTCGCGAGCGACAGCCCTACCGCCACGAGTCCCGGAGCCGTATCGCCGCCCCAATGGTGCGCGAACCCGCCGATCGCCGGGCCGAGGCTGAAGCCGATCCCGAACGCGGCGCCCACCACGCCCATCCCCTTGGAGCGCTCGGCGGGCGTCGTGATGTCGGCCATGTAGGCCTGCGCCGCGGAAATATTCCCTCCCGCAAAGCCCGACACGACGCGGGACAGAAACAGCACCCAGTACGAGCCCGCGAAGGCAAACAGTGTGTAGCCCACCGCGTTCACCAGCATCGTCGTCAGCAACACGGGCCGCCGGCCGATGCGGTCCGAGAGCTTGCCGAGCTGCGCCGTCGCCACGAACTGCATGAGCGAGAAGACGCCGATGACGCCGCCGTATCCCAGCCCGGCGGCGCCGAAGCGCTGCGCGTAGAACGGCAGGATCGGCAACACAATGCCGAAGCCGATCAGATCGATCAGGACCGTGAAGAAGATGACGCCGACGCGGGCGCGGGATGAGGGCATTGGGGGGAGGAATATAGCATTGAGCAGGGATCTTCTACGGTTCTCAGGACAAATCTCCGCATGGTGTTCTCCTGGACCTGTGTGGAAGCGGCTCGATCGTACAGTTCTGTTGGGTGTTCGACATGGTCATGACGCCATGCCGCGGCAGCGGCGCGAGCAACGGGACGTACTTGGGCGGCCGGCACGAGCATGGCCTCCCCTGCGGTCGCCGGGGTTGCCGCATTGATCATTGGCAAGTTCGACCGCATCGGACCAGCAGCGGTCGAGCAGCGCCTGCGTCAGTCCGCTGACGACCCCGCCAAGCCGGGCAAGGACAACTTCTATGGAGGAGGACGAGTCAACGCGTTCAGGGCAATTCAGTAACGCACTGACGCGACGATAGACATGCGGGCCCGCCACTCGGCGGGCCCGTTGTCGTTCAGGCCGCTAAGGATTCTCGTGGCGCTCGGCGCACATCGAGCAGCATGCGGCCCGCGGTCGCGCCCAGGATCAGCGCGCCACCCGCCAGCGTGGCGGGGCCCGGCGTCTCGCCATGAACCAGCCAGGCCCAGATCGGATTCAGCACCGGCTCGATAAGAAGGAAGAGGCCGACCTCGAGCGCCCGAACCCGGGGCACCGCGCGCGCAAGGAACAGGTACGGAATCCCGAGCTGGCAGACGCCGAGAAAGACCACGACAGCCCAGTCCACCGGCCGTCCGGCGACGAGTGGCTGCGCCATCACGAACGCGATCGTCCCGGCCGTCAGATTCCCCGATACCGCCGCCGCCGCGATGGACGAACCGCGCGCCGCCAGCCAGCGATAGCCCATCACTGTAAAAGCCCACGTCACGGCGCAGATCGCGGCGAGCACGTTTCCGAGTACGGGATTCGGCGCGGTCGCCGACGGCCGATCGTGACCGAGCAGGAACAGCCCCAGCCCCACGCCCATGACCGCCATCTGTCCGATGTCGCGCCGCGTGGCGTGCTCGCCCAGCAGCACCGGCGCGAGCAGGAGAATGAACAGCGGGCTGGTGGACTGCAGGAAGATGGCGCTGGCTGCCGTCGTGTGTTTGTTCGCTTGCACGTATAGCAGCGTCGTCGCCGCGTACGCAAAGCCGACGACGACCGTGCGCCAGCTCCAGCCACGCCGCGATTCGGGAAGCAGCACGAGGATCGTGAGCATCGCGAACGCCGCGCGGAACGCCGCGAGCTGCCACGCCCCGAAGCTGCAAAACTTGATCGCCGCGCCGCCGCTCGAAAACAGAATGGCTGCGGCAATGATTTTCGATCGGGGACTCATGGCACCTCGCCGGGACCGCAGAATATAGGCTAGCTTGGTGTGGATGAAATTCCCGATCGTCACCGCCTGCGTCCTCTCGCTGACCGCCTGCGCCGGCTCGAGTGCGGCGCGAGAGCGCGACCCTTCCCCCAGTCACGACTCCGACGTCATCATGGCTGAAGAGCTGGCCGGCACCAACGGATCGACGGCCTATGACGCCGTGCGCCAGCTGCGGCCGGCCTGGATCATGCGCAGTCGGCCGACGGCCGTCCTCCAGCGCAACCAGGCGCAGCTCATCGTCTACGTCGACGGTATCCGCTACGCCGCGGGGATCGAGAGCCTGCGTCTGTTGCCCATCAGGTCCGTCTCGTCGCTCCGGTACTTCTCGCCTGGCAATGCCGAAGCGCGGTTTGGCCCGGGCCACTTGCTCGGCGCCATCGAGGTCATCACCGCCTCCCACTAGGACAGCCCGTGGAGGTTCAGATCTTCGGAGTGCGTAAGAGCGCGGATACGCGCGCGGCGCTGCGCTTTTTCGCCGAGCGCCGCATCAAGGTTCATTTCGTCGATCTGAACGAGCGCGCGCCCTCGATTGGAGAGCTGCGCCGGTTCGCAGACAAGTTCGGCCTTCAGGAGTTGGTCGACCGGGATTCGAAGCGCTTTGCCGAGCTTGGCCAGCCGGTCGCCACGCTCGAACGATTGAGCCTCGAACCCCTGCTGCTGCGCATGCCGCTGGTGCGCAATCAGCAACAGCTTACGATCGGCGCGGCGCCGGAGACCTGGAGCACGTGGTACGCCGCTGCGAAATCCTAGCGCTGGTCCTGTGCACTGCCTGTGCGACCACGGGTGGACCCCGCGTGACGGCTGACGACCTGCAGCTCGTCGATTCCCTCTTCTCCGCGTACAGCGGCCCCGGCGTGCCCGGCGCGAGCGTCGTCGTGATCATGGAGGGCCGCGTGGTGGTGCGTCGCGCGTACGGGATGGCGGACCTCGAGCAACGCGTTGCCGCCACGCCGGCGACCGATTACCGCCTCGCTTCGGTCTCCAAGCAGTTCACTGCGATGGCTGTGATGCTGCTCGCACAAGACCGCAAGCTCCGTTACGACCAGCCCGTGCGGGATTTCCTGCCCGAGCTTCCTGCCGCCGCGCAACCGGTGACGGTCCGACACCTGCTCAACCACACGTCGGGGCTTTGGGACTATGAGGACCTCATTCCCGAATCGCGCACGGCGCAACTCGACGATCGCGACGTTCTCACGCTACTCGCTTCAAAGGATTCATTGTACTTCCGGGCGGGGAGCCAGTATCGCTACAGCAACTCCGGCTACGTCCTGCTCGGCTTGATCGTCGCGCGCGTGTCGGGAATGTCGCTCCCCGAGTTCCTGCGCACGCGAATCTTCCAGCCGCTCGGGATGCGTGCGACGGTCGCCCATGTGGAGGGATTGGACACGGTCCCACAGCGCGCCTACGGCTATTCGCCGCGCGGTGGGGCGTTCGTCCAGACGGACCAGAGCGTTACGAGTGCCACGCTGGGCGACGGCGGGATCTACACGAACGTGGACGACATGACGCGGTGGGATCAGGCGCTGTCCGGAGGAAGCACCGCGCTCGTCGATGCCGCGACGCTGGAGCTGGCCACGACACCGCCGCAATTGCCCGGAGGCGCCGACACGCAATACGGATTTGGCTGGTTCGTCGATCGCTATCGGGGCGAGAAGCGCTGGCGCCATACCGGCGAGACGAGCGGCTTTCGGAACGCGATCCAGCGGTTTCCGGGCCGGCGCCTGACCGTCATCGTGCTGACCAATCGCTCCAGTGGCGAACCGGCTGCGATCGCCGAGCGCATCGCCGACCGGCTGTTGTTTCGCTAGCGCTCGATCCGGTACCCGAAGGTCCGGACGGTGACGATGTGGCGCGGATGGCCGGGGTCGCGCTCCAGCTTGCGCCGCAGCATGGCGACGTGCGTATCCACCGTCCGGCTCATCACGTCCTCCGCGTAGCCCCACACTTCCCGGAGTAGCTCCAGGCGGCTCGCCACGCGCCCACCGCGTTTGAGTAGCGCGACCAGCAACGCGTACTCCTTGGGCCGCAGCTCGGCCATCCGCCCGGCGCGCCGCACCTGATGGCGCGCGAAGTCGACGGTGACATCGCCGAAGCCGTGCAGCGACGGGTCCGTAGCCCCCTCGCGCCGGATCCACTCCAGGAAGTCCTCCGCGCGCTTGACTGTCCCGATGATGCGCTCATCGTCGAACGGCTTGAGGAGATAGTCGAACGCTTGAATCTCGAAGGCGTGCACGGCGTGCTCTTCGAACGCGGTGACGAACACGATCGCGGGCGGACGCTCGTCGTTCACGGCCGCGGCGACCGCGAAGCCGTCGAGGTCGGGCATCTGGATGTCCAGAAATACCAGATCGGGCGTGCCGCGGCGCAGCAGTTCCACCGCATCGCGGCCGTTCGCGCACTCGTCGATGTGCGTGACGCTGCTGATCTGTTGCAGCACGCCGCGCAGGCGGCGCCGCGCGGGCGCTTCGTCGTCAACGATGATCGCGCGCATGATCGGAGTAGGGAATGTCGATCACCGCCACTGCGCCGCCGGGACCAGGGGGGGGCGCGTTGGTCAGCTCGAAGCGATGGCTGGGACCGTACAGCTCCTGGAGGCGCGCCCGCGTATTGGCGAGGCCCAATCCCCCGCCACCTGAGCTGCCGTTGAGGCCCGGCCCGTTGTCGCGGACTTCGAGATGCAGACGGTCGCCTTCGCGGATCGCGGCGATCGAAATTTCCGCGATGGTGCCGTTGGGGACCACACCATGTCTGATGGCGTTCTCCACGAGCGGCTGCAGGAGCAACGTCGGGACGACCGCCGACGCGGCGCGAGGATCGACCCGAAACGTCACGCGCAAGCGGTCCCCGAATCGAGCTTCCTGAATGGCGACGTAATGGTCCAGCAACTCGAGCTCCTCCTCGAGTGTGACGAGCGGCCCCCGTTCCCGGTTAAACGATTGTCGCAGCAACTCGGACAGCTGGGTGATCATCCGGTTCGCTTGCTTGGGGTCCTCGAGCACGAATGCGGAGATCGTGTGCAGGGTGTTGAAGAGGAAGTGCGGCTGGAGTTGTCCCACGAGGGCGTCGAGCCGCGCCTGCACGAGCTGCATCTCGAGACGGGTCGCGCGCCACGCGTGGTACAGACCCGCCACCATCGCGTAAACGAGTACGTTGAACGTCCACCAAATTCCGATGCCATCCCAGATGCCGCTGACGAGCGTGTGCGGTGTGCGCCACAGGCCGAGTGCCCATTTCAGCCCGCCTTCGAATCCCGCGCACGCCACCGCAGTCGCAAGCGCCATCGGCACGTGCGCGGCGATCAGCAGCACCGGACGGCGAATCCGCACGGCCCATGCGGCGAAGGCGCATACCGGTGCCGTAAACAGCGCCCAGCACCACCATCCGGACAGCTGCCAGGCGAGGATCCAGCTCCATGACCGCGGATCGGCCGTGGCGCTACTCGTGGTCTGGAAGTGCATTTGGATCGAGAACAGGAGCGCAACCGCAGTCCACGCGCCCCAAACGATCAATGCTCGCTTCATGAGCTTCATTGTAGGATGCTACGAAACCGGCGACCGGCCCGTGGGTGCGCCGTGGTCAGAATCGTGTGAACTTCACACGACGGTAACGCGCCACCTCTTCGCCGGGTCGGTCGGCGCGACCAGATTGTCGGCCGGAGGAATCACCCATGCGACTACTGCTGCTCAGTCTCACCCTGCTCCTGGCTACCGGCGACCGGACGTCGGATCGTGACGCGTTGCTGGCGGCCGATCGCTCGCTCTCCGACAAAACGGCTGCCCGCGGAATGGTGCAGGGGTTCCTGCCGAACATGACCGAGGGCGCCGCGTATCTCTATCCGGGCGCGCCGCTACTGCGCGGCGCCGATCATATTCGCACGTTCCTCGAGACTGCCGACTCGATCGCGACGCAGACGTGGACGCCCGCCTTCGCCGACGTGTCGGCCGACGGCCGGCTCGGGTACACATACGGTTGGACGCACTCTCGGGGGGGCGGAACGCGGGGCAAGTACCTCGCGTGCTGGCGGAAAACAGGAACCGTGTGGCGACTTGCGGCATACGCCAGCACCAGGCCCGTTCCCGACCCGGACTCGGCTGCGCCGGCTGTTCCCACCGGTGCGCTGGGCGCGCAGGTGCGCGGCCGAGCCGATCCGAGCGAGCTGTTGCGCGCGGATTCCGCGTTCGCCGCGCTGTCGGTGTCGAGTGGCGCGAAGAACGCGTTCCTCGCATTGGCAGCCGAGGAGGCGATGTCGTTCGGCGGTGGGACGCAAATGACGCTGGGGCGGCAGGCGATCGGAGCGGGGTTCGACGGCTTCCCGGCCGGCGCCGTGCTCGAATGGTGGCCGGTCGCCGCGGAAATTGCGCCGTCGGGGGATCTCGGCTGCACGGTCGGCGAGGCCAGGATCGCGAGCCTGAACCACTACAGCAAATACCTCACGATCTGGCGGCGACAGCCCGACGGCACGTGGAAATTCGTGGCCGACGGAGGAAATGTGCGGCCGGCGCCCTAGCGCTTGAGCGTCACCACGATTCCCGGACCGCTACTCGGTCCGAACCGCGCGCCGACTTCTGTCGTGCTCATGAACTTGAGGGAATAAATGAGCTCAGCGGGAATCGTCTTGAGGAACTCGACGTCGCCCCTATCACGGTCCTCCACGTAGACGTGGACCTCCGACATCCGTGCATCGGTGCCGGGGCCGGGTAGCGTCAGTATCTCTCTGGCTCGCCCCAACCACCTCGGACGCAGCAGTTGGACGACATCGAACGCATTCCCCACGTTGGGGCGCGCGTGCTCGATCTCCTCCTGCGTGATCAGCGTGCTGCTGCTCTTTGACTTGGACTGCGCCGCGAGTGCGGAGGCGAGGAGCATCACGGGGCTCAACAGAATCAGTACACGGGCGATTCTCGACATGGGTCCTCCCTGACCGACGGTCCCGGGAAAATAGCTCTCCTTGGGCGCCAGCGCTCGTTAGAAACGCGTGCTCAGCCCGCCGTAAATCTGGCTGGTCGCATCTCCGCCGCCCCGCTCCGCGATTCCCGAAAGCATCAGATACCAGGCGCGCGCCACATTCACATCGAGATCGAGTCCACCCCAGAGGATGGACTGTGTCGTCGGAGGGGTAGCCAACCGGTCGCGCTCGAGCCGCGCCCCGCCCGAGAGCTCGAGATTCAGCCGGTTGCCCGCGTCGAACGCGAGCGCCAGCGAGTTCAGCCAACCAGTGATCTGCTGACTCCGGAAGTAGGTGCTACGCGCCCGCACGCCCATGGCGAGCGGTGTGATGCGGTCGGCGCCAATCGACAGTGTGTACGAATTCGCCAGGCCCGCCGGGCCACCGCTGCTCTGCCGGGCATCGAGTCCGACGGAATAGCGTCGGTCCCATCGAAGGGCGGCACCTGCCCACACGCCCTGGCGGAACGCATCGTCGAACGTCGTGACGGGGTTCACGAAGTCCCGATACAAGAGGACATTGCGGCGGTTGTCGAAGCCGGCGTGAACCTCCAGACCGTTGGTCGCCCGATACCGCGCAGTGGCGAAGGTGCTGGTGGGCGAAATCGCCGCCATCCCCGGGGTCCGCTTCCACGAGCGATAGTAATCGATCTCCTGTGAGACGTACGAGCTGAAGCGGCCGTTTGAGAACGACGCCTGAAGAAATGCGAATTCGCGGTTCGCATGCGCATTTTGATAGGATCCACTCAGCCCCAGCGTCGTCGACCACTGCTGCCGCCCTCCCGGCCGGCTGCGCCGCTGCACGTATCCTCCCCCCTCCAGGATATCGGTCGCAAACCCCAGGCTCACCGGGTCGGGCTGTGTGCCGCTGAAGACGCCGGCGCTCCATTGCGGCGCGTGCAACTCGGCCAGGACGCCGTCGAACACACCGACCACGGCGAGGGGTGGCGCGAGCTGGCGGCCCAGCGTGATTCGGCCGGGAGACGACGCGGGATTCCACGACATCGCGAGCTGATACGCCCGCGCGTGACCGTCGACGGCGGTGCCGCCGTCGAGCGTGCTGACCGTACGCCGCGCGCGGACATCCAGGGAAAGGCCAATCGGCCCGCCGGGGACGGGACGTCCGTCGAGGCGCAAGTCGAGCGAAGGCTGCGTAAATCCGGCTCCCGGGCCCTGGCCGACGACGAGGTAGTGCGCGCCTGCGTAACCGCGGAGCGCCCCGCGCGATGGCCCGGTCTGTAGCGACGGGCGAGCGGCAACCGTCGAATCGCGCGGTGGCGCCGCCGCCGTGAACCGCACCGAGTCCCCTACGACGAAGGGCGTCGACTCGCTCACGATGTCACACGAGGCCTGGCGCGACGAGAGAAATGTGACTCTGAGGACGCCGATCACCGCTGCGCCGCGAATGACTTTGACCAGCGTGCCCTCGCGCAGCCCCGCCTCTCTACCTGCGTCGATGTACGCGGACGCACTCGTGAGGTACGTGACGCGCGCCGTACGAGCGAGCGCCGTGGAGTCCTGGGCGCCGACCGGTGCGGCGAGCACCGCGAGGCCTGCGAGCAGCCCTGCCGCGCGGGACCACATCGCTAGTGGCGATGGCATCCGTAACAATTCGTGCTGTTCCACACGTAGCCGCTGACGCCCGTGTGGTTCCCACTCGTCCCGGCCTGGGTGTGGCAGACCGTGCAGAGGAAGACCGTGTAGTTCGACGGGTCGCTGTGACAGTCGCTGCATGTCGCGGTACGGTGCGGTAACCGGAACCAGGTGTGGTTGAACGCCGCGCCGGTCCACCCAGTGGTCGTGTGGCAGTCCTGACAGGTCGTGGCGAACCCCGCAGCCGCGTGGTTCGGATCGGTCGTGGCGTCGTACGCCTGCTGGTGACATGAGACGCACAATGTGCTTTTCCCGGCGTACACGCCGTCGCCATGGCATTGCGCGCAGCTGACCGCCTGATGCGCGCCGGTCAACGGGAACCGCGTGCCGGTATGGTTGAAGCGTGCCCGCGACCACAGCGTCGTGGCGTGGCATTGGACGCAGTTGGTCGAGAAGCCGCCCGCCGCGTGGTTGGGATTGGTCGTTGCCTGATACTGCGCGCGATGGCAGTCCACGCAGTCCGTCCCCCGGCTCACGAACGTCAGCTGTCCCTGCGGCGTCGGTGTGTGGCACCGCTCGCAATCCACGGCGACGTGCGATCCCGTCAGGGGGAAGCGCGTCTCCTGATGCGCGCGCACCATCCCCGCACGGTCGAGAAAGTTGCGCGGGGTATGGCAGCGCGCGCAGTCGGCGCCGAGCTCACCGCGATGCACGTCCCGGTGACAGGCCGCGCACTCGGTCGGCGCACCCTTGAAGTCGAGGGACGTGTGACACGACCGGCACGCCGTCTGCCCGTGCGCACCCGCCAATGGGAATCCCGTTTTCGCGTGGTCGAACGCGGCGCTGATCCGCACGGGAACCCAGCCCTCGGGCGCATGGCACGTGGCGCACGGCAGCGTCAGCGGTCCATGCGGGTTCTTGGTGGACTGCTGCGCAACGACGGACGTGGTCGCAAGCAAACTCACTCCGAGCAGCAATAGGATCGATTTCATCGGTGGCAGGCCTCGCAGGCCGTTGCTACAGGGCGGTAGATCACGATGGGTTTGCCGTCGGCGCCGCGGGTAGTGCGGTGGCAGCGATCACACGCCACGCTGGTGTGGGCGCCCTTGAGTGAGAACGCCGCGTCACGATTGTGATCGAAGCCGCTGGCCGGACGGAACGCGTCGACACCGTGGCAGGTTTCGCACGTGCCGCGAGGACCCCGCGCCGCGAACTGGCTCCCATGGGGATTCGTATGACAGCCAACGCACCCGCCCGCCGGGGCGGCGAACGCCAGAGCCGGGCCGGACCAGCGGCCCGCGCTGGCGAGCGTAGAGGTCGCGGCTGCGCGTCGCATCTCGCCGTGACACGCCAGACACGGCACAGCGCGGTGCGCGCCCGTGAGCGGGAAGCGATAGCGCCCGTGCGCGGCGACGTCGATCATCGCCGGCCGGAAGCCGTTGACGTCGTGGCACTCGGTGCAGCGCGCGAAGCGCTTCTCGTGCGGGTCCACGTGGCACGAGACGCACTCGGTCGTGGTCGGACGCATCGCCACCACCGCGCCCGCACCAGGAGTCTTGACGTGGCACCCGGAGCACCGCGCCTGCTGGTGGCGGCCCTCCAGCGGATAGCGGGTGAGACGGTGCTGCACGACCGTATAGCTCGACGGCCGCCAGCCGTCCACGGTATGGCACGACGCGCAATCCACGACCCGACCCGCGAGCGTCGCCGTTCCGGCGTGTGGGTCCGGAGTGTGACAGGCCGTGCACGTCGCGAACGGCGGGTTCCGCGAAACTTGGCCGCCGGAGAAGTCGTGACATTTCTCGCACGACACCAGCGCGTGCCGTCCGCGCAGCGAGTAGCGTGTGCGATCGTGATCGAACGACGTGCGGTTGACCGTGTGGAACGACGCCGTCGTGTGGCAGCGGTCGCAGCCGGCGCCGAGGTTTCCGTGATGCGGGTCGGCGTGGCACGCCGAGCATTGCTGGTGCTCGAGCGGCCGGTAGCGCGGGATCGGCGCGCCGCGCGCGTCGCTGGCGAGCTGCAGGCGCGAGCTCGCGTGGCAGTCGGCGCATTTCACGGTCCCGTGCGCGCCGGTCAGGGGATAGCTCGTCTTGTCGTGATCGAAGCGCGGCGCCGGCTTCCAGTGCTCAATGTCGTGGCACTTGACGCAGTTCTTGTCGAGGGCGCCGCGGTGCGCGTCTTCGTGGCAGGACGTGCATCGCGTCTCGAGCCCCACCCAGCCCAGGTACGGCGGCACCCGTTGCGAGAGACGCGCCGCCTGTGACACGCGGAACGTGGTCTTGTGGCAGTCGGCGCATTGCTGTCGCGCGTGGCGTCCCTCGAGCGGCCACCCGGCTCGGGCGTGATCGAATCGTTCAGGCGCGCCACCATCGGGCCAGCTGATCAGGGCGAAGTCCTTGCCCGCGTGGTCCGGGTGGCACTCGGCACAGCGCTGCTGCCGCACGCGGCCATGGAGCCCGCGGGAGCGCTCGACGAGCCAGGCAATCTCTTTATGACAGTTTGAGCACAGGCCGGTCATCTGTTCCTTGCCCCGCCCTGCCCCGCCGACGTGACACTTCACGCACTGCAGCGAGCCTTCCAGGCGTTCATGCGGGCGAGCGAGCGGGCCCGGTGAGATCTGGGCGCGGCCGGCGAGCGGAGCTGCGAGAGAAAGAACGAGCACCACAATCGCACGCCTCACCACAACCAGGTCGCGCCGAGCGCGACGACGACGGCGACATGCACGAGCACCGCGACCAGCGCGGCAATCGCGACGGGACGGTGGAACACGTGCCAGTACCGGAACACGGCATGGGTGGCGTCGAGCATCCGCGCCTGCTGCGCCAGCGCGACCTCCTGGCGCGCGAGCCGCATCACCGAGCGGATCACGGCGCGGTCCGCGGCGCGGCGCCGCAGTCCTCGCGCATCCCATAAGCGGCGCAACCGGCGCTCCGCCCCGCGGCGCGCGAAGTCGTCGGCAATCATGCGCCTGAATGTGCCCCATACACCCAGCCGCTCCGCCGCCGCCGGGGGCGCCAGCACCTGATCGATCGCCGCCCGGTCGAGCCCGCTTTGGTGGGCGATCTGGTCGAGCATCACGCCCCGCCGCCGAGCGATCTCTTCCCTGGTCAGCTCCACGCCCGCCCGACCGCGCGGGATCCGGGCGTAGATGTAGCGACCGACGATGCCGCTCAGCCACACGACCATCATCGACCAAAAACCGAGGCCGATTACGCCGCCAAAGCGCCACGCCGCGTGCACCGCGACGAGCAGCGGCAGCGCGAGGGCGGCAAGTACGTGTGCGTTGAGCCAGCGGGAAATCGCACCGGTGAAGGCGAGCCAACGGTACTTCTTGCGAAGCGGATACAACCAGAGAAAAAGGAAGAGCGTGAGCGCGAGCAGCCCAGCGCTCTGCCCGATGTACCCTGATGGTTTGAGCCAGGCGTGCCACGGATTACGCACCCGTGAAGCCATGGGCTCGAGGTAGTACCGCGCGCCACCGATGCAGATCGCAACGAGCCCGAACACGAGAAGCGTAACGGCCAGGCGCCCCGACCGGCGCGCAGGAGGGGGCGGCGCCAACGCTGCGAGCGAGGGGCGTTCCGGCTCGACCCGCAGCGGCGGAGGATGTGCCCGTCGATCGGGCACAGGACTGGATTGCGCCATGATGCTTGTTATCCCCTGTGACGAGCAGGAGCCGTGACGTAGACCACCGCAGAACGGGGCAGCCGACAGCACCGTCGTGGAAGTGACGTTCAGGGCCTAGTCTAGGCTCTATTGCCGAAGGAGCCCATGGACTCCACGCTGGCGTATGTCGCGTTTGGCTTGATCCTGCTGCTCTCGATCGTCCGGCACGTTCGTGGGATGAATCGGAAGGAGGCCGCCGCGCGTGCGGCCGCGGAACGCGGCAAGCTCCGCTCCGACGGGCCGCGAGCCCAACACCCCCACATCGACGCGACGCAGTGCATCGGCTGCGGCGCGTGCGTGGACGTCTGCCCGGAGGGGGACGTGCTCGCCGTGATCGCGGGCAAGGCGGCAATCGTCAACGGTCACAAGTGCATCGGCCACGGCCTGTGCGCCGAGGCATGTCCCGTTGGCGCGATCACGATCGTGATGGCGAGTCCCAGCGTTGGCGCGGACATGCCCCAGCTCGATCCACACCATCAGACCACCGTCGCCAACATGTTCATCGCGGGTGAGTTGGGCGGGCTCGCGCTCATCAAGAACGCCGTGAACGAAGGTCGAGATTGCGTGGACACGATTGCGAGTCGCCTCTTCGCGATCAAGCGCGGCCGAGAGGTCCCCGGCGTGTCGGACATTTGCATCGTGGGCGCGGGCCCGGCGGGGATCAGTGCCTCGCTGCGCGCGATCGAAAAGAAGCTCAGCTACGTGACGCTCGAGCAGGACGAATTCGGTGGCACCGTCGCCAAGTACCCGCGCCAGAAACTGGTGCTGACCAGCCCCGTCGAGTTTCCCATGCACGGCAAGTTCAACAAGCTCCAGATCTCAAAGGAAGAGATCCTGCGTTTCTGGGAGAAGGTCCACAAACAGGCGGGCCTCACGGTCAACACCTGCGAGAAAGTTGAAACGATTCAGAGAGAAGCGGACGGTACGTTCGCGATCGAGACCAACAAGGCGCGCTATCGCACCTGGACGGTGATTCTCGCCCTCGGCCGGCGGGGCACGCCGCGCAAGCTCGGTGTTCCGGGAGAAGAGCTCGCCAAGGTGATGTACGGTTTGATCGAAGCCGAAGCGTACACCGATGCGCACATCCTGGTGGTCGGCGGCGGCGACAGCGCCGTGGAAGCGGCTCTGGGCCTGGCGCACCAGCGCGGCAACAAGGTGACGCTGTCGTACCGGCGCGATGCCTTCAGCCGCATCAAAGAGCGCAACGCGCAGCGCATCGCGGAATCCGCGAAGAGCGGCAAGGTGCAGGTGGTCTTCAACTCGCAGCCGCTCGAGATTCTGCCGAAAGCGGTGCGGCTCGAGGTGGCGGGTGCGACCCGGGAGATCGCGAACGACTATGTCTGGGTGTTTGCCGGCGGGACGCCGCCCCGCGAGTTTCTCGACAAAGTCGGCATCCGGGTCGGGCCGCGTGACCTCACCGCCGAGGCCGGCGCGGAAGCCAAGCTGGTCAGCGGTAGCCGGCGGCTTGCAGGCTGAATAACTCGGCGTAGAGCCCGCCGCGCGCCACCAGCTCTTCGTGCGTGCCGTCATCCACCAGCTCGCCGCCTTTGAGCACCAGAATCCGATCCGCCATCCGCACCGTCGAAAAGCGATGGGAAATCAGCACCGCCATCCGGCCCTGGGTCAGCTCGGCGAACCTCAGGAACACCTCGTACTCGGCACGGGCATCGAGCGCGGCGGTCGGCTCATCCAGAATCAGGACCTGCGCGTCGCGCATGTACGCGCGCGCCAGGGCCACCTTCTGCCACTCACCGCCCGACAGCTCGACGCCGTTGTCGAAGCGGCGCCCGAGCATCTGATCGAATCCCTGCGGCACGCGCTTGGCGACCGAGTCGGCCAGGCTGCGCCGCGCCGCTTCACGAATCCGGGCCTCATCGTCGAGCGCCTCGACCTGACTGACCCCGATATTCTCGCGCAGCACGAAGTCGTAGCGCACGAAATCCTGGAAGATGATGCCGATGTTCTTGCGGAGACTGTCGAGGTCGTAGTCCCGGAGATCGACGCCGTCTAGCAGGATCCGGCCTTCGTCGGGGTCGTACAGTCGAGCGAGCAGCTTCACCAGTGTCGTCTTTCCCGCACCGTTCTCGCCGACGAGCGCGATGCGCTCATGGGGCTCGAATGAGAACGAGAGTCCTCGCACCGCCCAGCGGTCTGAGCCCGGGTAGCGGAACCCGACATTCTCGAACTGGAAGCCGCTCTGCAGCGGTCGCGGGACTGCCCTCGCCCCAGGTTTCGAGACGACACTGGGCTGTACATCGAAGAACGTGAACAAATCGCTCAGATAGAGGCTCTGCTCGTAAATCGATGAAAGCGAGATGAGCACGCTCTGGATCAGGCTTCTACTCTGGCGGAACGAGCCCGCGAGAAAGGTCAGCGTGCCGATCGTGAAGGCGCCCATCACTGTGCGATAGATGATCACGCCGTAGGCGCCGTAATAGCCGAGCGTGCCCAGGGTGACCAGCAGCGTCGAGACGATGTTGCGCTTCACCGCGAGCTGCTTGTTCTCCTGATAGAACTTGTCCGACAGCGTGGCATACCGGCCCACGAGGAAATTCGACAAGCCAAACAGCTTCACTTCTTTGGCGGATTCGTCGGACGCGCCCATGTAGCGCAGATAGTCGAGCAGCCGGCGCTCGGGGGTCCAGCGGAACAGCAGCGAATAGCCGAGCGATGCGAAGTGCGCTTCGCCGAGGAAGGCCGGGAGTACGGCCACGGTCAAGAGGAGCAAGAGCCAGGGCAGCTGCACGAGCAGGACGCTCGCGAGCGCGACCAGGGTGATGAGATCCTGCGCGGTCCCCAGCAACAGCGTGAACAGGCCGATGCGGCCGACGGTCTGGCGGCGGGCGCGCTCGAGGTGGTCGTAGATCTCGGCGTCCTCGAACTGGGCGAGATCGAGCGTAGCGGCGTGCTGCATGAGGCGAACGCTCAGCCGGTTGGCGAACAGATCGCCGAGCAGGCTCTCGAGCAGGGACGAGAGCCGCGCCAGCCCTTCGCCCACCACGGCGATGCCGAGCTCGAGCCCGACGAGGCCGGCGAGATGCCACCAATCGGGCGTGCCGCCGGCGCGGACGGTAGCAACGCCCGCAACGACGCCATCGATGATGAGCTTGCCGATCCAGAGAACCGCGACCGGAATGAGGGACCGGATCGCCCGCAGCAGCAGAATGGCAACGGTGTAGCCGCGGTTCGTTTCAAAAACCAACCGCAGAAGCGGCGGTACGTGCTTCAGAGCCTCGAGCCGCTCGCTCCAGGTGGGGGGTGGTCCGTCGGCGGGTCCCCCGTACCTGCGGGAGGAGCGACCAGAGCGCGCCATAGCCATTAACTTCGCATGGGTGAAGGCGTCAGTATAGCCACATGCACCTCGTCCTCGTTCTCGCGCTCGCCGCGCAGCTCCCCCCCCCCACGCTGACGCCGCGCGATTCGGCGTTTCACGCGCTGAATCGACTGGCGTACGGCGCCCGTCCCGCCGAAGCGGACAGCGTCGCGCGCTTCGGGGTGATGCGGTGGATCGAGCGCCAGCTCGATCCCGATCACGTGTCTGACGACCACGTCGGGGACCGCGAGCGGGAATTCAAGATCCTCGATTACAATCGTTCCGATCTTGCCGGTCGGTATCGCGATGCGACTCGTGAGCGTCAGCGCCTGCAACGCGAGGCCGCCACAACCGGCGATTCGACGCGTATGCGCGATGCTCGCCCGATGCGGGAGTTCCGGGAGCTGGGCGGCGAACTGCAGCAGCTCGCGATCGTGCGAGCCGCGCTGTCGGAGCGGCAGCTGCGTGAGGTGATGGTCGACTTCTGGACGAATCATTTCAACGTGTTCGTCGGCAAGGGCGCCGATCGCTTCTTGCTGCCTTCCTATATAGAGGAAACAATCCGGCCGCGGGCACTCGGGCGCTTCGAGGACTTGCTTATCGCGACTGCAGGGAGCCCCGCGATGCTGTTTTACCTCGACAATGCGCAGAGCGTGGCTCCCGGTTCCCAACCCCCCAGAATGCGGCGCTTTGCGCCCAACCGCATGCCCAAGGGCATTAACGAGAACTATGCCCGCGAGCTCCTCGAGCTCCATACCCTTGGCGTCGACGGTGGCTACACCCAGCAGGACATCATCGAAGTCGCGCGCATCTTCACCGGTTGGAGCATCGAGCCTCCGGAGCGGGGTTCAGGTTTCGTCTTCCGCGGTTGGGCTCACGATCGCGGCGAGAAGCACGTCCTTGGGCTCACCTTCAACGATGACGGCAAGGACGAAGGCATCCGATTGCTCAAGTTTCTCGCGAGCCAGCACGCGACGATGCATCACGTCAGTGCGAAGCTCTGCGCGCGCTTCGTCGCCGATGACCCGCCGGATGGGTGTATCGATGCCGCCGTCGCCGCCTGGCAGAAGAGCCGCGGCGACATTCGCGCCGTGCTGCGCGCGATCTTCACGTCGCCCGATTTCTGGTCGGCGCAGGCGGTCCGCTCCAAGGTCAAGACGCCATTCGAATTCGTCGTGAGTGCGGTGCGCGCCACCGGCGTCGAGCCCGACGACACCCCGCGGCTCGCGCAGCTCGTCGCCCGCCTCGGGGAGCCACTCTACCAGCAGCCGGCGCCTACGGGCTACGCGGAAACTGAAGCGCATTGGGTGAATAGCGGTGCGCTCCTGGCGCGAATGAACGCCGCCATGGGAATCGCCAAGGATTGTTCGAGCATCCCGGCCAACGGGGATCACGCCCGGCTCGTCGATCTGATCGATCAGCAATTGCTGGCCGGTACCATGTCCGCGCATACCAAGAGTGTGATTCTGGAGCAGTTGACCGACGTTACCGATCCGGTTCAAGCACGGGCGCTCGCCGTCGGCCTCGCTCTCGGCGGCCCCGATTTTCAGAAACAATGACCATCTCGAGACGCATCTTCGTGAAATCGGGCGGGCTCGCCCTCGTGAGCCTGGGGCTCGATCCGCTTTTCCTGGCGCGCGCCGCCTTCGCAGCGGGCCGTCCGACCGTCAGGCCGTCCGACCGTCCAATTCTGGTGTGCCTCTTCCAGCGCGGCGCGGTCGACGGACTGAACATGATCGTCCCGCATGGCGAGCCGGCGTATTACCAGGAGCGCCCCCGCATCGCGGTTCCTGCCGCCGAGGTCGTGGATCTCGACGGCCACTTCGGCCTGCATCCGAGCCTCGCGCCCCTCAAAGAGCTCTGGGACAACAAGAGCCTCGCCGCGATTCACGCGATCGGCTCGCCGGACGGCACCCGCAGTCACTTCGACGCGCAGGACTACATGGAGAGCGGCACGCCCGGTGTGAAGAGCACGGGGGACGGCTGGATGAATCGCTATTGCCAGCACGACCGCGAGCACGAGGACACGCCATTCCGAGCGGTCGCGTTCGGGCCGCAGCTGCCGCGCATTCTCGCCGGCAGCGCGCCGTCGCTCGCGATCGATGATCTGCAGGCGTTTGGCCTGCGCGTTCCGCAAGAGGCCGCGCGCGACCGGCTGACGCGCGCGTTCGAGGAGCTGTACGACGGCGCAGGGACCGGCTTGTTGGCGTCGTCATCGCGCGAGGGATTCGAGGCCGTCCAAATGCTGAAGCGCGCGGATCCGTCGCAGTACCGTCCGGCGGCCGGCGTCGAGTATCCGCAGGGGCGGTTAGGCAAGACGCTGCTTCAAATCGCGCAGCTCATCAAAGCGGACGTAGGGCTGGAGATCGCGTTCGCGGACTGCAGCGGCTGGGACACGCACGTGAACCAGGGCTCGAGTGAAGGCCAACTCTCCGCTCGGCTCCGCGAGCTGGGCCTGGCGCTCGCGGCCTTCAACCATGATCTGGGCGAGCGCATGCGCAACGTCGTCGTGCTCACCATGTCCGAGTTCGGCCGGACGATCCGCGAGAACGGCAACAGCGGCACCGATCACGGCCACGCCACCGCCATGCTGGCACTCGGCGGGCCGGTGAACGGTGGGCGCGTGCTGGGCCGCTGGCCCGGCCTGGCGCTCGAGCAGCGCTTTGAAGGGCGCGACGTCGCGGTCACGACCGACTTCCGCGACCTGTTCGGCGAGATTCTGGCGCGCCACCTGGGATCGACCGATCTCGCGACGGTTTTCCCAGGCTACACGCCCAGCCCTACCAGATTCCTGGGAGCGATTCGCGGCTAGGCGTTCGCTGCCGCATCCAGCCGGATGATGCCGTCGCCCGCGCCGTCCCGAATCGTCAACCAATCGGTGCGCACGCGGTCCCACTCCTGAATCACGAGCCCCTGGTCCTCGAAGAGCGCGCGAATCTGGCTCGGGCCGAACCCGGCGATCTCTTCGAGAATCGGCACGAGCACCGACAACGCGTCGTCGCTGATGACCGTGCGCTTGGCAATCTGGGCGATTTCGCGCGCTTCCGACGCGGCGATGGTAAAGCCTTCGCCGCGGTTGACGTGCAGCATGACGGGAATGTCCGACTGCCCGTCTCCGACGTAAATGACCTGATCGCGAGGCACGACATGGCGCGCGCGGATTTCTTCCACCGCGGCGACCTTGCCGTAGCCGGCCGCGACGCCCAGAAGCGTCCCGATCTTGCCGTCGCCGGGCTGGAACTCGAACCGGGTGCCCACGACATGATCGGCCGGAACGATCCCCTCGAGCGCCGACAGCACGACTTCCTGAGGCGCCGCCGAGATGACGTAGAAGTCGAAGCGGTTGCCGTCGATCCCCTGCGCGAGCATCCTGGTGAGAAGCTCGACGTTCCGTTTGAGCCGGACCTGGCGGCCGACCTTGAGGAGATCATTACGAGTGACTCGGGCGTACTCCGGGTCATTCGCGAGCAGGTACGCCAGCTCGGCGCCTTGCTGCACGAGATTGAGATTGGAAAGTGCCGCCACTTTCTCACGAAAGCTCGTGATCCCCAGCATCTCGCTCAGCACGATGCCGGAGTCGTTAAAGCTCAACGTCTGATCGAAGTCACTCGCCAATAGGTAATGCTTCTTCATCCAACTCTCCATGTGTTGTGTTACGCGCACAAAAAAGCCCGCTCCATCGAAGAGCGGGCCGTTCCGTCGCGTTGCGAATCTCTGCATCGCCTCAGGTAGCGCCCGCCTCCCCGGTTGGGTTCCCGGTGTGGAGGAGCATCTTTGGATTGCAAGCGCAGAACGTCATGGCACGAATGGTAGTTACGCCGCCCCGCTCAAGCAACACCCGCGCTGTCACGACCACGTCACAGCTACGGCTTCGCCGTTTCGGCAGCTGTAATCGGCAGCTCCAAGCGTTCCGCTTTGCGCACGACAGCGACGGTGGTGGCCGTACCGATCCGGTCGCCGCTGAGCAGCCGGTGCAGGTCGTCGATGCCGTGAACCGGTTGTCTATCGAACGCCACGATGATGTCACCGGGCTGCAGACCCGCGCGCGCCGCTGGACTGCCAGACTCGATCGTGGTGATGAGTACACCACTCGGCTGGATCAACCGATGCGCGCGCACCGCGAGACGCGGTAACGAAACATTCTGTCCCCCAACGCCGATGCGCGCGCGGCGAACGTGGCCAAACGCGATGAGCTGTCCCACGACGAGCTTGACGGTATTCACCGCGACGGCAAAGCAGATCCCCTGCGCGGGCAGAATTACGGCTGTGTTGACGCCGACCACGGTCCCGCGCGAATCGAGCAGCGGCCCGCCCGAGTTGCCGGGATTCAGCGCCGCATCGGTCTGAATGACGTTGTCGATCAGACGCCCGGAAACCGATCGGAAGGAGCGGCCCAGTGCGCTCACCACTCCGGCTGTCACGGTGCTCTGAAATCCGAGCGGATTCCCGATCGCGATGACGATCTGGCCCACGCGTAGCGCCGCCGAGTCCCCCAGCGGCGCGGTGACCTGAGACGAAGCGTCGACACGCAGCACCGCGAGGTCGGTGTCAGGATCATCGCCGACGAGCTCGTCGCGGAGGCGCCGGCCATCGGCAAATGCCACGTCCGTCCTGGTAGCGCCGTGCGCGACATGGCTGTTGGTAAGAATGAATCCGTCGGGCGTGAAGACGAATCCCGATCCGGCACCTTGCGACTCGCGTGGGGACGAGCCGCGACGCCGATGCTGCACTTCGACACTGACAACCGCGGGAGCGACACGCTCCACCACGCCGCTCACCGTACGCGAATACGCGTCCAGCAATTCGGTATCGGCAGGAGTCGTGGTGGGGTGCGGCGACTGCGGCGGACTGGCGGGCTCCCCCTCCACCAGATTGAGATGCGTACTCATGTCCCGAGAACGCCACGCGGTTCCCGAACCGATATATTCGAGGCCGCATGCGAGACGCGTTGCAGGCGCTGCTCCGCGAAGCGAGTGATGCGAAACGCTCGGCAGACTTCTGGCAGGCCGCCGCGGGAATCTTGAGCGGCTGGGCCGGCGGTGCGCGGCTGTCCATTCGTTACCAGGGAATCAACGAATCGGGATCGGTCGCCGCGGGCACCGACGACCGCTCCGGCCGCAGTCTGAATGCGGCGTGGCACGATCCCGAGGGCCGGCGCGTCGAAGCGACGCTCGCGGGCGCGCCCCCGGCGCTCCCGGCATCGGAGCTCGAAGCGGCGATCGAGTTCTCTTCCCGCCTCGCGGTCATGGTCGGACGGCGTGCCGCGCTGGAGCGCGAGCGGCGGCTCGGCAGCTTCGTGGTCGAGCTCGCTCGCTGGTTGCTCGCCGCCCCGGAGACGCAGCTGCTGCTGCGCTATACGCTGCAGAGTCTCATGGAGCTGGTCGACGCCCAGGGTGCCTTCGTCGCCTTGAAACAGCCGGACGGCGAGAACCTGCGCATTTCGCCCGCGCTCGGCGGCGCGTCACAGCTCGAAGGGCTGATCCTGGGAATCGAAAGAAGCGCCACGGGTCGTGTGGTGCGGACCGGTGAAGCGCTGATGACTACGGATTTGCGTGCCGAGCAGGACGCGAGCCCCATCGCGACCAGGCTTGCCGAGGGCGTCCGCGCCGCATTGATCGCCCCGTTGCGGGTGTCGCATGGACCGGTGGGCGCGGTCGGACTGGTGCGTATCCAGGCGGCGAGTGCGCCGGCGACACCGCCCTTCACCTTGCACGAGCTTCATTACGTGTCCGCCGTCGCCGCGCACATCGCTGGCGGAATCGAGCTGTCCGAAGCCGTGGCTGCCACGCGTGCGGCGGCCGACCGGGCGCGAGCGATGGTCGACGCGAGTCCCCTGCCGATGGCGCTGGTGGATACCGCGGGCACGGTGCGGCTGCTCAACGGAGCGGCGATGCAGGTGTTCGGCCTCGAGTCGAAGGATGCGGCCGTCGGGCGCCATCTCGAGAAGCTCGGGCTTTCGCCGAGCGGATTGACCGTGCGCCTCATGTTGACAGGCCGTCAGGAAGGCCAGCCGTGGCACGGCCGCGTGTTGGTCACGCAAGGCGGCGGCGACCGCCGGATCTGCGATTGTACGGTGACGGACCTCCGTGGCCTCGGATCGCAGGACCTCCTGGTCGCGCTGTACGACCGGACCGACGAGCTGCGCGCGCAGCGCGAGCTCATTGCGCGCGAGAAGCTCGCCACGGTCGGCGAAATCGCGAGCGGCGTCGCACACGAGGTGAATAACCCGCTCGCCGCGATTCGCATGGAGGCAGAGCTGCTGGGCCGTTCGACCCAGGATGCCGAGGCCAGCACCGCCGCCGCGACGATCGTGCGCGAAGTCGATCGCGCCGCCCGCATCGTGCGCAGCCTGCTGCGCCTGGCACGGCGGGCCGACACCACTCCTGTGCGAATTCAGCTCAACGAGCTGGTGCGCGACGTGGCGGAGATCCGCCAGCGAGTGCTCCGTGCCGACAACATCGAAGTGCGCACGCGCATGGATCAGGGGGCCGAGGCGGTGCTGGGCCTTGGGCAGGAGCTGCAGCAAGTCGTCATCAATCTCGTCACCAATGCCGAGCACGCCGTGCGCGGGCGTCCCAATGCGGTGATCGAGCTGGCGACGGAGGCTCGCAACGACTGGGTGCGCCTCACTGTCGAAGACTCGGGACCGGGCGTGCCACAGGACGTCCGGAGCCGGATCTTCGATCCCTTTTTCACGACCAAGAGTCCCGACGAAGGATCGGGTCTCGGCCTCTCGATTTGTCAGCGTGTAGTCGCGGAAGTGGGCGGGCGAATCTGGCTGGAAGACTCCAGCGCCCTGGGCGGCGCGAAGTTCGTGGTGGAGCTCCCCGCCGCGCCGGTGCGGGAAAACGTCATTGGCTGAGGCCTACGCCTCGAGTATCTGCCGCCGGTAAAGAGCGAGCGCAGCCAGTCCGTAAGCGCCGATCGCGAGGAGCAGGACGCCCAGCGCCCAGTGGGGACGGAGCTGCCAGATGCCCGCCACGATGTAGCCGATGCTGGCGACGAGTCCCAAACCGAGCACTTCCTTGCGCGCCATCAGAATGCCGAACACGTAGCCCCAGCTGAAGCCGGCGAGGCCGAGGAAGATGACGGCGTTGGGGAAGATCTTGGTCGGGTCGATGAGATTGAGTCCGCCGGCAAAGGCACAGAACAGGCCGATCACCGTGTACGTCGCCAGGTGGAGCGCCAGCGGCAGGGGCAGCGTGCCCATTTTGTTGAAGGTCATGAGATAATTATAGACGCCAAGACGCTAAGGCGCTAAGACGCCAAGGTCACCAATGCAAGTAGAGCGCACATATCTGGAGCTGATGGATTGCGCGCAGTTCAAGGCGGGATTCGGAGATTTCCCAGATATCGCCATTACCAGCGCGCCGCAGCCGCAGCCGGAGCTCTACCGGATGTGCTATCGAACCGTCGGCGAGGCATTCCACTGGCGGGACCGCTGGGATTGGACGGACGAGGAAATCGTGGCGCACCTGGGCAATCCGGCGATTCAACTCTTCGTCGCGATGCGGATCACCAGCAAGCACGCGGCGAGACTGGCGGGGTGGTACGAGCTGCGGCGCGTCGCGGAGGACGATTCCGTGGAGATCGCGTACTTCGGGATCGTCGCCGCTGAGTTCGGGCGCGGCTTCGGAAAACACCTGCTCTCCAGCGCCGTGCGCGACGCCTGGGCGCTGGCCCCGAGCCGCGTGTGGTTGCACACCTGTACGCTCGATCATCCCAACGCCCTGCCGAATTACCTTGCCCGCGGCTTCACGCCTTATCGCAAGGAAACGTACGAGGTAGATTCCGCCCCGTGAATTTGAAATTCAATTTCCAGCTCACCCGCAAGCGCAAGTTCATCATCGCCGGGATCGTGCTCACTCCGATCCTGATCTTCGCCCTGTATACCTGGTCGGCGCTCAACTGGAGCTACTCCGAGGGCGAGCGCGCCGGTTTCGTCCAGAAGTTTTCGAACAAGGGATGGCTGTGCAAAACGTGGGAAGGCGAGCTCGCCATGGTGTCGATGCCGGGCACAAATCCCGAGAAATTCTACTTTACAGTGCGAGATGACATGGTCGCTCAGCACATCAACCAGTCGCTCGGCAGGCGCGTGGCGCTGACGTATCAGCAGCATAAAGGCATTCCCACGACGTGTTTCGGCGAGACGGAGTATTTCGTCGTCGCCGTGAAGGTGTTGCCGCAATGAGTGCCAACAGTTTCGGCGGTCGCGCTACGCTGAAGGTCGGGGGACGGAGCTACGAAATCTTCCGCCTCGACGCGCTGGAGCGCCGCGGCCTCTCAGTCGCCCGACTCCCGTACTCCCTGAAGATCCTGGTCGAGAACCTGCTGCGGCTCGAGGATGGCCGCGTGGTTCGGACCGAGGACATCGAGAAACTGGCGCGGTGGGACCCGCGCAAGCTGCCGGACGAAGAAATCACGTTCATGCCGGCGCGTGTGCTGCTCCAGGACTTCACGGGCGTGCCGGCCGTCGTGGACCTCGCCGCCATGCGCGATGCAATGGTCCAGATGGGCGGCGACCCCAAGCGCGTGAACCCGCAGCTCCCCGCCGAGCTCGTGATCGACCATTCCGTGATCGTAGATGAGTTCGGGACGCCGCGCGCGTTCCAGGTCAACGCAGACCTGGAGTTCCAGCGCAATCGCGAGCGCTACGCGTTGCTGCGCTGGGCGCAGAAGACGTTCACCGGTTTCAAAGTGGTTCCGCCGGATACGGGCATCGTGCATCAAGTCAACCTGGAGTACCTGGCGCGGGTTGTCTTCACGTCGGACGGTCGGACGGTCGGACGGCCGGACGGTCCTGCTCAAGCCTACCCCGATACTCTGGTCGGTACTGATTCCCACACGACGATGATCAATGGGCTCGGAGTTCTAGGCTGGGGCGTGGGCGGCATCGAAGCGGAGGCGGCGATGCTGGGGCAGCCGGTTTCGATGCTCATCCCGCAGGTCGTCGGCTTCCGGCTGAGCGGCAAGCTCACCGAGGGCGCCACGGCGACCGACCTCGTCCTCACGATCACGCAGATGCTACGCGCGAAAGGCGTGGTTGGAAAGTTTGTCGAGTTCTACGGGCCCGGCGTGTCGACGCTGCCGCTCGCCGACCGCGCGACGATCGGAAACATGGCGCCCGAGTATGGTGCGACGATCGGCATCTTCCCCGTCGATCAAGAGACGCTGCGCTATCTCGAGTTCACGGGCCGGACCGCGGAGCAGGTGAAGCTGGTGGAAGCGTACATGAAGGAGCAGGGGCTGTTTCACACGCCCGAAGCACCCGAGCCGGTCTACAGCGATACGCTCGAGCTGAACCTGGCGACCGTCGAGTCGAGTATGGCCGGGCCGCGCCGGCCGCAGGACCGCGTGGGACTGAGGGAAGTGCCGCGCACGTTTGCCGAGGCGTTGCCGACGCTGATGAAGCCCGCTGCGGCTCCGGCAGTGAACGCCGTTCCGGTCGGTCGGTGGGAGGGCGAAGGAGGGCAGGCCGGGCCCAAAGCGCCATCACCCCAGCCGTCGTCCGCGAAACTCGTCATCGATGACGTCGAGTGCGTGCTGCACCACGGCTCGGTCGTGATCGCCGCGATCACGAGCTGCACCAATACGTCAAACCCCTCGGTCATGATCGCGGCGGCGCTCATGGCCAAAAAGGCGGTCGATCGCGGCCTCCGCTCGAAGCCGTGGGTCAAGACGAGCCTCGCCCCCGGGTCCAAAGTGGTCACGGACTATCTCGAGTTGGCGGATCTCATGAAGCCGCTCGAAACGTTGCGCTTTCACCTCGTCGGCTATGGCTGCACGACGTGCATCGGCAACTCCGGTCCCCTGCCCCAGGCGGTGTCCACCGCGATCGCGGAATGCGACCTCGTCGTCTGCTCGGTGCTCTCGGGGAATCGCAACTTCGAGGGCCGGATTCAACAGGAGGTGCGCGCCAATTACCTCGCCTCGCCACCGCTGGTCGTGGCGTACGCGCTCGCGGGCCGCATCGACATCGACTTCCACAACGAGCCGCTCGGCATCGGTATCGACGGGCCCGTGTTCCTGCGCGACATCTGGCCTTCGACCAAGGAAGTGGCCGAGGTCATCGCTCGCTCGATCAAGTCGGCGATGTTCCGCAAGAGCTACGCGCAGGTATTCGACGGCGATGAGCGCTGGCGCGGGCTTCCCGTGCCCGAAGGCGACCGCTTCGCGTGGGAGCCGACGTCGACCTACATCCGCCGCGCGCCGTACTTCGACGGCATGCCCGCCGAGCCGGGTCCTGTGCGCGACATCCGCGGCGCCCGCGTGCTGTGCCTGCTGGGCGACAGCATCACCACCGACCACATCTCCCCGGCCGGATCGATTCGCAAGACGAGTCCCGCGGGCCAATTCCTCGTCAGTCACGGCGTCCAGCCGCTCGACTTCAATTCGTACGGCGCGCGGCGTGGCAACCACGAGGTGATGGTGCGCGGCACGTTCGCCAACGTGCGGCTCAAGAATCTGCTCGCGCCGGGAACCGAGGGGCCGTTTACGGCGCACCTCCCCGACGGCGAGCACATGACGATCTACGACGCCTCGCTCAAATACGCCGCCGAGGGAACGCCGCTGATCGTCCTGGCCGGGAAGGAGTACGGCTCGGGGTCGTCGCGCGACTGGGCTGCCAAGGGGCCGCGGCTGCTCGGTGTGCGCGCCGTCATCGCGGAGAGCTTCGAGCGCATCCACCGCTCGAACCTGGTGGGGATGGGGATCTTGCCGCTGCAGTTCGCTCCCGGACAGAACCCCGCGACGCTGGGCCTGACGGGGAAAGAGCGTTACGACATCCTCGGTCTTAGCGACATGCCCAAGGAGCTGACCGTCACTGCGACGGCCGACGACGGCAAAGTGACGAGGTTTAAAGCGCTGGTCCGCATCGACACGCCGCAGGAGCTGCAGTACTACAAGCACGGCGGCATTCTGGAGTACGTGCTGCGGCAGCTGGCTAAATAGTCGTTAGAAAAGCCTCGAGCTCGGCCGGCGGCACGGCGCCGACGCGGCGCCCTACCTCTTGTCCCTTCCGGAACGCGATTAACGTCGGGATTCCCCGAATTCCAAATCGCTGACCCGTAATTGGGTTCTTGTCGGTGTCGAGCTTCACCACGAGCAGCTCTCCCGCGCGGCGGTGCGCCACGTCGTCCAGCAGCGGGGCCATGATCTTACACGGCCCGCACCAGTCGGCGTAGAAGTCGACCACCACCGGCACTGTCGTGTCGGTCGTGACTCTATCGAACGTGGCGTCGGACACCGCGATCGGCCGGTCCAGCAGGATCGGTTTTCCACACTGGCCGCATTGGGGGTGCTGTCCAATCCGCGACAAATCCACGCGGTTCAGCGTGTCACAAAACGGGCACGCGACCGTCGCCGTCTTCTTATCGGGCATCGTTGTCGAAGATGAAGGGGTGTTCATTGGCGATTGGCACGATGTTCAGCGCCTCGGTGAGAGATTGGTTCCATGAGCTCCAAGAACGTGGGATGGCGCGACGCAGGTGTCCGCGGCTTTGTCGGAGGCATAATGCTGTTGAACGCGGCGGCGCTCCAGGACCGCCCGCTGGTCGCGCTCGGAGTCGGCTTCATCGGCTTGATCTTCATCGGCACGGCGCTGTTTCGCATGTGCCCGATATATACCCTGCTGCGGATCAATAGCTGCTGACGCCCCTTCGCACTTCGCCCCCGGACGGAGATCCGCCCGGGGGCGTCGTGTTGCTGGAAGGGCTAAGCATCAGCCTTTCAGCTTCTTTTCCGGCGTAATCTCCACGGCGATCTGACGGGGTTTGGCCTTCTCGACCTTGGGCAGCGTCAACGTCAGCACGCCCATCTCGTAGTTGGCCTTGATGTGCTCCGCGTCCACCGTCGCGGGAAGCGTGAAGGTCCGCTCGAACGCACCATAGGCCCGCTCATAGCGATGCACCTTCTCCGTCTTCGTCTCAGCGACCTGCTCCTTGGTGCCCAGGATCGTGAGGAGATTGCCCTCGACGAGGATCTTCACATTCTCCGGCTTCACGCCCGGCACTTCGGCAACGATGCGGAGATACTCCGCCTCCTCGAAAATGTCCACGACCGGCGTCCAGGCCGCCGTCGTGACTTCCCCCACCGGCCAATCAAAGCTGGCGAAGGGCTCATTGAACACCAGTCGCGGTGAATCCATCTTGAATCACGCGTGAGAAACGGAAAGAATCAGCCCCCGCTCGGTTTGCAAATGCACCAAGCGAGGGCTGGAGGCCATCGGATTTCGTGCTCCGATACCGGGGGCCGTCCCGGTGAGCGTGCGGCCGACGACTCTTGCTGCTGTCCCGCACCGGCCACCGACCTGGTGGCCGCATACATCTTATCAGGACGGCGATGAAGTGGGGATGAATCGACTGTGAGACGTGACGCGGTTTAGATCCTACGCACACGACGGCCGCGCCGACGAGGACGACGCGGAGGGCGCAGTTGCCACGATGCAGCATTGGGCCATGTTAGAGGCGCCGTGGGGAAGCTTGCTTAAGGCCTTCATGAGGGGCTCTTCATCAGGGCTTGCAGTTGCTTTTGCGCCGCGGCGGGAGTCTTAAGAGGTACGTTCACCCGCAAAGGGAGCGTGTATGCGTGTTTGGACCGTAGCGGCCGTGTTGGTGATGGGACTACCGATCGCAGCGAGCGCACAGGCAGCAGCCGGCGCAACGGAGCCGGATGGCGCGGCCCTCTACCGGCAGAATTGCCGGTCGTGTCACGGCGCAAAGGGTGTGCCGCCCGCGCGGATGCTGACCGTCTATCCGACGCTCAAGACCCTCGCTGATTCGACCGAGCAGGCGCACCTGACGGAAGCCGGGATCGTCGCGGTGCTGCAGCATGGCAAAGGCAAGGACATGAAGTCGTTCGCCGACCGGATGTCGCCGGCGGAGATGACGGCCGTCGCGAAGTTCGTCAAGAGCCTCAACGCAACCGCGCCCACCGGCCCTTAAGGTTTCCTGGGCGGCGGGAACGTGTCGTAGAACTGCGGGGCGGCTCCCGGAGCCGGCTCGCGGCCGCGCAGCGACGAGAGAAATTGCGCCAGCTCTTCGATCTCCTGATGCGAGAGCGCCGGCGGCCCGTAGGACGGCATGCGTGACTGCGGATGGAATCGGCTGGGCTGTTCCACGAAACTGTGGAGCCACCCGGCCGAATGCCGGAGTCCCACGGTTGTAAGATCCGGACCCTCTTCACCACCCTGCCCCGCGACACGGTGACATCCGCCACATTGTTGCGACTGATACAGCGCGCGGCCCGCGCGCTGCACCGAGGTGAGGCTCGCCCCTACTCCGACGGATGCCGGCGCTCGACCCGCGGCGCCGATCAGTAACCCGGCTCCCGCCAGCAGCACCGACAGCGCGACGAGCGCCACGGGACGGTGGAGCAAGTTGCGCGTGCTGTTGCGATCGAAGAACGGCAAGCCGATCAGCACGATCAGGAGCACCGTCGGCACGCCCACCGCGATCGCGGCCTCGAACGAGCCGGGTACCAGTTTGAGCAGCTGATAGATCGGCAGGAAGTACCACTCCGGGCGTGGGATGTAGCTGGTATCGGTCGGATCGGCAGGCGCCTCGAGCGGCGCGCCGAACGCCACCGCCAGCAGCACGAGCAGCAGCACGGTCGCCGCCGAGACGATCGCATCCTTCCCCAAAATGTCGGGCCAGAACCGCTGGCCGCCGCGCTTCGACGCGAGATACGCCTTGTGGTAGTAGTCGGGATAGGCCGGATCGCGCGTGCTCTTGGGCGCTCCCGCCTCGAGGTCGCGCGGCCGCGCCGCAATTCCCTGACGCACCACGACCGTGATATGCATGGCGACCAGCACCGCAAGAGAGAGCGGAAGCCACAGCACATGGAAGGCGTAGAAGCGCGCGAGCGTTGCGGTACCGAGCTCCGAACCGCCGCGCAGCAGCGCGACGAGCGCCCCACCGACCATCGGGGTGGTGCCCGCAATGTTCGTCCCGACCGCGGTCGCCCAATACGCTTTTTGATCCCACGGCAAGAGGTAGCCGGTGAAGCTGAATCCCATCACGATGAGGAACAGGAAGACGCCGAGCAGCCAGTTGATTTCGCGCGGGTATTTGTAGGCGCCGACCGAGAACACACGGATCATGTGCGCGAGAATCAACACGACCATCGCGCTCGCGCCCCAGTGATGGATGCCACGTAGTAACGCGCCGCTCGCCACTTCGCGCGTCAGGAACTGGATGCTGTCGTACGCGTGATCCGGAGAGGCAGAGTAGTAGGTGGCGAGGACGGTTCCGGTAATCACCTGCACCAGGAAGACGGTGAGCGTCGCGCTGCCCAGGGTGTGCCACCACGTCAGCCGGTCCGGCACCTCGCGGTCGAGGAGCTCGCGTTTGGCGCGGAGCAGGTCCAATCGCTCATTGAGCCAACCGAAGATTGCCATGGATCAGGCCTCCGCTTTTTCGGGAACGCCGAGGTGGAAGTCCTGATAGCGGCAGTACAGGACGCCGTTTTCGACCTTCACCTCCAGCGTGTCGAGGGGGCGAGGCGGTGGGCCACCGAGCACCTCCCCCGACTTGATCTCGAAGAAGCCGGTGTGGCAGGGACAGCGGAACACGTGCTTCGCTTCATCCAGGAAGTAGTTGCAGCCCAGATGGGTGCAGCGTCCGTTGTAGACGCGGAAGGTCTCGCCATCGGCCGTATAGATCCACACGTTGCGAAGCCGTCGCGTTTCCACCCAGGCATCGTGCACCGCATCCACGAAATCGACCTTAGTGGGAACCTCGGGATCGAACTGATCGATCTCTCCTAACCGGATCCATTTCTCCTCGCGCGTGCGGCGGAAGGTGGGGGACATGAATGCGCGCAGCGCGGGCACACCGGCGAGCAATGCCGAGGCCACGCCCCCGACCGCCGTCGCCCACCGCAGGAACTTGCGTCGTCCTACTGATACGATTCCAGGCGTTTCAGTCGCCATGCAACGCGCTCCTGTTAGTTGTCCGGGATGGCCGAGCCATGACACACCGTGCACATCTGTGAGTTCTTCCGCCTCAGCCGCTGGGCGTCGAACCCAGGACCGTGCGGATTGAAGCGACGACCGCCGAGCGCCGAATGACACGTGAGACAATCGCGTTCGGCGTGGCAGGCGGTGCAACTCTCCAGACTCTGCCGGGCGGCCTGACCGTGGCCGGCAATGAACGTCCTGCTCGCATCGTGGTAGCCCGCGCGCAGCGGCCCGTTGCTCACGATGCCGGCCGTGGCATGGCAGGCCTGGCAGAAACTGCCGGTGTTGTGACAATCGGCGCAGCGCGTCTCGCGGCTGTAGGCGGCGGCGGGATGGCGCTGCAGGAATCCCACGGGGTGATAGCCGGCGGGACCCGCGGCGTTCGGGCGGTGGCACTGCAGGCAATCGCTGCGCACGTGACAGCCGGCACAGGTCGCCGGTGTCGCAGCCGCGACAGACGCGTGACGGCCCACGAAGTTCTCGCGGTGCGACGGTGGCGGGACGCGTCGCGGCTGGGCACCGATTGCCCGATCGGGAGCAGCCGGGTGTAACGCCAGTCCGACACTCTGCGAAGGCGCGTGACAGGTGACACAGCTCTCGCGCGTGTGGCAGGTTGCGCATTGCTGCGGATTCGCCCGCACCATCGAGCCATGGCGAGTCAGGAACGAGGGATCGTCGTGTGACGGCGGCCGCGGCAAATGCACGACGATCGCTCGCGCGCGCGGGTCCGGCTCCAGGGCCTGAATCGCCGGCCGTTCAGGAGCGTCCACGTGACAGGTGAGACAGAAGTCGCGCGCGTGACAGGTGGCGCAGGACGGCGCGACGGGCTGGCTCGTGCCGGTCGCCAGCCGGCCGTGCACGCCCCCCGTGACAAACCCGGGTGTGTTATGTGACGGGGGAACCGGGAATTCTGCGATATCCGCCGGTCGCAGCGATGCCGCACGCACGAGGGGAAGGTGGCATGTCGAGCAGACGGTGTCGGGCGCCGTCAAGTGCGACGCCCCCGGTGCGTGGCACTCGATACAGCGCTCGGGTAAACCTCGATGGACATCCATGGGGCCCGCGCCCGCCGGCACGTGACAGTCGCGACAACCGAGCGGCTGGGGCCCTTGCGGTGTCGCGCGCGTCATCAACGGCACCAGGTCATGCACGAACTTCAGGTTGCTCGGGTGCGGTGCCGCGGGAGGTTGCCAGGAGATGCGCGGCATCGTCATGCCGTCGTGACAGGCCGTACACCGGACGGGATCAGGCCACAACGTCGTGTCGGGATTCTCGGCGCCCGGATGACACGCCGTGCAGCTCGGAAAGACGCGTGCGTGTCGCGCATGGTCGAATCCGGCCGGTCCCTGCGCGGCCACGCGCGCGGAGCCGGCCGAGATCGCGAGGCAACCAAACGTGAGGCCCAACCAGCGGATGCGGCCGCTCATTGCGGAGTCCGGGCGGACCGGTCGCCGGGTAGCATCTGGATGGAGGGCGGCAGCCCACGTAGGTCCGCCGCATCGCCGAACGCCATCACGACCCGCAGGCTGGCGCGCCACTGATTCCAGTCGAACGCGGCGGCGTCGGGGCGATGGTGCGCCTCGCTGTAATGATGCGCCGTGAGTCCGATGCGGAATCGCTCTGAGGTCGCAAATTGCGCGTCCAGGCCGAACGTCCGAACGCCGACGTCGTTGAAGCGGAATTCGAGCGGCCGGTCGAAGCTTGAACCCAGCAGCGTGGCGCGGATTCTGCGCGATGGCTGATAGGTGATCGCGGCTGCGGTGCCCGCCACCGACGCGCCAGGTCCGTATTCCCGCTGATAGCCGGCGTCGAACGTCCACGCCGGAACGGGGGTCGCCGTCACGCCTAGCTCGGCGCGCCAGCCGTCCCGCTTGGCGTTGAAGAGCGGCGTTTCGGTCGCTGCTTCGTCGTAGCGGTAGCGCTCGTAGCGGCCACGCAGCTCGAAGCGCGACAGCGCGGCGTAGGCGACCGACGCTTGCAGCGAGCGATACGGAACGGGACTGAATGCCCCCCAGATCGTCCACAGATCGAAATGCGGGCAGTAGCGCCGCGCGCCCAACGTCCCGCGCACGCGTTGCGTGACGTAGGCGACGGCCGCCTCCGCGCTACCCCACCATCCGGCCGCCAGATCGTAGTCCGCGCCTCCGGAAACCCGCACGTCACGGGCAGGCCGCAGCGCCCCATCGAAGCCGATCCGCTCGGAGACGAATTTCCTGGCGTGCGGATCGACCTCGCGCTGGTACTCGACTCGAGCGTCTGCCAGCGCCGAAGTCCAGCCGCCACCCGCTCCCACGATCAGCTGACGCTGGAGCGGCTGAAAATCGTCGAGGGGATTGAGCGCGGGACTCGTGGCCGGGAGCGCCACGCCGCGGGCGAGCCCCCAGCCGCCGTATCCCTGCAGCTCGATCCCGTGCGTGGCGTCGCGTACAGTCAGTCCCGCGCCGTCGAAACCGGTCATCCCGAGCCGCGAGGGGATGATCAGCCGGCCCAAGCGCGTCGTCACACGCCGCCCCGCGTACTCGGCGTAGCCTTCGAGCAGCTGCACGGCGGGGTTCGTCCCGGGCCACACGTCGGCGGTGCCTAGGTCGACGCCGACGCGACCCGTCGCCCGCAGGCTCAAGCCTCTGATGCCAAAAACCCAAGCCGATGCTTCGACCGTGCTGGTGGCCGGCCCACCGCGCCGGATGGCGCCGGGACGAAAGAACGTGCAGTACGCGGCGCCCGGCGGGCAGCGCACGGCAAACCCGTCAGAGGACACGGGACCGCCGCCGGGGGAACTCACGGTATCGGCGACCGGAATGCTATCGAGCGCCACGCCGCGGTAGGCGACGGTCTGCCAGCGGGTGTCGACCCGCACGCGATATCCCTGCGCCGCAGCCGTCAGCGGCAACAGCAGCGCGGCAAGCGGCAGCAATCTCATGCGCCCTCGGCTTTGCGCAGGTGAACGCGGAATTCGTCAGGTGAGGCAAGGAAGTGGCAGGTGGTGCACTCCTTCTCGGCGTGATGCGATGCCTTGTCCGCGTGACACGTCTGGCAGAACGAGCGGTTCGGCACCAGCTGCGCGACGATGTCCTCGACATGGCAGTTGTCACACGCGACGTGCATATCGGCGAGCGCAGCGTGCGCTGCTTTCGGATCCACAGCACCGTGACAGGATCGGCAATCGCGCGCTCCCGCATGATGCGGTTCGTGACACGTCCGGCATGCCACGGTGGGATTGGCAGCTAGCGTGACTTCGGTCGTGTGGCATGCCACACAGTGCTGCGCGGCGTGGCGGGCGTGGTCGAACGTCACGGCGCGCTCCCGCGGCACATGCCCCGCGACCGCCACGGTCACCGGTACGGCGTGCTCCCCCGAGGGCCCGGCGGCGTGGCAGCGCGCACAGTTGTTCGTCGCCGGCGACTGGTGGTGGCACAGCTGGCACCCCCGCGGCGGGGTGAATGTAAGCCGCGCATTGCGCGCGGCGACGTGGCAGGTGATGCAGGGGAGGCTCTTGTGTCGGGGATGCGAGAAGGTATCGGGCGAGGATGTCACATCGAGCAGTGGCGGCGCATCACCTTTGACTTTCTGCGGCCGCTCCGGCGCCGCCGATACTCTGCGGTGCACTTGCGTGGTGTCGAACGGCAGCGGCGGCTTCAGCCGCGACCGTTCGCGCACGGCCTGGTGGCACCCGGTACAGTCACTGGCGTCGACGCGGGCCTGATGGGGCAGGTGGCAGGTGATGCATGACGCGGTCACCTTCCGGTGCGTCGCGCCCGTGTGGAACGGCACCTTCCGCCAATCGGCGTGGCACGCGGCATTGGTGCAGGTCAGTCGCGCCTCGGCCGGCGTCGCCTGTTTGTGGGGATTGTGGCACATCCCGCAGGTGCCGCCGTGCGGATCGCGCGACGGATCGAAGTTCATCGCCGCGAGGCGCTGCTGCATCGCGTGACAGGAGAAACACTGTCGCTCGCCGGGCCGCAACGTGCCGGCCGCGGAATCGCGGGTCGCGAGCGCTGGCACCTCGGCGGTGAAGCGATGGCAGGTCGTACAATGCAGCGAGGTCTGGCCCTGCATCTTGCCCATCGCGATCGTGCTCATCTCGTGACACCCCGCCTGCGCGCACGTGCGGTCGAGCGGCGCGAAGTGATGCACTTCGGTCGCATGACAGGTGACGCACTGGACGTTGCGAAGCGCGGGGTTGTGTGATTCGAGGTGGGTGCGGTGACCAGCAGTCGACACGATGCGTTGCCACACCTCCTTCTCACCCGTCACGTGGCACTTCATGCACACCGCGTTGGGCACCTTGGCGTGCGGCCCGATTTCCGCCGGTCGCTCGGCGATCCACAGGTACATCTGCCGCATGCTCGCGTACAACGACTGCTGGTGACAGTTGTGGCACGACAGCTGGCTGTGCTCACTCTGCGTGAAACGGATGTAGGCGGGACCCATCACGTGACAGCCGGTGCAGAAGCCGTTGTCGTGTTGCATGTAGTTCCAGCTGACGGTGCCGAACCCCACACCAAAGATGACGGCGGCCGCCACCGCTCCGATCAGCACGAACCGCATCTTCCGGGGACGGGTCTTTACCCACGTGACGATCCACTGGCGCCGCCGCCACGCGACCACGACCAGGGCGATGGCGAGCAGGGCACCGAGCACCGCTCCGGTGATCTGGATCCACGACGGCAGGTTGAAGAAGAAGCGAACGACCGCTGCGATGCCGCCGGGTAGCGGCGAAGGGCCGACAGTGGGTTGCTGGAGCAGCATGACGGCCTCTACGCTAGCGAAAAAATGGGGCCCCGGAAACCCACTGGGTCCCGGGGCCCTGATCCCACTGCGCGATTGTGGCTATCGCTGACTCGCGCGCAGCCGCACACCCGGCGGGATGGGTCCCGTCACCTGGAGGTACTGCTGCGGCGGAGACGGCAGCCCATAGGTCGTGTGCAGCGTGGCGATGGACGCCGACAACAGCGCTTTCAGCAGGAACGGGTTATGCACCCCATTCCCGGACGCCATGTGCGTGGCAAATCCGTTCCCGAGTAACTTGCCGCTCAGGAAGTACTTTCGATCCTCCGTAGCCGCGAGGGCGGCATTCCAGAGCGTGCCCTTCACGACGCTGGTGACATTGTTCTTGAAGCTGAGATCGGCAGAGTCCGCTGCCGCGGCACCGGCACGCATCGCGCGGGACACGAGCTGCGGGATCAGTCCAGTGTCGATCCCCGCTGAATCGATCGTGCTGTTCCCGTTCACATCGACCCAGATCTGATCGAGATAGTTGTTGAGATCGCCCTTGAGCGCCCGATAGGCAAGTCTCGCCACCTGCGGCCCGCCGATGTGGCAATTCCCGGTGGAGCACGCGCTGAAGTCGTGTCCGGTCCCGGCCGCGACGGTATCGATATCCGCGCACGGATGCGGAAGGCCCGTCGCATCGGGGCACGGAATGGCCTCGAACGTATGCCCGACGCTTTGGAACGAGAACGCCCCCGTCAGCTCATCCGTAATCGTGGTGCGCACGACGTGACAGGTTGCGCACAGCTTGGGATTCGCGGCCGTTCCATGACTGCTCGCCATCTGTGACGTGTCATAGACGAAGCCGGGGGGAATCCAGCCGATGGCCTCGCCGATCACCAGCAATCCCTGGGCGCCGTGGGCCCCGCGCGACGTCCCGGTCCCGGTCGCCACCGACCAGGGCGGTGTGCCGCTGCGCGAATGGCACGTCACGCACAACTGGTCGCGCGTCGGCTGGGACAGCGGAGCGCGCAACTGATGTTCGTACGGCGAGCCGTGCGGATTGTGGCACGTCACGCAGCCGATGCGCTCGGGGGTCGCGCTCGCCTTCTCGAGATAGTTCGCGTTTTCACCGAACTTGACCGCCATCGCGGTCCGCCCCTCGTGGCACGGCATACAGGAGGTATTGGTAGCCGCCGCGGCGAATCCCGGCCCCGATCCGTGCGCCGATTCCTTCCACTGCTCCACGAACGGCGTGTGCACGCCCGTGTGGCAACCGCTGCAGGACGTCACGACGCCGGTATCGACGTGCATCGAGGCCAGCGGGTGATTCGCGGCGATGTCGGGATTCTCCACGTGAGCGAGGCCAGGCCCGTGGCAGTTCTCGCACTGCACATCCTGATAGGCGGAATCGGGAACGAGCGCGTAGCCGGCCGGATGACCCGTGAAATTTCCCAGCTGCGAGACGCTGTGACAGTTGTTGCACGAGGCGGTCGCGTGGCCGGATTGTTGGAGGTCTGACCAGGCATTCGCGTGGTGTGTCAACTTCCACGACGCCTGAACGCCGACGTGGCAATTGCCGCATGTCGTCTGTTTGGCGCTGCCGGCCGTGAAGTAGCCGAGGAAGCCGTTGACGGAGTCCGGCGGCGGATTGAAGGCCGGGCGGTCCCGGTAGACGATCTTCTCGTCCGTACACGCCCCGAGTGCATATAACCCAAGGAGGGCGACCAGGTAACGGAGCTTCATACGGTACTCTCTCTCTGCGAGCGGTTACTGCCGGCTCGCGACCGTCTGCAGGTACAAAAGAATGTCTGTGGTTTGCTCTCTCGTCGGGGGCGGCACTTTCATCCGCTCCATGTTCCGCTCCATCCGCGAGTACACCGTCGGCCAGTCCTCGCGTGAATGGGTGCGGGGATCGGGCAAGGCGTGACAACGACTGCACACCTGGGAAAACGCCTCACGCCCGGGGCCCGGCGGCAGATTGCTCCCACTCACTTTCAGCGCATTCGCATTCAGGTAGTCGAGGATCGCAAATCGTTCCGCGCCGGTGGGCACCTTCACTTGCAGAGTCGGTGGCAGCAATTCCATGCGCAACCACATGCGCCGAGCAATGCTCGGCCAATCGGTAGCGCTGTGCATCTGCGGCGTGGGAACATTGTGACACTGGCCGCAATACTGTCCCACGAGTTGCGCTCCTTTGGAATTCGGCTCGGGCAAATCCGCCGCCGTCACCCCAGGCGGCGGTAGCGCGACATTAGCGGCTGCCAGCAGCAATTCGTCCTGCCGGTTGAGCCCGGTACTCCGCGTGCTTTGTGCACCGGCATTCGACGCCGTGTCGTTCGGCGGCGCCTCTTTACGGCACGCCAGCAGGGTGGACAGCGTGCCCATCACAACCATGAGCAACTTCACGCCACTGCGCATCGAGCCTCCGCTGAGGAGATAGCGGGGCCAAGATAAAGCCTATATGAAAGCTCCGTGAGGGTCGCTGTCTGTAGGGGAAAACCCGTGCAGGCGTTACTCGTGATCCCTCTCGTGCCCCATCCTCATAGTCCCGCGTTCAACTCGTGCACGCTGATCGTCCGTCGAGGCGGCCCGTGCCTGCGCCGCGGCCGACAACATGGCCCAATGCGCCTTCCCCATCGCCGCATGCGCGGCCCCGAAATGTTGGCGCAGCGCGGTGAGCCGAGCGACCTGGTGCGCGGTGAGGCCGAGGGAATCCTTGCGCGAGAGCAAGTGATCGGGAGTGATGCCATGGCGCTCATGGGCGCGGCTGCTGCGCGGCGGCCGGCACGGCCAGCACTGCGACCAGAACGAGCGGGAGCATGCGTTTCATCGAAGCCTCCTCGGTTGCACGGTGGCCTCAGCGCCCCACCCCCAGCGCGTCGGCCACACGATTGATGTAGTTGAACCACGCTGTAATCAGCGTGATTTGCAGGATCGCGCGATCGTCGAATCCCACTCGACGTAGCGTTTCATGGTGCGCCGGGGTGATCCGCGTGGCGTCGCGCGTCACCTGCACGACATAGTCGAGCATGATGCGATCCTGCTCGGAAATCGGCGCTGCCGTGTAGTCCTCCTCCAGCGCGGCGACCAGCGATTCGTCCAGCGTGATCCGACGCAGAAACTCTGCGTGGGATTCGATTCAGTATCGACACCGATTCGTTACAGAGACGAGGGTCGTGATCATCTCGTGTTGCCGGCGCGTCAGCGGCAGGTCTGGCGACATCAACGCCCCGAAGGTGGAGAACGCGTGATGCAGCGCATCGGGAATAAGACTGTGCGACGCGACGATTCCGGACGTGCCGTCGGGCGTGGGATGGACTGGTGTCGCGTACTCCTTGGGGTACAGCGCCTGTTGGGCCTCGACGGCCCGGCGCAGTTTCTCGTCCGCCTCAGTTAGCGGAACGGTTTTTATCCACGTCATGAGATCCTGCGGGTTCGAGGGTCGGCGATCGCCGAAACAGTAGAAAGTACACGGGGATACCGAGGGCAACGATGCCAGCGCCCAGGGCGGCCTGCAGCGGGTTGTGTGCGGCGAGCAGGAACAGCAGAAGCGCTACAAGCAACAGGAAAAGAATTGGGGTGAACGGATAGCCCAAGGTCCGATATCCTGCCGTCGCCAAGCGGCCCCGCAACCGGAACAAGCCGGCCACGGTGAGGCCGACGAAGAGCACCGTCACGAACACGAAGTAGTTGATGATCTGATTGAACGTCCCGAGTGTCACGAGCAGCGACGCCAGAGCGGCCTGGATGGCGATCGCGCGCGCGGGCGTCCCAAACCGCGGATGGACCACGGCGACCGCCTTGAAGAACACGCCGTCCCGGGCCATTGCGTAGTACACGCGCGGCAACGCCATGAGCAGCGCGAGCAGGCTGCCGAGTACGGCCACGATCACGATGGCCGCAAAGACGCGTCCACCCGCCGGACCGAACAACGCCTCGCCAGCCTGCGCGGCAAAGGTCTCGCCCGACGTCACGCGCTCCAGCGGCACCAGATAGAGGAAGACGGCGCTCGTCAGGATGTAGATGCCCGTGATGATCGCGACGCCGATCCCGAGCGCGCGCGGTAGCGTACGCGCCGGATCCCGCGCTTCGCCTGCCAACTTGGGAATCTCCCACCAGCCGCCGAACGCGAAGAACGCGCCGACCAGGGCCGGCGCCAGCGCGCCCGGCAACGGATCGGATCCGGCCCGCTGCGCGACGAACGGCACGAAGTTCGACCACTGACCCGCGTGCAGCGCGAGCGCCAGCACGGCGATCAGCCCGAGCGAGCCGACCTTGAGCGCGGTGAGCCACTGCATGACCCGCGAGCCGATGCGCACGCCGGCGATGCTGACCGCTGCCAATACCAGAATCGTGCCGATCGCGATCAGCTTGAGTGCCGGCCCCGCGAGCCCGAGGGCATAGCCCACGTAGCTGGCGAGCCCGACCGCGAGTGCCGCCGTGATGCCCGGATCCATGACGAGCAGACATTTCCACCCGTACAGAAACGCGACCCCCGGACCGTAGGCCTCGCGCAGGTAGACGTATCCGCCACCCACTTCCGGCACGCGCGCGGCCAGCTCGCCGTAGCAGAGCGCGCCGCTCAACGCCATGAGGCCCATGAGGAGCCACACGACGAGCAACCAGAACGGGGAGCCGAGCGAGCGCGCCATTCCGGCGGGCGTGAGAAAAATCCCGATGGCGATGACTTCGCCGACGACAAGCGCCGTAACTGCGACGAGGCCCAGCTGGCGGGTAAGCGGCACGCATTCCAAAGCTCCGCGCCGCAGGGGGGACCGGCAAGAGCTATACCGTACGTGACGCCTTGAGACGCTTGAGCCGCACCCGCTCCTCGCGCTCACGTTCATCGAGCGTCCGGCGTATGTCGGTCACCGCGCTGCGAAGCGCTGGCGCCAACCGGCGTTCCAACGTGTTCACTTGCCGCGAGGTCTGCGCCAGCGCTTCGCCGAGGCGGCGGATCAGCATCTCGCGCGGCGCTGCCTCGAGCAACAGATCCGAGAGACGCTCGAAGGCGCTCGCGGCCGCTGCCGCCGCCGGCCCGGTCAATCCCGGCGCCGTTCCGCGCGCGGCCAGAGTCCGCAGCAGCGCCGGCCGTGCCGCAATGCGGGACACGGCGATTCCCCAGAGCGAGCCGCCTTCGACCTCCACCTGCAGCGGGCGTTCCGGCCATGCCAGTGCTCTGAGCCCGGCCCGGCCGTGCAGCGACAGCGCGGTCAGCAGCAGCGGGTATGCGCGCACCCCCGCGTCGGCGATCAAGGCGCGCGCGTCCGCGGCCGGCCGCGCGAGCTTGAATAACTCCGTCACCAGCGCCTCGCGCTTGCGGCGCAGCAGCCCGACGCCACGCGTGACCTGCCCCAGGCGACGCACGGACCGCAGCAGATTCATGCGCGTGGGTGACGGGCGTTCCATGTCTCCTCCGAGACGCGTAGCAGGTCCTCGCGCGGCAGTGTGTCGAGCAGACGCCAGCCAATCTCGATCGTTTCGGCGAGCGGCCGGCGCGCTTCACCCTGGGAAACGAGCTGCTGCTCGAACTGCTCGGTGAACGCCATCGCGCGGCGATCAGCCGGTGCGAGACCCGCTTCGCCGACGATCGCGGCCATCTGCCGCGCCTCCCGACCCCGCGCGTAAACGGCGTAGAGCTGATCGGCCCATTCGCGATGTTCGGCGACGGTGCGACCAGCGCCGATCCCGGCGTTCATCAGGCGCGAGAGCGATGGCAGGACGTCGACGGGAGGGAACACGCCCCGCCGATGCAGCTCGCGGCTCAAGACCACCTGCCCTTCCGTGATATAGCCGGTGAGATCCGGGATCGGGTGCGTGATGTCATCATCCGGCATCGTGAGAATGGGCAGCTGCGTCACCGATCCCTCCCGCCCCGTGATTACGCCGGCGCGCTCGTAGATGCTCGCCAGATCGGTGTACATGTATCCCGGGTACCCGCGGCGGCCGGGGATCTCTTCGCGGGCGGTCGCGATCTCGCGCAGCGCCTCGCAGTAGTGGGTCATGTCGGCGATCACGACCAGCACGTGCATCCCCGCGTCGAACGCGAGGTACTCCGCTTCGGCGAGGGCAACGCGCGGCGCGAGCAGGCGCTCGATCGTCGGATCACGCGTCTGGTTCAGGAACAGGACACTGCGCTCGCGGGCGCCGCTCGCCTCGACACGGGCGAGGAAGGCATCGGTCTCTCGCGCGGTGATGCCGAGTCCCGCGAACACCACCGCGAACGGCTCGCCGTGCGGGGCCCGTGCGCCCTCCACAATCCGCGCCGCCAGGTCGAGCGCCGGCAGGCCGGGACCCGAGAACACCGGCAGCTTCTGGCCACGCACCAGCGTGTTTAGGCCATCGATGGCCGAAACGCCTGTCTCGATGAAATCGCGCGGCCGCGCGCGCCGCACCGGGTTCAATGGCGCGCCCCAGATCGGTCGAATCGCATCGCCGATGGGCGCCGGCAACCCGTCGAGCGGGGCGCCCATGCCGTTGAGCGCGCGGCCCAGGAGCTCCCGCCCCACGACGACCGAGGCGGGCTCGCCGGTCAGCGTCACCACGGCCTCGGATGGAGACAGTCCGACCGTCTCTTCGAGAATCTGCACTACCGTGATCTCCTCACCCGCGTCGATGACCTGGCCCCGCCGCGGTGGCGCGCCGGCCGAGGCAATTGCTACCCATTCGCCCAGGGTCACACCGAGCGTCTTTTCCAGATAGAGCAGCGGCCCGGAGGCCGCCTGCGCGCCGTGATAACGCCGCGTCGTCATGACCCGATTCCCGCAATCGCCGATTCGACGTCCGCGACGCGCGCCGCGAATTCGGGCTCCGGCGCGCGCCGCGCCGCGGCGAGCGCCTGGCGGGTGCCGCTGAGATCGACGCGCTCGATCGCACGACCGCTGCCCAGTGCCGCCGCTCCGGCGGCATGCACCGCGAGCGCCAGCGCGGCAAGGCGATGTGTCTTTGCGATCGTGGAGGATGCGTCGTTGGGATCGAACGCACTTTGCGCCAGTACGGCGTCGCGGATGATGCGCGCGGACTCGAGGAGCAGGCGATCGGTATCCTGCAGCGCCTCCGGTCCGACCAGCCCGGCGATCTCGCGCAGCTCGCGGTCGCGCTGCATCAGCTCGAGCGTGCGGCGGCGCAGCTCCGGCCAGTCAGGGCCGGTCTGCTGCGCGAACCAGGGCGCCGTCACGGCCGCGTAGTGACTGTAGCTCGTCTCCCAGTCCACGGCCGGAAACTGGCGTTGATGAGCGAGCGCCGGGTCCAACGCCCACAACGCGCCGACGACGCGGAGCGCGGCCTGCGTGACGGGCTCGGAGAAGTCGCCGCCGGGTGGAGAAATGGCGCTGATCAGCGTCACCGACCCCGTCCGCGGCGGCGTGCCGAGCGCCTTCACACACCCCGCCCGCTCGAAGAACTTCCCGAGGCGGTCGCCGAGATAGGTCGGATAGCCTTCCTCTCCGGGCATCTCCTGCAATCGCGCCCCGATTTCCCGCAACGCTTCGCCCCAGCGCGACAAGCTGTCCGCCATGACCGAAACGCGCAGTCCCATGTCGCGGTAATACTCGGCGATCGTCGCGCCGACGTACACCGATGCTTCCCGCGCCGCGACCGGCATGTTCGACGTGTTGACCACGAGCACGGTCCGGTCCATGATCGACCGCCCCGTGCGGGGATCCACGAGCTTGGGAAACTCGTCGAGCACCTCTGCCATCTCGTTGCCGCGTTCGCCGCAGCCGACGTACACGATGACGTCCGCCTCGGCGAACTTGGCGAGCGATTGCTCGATCACGGTCTTCCCCGTGCCAAACCCACCGGGGACGGCGACGCTGCCCCCTTCGGCCACCGGAAAGAGGAAGTCGAACACGCGCTGGCCGGTGACGAGCGGGCGGCGCGCGGGGACGCGTCCCGCGGCGGGCCGCGGCCGGCGCACCGGCCAATGATGGCCCAGGTACAGCTTGGTGCCGTCACCTAACTGGCCGATGGAATCAGCGACGCTGTAGGTCCCGGCAGCAATCGCGTCAATCGTGCCCGTGACAGTCGGAGGCACCAGGACGCGATGCGTCATGCCCGGCCGCTCGACGACGGTACCGAGCACGTCGCCGCCGGCCACATGGTCACCGCCCTTTACCGCAGGCGTGAACTCCCAGCGGGCTGTGACGTCGAGCGTCGGTGCCGCGATACCAGGGGCAATGAAGTCTCCCGACTGTTTCGCAAGCGTCGCGAGTGGCCGCCCCACACCATCCATCACCGCGCCGAGCAGCCCGGGACCCAGGTGGATCGTGAGTGACTGTCCTGTGCCGACGACGGGCTCACCGAGCTGGAGCCCCGCCGTATCCTCATAGACCTGAATGGTCGCGCGATCTCCGGTCACGCGAATGATCTCCCCGAGGAGCCCGCGCGCGCCGACACGGACGAGCTCGTACAGCCTCGCGCCCGGCAGGGGCGCCGCCTCGGCGAGCGCGCCGCTGACGCGGACGATACGGGCGCTCACTTGAGCCTCACGCGGTATCCGATGACCTGACGCAGCAATTCCACGATGTACGCTTCGGCCCCTTCGGCGTGTCCTGCCCAGGCCGGTTCCGGAAACGGCACGACCATCGGCAGCGGCCGACGGCCGAGCTGGCGGCGCAGATCTTCAGGCAGTCGCTCGTAGAACGCTTCTTCCATGAGCACCACGCCGACCTGCGGTGCGGCCAACAGCTCCTGGAGCCGCTCGCGCGCCTGCTCGGCGCTCGCGGCTTCGATTGACCGCACGCCAGCGAGGGAGAAGCCGGCGCCGATTTCGGGCCGAGCCAGGACGCGCACGCCGTACGCCATTAGCCCCCCGCCGTCACTCCGGCGAGCGAACCGTGTGGAGCACCGAGCATCAGGCTCCAGATCGCGCGCCGCACGTCGAACATTTCCGCGTGGACGCGCAGCACGAATCCGAGCACTGACGCGGGGCCGGCGGGGTCGCGCCGTTCCGCCGTGCGAAGCATCGCGATGCGGGTGCGGAGCAATTGCTCCTCGATGCTGGATGCATCGGTTCCACGCTCGAACGCAGCCGCCAAGGGTGTGGGCCGGAACGCGGCGGCGAGTCGTCGCCCCGCCGCGCCCGGATCCCTAGCCGCGATCGCCGCCAGAAACGTGGGAAGGGGCAGACGTCGTCCGCCCTCCACGAACGTCCGCTTGCCCGCTGCATCGGCTTCGCCGGCGGAGAGAATCAGCGCCGCCATCGCGTTCTCGAGATCGATCGTGTCTCGCACGTAGTCCACGACCAGTCCGCTTTCAGTGGCGCGGGCACCCGCGAGGGCGCGCTGCGCGAACGTGACGTTGAGACGCGACTCGATCGCGAGAAGATCGGGCTGTGCCGCCTTCGCCTCGCGGAGCAAAGCCGGGCCAAACGGATTTCCCCAGGCGGTGAGCAGGACGGCGACGGCGCCTGGGGATGGTTGTGCGGCCAGCTCGCGCAGCGCGCGCTCAGGAAGGGCAGGTGTGGGAATGAGTCCCGCGAGCCGCAGTTCGGCGGGCGCTCCCTGCACGGCGCCGCGCACGATCGCGCGGAGGCTGCGCCGGTCCTCGTCCTCGAAGACGACCGCGAGGAGCGCGCTGCGATTCCCTGCCCACCGCGCCAGTACCCGCAGCCGGCTCCCGGCGTGACGCCGCACGGCAAGCTCCAGTGCGTCGGCGGTTACGCCGGCTTCCGGCACCGGATATCCATATCCGTGCAATGCCGCGCCCAACGCCTCGACGCTCTCCGCCGCGACGAGCGACGCGATGGCGGCGCGATCGAGTAGATGGGTGCCGAGGCCCCTCGCGCGCGTGGCGAGATCCTCCCAACGCGGAGCATTCATGTCGAAAGCGCGGCCAAGGCTTCGAGCGCGAGACGCGGGCGCAACTGCTCGAGCCGGTCCTCCAGCGTCGCGTCGATTTCCAGCGTTCCATCGTCCGTCGTCAAGCGGAAGCCTCCCGCGATACTCGAGTCCGGGCGAATGGGCCATCGCCCGTTGGCCTTCATGACGCGTCGCAGCGCGGCGGCGAGCGCGGGGTTGCAGCGCACCGTGATGGATCGGTCTCCCGCGAACGTGCTCAGATCCTCGAGCTGCCGACCCAGCGCGGCCCGGTACGGCGCGGACGCCGCCACCGCCGGAAGCTCGGAATGCAGTCGGGCAAACAGGCGATCGAGGAGAGCCGCGCGGGCAGCCAAGACCTGCGCACGGGCCGTCGCGCGCGCACCGGCGAGCGCACGTTCGTGCTCTGCCCGGGCTTCCTCCGTCCGTTGCTCGAGCGAAAGCTGGCGCCGGGCTGCCATCCGCTGCTCCGCGGCCGTAATGAGCTCCGCCGCGCGCGCCCGTGCGTCCTCCATGACGCGCGCGATCTCGACTTCCGCCTCGCGCTCGAGGGTCGACAGCAGTGCGTCGATCATCGGAACAGAATCGCCGCCGCGACCACGAACCCCAGGATCACCATTGTCTCGGGGATCGCGATCATGAGGATCGCGGTCGTGTTGAGCTCCGGCTTTTCGGCGAGTGCGGCGGCGACGGCCGGACCGATGCGTGACTGGGCCCACGCCGTCGCCAGTGCCGGGATCGCGACGGCCAGGGCCGCCGCGAGAGTAGTGATGACCACTGCGTCCATATCCGCTCCTCGCTAAGCTGCCGGCCGCGCCGGCGTCCAATGCCCGAACGGCTGGTAGCGCACGCCACCCGGACTGTAGAACTTCCCGAAAAACTCGACATAGTGCAGACGTAAGGCGTGCACCGTCGGACTGAACAACGCGATCGCGAAATTCACGAGGTGAAACAGCAGGGCGAAGAGCACGCCCACCGCCACGCTGCCGATCGCCCCGACCATCTTGTTTGCCACGACGGCCAGCATGACCGACGCGACGCCGAGGGCCATGATGCGCGCATACGACAGGATGTTGCCCAGCGTCGAGAGCAGCTCGATGGGGGCGACCACACCTTCCAGCACAATCAGCGCCGGAAACGCGACCAGGAGCCCGAGCACGGCCGGGGTGAAGAATCCGTGCGGCAACACCTTCACCGCCGCGAGCAGCGCCAGAATCACGAGCACGACCATCACCGCCGAGACGCCGCGGCCCATGGCCTCGCGCGGGTGACGCCGGATCGTGCTGGCGATGCCGAGTACCATGCCGAGCAGGATGTGGACGACGCCGAGCGATACCGCGAGGAGCAGGAAGGGGATCATCGCCTCGTGCCGGTTGAACGCGAGCGGCTTCAGGCCGAGCCGGCTGCCGACGTCACCGAAGAGCTCGCCGAACAGAAAGCCGGCGATGATCGTGAAGAGTGCACACGGGCCGATGATTTCCGACACCGTGTGGAGGAGAGTGTTGGGCCGCGAAAGGCGATGCAGCGCCAGTCCGATCAGGGCGAGCACGACGCCGTAGCCGACGTCGCCGACCATGAGGCCGAAGAATGCCGGGAAGAAGACCGCGACGAACGGCGTCGGATCGATCGTGCCATAGCGCGGCAGCGGGAACACCCGGACGAGCGTTTCGAACGGCCGGAGCAGCCGCGGATTCGACAGCACGACCGGTGCCTGTTCCGACTCCCATTCCTCTATAGAGATCTCCTCCACGACCACCGCGTCCCCGAACTGCGCGGCGAGCCGATCCTCGAGCGTGCGGCGCGACCGGGTCGGGACCCATCCCTCAAGCACGAAAGCGTGCGGGGTCACGCCCGTCAGCGGCACCGCCTCGAGCTCGCGGAGCCGGTCGTGTACGGACGCCCGGGCGCGGGTGAGCTCCGCGCCGTGCTGGCGCGCCAACTGCTGTTGGCGCCGCAGTGCCTGGTCACGAGCCGCCGGGATCTGGCCCAGGCGCTCGAGCATGCGCGGAATGGCCTGCGCCAAGCCGCCGCCGCCGTACTGCGCTGGGACCGGGATCTCCTGGACCTGCGCCTGCGCGAGCAGCTGTTCCACGCGGCGCGCCGCGGGCGCGGCGACGACGATCAACAGCGCGATTTCACCGCTCGCGAGCGGCTGGGTGTAGATCTCGAAATCGGCGCCGATCGCGGCGGCGAGGCTCGCCCGCAGCTTGGGGATCGCGCCCGCATCCGCGCCGCGCACCAACACGTGATAGGCGGTCGCGTTCGGCCAGTGGGTCTCGGCCTCGAGCAGCGCCCGAAACGCGGAAAAGAACTGCTGGTACTTGAGGATGAGCGCCTTTTCCTCGTCGAGCGCGACGATCCGCAGCCGGAGCTGTTCCGCCTCCCGGCGCACCCGCCACGCGAGCCGCGCCCAGCGCACGGGATTCGCCGCGCTCGACTGCGGCGCTGCCGTGGGCCGCAGGTGGAGCTCGTTCATGGCGGCGTCGATATCCCCAAGCATCTGCTGCAGGTGGCGCCGCTCGCGCTCCTGGGACGGATTGAGCGCGGCACGGCCCAGCGGCGTATCAGGCGTGACCTGCGGTGGAGCGAGATGCAACAGGCTGAGGTCCTGAAGCGTGCGAAGCACCGCCGGCAAGCGCTCCCGCGGGCCGAGGATCCGCAGCTTCGACATGGCGATGATCATGGAGCGCTCTCGTCGTCGAGCAGGCGACGGACGAGCACACCGCTAACAGCGGTCAGCCGCTGGGCCGAAACGCTCGCGTAGGCAGTGGCCTGACGCTCAGCCTCGGCGGCGATCTCCAGCTCGCGCTTGCGGCGCTCGCGGGCCAATCGCTCAACCATTCGTCCCTGGTCGGCCTCGAGCTCGGCGGCCAACGCCGCTTCGCGCTTCGCGACGTCCGCGCGGGCGCGCGCGAGCACCGACTCCGCTTCCGCGCGGGCCGCCTGCAAACGCTCCGCCAGCCGGCGCTCGGTGTCCAGCAAGCGAGTGAGATCCCCCGACTGGGGATGGACCGTCGCGTCACGGGTCATGGATCTAGTCTGGCAACGGGCCGGTTCGGTGACCGTGAAGCATGGATAAAGGTTTCTTCATACGGACTTTTGGAGACTTACCAGCTTCGCGGGCTACTCTGAGCCTCAGATGAACGAGGTCTCGCTGTCAGGAAAATCCCTGCAGCGATAAGAACCTCCGAGGAACATTCAGTCGTACCAAACCGAGTTCGGAGCGGCGCATGTACTTTCCGACTTCGCATCCCTGGATCCCCGAAGAGTCCCTCAGCCAGTACCTCGAACGTCGCGGTGTCAGTCGCCGCGACTTTCTCACATTCTGCGCCCAGATGACGGCCGCGCTCGGCCTCTCGGAGCTGATGGCTCCGAGAGTCGCCGCAGCGCTCACGGCGGTGAAGCGCCCGACCGTGGTGTGGCTCTCCCTCCAGGAGTGCACGGGGTGCGTCGAGAGCGTCCTGCGCACCGCTGAGCCGACGATCGGCGACCTCGTGCTCGACGTCGTGTCGCTCGATTACCAGCACAACATCATGGCCGCCGCAGGCCATCAAGCCGAAGCCGCGCTCCAGAGCTCGATGGCGAAGAACAAGGGTGAGTACCTACTCGTGGTCACCGGTTCGGTGCCGCTCAATGACGGCGGCATCTACACGACGATCGGCGGGCGGACGGCCGAGGTGATCCTGAAAGAAGCGGCGCGCAATGCCAAGGCCGTGATCGCGATCGGCGCCTGCGCGCACTGGGGCAACATCCAGGCGGCGCGGCCCAATCCGACCGGTGCCGTCGGCGTGTCGGACATCGTGAAGGACAAGCCGGTCGTGAACATCGCCGGCTGCCCGCCGATCGGCGACGTCGTCACCGCGACGATCGTGCACTACCTCACCTTCGGGCGGGTGCCCGAGCTCGACTACGACGGCCGGCCACTGTTCGCCTACGGAGCGCGGATTCACGACCAATGCCAGCGCCGCGCCAATTTCGACGCGGGGCAGTTCGTCGAAGCGTTCGACGACGAGGCCGCGCGCAAGGGTTGGTGCCTGTATCACGTCGGCTGCAAGGGGCCGGCGACTTATTCGCCCTGTCCGATCTTCCTGTGGAACACCCGGACCAGCTGGCCGATCGGCGCGGGTCACCCCTGCCTCGGCTGCACCGAGCGTCACTTCTGGGACACGATGACCCCGTTCTACGGCCGGCTCCCCGACGTCGCCGGCTTCGGCGTCGAGCGCTACGCCGACACGATCGGCGCGGCGCTCGCGGTCGGGGCGACGGCTGGTGTGGCGGCGCATGCCATCGCGACCGGCGTTCACCAAATCCGGGAACGCCGCAAGCTCCCGGTTGTGCAATCCGAGCCCACAAAGAAGGAAGGAGACGGTCATGGCAACGACTAAAATCGTCGTCGATCCATTGACCAGGATCGAAGGCCATCTCCGCATCGAGGCGCAGGCGGAGAACGGACGGATCACGAACGCGTGGGCGACATCGACGCAATTCCGGGGGATCGAGATCATCATGCAGGGCCGCGACCCACGCGACGCGTGGGCGTTCACGCAACGCATCTGCGGCGTGTGCACGGTGGTGCACGCCGTGGCGTCATGCCGAGCGGTAGAAGACGCGCTCGATATCAAGATCCCGCCCAACGCCAACATTATCCGCAACCTGATCCACGGCATGCAGTTCGTGCAGGATCACGTGATCCACTTCTACCACCTGCACGCGCTCGATTGGGTGGACGTCGTGAGCGCGCTCTCCGCCGATCCAGCGGCGACGGCGCGGCTTGCGCAGTCGCTTTCACCGTGGCCCAACAACTCCGCGACCTATTTCGCCGAGGTGAAGAACCGGCTCAAGACCTTCGTGGGCACCGGTCAGCTCGGGATTTTCACGAACGGGTATTGGGGCCATCCCGCGTACAAGCTGCCCCCCGCCGCGAACCTGATGGCGGTGGCGCATTACCTCGAGGCG
>JBGQKD010000020.1:0-62486 GCA_041499375.1 Gemmatimonadota bacterium
CCCTAAGTGTCCGCTCGAGGTCGGCGAAGAGCTGTCCCTGCCGCGCTTGTGGCTCCTTGTCCGACGCGGCCTTGCGAGCTCGCTCGATTATTTGCGCGATACGAGAGTCGGAAACGATCTCATTACGCTGAAGCGGCAGCACCGGTACTTCGCGCTTGTTGCGCTTGCCCGCCCAGAGAAGCACCGGGTCGGCCGCGGGGTCCATGTCAACCACGACTGGTCGCTCATCCCCTTCGGGCAGCTTGCCGACGTCGATGGCCTTGCTCCACCCGTTGTCCATCGGCAGGGTTACCACCTGCTCATCGGCAGGCAGGAGCGCCGTGTGCCCTGTTTCAGGCGTGCGCGGCTCCTTGATGTCATCGTAGGTGTACCGGGTGACCTTCTTCTCGCTCTTATTGGTGCGCTTCTTCGGCGCCATTGGGTTACTCTCCGAGGTCAGAGCTCAAACCTGTTCTTCTTTCTGTCGCCCTCACGCTTCCTGCAGATCCCGACCAAGTCGCAGTTCCGGCAGGTGTCGCACCAGCCGCCAAGGCGGATCAGCCGATTGTCTCTGATAGCTGTCCCAGCTTGGCCGATCGCGGCCTCAGTGGCTTTCAACATGACGCTATCAACGACCTCGCGGACGCTCCTGCCCTCCTTGTCGAGGTTCAGTACCTCGACCAGGTCGGCGTCGTTGCCGGTGAGTTGGCGATAGCCCATCGCGTAGGTGTGAAGTTGAGCGCGTGTCACGTCTTCTGCTTGCGCTCGGTCCGAGGACTTGAAATCGACGATAGCGACTTCCCCGGTGTCGAGACGCTTGATCAGGTCGATCCGACCATTCACCGTGATTCCGGCGGGCACCTGAATCTCGACCTGCTGTTCTGAGTGAAGGGTCTGGCGGAGGGTCGGTCCCTGCTCCTTTAGGTACCGGCGCACCGCAGCAATGGCAGCTTCACGCAGGTTCGTTCGCAACGCGGGATAAGCAAATGGTACGTGTAGATGGCCGTCGACCAATGCCTCCGCTTCCTCTTCCTTTAGGATATCACCAGCCGTGGCTCGCTTGTGGACTTCGGCTAAGGCGTCGTGAATTGATTTTCCAAGTCCTAGGGCTTCGTGCAGTGGTGGATTGAATCCATACACGAAGCGAAGCTTGAATTGGTAAGGACACTCGAAGAAGTACTTGAGCTCGCTGAAGCTGAGGATGACCTTCGCGGTCTCACGTCTCGGTCGCGGTGTGATTTTGCCGACATCGGGGACAGGAAGCGGCTGCGTGAGGACTTGCGGCGACCTGATGAACTCTCCAAGAAACGGCGACGGCTGTTTGTACAGCTTGTTCGTGGGGTCGGGAGCAAACGAGCAGTACAGAAACTTCTTACTCCGCGTAAGAGCAACATAGAAAAGGCGGCGCTCGTCTTCCTCGGAACCATCGTAGCGCGCTGCATCCGGGACTGCGGCAGGCGGGAGGATGTGCCACTTCGTGCGCCCTCTTCCGCCCGTGGTTGACGGAAACCGATTCTTCTGGAGAGCTGGGACGAATACAACGGGCCACTCCATTCCCTTGGCCTGGTGAACAGTCATCACTTGAACAGCGTCTGGCTGCGCAAATCCGACGTCCTCTCCACCTTCCTCGTAGTACTCGGGCGCCTGATTCTGTAGCCACCACACGAAGCTACGGTACTTCTCCTGCGGATCGGACTGGAAGTAGATCTGCTCGAAATCAGAAATGACCTGACTAAACTTCCCGAGGTTCGAGTAGACGATCTCCCCTCGCGCCGCGCCAGCAATCGTCGGCGGTATGCTTTGTTCGCTGAGTCCAACGGCCTCCAGGAAATCCAGGTAGGCCCGCTGGATGTTATAGGCTCCCCACCGTTTGCCTGCTTCCCAAGATTTGGCCTTGTCCAGGACGGCGAAACCGGCCTGCAGATTCGCCTCCGTCAGTCCTAGGTCGGCAGCGAACCAGGCAGCCTTCACTGGTGCGAGGTCAACGTCACTCGCGATGTACCGAAACAGCGAGACGGCTGCTTGAACCTCCGCGGCATCAAAGAGGTTGCTCAGCCCAGCTATCACGTACGGAATGCCGGCCGCTCTGAAGGCGGCAGTAATTGCATCACCATTCCGTCGCACACTCCTTAGCAAGACCGCGCAGTCTGCCCAGCTCAGCCCGCGAGGCACGCTCTCGGGTTCGTCCACGAACGGCGCACCTCGGAGAGTGAGTATGCGATTCGCGATCCAAGTCGCTTCGTCGTTAGGCGTGCCAAAGGATGGTGCTAACAGGTCTCCCCGCTCGAAACGCTGATGGCCACCGGCGAGCATTGCCTTCTCGAGGCGATTGCCGTTCAGCTGGGCGACGAGCCGAGCCGTGTCGACCACGCCCGGGCTTGAGCGAAAGTTCTCAGCAATGGTGATGTTCTCAGCCGGAGGATACCGCTTGGCGAAATTCAGGATGTTCCGAATCTCCGATCCCCGCCACTGGTAGATCGTCTGGTCGTCGTCCCCGACAACACAAACGTGCGCGCCCAGCTCATAAAAGCGCCGGACCAGGCTCTCCTGAAGAGGGTTCACGTCCTGGTACTCATCCACAATTAGGGACTTCACCTCGGACGCCATGGTCTTCTGGAGTCGAACCGTTGCGTGTTCCTGTGTGTCATAAAGTGCCGCGATTGCCTCAACCATGATCCTCGAGTAATCGAGGTAGCGATGCTGATCCAGCAGTTCGACGTAACGGTCGTATGCTTCCCTCAGTCCTTGTGGTAGGGCATTGAAGTCAACGTTGTCTTCTCGGATCACGTTCAGCGCTTCGAGGAAGATCTTCACGTCTTGCGGGCCGCGCTTCAGCTTCTGCCCTGCGCTGGGCCCCGAGATTAGTTCGACGCCGGACAGTCCCGACTTCACGCTGTTCCTCGAAACGAGTAGCCGGGTCTGGATCTCGGTAAGGACCGAGAACTTCAAGTACTCGAAGAGATGTGTTTGTAGCAGCTGTAGGCAATAGCCATGTATGGTTCCGACGTACATCTCGGCAAGACCGGGCACTTCGCCGAGGGCTTCGCGACACCGAGTGACGATCCGATCCTTTAGTTCTGCAGCCGCTTTGTCGGTGAAGGTGAATGCTACGATGTTGCGTGGAACGAGTTTCCCCCCGGCCGCATCGAGAAGGTGTACCACGCGTCGAGCAACGACCTCGGTCTTGCCGGAGCCGGCGCAGGCAATGAGTTGGAGGTTCCCCCCCTCATGGGCGATCGCCTTTCGTTGACTAGCTGTCAGATCCATCCGAGGTCCCAGGTCCCCATGCTTGCTGAGTGGCCGAATTTTGCTGATTGAAGCGAACTCACGTTAGGGCGTTATTGCGGCACAGGGGGGCTGCTTTGCGGCACCACGGCACGCAACTACGGACCCGGCCGGCGCCGGGCCTTGACTTGTCCCAGCCAGCGCGCGCATAATCCCCACGCGGAACAGCACCCTTCACGGAGAGAGAATTCTTCGGGAGGGGTGTTTTCTTTTGGTGGCAACCCATCATCGTAGCCTTTATCAGTGTCTCGTCGACATCCGCGCCAAGGCCAAGGAGCTGCGTGAGTCCTTTGGCGCCGAGGGCCCCGCCCGCGCCCTCGAGTGGGCGGCGACCAAGCTCGAAACGGCCCTCATCTCCGAAGGTGACCGGATCGTCTATCTCCCCGAAGCCGCCAGGATATCGGGATACTGCGAGGGCCACCTCGGAAGACTAGTAAGGAAGGGGCAGATCCCCGACATGCGGCCTCCCGGCTCCCGCGGCCGCATCAAGGTCCGCGTCGCCGATCTTCCCACCAAGGCAGGCCAGCCGCATACTCCCCCTGCGGACGTACACGATCTCGCCAGCCGCCTCTTCAAGAGAGGCAAGGAGGCCTAAATGGCCATCCCGAAACGCTGGTCGAGAACCGTGGGCACCCAGCGGGGGAATCGCATCCGGGTTTACGAGCGTGAGCCGGGCGGCAGGCTGTACGCGGCCGTCTGGGACCCGGAGCGCAGCAAGTACACCCAGACCGGCCTCGGCCACCGCGACCGCGAGCGCGCCCTACGCGATGTAGGCGAGCTCGTGAGACTGCGGGAGTCGGGCGAGGATCTATCTGGACCTCTCCAGTTGGGCACCCTCGTCGCGCGATTTCTCGCGGGCAGTACTCACACGCGCGACGGCTCTTTGAAAACCGTTCACTATACGAAAGGATGCGCCCGGTTTGGCGCGTACATGATCGAGTGGTTCGGCGCCGAGACGCCGGTGTCGCAGTTGACGCCGGATCGGATGCCCGAATACGCGGCGGCGCGACGGTCCGGCAAGGTCAGCGGTACTCCCGTTGGCCAAACGGCCGTGCATACGGACCTGAAGCTGCTCAAGCAGATGATGACGTGGGCAACGATGGTCTACGAGAACGGGCGGCCGCTGCTCGATCGCAACCCGCTGGCCGGGTACGTGGTGCCGAAGGAGCCGAACCCGAATCGACCAGTGCTGGACGGCGAGACGGTAGAGAAGCTGCTCGCCGTGGCCGACCGGGTCAGTGCGCTGATGCCGCTGCTCATGAAGTTGATGGATTGGACGGGCAGGCGGCTTGGCAGCGTGCGCAACCTCCGGTGGGACGACTTCGACTTCGAGAAGAAGACGATCCGCTGGCGGGCCGAGCACGACAAGAAGCGCAAGACCTGGGTGGTTCCGATGCCGAAGGAAGTGGAGCGGGCACTGCTCGAGTTCCGCGCGAAGCACCGCGTGATCGGAAGCGCGCTCGTGTTTCCGATGCGTAACGACCCGAACAAGCCGGTCAGCCGGCATCTCGCAGCGGATTGGCTCAAGCGGGCGTATCGGTACGCCAAGCTCGAGCGGCCCAAAGGCGGGCTGTGGCATCCGTTCCGGCGTAAGTTCGCGACGGAACGGAAGTTCTATCCGCTGCGGGACGTCGCCGACGCCGGCGGCTGGAAGGACGTGGGCACGTTGCTGAAGTGCTACCAGCTGTCCGACGAGGAGACGATCCGGATGGTGATGGACAATCCCAAGCCGTTGCGCCGGCCGGGTGCCGGGCGGGGGTAAGCGTGTCGTCGGGCTGACTGTTTTTGCATCTTTTTCTCAGCCTTTTTCTCAGTCTTTTTTCAGTCTTTTTTCAGCCTTTTTTTCAGTTTCTTTTTCAGTTTCTGCTGCAGTTTCAGATCCAGATCCCTCCGGAGGTTCCTACGGCACTTCCCGGACGTTTTCAGTTCACCGAACACTCTACCGGCCCCTCTACCGGGCGTGCACCGGGCCTCTACCGGGATCTCTACCGGGGTTTTCTAGCGGCACGACGCCGTACAGGCGACCGTACGGGCGGCCGAACACGTGCCCGTACACTTCACCGTACGGCGCCCGAGCGGTTTTCTGGTCGGTGTACCTCACAAGATGGTAGCCAACGGCCCATCACTCTCCTGACCACTGTTCGGGAGTCAATGCGAAAAAGTCGCATCGCAGCTACAAACGTGTGGAAATCACGTCGTCGCAACGCATGCAGAAACGATGACAGTCGCAGAAAAACGACGAAGCGCGACGCCGAGAAACTTCGCATCGCGCTTCGAGTTGCCCCTCCTGGGATCGAACCAGGACTCTCCTGATCCAGAGTCAGGCGTGTTGCCAGTTACACCAAGGGGCAACGATTATGGAGCTGAGGGGGCTCGAACCCCTGACCTCCTGGGTGCGATCCAGGCGCTCTCCCAGCTGAGCTACAGCCCCGCGAGGGCCCGGAACATAACCTCACTCCCTTTATTCTCCAAGCAACTCGGCCCGGAGCGCAAGCCATGACTCTGACCGAGACTCCCGTCGCACGGACGGCACGTACCGGCCTCATCGTACTCACGCTCATCAATCTGTTCAACTACCTGGACCGCTGGATCGTCGCCGCCCTCGCCGAAAGCATGAAGCACTCCGAGCTGCACCTGTCCGACACGCAGCTCGGCTTGCTGATGACCGGATTCCTCGTCGTGTACATGCTCACGGCGCCGCTGTTTGGCTGGCTCGGCGACACGCGCTCGCGCAGCCGGTTGCTCGCCCTGGGCGTCGCCATTTGGAGCGTCGCCACCGCGCTCGCGGGGCTGGCCAGGAGCTACGTCGGTTTGTTCGCCGCCCGCGCGGCAGTGGGGATCGGTGAGGCGGCGTATGGAACCATCTCGCCGGCGCTCCTCGCGGACTACTTCCCGCGCCAACAACGTGGCCGCGTGTTCGCGGTGTTCTTTGCCGCAATCCCCATCGGCTCCGCCCTCGGTTACATCGTCGGCGGGCTGGTCGACCACTACTTCGGATGGCGTCAGGCGTTCTTCGTGGCGGGAGTGCCGGGGCTGGTGCTGGCATTCCTGGCGCTGCGGCTGTACGACCCGCCGCGCGGCAGCCAGGACTCGGCCCATGAAGGGCCGCGCAGCACTCGCGGCGCCTACCAGACGTTAATTCGCAACCGGCCATATCTGCTCACGGTCCTGGGATATGCCGCCTACACGTTCGCGATCGGCGCATTGGCGTTTTGGACGCCGACGTTCCTGGAGCGCGTGCGCGGCATCCCCAAAGCGCACGCGACGGTGCAGTTCGGCGCGGTCGTGGTCGTCACGGGATTCGTGGGTACGTACGGGGGCGGGTGGCTTGGCGACCGCCTGTTGAGGGTTTCACGGCAGGCATACCTGTGGCTGTCCGGCGCGGTCACGCTGCTCGCGGCCCCGCTCACACTCCTGGCTCTGGCCGCGCCGCAACCGTACGTCTATTGGCCGGCGATCATCGCCGCGGAGCTGTGTCTGTTCGCATCCACCGGACCGGTCAACTCCGCCATCGTCAACGAGGTTTCTCCCCACATGCGCGCCACCGCCGTCGCCCTGAGCATTTTCACAATTCATATCCTCGGCGACGTCCCCTCACCATCTATCGTGGGGATGATATCCGACGCGCGCTCGTTGGCCGACGCCGTGTTGATCATCCCCGTCGCGGTGCTGCTGGGCGGCGTGATTTGGACGTACGCCGCGTGGCGCCTCTCGCGGAAGACAATCCCCCAGACCACGTGAGAACGCTGCTCCGTCTGTTGCTGCGCGCCATGCTGCGGATCTTCTTCCGGCGGACCGAGGTGAGCGGAGCGGAGCGCGTCCCGCCGGTCGGTCCGGTGATCTTCGTGCTAAACCATCCGAACGGGCTCATTGATCCGACATTTCTCTTGTGCCTCGCGCCGCGACGCGTGTCGTTTCTCGCCAAGGCCCCGCTGTTCCACATGCCGATCATCGGCGCGATCGCGCGAGCCTTCGAGGCGATCCCCGTGCACCGCCGCCAGGACACAGGCGCCGATCTGCAAAAGAACGCGGAAACGTTCGAGACAGCACGAGCCGTGTTGGTCCGCGGCGGTACCATTGCCGTTATTCCGGAGGGGGCGTCGCACAGCGACCCAAAGTTGCGACCCCTCAAGACCGGTACCGCGCGCATCGCGCTCGGCGCCGCTGCGGCGTTGCCTCCCGACTTGATGCTCCAGATCGTGCCGGTCGGGCTGTATTACCGAGCCAAACAAACATTCCGCAGCGTCGCGCTATTGCACTTCGGGACGCCACTCTCCGTCGAGCGCATCGCCCTCCCCCCAGGGGCAGAGCCTCCCGCCGAGCCCGTCCGTGCACTCACTGCGCGCCTCGAGTCAGCGCTGCGCACGGTGACGCTCGAGGCAGAAGAAGTAGATGCCCACGCGCTGATCGCGCGCGCGCAACACATCTTCAGTGCGGCCGATGATGCACCGGAGCGGCCCCCATCCCTGGCCGAAGAGTTCGAGGTCCGTCGCCGGCTGCTCGCCGGATATGACGTGGCGCGTCGCCACTGGCCGGAGCGCGCCGCCCGACTACAGGCGCGGCTCGAGCGCTACGAGGCAGCGCTCAATGCGGCGGGCCTGGACGCGCGGCACCTCGCCCCTCGCAGCTACGCATGGCGGCGGGCGGCGACGTACGCTCTCAAGAGCGTGTTGTTTTTGACGCTGGGGTTGCCCGCCGCGCTGGTCGGCGTGTTGATCAACTATCCAGCGTATCGGACTGTCGGATGGGTCGCGACCGGCATGTCCAAGGGCGCCGAAGATGCGCTCGCGACGGTGAAGTTGCTCAGCGCGATGCTGTTATTCCCGCTGACGTGGGCTGCGATCCTCGTAGCGGTCTGGTTATGGAAGGGTGTCTGGGCTGCGGTGCTCGTTGCGCCGATTCTGCCGCTCACCGGCTATGTGGCGCTGCATTTCGCGGAGCGCTTTGACCGCGTGGTGGGAGCGACGCGGGCGCTCGCCATCCTGCTCTTTCGACGACGCGCCTTTTGCGTTTAACCGCGGAGCGTCACGACATCCGGCGGCAGATTCTGGACCTGGGGCGGGAGGTGGATGGCCTACTCGCCTAACAACTCCCCCAGCAGCTTGAGGTTCGGCAGTTGATCGCCCAGCACCTTCAGTGTGGCCGCGATCGGGATCGCGAGGAACACGCCCGGGATCCCCCAGATGAACCACCAGAACAGCACGAAGATCATCACGGCGAGCGGGTTCAGCTTGAGGCGATTGCCGTAGGCGTAGGGCGAGACGACGTTGTTTTGGAGCGTGCTGATGACGAGATAAACGGCCGGCGGAAGGAGCACCTGCCCCAGCCCTGGGAAGACAGAAAAACCGTCGATCAGGAGGAGCCCGACAATGATCACACCCCCCAGATACGGAATGAACTCGAGCACGAACGTCACGACGCCCCAGATGAATGGATCGGGCATGCCGATCGCCCACATGGCGAGACCGACGGCGATCCCCTGCCCCACATTGATGAGCGCCGTGACGGTGAGATAATTCGCCACCATCGACTCGGTTCTGTTCAAGATGTCGGTCGCCGTGCGCAAATCATCGGGCGCGGGCAACAGCTTCACCATCTTGCGAAACAGCATGTTCCCCGCGGCGAGCATGAGGTAGACCAGGACGATGACCTCGAGCAGTCCCGCGACGACCGTGGTCGCGCGTCCCAGCAACTGGGCGAATAGCGACGGCATTGCCGGGCTCGGTGTGGTCTGCACTGGCGGCGGTGCGGCCGGCGGGTTGACCGCGGGCGTGCCCTCTGCCGCCGCGGTCAACCTGTCGAGTGGACGGCCGATCTCGCGCAGCTTCCTCCGCGCCGTCGCGATGTTCGACGGCGCCTGGTCCACCCACTCGCTGGCCGGTCCCGACAACGCCCAACCACCGACGACGAGCACGGCGAGCGCGCCCAGAACCACGATCGCGGCGCCTGCCGGCGCGGGGATTCGTAGCCGTCCCAGCCCACGCACGAGCGGGGTCAGCAGCGCCTGAAAGCACAGTGCCAACGCGATGGGGATGAAGAACTCCCGGCCCAACGCCAGTGCGGTGGCCGAGAGAACGACGGCGATGAGTTTCGTGGTGAAGGGAGCGTTCAGCGCGTCAGCGCCTTTCTCAGATTGTTGATCAGCCCCACGAACATGCGGTGGGCATTGCGCCGGCGGTAGAACTGGCCGTTGAGCCACGACCGGAAGCCCGACGGGTGCCAGATGTGCTTCAGCGAGACCTTGGTGGATCCGCCTTCGAAGCCCAGCGCGAAGAACGTCTTGGACCCCGCGCGATGGTAGATCTCCACCCAGCCGAACGTGTGCGGCGCCGAGAAGTCGATGATCTCGATGACCGATTCGTGCTGATGCGTGTCGCGCTGGAAGGTCAGCTTGTAGCGCGCACCTTTTCCGGCCTTCTTCTCGCTCGTCGTGGCCTTCACGCCGACGCAGTTGGGGAGCCACTCGGACATTCTCAGGGGGTCCGAGATGAGCGCGAAGACCTTGTCGATCGGTGCCGGTACGTTGGCCGAATAGGTGAATGAGACCGGTCCCATGGGGCGGGGAATATACTCGCCCGCCCCACGGTCGGCGGTGACGCGCTACATCTTCACGGTCAAGCCCGCCTGCCACAGCAAGTCGTTCTGCGTCTTGCTGTTTTCACTCGGCAAACGGCACGTCGACTTCCAATCCGTCTTTCGCCACACTCGCATTGGGAAACACTTCGCGCGCTTCCCGCACCAGCTCGTCGGCGCTGATCGAGTAACGCGCTGAAACATGCGACAGCACGAGTCGCTTCGCCTTCGCCGCGAGCGCGACCTGGGCAGCCTCTTTTGCGGTCGAGTGACCAGTGTCGCGTGCGCGCTCGCGCTCTTCCTCGCCGAACGTTGCCTCGTGTATCAGCAGGTCCGCCTCTTGCGCGGCATCCACCGTGGCGGCGCAGGGCCGCGTATCGCCGGTGAACGCGACGAGCCGGCCGGGCCTGGCAGCGCCGACAAAGCCGTCGGCCGTCAGCTTTGTGCCGTCAGCAAGCTCGATCGGTTCGCCCTTTGCCAGCTTGCCCCACAACGGGCCTTCGGGAATTCCGCCGGCTTTCGCTTTCTCGACGTCAAAGCGTCCGCGTCGCACGTGCTCCTTCACGAGGTAGCCGAGCGATGGACCGCCGCCGTGTTCAGTCGGAAACGCACAGATGTCGTATCCGTCCCGTTTCGCCGGGCCGGCCACGACGTCTCCGGCCTTTACTTCCACGATCTCGACGGGAAACGGCACGCGCTCGACGCCAAGCTGCATCGCCGTGGTCAAGACTTTCTTCGCGCCCTTGGGACCGTACAGGAAGAGCGGCTCCGGCCGCCCTTGCAGACCCAGCGTCCGAATCAACCCTATGACGCCCAAAAAATGATCGGCATGAAAGTGGGTGAAGAAGATCTCGGACAGCGCAAAGCTCACCCCGTAGCGCATCATCTGGCGCTGGGTGCCTTCGCCGCACTCGAACAGGAACGTCTCGCCCTCGCGATGGATGGCCAGGCCCGAGACGTTTCGTTCTACAGTCGGGCGGGCTGCGGAGGTGCCTAAGAAAGTGACGGTTAGAACAGCTTTACCCTTATCAGCCCCGGCTTCATGTACTTATCCGGGTGCTCTTTGAGATCGTTGAGCAGTGTAGTCAGCGATACGGAGAGCTCGTGCAGGTCGTGGTACATCGTCGTGTCGCTCGCCATACGGCCAAGCGTCCCTTCACCGCGATTCATTCTGCTGAGGAGCGTGTCGAGCTGCGCGGTCGTATGGGTCAGATGATTCGTCAGCTTCGCCAGATTCGTCGAGATCGAGTCGATGTTGCGCCCGGTGCCCGAACCCAGCATCGAGTCCACGCGCTCCATGACGCGCTCCGTCGCCTGCAGCGTCCGCGTCGTCTGCTTGATGAATGGGCCTTCGGGAGCGGTGGCGAGCGTGTTCATCGCCCGTTGCGTCACGACGAGCGTGTTGTGGATGTCCTCACCCAGCCGGTCCGACACGATGTTGGCCGCGTTCTCCATCAGCTCGTTGGCGCGGTTGGCGACGCCCTGCGCGACATCGGTGATGTCCGGTTGGTTCGATCCCGCAATCGACCGGCCCTTGGCCAGCATCTCGTCGCGCGAGCCGGGGTTGTAGTCGATGAACTTGGCGCCGAACAGGTCCATCGCGGCGACGGCGGCGCTGGCGTCGATGTGCGGCGCCACGTCCCGCTGGATCTCGATCGTCACGCGCACGCTCTTCACTCGCTCGAGCGCCACGCGGGCGACTCTGCCCTTCTTGACGCCGGACACGAGCACCGGATCGCCCTGTTTCAGCCCGGCGACGCTCTCGAACAGCACGTCCACGGGCATTCCGCTGGTGCGCAGCGACCGCCCCGTCAGATAGAACATGCCGACGAGGAAGACCGCGACGCCCACCAGCACGAACGCCCCGACGCCGACTTCCTGCTTGTACGTGAGGTCCATTTATCGCCCGCCTATCCGTCTTTCCGTTGTTGGGACCTCGTTCGCCTGGATGACCGCCATCTCCAGATCGCGCTCCAGGAACTGCTGCACCACGGGGTCCCTGGATGCAATGATCTCTTCAGCGGTGCCCACGGCCCGGATCTTCGCCTTTGACAGCAGCGCGATCCGGTCGGCGACGCGGAAGGCGCCGCGCACATCGTGCGTGACGACGACGCTCGTCACCCCGATCTCGTCCTGCAGCCGCTCGATCAGCGAATCGATCACATCCGCGTTCACCGGATCGAGCCCCGACGTCGGCTCGTCGTACAGCAAATATGTCGGTTTCCCGGCGATCGCACGGGAGATGCCCACGCGCTTGCGCATGCCGCCCGAGAGCTCCGATGGGTACTTGGCGCCGACGTCCTCATTGAGATTCACGAGGCGCAGGCATTCTTTGACCCGCTGGATGCAATAGTCCTTGTCGCCGTACAGCTTTTCGTCGGTGATGCCCAGGCGGATGTTCTCGAAGACGTCCATCGAGTCGAACAGCGCGCCGTTCTGAAAGACATAGCCGATGCGGCTGCGCAACGCCGCCAGCTCCTTGCGGCCGAGCAGAGGCACCTGCTGTCCGTCCACCCAGACCTCGCCCGAATCGGGCTTGATCAAGCCGATGATATGCTTGAGCAGCACGCTTTTCCCGACGCCCGAGGGACCGAGCAGCGCGACCGTTTCGCCTTCGGCGACGAAGAAGTCCACGCCGTCGAGCACGACGTTGTCCACGAAGCGCTTCGAGACCTTCTTGAGCTCGATGCTCATTTCGCGGTCCCCAGGATGATCTTCGTGAGAATCGTGTCGAGCATCAGCACCGTGACGGATGCCGCCACCACGGCTTGCGTCGTCGACCGGCCGACCCCCTCGGCGCCCTGCTGGGTGTTGAAGCCGATGTAACAGGGAATGATCGTGACCGCCCCCGCGAACGCGCCCGATTTGATGGCCGAGTAGTACAAATCGAGCGGCCGGAAGAAGTAACGCGCGCCGAACTCGAAGTCCGCGTAGGTCAGGCCGAGGGACGACTGGGCGGTGATGAACCCCACCACGATGCCGAAGGCGTTCGCCAGCATCACGAGGACCGGGATCGCGACTAACCCAGCGAGGATCCGCGGCAGCAGCAGATGGGTCACCGGCGAGCGGCCGAGGCTCTCGAGCGCGTCGATCTGCTCGGTGACCCGCATGCTGCCCAGCTCGGCGGCGTATCGGGCGCCGATCCGGCCGGCCAGGATGAGCCCTGTCAAAACGGGGCCCAGCTCAAGAATCATCGATTCTGAGATGATTCCGCCGGCGACATACAGGGGGAGCTGGCCGGTGAATTGGTAGCCGGCTTGCAGGCTGGTCACGGCACCGGCGAACCCAGCCACCAGCAACACGATAAACAGGCTGCCGTAGCCCACCGAGATGGTCTGCTCAATGGTGCGAGGGAGCCAGACGCGCCATTCCAAGATGCCGCGTACCAGGTCCATGAGCATAAAAAAGAAGCGCCCCGCGTGGCTGGCGCTCCGTAGGGACCACCGCCCGACGTATCGCCGCAGGTCGAGGGCGGCAGTGAATGCTCTCATGGGCCTGTATCTTGTGTGGCTATGAGCTTCACGCGCAAGCTGTTAGCCTGGTACAAGCGCAACGCACGCGTCCTTCCATGGCGCGAGACGCGCAATCCCTATGCCATCCTCGTGTCGGAGTTCATGCTGCAGCAGACGCAGGTGAGCCGGGTTCTGGAATTCTACCCTCGGTTTCTGAAGCGATTTCCCACGATCGGCTCGCTCGCGCGCTCGCAACCCAAAGCGGTCAGGGAGGCTTGGGATGGCCTGGGCTACTACGCGCGTGCTCGCAATCTGCACAAGCTGTCACGGGAGGTTACACACCGGCACGACGGCACGTTACCCGAAAAGCCTGAGGAATTACGGACACTACCGGGTGTCGGACGGTACACAGCAGGAGCGGTGGCGTGCTTCGCGTATGAAAAACCCGTGGCGACGGTCGATACGAACGTGCGGAGAGTGCTGGAGCGAGCATTCGGCTCCAAGGACGTCTGGAAGCTCGCTGAGAAGCTGGTGCCGAAAAACGGAGCACGCGCCTGGAGATTCAACCAGGCGCTGATGGAGCTGGGCGCGTTGGTCTGCAAAGCGAGAAGCCCATTGTGCCCCGAATGTCCGGTGAGAAACAACTGCAGGACATTCACTACTAGGCCACAGACGCGCCGCGGGCCTCGGTCTTGAGTCCACGGGACAATCGTCGCGAGGCTAGTCCCAATGACCGTTTACTCAAGCCCGCTGCTGCGTCTGTGGCCAAGCTTTTGCCCGTCCTCGCTTAGCAGTTCCGCGAGGTCACCGAATTCATAGCCGGCCGCTCGAGCGTCGTCGATTATTCCCGGAAGCGCGCCGGCCGTTTGCATTCTATCCCCCTCAGGATCGTAGCCGTCGCCATCATGCAATAGCACAATCGCGCCCGGCCTCAGGCGTTTGCGAACGCGCCGCCGGATCTGCTCCACGCCGGGTTTGGCGGTATCGAACACGCCAAACGTCCAGCCGAACACGGTGTAGCTCATATCCACAATTGTTGATATGAGAAATGGACTCCGATATCCGTGCGGCGCGCGGAACGATCGTGGAGTCACCCCCATCACCGATTCGATCGCATCGTGCGTTTTTCTGAGCTGTGTTCGAATCTTTTTGGGACCGGCGAAGTGCAGCTTGACGTGATTGTACGTGTGATTACCAACCACGTGCCCCGCACTCGCCACGTCCCTTGCGGCGCTCGGGAACCTCCGCACGTGATCGCCGACCATGAAGAACGCGGCCCGTACGCGCGCTGCGGCGAGGGTCTCGAGAATCGCCGGCGTCGCTCGCTCGTTCGGACCGTCGTCGAATGTGAGATAGATCTTTCGATCTCTGGGACCCCGCTCGACTGAAGGCCCGAAGATCAGGTCGAACCCCATCATCCAGTCACCCGCCTGTACACCGCGAGCACCCGCTGCGCCACGAGCGGCCACGCATGCCGCTCGGCGATGCGTCGGCCTTCCCGCGCCATCGTCTCACGCCGCTCCGTGTCGTCGATCAGCGTGTTGACCGCTTCTCCCCACGCGTCGGGATCGCCAGGCGGAGCGAATACAGCCTGCGCCTGGGCGGCGAGATCGCGGAAGGCCGGAATGTCGGAGACGACGAGCGGCGTGCCGCACGCCATCGCTTCGAGCAGCGTCACGCCAAACGACGCGCGCGTGGTAGGACACAGGTAGACGTCGGCGCCGCGGTAGAAACCGGGCCGGCCGCCGTTGACGTAGCCGGCGAACTCGACGCAGGGTCCGAGACGGCGGGCCGCGCGCTCCATGCGCCCGCGCCACGGTCCGTCCCCGACGACGGTGAGATGCGCCGCCGAATGGCGCTCGAGGATGCGCGGCATCGCGGCGAGCACCGTCCCCAGATCGTTGCGCGGCTCGATCCGACCGAGCCACAGCAGCCTTGGCCCGGCGGAGGCTCGACCCAGGCCGGCGCGGAAGAACGTCGTGTCCACGCCGTTCGGAATGATCTCCCATGGCGCCGTGAAATAGCGCGCCATCGCGTCGCGCGCGGCACCACTGACCGCAATCGTGGCCGCATGGCGATCCAGCATCCGCTGGAACGGCCCGCGCAGGAGACGCAGACCGATCGAGCGGGGGAACCAGGTGTGAAACGTGGCCACGACGGGAATACCTGCCCGCCAGGCGGCACACGGCGCGACGAGTCCCAGCGTCGGATTCAGGCCGCCATGAACATGGACGACGTCGAACCGCTCCTTGCGAAACAGCTCCTCGAACCGGGCGGTCAGCCGCCAGCCGACGGTTACTCGCGCGACTCCACCGTTCGCATAGATCACCAGACTCGTCCCAATGCGCCGCACGTCGCCGTGCTGCACCGGCTCCCCCGCTCCCCGCTCCCTCATCTTTGACGTGACGATCGTCGTATGATGCCCGAGGCTGTCGAGCTCTCGCGCCAGATGGTGCACGTGCTCGGGGACGCCGCCCAGCTGCGGGTAGTAGTCCTCCGCGACCAGGGCGATACGCAATGGACTCATCGTGCCCGCTGGGCCAACCGTGCCAGTGCCGACACGACCGCCGCCGGCCGCTCTTCCTGGAGGTAGTGCCCGGCGCCCCGCTCACTGTCCACCTCGAACGCACGGATGGATTGACTCATGAGCGCGACTTCCTCTGGCGGCACGTCACCGTCGTGGTGCGCGGTCCCGACAACCAGCGTTACCGGACACGCGATGTCGCCGAGGCGCGGACCGAGTTTCGCCGGCTCGCGTGCGTGCGACATCGCCAGGAAGGTCTTGAGCGTCGCGTCGAAATTGCGTGCCTCGCCGAGCGTGTAGCTGAAAACGACGCCCTCGGTCACCCACGAGGGGTCACCCGACGAATCGAGCAGCATGCCGCGGATCTTGCGCCGCACGAGGCTGATCCCGCCGAGCAGCTTCACCCACGGCAGGTAGCGCATGGCGCTGCGGAATGTTGGCGTCGTCGCTTCTTCGGTCGGCCCGCCCTCGAGCGAGACGATGCCGCGCACGAGGTCGGGTCTTTCGATCGCCAGCCGAAACGCGATCGCCGCGCCGAGCGAGTGCGCGAGCACCAGCACCGGTCCCGAGCTCAGCGAATCCAGCACGGCGGCGATGCGGTGCGACTGCGCGCTGAGGGAGTAGTCGGCCTTGAGAGGGCGGCTCGAGAAGCCGGTGCCGAGCGGCTCGATGACGATGGGGCGAAACCCTTGAGCGGCCAGCAGCGGCACGACCTTGCGAAACGTGAACGACGCGCCGAACAGTCCGGGAATCACCGCCACAGGCTTGCCCGTGCCGGGCCAGACCTCGACGTGCACCGTTTCCGCCGGGGCCACGACGACGTACGGATGCTGCAGCGCCAGCATTACGGCGTCCCGAGGCGGGCCGCGCGCGAGGCGACGGTGTTCAGGTCACCGCCGAGCGCATCCATGTCGCGTTGAAAGCGACAATCGATGATGAGCAGGCCGACGACGTAGGCCGCCAGATTCACGACGAAGATGATCGAAAAGATGATCGGGTACGGCACCCAGATCCCGAAGTACAACGCGAAGCGCTTCAGACCGGGATCGAGCCTGGAGCGGTCCACGATCGTCGTGAGCAGCAATACCGCGACCGACGCGAGCGCCGCCAGTCGAAACGAAACGAGCCCGCCCACCGCGCAGCCCAGAAAAATCGCGATCTCGGAGGCACGATCGAGCCGGGTGTCGAGCCGGTGGCCCGCTTCGGATACGAGGCCGAACTGGCGGGCGATCCCGCCGTCGAGTGCGTCGAGGATCTGTCCGATCGCCATGAGCACCAGCGCCGGGACGACGCGACCGGTGGCGAATGCGGCGGCCGCGGCCGCGCTCACCCAAAACGCCGCCCACGTCACCTGATCGGGCGAAAGCCCGAGCGTGACGTGCGCGAAGCGCAGCACCGGGCGAATGCCGCGGTCTACAGCGGTGCCAAGAACAGGAGCAAATTCGAACATACCAGAATCACGATGAGGATGGCTTCCTTCGCTTTGTCGGACACTCCCACCAGGAACCCTTGCGTCACGAGCGGCGAGTATGGATACCACGGCATCTTCTCGTAGCCGACGCTGTAGTCCATCGCGAGGTGAATGAGAAAGAACAATGCCGGCACCCAAGTCCCCAGGAAAAAACACAGCGGCACGATCCAGAGCAGTGCGACAGGTTCCTGGAGCGACGTTCGCCAGTAATAACCCAGCTGCCTCTTACGGCCGATCGTTCGTAGATAAAACGGAGCCTTGATGGCGTGATCGATGTCCACGCCGACGCCGAAGACGTAGGCGAGCACGGCGTCGCTGCCCGTGAGCTTCAGCACTCTCACGCCGAGCGTCGTCGCAAGCGCGTGCGTGACGATTGTCATACTGCGGGCTGCCTTTCGGCGGTGGGCAGCAGCAGCAGGAGACCGAGACCGATCCACACCAAGTCCCGGACGCGACTGACGATCGAGGTGTACAAGCCCAGCTGCGGATCCATCCCGAAGAGGGCGAAGAGAGCAAAGTAGGAACCCTCACGCGCTCCCAGCTCGAAGGGCACCAGGAACAGGAGGTTGCCCAGGAGGGCTTCGAGCCCGCCGATCGTAAATGCGCGGACGTAGCTGAGCCGGAATCCCAGACTGGCGACGATGAGTACGATCTCGACCATGAAGATGCAACGGCTCAGGTACTCGAGCAGGAGCGCCTGGACGAACCGGCCGGGCTGGCGGTGATAGAACTCGGTAATCTGGTGGTCCAGCTCCATCAACATCGCGCGTTTCGGCTCGAGCAGCGCGGCCGGGCGGTGCAGCAACGGGACGCGAGCCATCCAGTTCAAGAGGCGCTCGAGCATTCCGCTTCTGTGCGCCGACAGGATCAGCGCGAGGATGCCAAGGAGCACGAGCCCCACGACCCCGAGGACGATCAGCACGACGTGCGGCGTCTCAGGCGGCAGCAACGCCAACGCGAGCACGATCGCCGTGAACCAGACCAGCACGTAGGCGAGCGAATGCAACATCCGGTGCAGGATGACGGATCCGGCGGCGCGCCGTTTCCCCAGCCACGGCGCCAGCGCGGCGACGCGGAATGGCTCGCCGCCGGCGTTGACGACCGGCGTCAGTGAATTCAGCGCCCCCGCGGAGATCGTCACCGCGTAGGTGCGCCAGAACGACGGCCGGTAGGAGTCTCCCATCGTCAGCTGCCAGGCGAGCGCGCTGCACGCGTACACCAAGGCGTACAACAGTACGATGGGTACGAACATGAAGCCCGTGCGTCCGGCGTCGGACGCGAGCTGGCCGATGCCGATTTGCGCAACGAGGTAGCCGAATACCGCCGCGCCCAAGAGGAACAGCGCGAGTCGCAGCGACCGGGGGGGGCTCATGCGACCGCGGCGTACGAAGCCTCGAGCACCGCCGCGACCTGCGCGATGTCGGCCATCGGCCGCGCGCTGTCGCCGGAATCGAGGGTGGCGGCGAAATCATGAAACAGTCCCGCGAACCACTTGGAGTACGACGCCTTGTCGAGATCGACCGTGTGATCGAACGACTCGGTCTGGCCGTCGCGCTCGAGCGTCAGCAGGCCGCCGCTCCAGGTAATGCTGCCGCGCTCACCGATGAAGCGGATCTCCGTTTCCCGGCGCCGCGCCGCCCAGGTGAGAAACATCGTCGCCATACGATCCGGATAGGAGAACAGGAGCTGCGCGGTGTCTTCGACGTCGTACTCGTTGTGGCGTAGCCGTCCGGTCCAGGCGCGGACGGACTGCGGCAGTCCGGCGACGTCCAGCAGCTCGTAGACCAGGTGCGTGCCGTGATCGAGCAGCACGCCGCCCCTGCCATCAGACTGCCGGCCCCGCCACGGGACGGTGGTGTTTCCAGCGCCTGGATCGGCCGCCAAACGATACACCCGGAACTCCGCGAGATACCACCGGCCGATCACGCCGTCGTCGAGCCACTGCTTCACGCGGCGCCACACAGGATTGAACCGGTACTGATGGCAGGGCATCACCACCCGTCCCGCATCGAGCGCCGCGGCCGCGAGGGTCGCCGCCTCGGCACGGTTCACCGCCACCGGCTTCTCGCACAGGACGTGATAGCCCTGCGCCAGCGCCCAGAGCGACAGACCCAGATGCGACGCGGTCGGCGTGCAGATGTCGACGAAGTCGAGCGGTCCCAGATCGGCGAGCTGCGCGGGACTCGAGAATAGAGGAATGCCCTTGAATGACGACGGGGCCGACGGCGCCTCATCCACGATACCCACGATGCGCAAGCGCCGCGACACGTCGGGGTCGTCGAGAAAGGCGGGCAGATGGCCGGATCTCGCGATCCCGCCAAGCCCCATCAGTACGCCGCGGTACATAGCTTCGGTTCGCGCTCGTGCGCGAGAACGAGGAAGACCAGCACGGCGTTGAGAGGCCCGACCACAATCAAGCAGTACGCCGCAGGGTGACCCGGCACGGCGGTCAGCGCGAGCAGCACGAAGCGGATGTTTTGCGCGATCCAGGCGCACCCGGCGACGACCCAGCGCTGGCGATTCGCCCACGTGCGCGCGATCGACGGAGGCACGCCGCGCCCGGCGAGGGAGCGCGCAAGCGCCGTCGTGTTCGGGAACAGCCACGCCTGGCGGCGGACGTAGTCACCGTACAGCCACCCCGCAACGCGTCCCCAAAACGAGCCCGTGCCGCCCCCGCGCGCCCCCCCCGCCGGCTCACTCACATCCAGCTCGCTGCCCTTCCCCACGGCGAAGTACAGATAGGCCTGGCGAATGAAGTCGGCGGCAGCGGCCTGGTAGGAGTGCGAGAACAACGCGGCTGCGGCGAGCGCAACGCCGCCCCAACCCCAGCCCGACACGAACAGCCGCGCGCCCAGGTGCGCGTACAGACTGAGAAAGCGCGCGCCATCGGCCAAACCGTCCAGGATGCGGCCGAGGCGCGTCGATGTCCCCCGCAAGCGCGCGAGCTGGCCATCGGCGCTGTCCAGCACATCCGACCCGATGAACAGCGCGACGCCGGCGGCGTTGATCCAGGCGTTCGTGTACCAGAAGAGGTGCCCCGCGACGACGCCAAGCACGAGGCTCGCGAGCGTCACCTCATCTGGTGACACGCGCGTGGGCGCGAGCGCGGTGGCGATGCGCCAGCCCGCCGGCCGGAAGAAACGCCGGTCGGCCCACTCCTCGACGACGGGTCCCTTACTGGCGTACACGCGCGCTGGCCTCTTCGAGCACCGCTTTCACCGCTGCGAGGGCTTCCATCGCCTGCTCGTCCGTGATGACGAGCGGCGGGTTGATGCGCACCTCGGGGTTGTAGATCATCGCGATCACGCCGCGCGCGAGCAGCGTGTCGAAAATCCAGCGCGTGATCTTCTTGTCGAGCAGTTTGCGTGTCCCGGGCACCACCAGATCCATGCCCAGCATCAGGCCGCGGCCGCGCACGTCGCTGACGATCGGAATCCCGTCCTCCCAGCGCCGCATCTCGGCCAGCATCAGGGCGCCGAGGCGGCGGCTGTGCTCGACCAGCTCTTCGTCGACGATCGTCTGGATCGTGATGTGGGCGGCGGCCGCGGCGAGCGGGTTGCCGCCGTAGCTCGACGAGCTGCCGCTCGGATTGGCCCACGGCTTCGAGAAGGCGATCGGCTCGCGGATCACGATGCCGCTGACCGGGAAGCCGCCGCCGAAGCCTTTGCCTACGAGCAGGACGTCGGGCACGACGTTGTCGTGCTCGACCGCGAACATCTTGCCGGTCCGTCCGAAGCCCGTGATCATCTCGTCGCAGATGAGCAGCGCGCCGATCTCAGTGGCCAGCGCGCGCAGCTCGCGCAAGTAGCCGGGCGGCGGCACGACGTTGCCGGCGGTGCCCTGCACCGGCTCGACGATGATCGCCGCGATGTCGTTCGTCGTCTCCAACGCGATCTTGGAGCGCAGGAAGTCGACGCAGTGCCAGTGGCAGGAGGGGAACGACTTCCCGAAGGCGCAGCGCGCGCACGAGGCGTACGGGCTGGAGTACATACCTGGCGCGAGCGGCCCCAGGCCATGCTTGAAGCTTCCCGACAGGAGCGGCAACACGCCGCCCGTCTTTCCGTGGAACCCGCCCCAGAATCCCATGACCTCGTGACGCCCCGTCGCCGCCCGGGCCAGGCGCAAGGCGGCTTCCACCGCCTCCGCCCCGCTCGAGTAGAGCTGCGTGCGATTCAAGTCACCGGGCGCGAGCTCCGCGATCAGCTTGACCAGCGCGGCGCGATGCTCGGACGTGAAGCTCCCCACGTGCACGCGCTCGAGCTGCCGCGACATCTCGGCGACATAGCGCGGATGCGCGTAGCCGAGGCTCGCGACGCCGACGCCGGCGAGCAGATCGACGTACCGGTTGCCGTCCACGTCCCACAGGACGGCCCCCTCGCCGCGATCCATGCACAGCTTGCTGAAGAGCGCGACGCTCTGCGTTCCGGGCGCGAGGTACTGCGCCTCGAGGTCGAAGATGCGCTGCGACTGCAGTTGTAGATCGAGATCGGTCATGCCGGTTTACCGTTCGTCGCTTTCTCGTCGATGTAAGCGGCGATCGCCGCGGCGGCGGCGACGCGCACGGGAGCAAAGGAGGGCCAATCGTTGAGATCGATCAGCACGGGAGCGTCGGGCTTGGGGAACGCGACGTCGCCGCCGAATACCTCGAGGCCTACCGCGCGCGCGGCGGCAAAGACCAGTTCCCGCAGGCGGTCCTCGTCGATCTCCACGTGCCGGTCGCGCGGCCCGTCGGCCGGATACCAGGAGAAGAAGCGGCCGCCCGTGACCGCGTAGAACTTCAGGATCGGACCGGCGACGTGTGCCTGCAGCGCCACACGCGACACGCCACGCCGGGCGAATTCGGCGATCGCGTCCGTCACGCCTGCCTCTTTCGTCGCCACGACGTCGGCGCTCGTCTCGGCGTGGACGTCGCCACGCTTGACCCACACCGGCCGGCCGTCGCCGTTCAACTGATGGACAAGCGGAATCAGCGCCTGCGGGTCGGCGGTCGGCACGATGAGCGTGCGTGGAAACGGCAGGCCCGCCGCTTCCATCCGCGCGACGAGACGATGGCGGTGGCAGTTGAGAACGCTCTCGGGCGGATTGACGGCCAGTGCGTCGCGCGGCACGAGATTGAGCAGCCGCTCCGACGCGGCCGGGCCCTGGCACATGTTCACGTACAGCTCGGCGGTGGGCAGCCGGCCGGCAACGACATCGCCCTCGCCGGTGCGCGTCACGTTCCAGCCGCGACGCTGCAGCCCCGCGACCGTGTCGTCGAGAATCGCCGTGTCGTTGCGGCGATGCAGTTCGGGCGAGTATGTGGGACTCCGGTACAACGCGACGAGGCGCTTCATTGCTCGTCTCCGGCGCGCGCTGTGAGCCAGCGCTCCGCCGCATCGAGGTCGCGCTTGTGATCGAGATCGATGATGCGCGGCACTTCGACGGTCGCGATGGGCGCGCGCAAGCCGACGAGCAGCCGCAGGAACGCGCGCATGCGGTGCAGCGAAGCGACCGCGACCGCGGCGAGCCGGCGAGATTCGGGACTCAGACCGTACACGCCGCCCGTGACGAGCAGGGGACCGGGCGGTGGCGTGTCGAAGATCCCCGTGGCCAGCCCCGCGGCATTGCGCGTGACGTACAGCGGCAATTCGTCGTCCACGAACGGAGTGACCGCGAGCACGGCGAGTGACCCCGCGGCGAGGCGCTCAGTCACACCGAGATACACACGACGCCAGTCAGCCGGCGGCATCACAGTATCGACCATGGCGCAGAACACGGGGCCCGGCGGCACGAGCGCGAGCCCGGCGACCAGGGTGTGCAGGGACGACGGCGTGCGGCACGTCTGCACCACGGTGGGTCGTGGAACGTCGAGCGTGATGCCGTCGCGGACCATGCACGTGACCGTCTCACAACCCAGCTCGGCGAATGTCTCGATCAGGTTGACGATCTGCGGGCGCCCGCCGACCTCCACGAGCGGCTTGGGCGTCTCGACGCCATCGGCGGCGAGCCGGGAACCGCGCCCACCCGCGAGGATGAGTCCCTGCATCACGACTCGAGCACTCCCGCGAGCTCGGACAGCGTCGAGAGGCGCACCGTCGGGATTCCTGCCGACTCGCGCGATTTCTCGCTCGCCGGCGCGAGCCAAGCGGTGGACAGGCCCAGCGCGGCGGCGGGCCGGATGTCCGATTCGAAGTTGTCGCCTACCATCCAGCCGGGCGTCGAGGTCAAACCGGGGTGGCTCAGTGCGTGTTGGAACAGCCGCAGGTCCGGCTTGGTGATCCCCACCCGTCCCGAATCCGCGACCACGGAGAAATACCGCATTACGCCTAGCTCCTCGAGACACAGCTCGAGATTGCCGGTGAAATTCGAAACGACGCCGAGGTGATAGGACTGGTGCAGGCGCGCGAGCAGCTCTTCGTTGCGACGCACGACGGCGCAGGTCGAGGAGTGGAACTGATCGGCAATGGCTCGCGCCGGGAGCGCAGCGCCGTCCGAGAGACGGGGTAACAGCAACGCGGTCTGTGCGTCAACCATCGCGCGGAATCCCAGCCTCTCTATGCCGGCGAGCCGCTCGAGCGCTCGGTCCGACTCCCGAAACGCCCGGTCGAAAGCGGCGAACGACTGTTTGCCACCCACCGCGCGGTACGCGGCGTGAAAGCGAACGCTCCACCGGGAGCCGTCCGCGTCCAGCGTCCCGCCGAAGTCGAAGAGAACCAATCCTCGCACTCCGACAACGACCCTCAAATGGGGGTCATGGTCACAGCTCGAAACGGCGGGGCCAGATACCACGAGACGACTTCCTATCTAAAGACGGTCCCGGAGAGCAGGGCCAGCAGGGCAAAAACGCCTGCAACTGTCGCAAAAATGGCCTGTCGTTTCCGCAGACCACTAAAGCCTTCAGGCAGCTCTCCCCTTGGGTCGAGCTCGAGCCGCCCCAGCCGTGCCGCGGTGGGCGTCACGATCGCGATGGCCACGATGGCGCCCAGCAGCCCCAGTCCCTGCATGGCCAGGAGCCAGGATGGCCCCGTCCCGCTCTTGAAGTACGGGACCGACAGCACGAAGCCGCTCACCACCACGAGGACCGCGCCGGTACCGATCAGATTCCGAGTCACGACGCTCATGACGCGGTACACCGCCAGCCGCTGCTCGGCGGGGAAGTACTTGGCCGTAATGCCGCTGAGCATAACGGCGAGCCCGCCGCCGAGCCAGGCGGTGAATCCCATGACGTGGAGGAACAGCCACAGCCCTTTCACGTGCGGCTGAGGACTTCGGGGAGGGGTTGGCGCCCGGCGAATCCCGCCTCCAGCTCGTGCCAGTGGGTGATGCGATCCTCGCCGAACTGCCAGCACCACAGGATCTCGCGCTCGTCCAGCCGGCCGTGGAAATCGACGAGCCCCTGGTCGAAACCCTTGAACTCGCAGCCGATCTGCTCGAGCTCGCCGAGGAATTCGTTGATCTTCCCCGCGGCGGCATCGACGCGCGCCTTGAGCGCGACCTGCTCCGGCGATTCGCCCCATTCCGGGCGCGCCTTTGCGGCGATCAGCTCATACTGCGCCACAAGGTCCTTCCACTGCGGATAGAAACTCATGATATCGGACACGACGCGCTTCACCAAAGGGAGCGTGCGGTTGGCTTCGGCGAGGGTAAAGAACTTGTGCGTCACCTAACCCACCACGATTCCCTGGACTTCTTCGGGATGCGGGATGAACCCAACCACTTTCTTATCGCCGTTCAAAACCACAATCGTCGAGCGCACGTGGTGATCATTCGGATCGATCTGCTTTGCGACTTTGAACCCTTTCAGCTCGGTATCGGGCTTCACGACGGGAGTGTCGGTGCGCGCGTGGTCGGCCGCTGAGCAATCGGTTGGATCGTGCCCCGCCCCGACGCAACGGGCCACGATGTCACGATCCGAGATCGTTCCCAGATAGTGGCGGTCTTTAGGATTATCGACGACGGGAACGACCGAGATGTTCTTGACCCGCATGAGCGCGGCGACCTCAGACGAGGTAGCACCCGCGGCCGCAACAACGGGATCAGCAATCATGACTTCCGATGCTCGCATGTGGCTATCCTAAGGCCTTCTTCGTGGCTTGGTAACCCATCTCGACATACTCCTGGACTCTGTCGACCGCGAACGTCGCTTCACGCTCCGCTACTGCGCGGACATACACCAGCCGCGCCGCATCCCTTGGCCAGTCCGCCAGCGTCCGCTCCGTCTGCTCGGCCATCATGATCCGTATCGCTTCGCCGTGCGTCCGCACGACGCGCGGGAGACGCGCCGGAACGGCGGGGTGGGGGGGGGCGTCGGGCTGCTGCAGCTGATCGCCGTTTGTCGACGGGCCTCCTTGCTCGTCGAACCCCGGACCGACATCTACGGCGACGAACAGGTCCGCGTCTTTCACGATCTGCCGCGCGGGTTCGAGCGGCAGCACCGCTCTCAGCCCGCCGTCCCCGAGGCGCCGGCCGCCCGATTCCAGCGGCGGAAAGTAGAGCGGCAGTGCGCACGATGCGTACAGCGCGTCCGCGAGCTCGATGTCCCGGCGCTCCGGTCCCCCCAGGAGCAACAGCTCGCCGCTGTCGAGATCGGTGGCCGTGACCGTGAGCGGAGTCTTCAGGTACTCGAAGCGCGTCCTGGGCACGATGCTGCCGATGGCGCGGCGGAGTGCGGAAGCCGGAAAGAGACTGCGGGCAAACAGGCCCATCACGAGCACCAAGGGATCGAACGGCGCAACGTCTTTGCGGCGGATTCCCATCGCCCGCCGGCGCACCTGATCGAACGGCATTCCCGCGCACAGCGCCGCGCCGACGACCGCTCCCATGGACGTCGCGACGATATGACTGGGAACGAGGTCTGCCTGCTCTAACGCCCGGAAGGCGCCCGCGTGAGCGAGGGCCTTTGCGCCGCCACCCGACAGGACCAGTACGACTTTACTCACCCCGGCCCTGGTCGTAACGGCGTTCCATCACCCGCTTCGCCCGCCGCTTCGCGGCCCGGTCGTAGCGACGCTTCTCGTCGGGAGTCTCGGGAACGATCGGGTCGACTTCGGTAGGCCGGCCGTTCTCGTCGAGCGCGACGTAGGTGACATAGCACGAATTCGTGTGTCGCTTGTCACCCGTCAGCACGTTCTCGGCGAGGACCTTCACCCCGACTTCCATCGACGTCCGGCCCGCGAAGTTGACGCGGGCCATCGCCGTCACCAGCTCGCCGACGTGAATCGGCTCACGGAAGTCGACCTTGTCCACGGAGACCGTGACGCACTCGCGGTGCGCATGACGGATGGCGGCGACGGCGGCGACCCGGTCCACGAGGGCGAGGATGTGGCCGCCGAACACGTTGCCCATGATGTTCGCGTGGTGCGGCATCATCAGCTCTGTGAGCACCGCCTCCGACTCGCGCGGATGCCGGGCTTTCCTGTCGGCCATCAGTAGTCCACCGGCCGCAGATAGAATTCACCGATTGCAGTCTGGGACAGCACCGCGACGGTGGGCAGCCGGCGCTTCCAATGGGTCGAGTCGAGGCGCTGCCGCACGATCTCCACCTCTTCCTTAGTAAACCCTGTCGGCTCCTCGCCCCGGATCAGGTGATAGAGGATCCGGTCGGCGTGCAGATATGACACACCGAGGTCTCCTTCATCTGTCTGCCCCTTGATGAGGTCCGCGGTCGCAGGCTTGGATACGATTTCCTCGGGAACACCGACGTGCCGCGCCAGCGCCCACACCTGCGTCTTGAACAGATCGCCCAGCGGATTGACGGGCGGTGCGTCGTCGCCGTGCCAGGTGAAGTAACCGAGCAGACGTTCCGACTTGTTGCTGGTGCCGAGCGGTAACGCGTTGTGTTTGGCGGACAGATCGAAGAGCACGATCATCCGCTGGCGCGCCATGATATTGCCCAGCCGGTGGGGATCATTGTTCCCGACTTGCCGCAGCAGGCCGTCCACCGCGTCCGAAATGTCGATGGTCAGAGACTCAATGCCGACCTTATCGATCACCAGTTGTGCGTGCGCGAGGCTGTCGGGGCTCGACGTGCGATACGGCATGCGCACACCGATCACGTTGTCCTTGCCGAGCGCCTCGGCGGCGAGGAACGCGGTCAGCGCAGAATCCACGCCACCGGACAAACCGACCAGACCTTTCTTGAAGCCGCGGCGGCGCAGGACCTCGTCTTTCAAGAAACTGACCAACCACTTCCGGGTGAGCTCGGGATCGATGGCGAGGGGGTCGCCCTCTCTATCCCGACTCCCCGTAACAATTGGTGCAATGTGTGGCGTGTGGCGTGCGGCGTTGCTGGCACCGTTCGTGGCGGCATCGAACTTCACCTTGTCGTTCTGATTCTTGCCGCTCAAGCTCTTGGTTAGCACGGGGAGCGCGCTCTGCAAATCGGCGAGCAACGGCGAATCCGACCGCGCCGTCGTCAGTGAATCGAGATCGAGGTCGGCGGTGAGCAGCGCTTCCTCGAACAGCGGCCCCCGCGCGATCACCTTGCCGGTCGGATCGATGACCGCCGACGCGCCCGGGAAACCCTTGCCGCCTTCGAACCCCACGAGATTCGCGAGCGCGACGAACACACCGTGCTCCTCGGCGATGCCGCGGACGATGCGTTCCCAGCGCACGACCGACGCCGGCAGCGCCGCCGCTCCGTCACAGGCTTCCTCCTCGTCCAGCCCTCGTGCCGGTGATGCACTCGGCACGATGATCAGCTGCGCTCCCTCGAGGGCGGCGACGGTCGCGGCCAGAGAGTGCCAGGCGTCCTCGCAGATCAGGATCGCGGCTTTCCCCCCCCCCTCCCAACCGGTCTCGAACGACCGCACGCCGTCCTGGCCGCGGTCCACGAATCGCTCTTCGTCGAACACGCCGTAGGTCGGCAGGAACACCTTGCGATGCACGTGACGCACTTCCGGCTTTCTCTTTCCGAGCGTGACGTACAGCGCCGAGTTGTAGATGTGATTCTGGAAGCGCTCATAGAATCCGACGACGACGTCGATCGCAGACCCCTGGTACGCGGCGGCCAGGTCGCGGGCGAGCGTGCCCGCGGTGACCGCGAGCTCCTTCACGCCCCCTTCGACGAAGTAACCCGAGGTGGCGGTCTCAGGAAAAACCACAAGATCGGGCTTGGGGTCGAGCTGTGCGGCCTGCGTGATGACGGCGCCGATCCGCGTGACGTTCTCCGCGTATTCGCCCTTGTTGGGGCGGAATTGGGAGAGCGCTATGCGGACATGAGCCATCGTGGAAAGCTAAGCTAAACGAGGACATGCAAAAACTAGGTGCACAGACGCACCGCGGTTAACGGTCTTGAGTCAACGGAACCACCCTCGCGGGGGTTGTCCCGATGACGATGGCCTGCAACCCGCGGTACGTCTCAAGACTAGTCTTTGCATGTCCCCGCTTTTTGTGAACACAGCGCGAGCGCCACTCCGTTGGTCCAGCCGAATCCATCCTGCGTCGGGTACTCTCCTCCGCCTGCTTTCTTGTTCGTGTTCACCACGTCGTACTTCTCCATCATTCGTCCCGTCGAACGGTAGGTTCGCTCGAGCAGACGAAGCCAGCGACTGGCCGCCTTGTCGGCCAGGTCGGCCCGCCGGTAGCGCCGTACTCCTTCGATCGTGAGCCACTCGAGCGGCGGCCAGCCGTTCGGGCCGTCCCATTGCTGGCCCGACGCGAAGTTCGTCGTGACGAAGCCGCCGGGCTTCAAAAAGTCCCGCTCGAGGCGCGCGGCGACCCGTCGGCCCTGATCGTCACTCGCGATGCCGAAGTAGAGCGGCGCGGCTGCCGCGAGCGACGGCCGATCGGCGACGAGCGCGCCGGTGCGCCAGCGTCGATCGAAGAAGAATCCGGCCTTGGAGTCGTACATCGCGAGAATCGCTCGCTTGCGGGCGTCGGCCCGTTGCGTAAACCGGCGGAAGAGCGTGTCATCGCCCCTGCCGTTCCGGACAAACGCCCAGGCCGCGATCGTGCGCTCGGCATTATAGAGAAGGCTGTTGAGATCGACCGGAATCAGATCGATCGTCTCGAGCGTGCGGAGGTCTTTGGGGTCCCGCATCCAGCGGCTCGAGAAGTCCCAGCCGCTCTCCGCGGTCGCCCGAGCGTTGCGATAGAATCCGGCGCGGAGCGACTCGGGTAATGTCTGCCCGATCTCCACGTCAGGCCGGTACGATTCGGGCCGCGGCTCTTCCGAGTCGTCCCAATACCGATTCAGTACGACACCATCCGCCAGGCGCACCACGCGCCGGTAGGCGTGTCCAGGCGCCAGCGTGTCCGCGCCGTCCATCCAGAACGCGTATTCCTTCACCATCGCGTCGAGGTACCCGATCGCGTGCGTAGTGTCCGTGGCGCGCGCGTAGAGCCCGACCATCGCCGCGAAGTACGGCGGCTGGCTGCGCGTCAGGTAGTAGGTGCGATTCCCGTTCGGGATGTGACCGACCGTCAGGATCAGATGCGAGAAGTTGTCCAGCATGCTCTTCACGAGGTCGGTGCGCCCGCTCTGCACCAGGCCGAGCATCGTGAAGTAGGAATCCCAGTAGTAGACCTCCCGGAAGCGGCCGCCCGGCACGACGTACGGGTTGGGAATGGGAATCAGCGATGAGCGGGCATCAGCGCTGTCGGGCGGTCTGGTGAGCACCGGCCACAGCGCCGTGATATGCTCCGGCATGCTCTGCGACGCGACCGTGTGGTACCCATCTCCCGCAGGTTGTGGCAGGACGAAGTTCTGCTCGACGAACGCGCGCAGCACGAACCCCGGCGTACGGCGCGCGGAATCGTAGCGCGCTTCGATCGTGGCCGGCGTGGATCGAGGACGGGCGTCGACGAACTCCTTCGAGTCTGGGAAAATCCCCGAGAGCTGGACATCGGCGAATAAAGAGCCGATGTCGTGGGCTGGATCGTAACTGGGCGGCCGGACGGCCTGACGTTCGGACGGCCGGCAAGCGGTGAGCAGCAGCAGCGCTACCGCGTACCGCGCACCGCTCACCGCGTACCGGTTTCTCAACGGAACACGATCCACAGCACGCCAATGATGGCCACGAGTAGCACCGACAGCCCGATCTGTAACTTCCGATCGCGCGCGGTCTCGCCTTCCAGCAGAACGGCGGCGGCCCCCGGTGCGGCGCGGACGTACGTGAGTCCCTCAGTTTTGTCGGCGCCGGGTGGTGGTGTCATCATGCTCACGACGAAGAGCACCACCGTGCAGATCACGAACAGCAGCACGGCGAAGTGGAGGAAGTTGATCGTCGCGATCCAGTGCCACAGCGTTCCCGGCTCGAGACCGCCGCCGGTCGCCTTGTTGGTCAGCTCGAGGATCAGCCGCAGCAGGCCGAGGACGAGCCCGGTGACGAGCGATGCCACCGCGCCGGTGCCGTTCAGGCGGCGGAAGAACAGGCCGAGCAGGAAGCAGGCGGCGATGGGCGGCGCGATGTACGCCTGCACGCTCTGCAAGTAGATGTAGATCTGCGACGAAACGAACTTCATCAGCGGAATCCAGGCCAGTCCAAGGAACACCATGACCCCGGCGGAAATGCGGCCCACGCGCACGAGCTGCTGCTCGCTCGCGGCGGGACGCATCTTCTTGTAGACGTCCCAGGTCAGGAGCGTCGAACACGCGTTGAACGCCGAGGCTAGGGAGCTCATCAGGGCCGCGAGCATTCCCGCGAGCACCAGCCCCTTGATCCCGTCCGGCAGCAGCCGCGTCACCAGCGTGGGGTACGCGGAGTCAGGGTTGTTGCTGACGTCCGAGAACAGCGCCATCGCGACGATGCCCGGGAGCACGAAGATGAAGACCGGGAGAATCTTCAGGTAACCGGCGAAGATGGTTCCGGTGCGCGCCTGTTTGATGTTCTTGGCAGCGAGCACGCGTTGCACGATGTGTTGATCGGTGCACCAATACCAAATCCCGAGGATCGGTGCGCCGAAAATGATTCCGGTCCATGGAAAGTTCGGATGACTCGAGGGTTTCCACATGGAGAAGAAGCCCTCAGGGACCTTGGCCTCGAGCCCGGAGATTCCGCCGACCCGCGAGAGACCGATCGCCATGAGCGTGATGGAGCCGAGAATCAGCACGATGGCCTGCAGCACCTCAGTGTAGACCACGGCGCGCAGTCCGCCGAAGATGGTGTAAAGGCCGGTGATGACGATGAGGACGATGGCCGCCGTGTAGAAATTCCACCCCGTGACCGCGCGAATCACGACGCCGCCCGCATACAGCGTCACGCTGATCTTCGTCAGGACGTAGCCGATGACCGACACCCAGGTGAAATACGACCGCGCTGCCGAGTTGTACCGCTTTTCCAGAAACTCCGGCATCGTGTAGACGCCGCTCTTGAGATAGTAGGGAACGAAGAGCCAGCCGAGCAGCAGCAGGATGAGACAGGCGAGCCACTCGAAGTGGCCGACGGCGAGACCGCTGCCGGCGCCGGTGCCCGCCAGCCCCACGAGGTGCTCGCTCCCGATGTTCGAGGCGAACAGGCTCGCGCCGACCGCGAACCACGCGACGTCCCGGCTCGCCAGGAAATAGTCGGAGCTTACGTTCTTCTCGCGCCGCGCGGCCCACCACGCGATCCCGAACAGAATGAGGAAGTACGCCGCGATGAACAGGATATCGAACGCGTGGAGATTGCTCATTGGGTCGGCCTTCGGGAGTTGAGGAGATATTGAACCGCGAGGTCAGTGAGCGTCCACAGCTGCACGTCCGAGCTCGAGCCGTAGCGCACCGGCCGCAGAGCTCCTCCTTCAATCTTGTAACTCCACAACTCGGCGTACTGCAGGCCGGAGCGCGCGACCGCGGCCCGCACCGAATCGACCGCGCCGAGGCGACTGCGCGTCGCGAGCGCGGCAAGGAAGATGTTCACTTCCCGTCCCCACACGACGCGCGGCGAGTGATACAGGTCCCGCTCGAACATCGCCCACACCGCCGGTGGCGCGTAGGCGTCGTTCGCCACCGCCAGACCCACGCCGTCGATGAACAGGCCGACGGGATAGGGCAGCAGAAACGGGCGGAGCAGCTCCGCCTCACGCTCGGCCGGCTGGCGTTCGACCAGCAACCACATACCTGGATCGGTGCTCATGACCGGGATCGGCTGGCCGGCGCTATCGAGGGAGACGGCGGGAAAGCGTAACGTGTCCGCCCGAAACTGCGTGTGCGTGAGCACGGAATCCCAATGCACCCGCTCCTCGGCGGGGAGCGACGCCACCTTGGCGCGTACGCGCGTCTCGACCTCCGCGGGCCCGAGCGCCACCATGAAATGCTGTGACGATTGCTCCCAGGTGTGGACCCCCACCGGGACCAGCTCGGCATGGTCGATTCCCGGCTCGCCCAGCACGCGAAGCGCGCTGTCGATGGTGACGATCGCGCGGAGTGCCTGCGGGACCCAGACCACATTCACATCGAAGGCGAAGCACCCGCCTGCATATCCCACTCGGCTGTCGCGCCAGCTTCCCGGATGGCAATACCCATCTGGGTCGCGCTTGAAGGACACGAGGTTCGTCGCGACCGGATCGTGCGCGTACGGAGCCGCCCGATGCATCACGTACGCGATGTTCTTGCGCAGTGCAACGCCCCAGCGCCGCACGAACGCGCGCTTGCGCGCCACCGGCACGGCGGCGTCCCCGAAGTAGTGACCGGCAACCACGGGCAGCTGGAAATCGTCGTCCACCATCCAGTAGTTCTCGCGCGTCGCTTGCAGATTGCGCAGCAGGGTGCTGTCGCCCGTCTTCAGGAACTCGGCGCCGTTTTCGCGAATCGCCTGGCCGCCGAGTGCTTCTTCGTGGCTCACGTCCCCGGCGGGCCCCAGTTTGGCGAACGCGGCACCCATCACAAACTCCGGCATCGTGTCCGCCCAAACCGGCTCCATGAGCAGCGCCGTCATCAGCATGTCGCGGCCGAAGTAGGTCGCGTAGGTCGGTAGCCCCGCCATCAGCTTCTGGCGCGAGCTGAGCAGCTCGAAGCCGCGGATCTCGCGCTCCAGGCGCGGCGATTGGGCCGAATCGGCGAAGCGGCGGAACTCGGTGCTGAAGATCTGATTGCGGCGGAGCGGATCGAGCGCAGGGCCATCGGTCGCGATCTCGACGCTGAACGCGACCGGTCGCGCACCGAGCGGTCGAATCGTAAGGACACCGCCGACGAGGTTGGCCCGAGTGGTGCGCGCGTCGCCGCGCAGCGTCAGCCAGAGATGATTCTTGCCGTCGAGACTGGGCTGCGATGCTCGCATCGTCCAGTCTCGCGGAGTACTCGTCAGTCGCACACTCGGCGTGAGACGTTCGGGATACGGCGGGCCTAACGCTCGCGCGAACTGCGCCATCTCTGGCACTACAAAGGTCGGCGCGTCGATCGGATCGCGGACACGACCCGCATAGCCGAAGTCGCGCTCGATGCGCATCGAGCCCAGCAGGATTTGGCCGATCTGAACTGACCGCCCGCCCTGCACCGTCAGCACGTAGCGCAACCAGCGGCGACCGCCAGTCGCACCACCCGTTGCTGGCCCGTCACCAAGAGCGACCGCCGCAGTTGTCGTTTGACCGTCGGCTCGTGCTGTGAACCCGATGCTCTCGTTCAGCGCGTCCGCCCATAGATGCACGACGCGGCCGGTCTTCCCTTCGATGTAGATCTCCACGGAATTCCCGCGCGCATCGCGGTACAGGCGGGCCGCGTAGCCCTCGTACGCCGCGGGGTCATCGAGGCCGGGCGTGGGAAATTGCAGTACGGGCGGGGCTTCCCGGGTGGGTGCAGCTTGAATCGCCAGCAGGATTGCCAGCAGCATGGCCGTAGATACTCCGCCCCCTGGCCACCCTTGACAAGGGCTGGAACGGGCGGCAATTCGGTAGGAACAACCGCTATACTGATCGTTGCCTGACCGCCTGCGGGAGGTACATCGATGCATTGGAATCGACACGTAGGTCCCATTTTCGCGTTCCTCGCAGTTCTCGCCGCTCCCCTCGCCGCCCAAAACGGCTCAATCCGTGGACAAGTCGTCGATAGCGTGACGCAGCAAGGTCTCACCGGTGCCACGGTGCAGCTCGTGTTTCGAGCGACGGGGCTGACGGTTCAGCCCGGACGGCAGACCGGGACGGACGCCGAGGGCCGGTTCACCCTGAGTGACGTCGCGGCCGGCACGGTGACCGTGAAGGTGACGCGGATCGGCTTTGGCCCGATGCAGCAAGAGGTCACCGTCACTGCCGGCGGAACTGCCGAGGCGCGTTTCGCGCTCGCACCACAGGCGTCGATTCTCGAGCCGGTCGTCGTGACGGGATATGGCTCGCAGCGCCGGGAAGCGATCACGGGTTCGGTGTCGACGGTTGAAGCGAACGTGGCGAACGTCGGAGTCAAGACGAACGCCGATCAGCTGCTGCAAGGACGGGCCGCCGGCGTCAACATCATCCAGAACAGCGGTGAGCCCGGCTCCGGCGCGCAGGTGCTGATCCGCGGCGGGAGCTCGCTGAGCGCGACCAACGACCCGCTGTACGTGATCGACGGCGTGCCGATCAACAACGTCCCGACCGAGCCGCAACCCACAGGAGCCGTGGGTGACCCCTCGCTGCCCCGCAACCCGTTGAACCTCATCAACCCGGGCGACATCGCGTCGATCACGGTGCTGAAAGATGCGTCGGCAACGGCGATCTACGGCAGCCGCGCGTCCAACGGAGTCGTGCTGATCGAAACCAAGAAGGGCAACGCCTCGACCGGACCGACCTTCGAATACGACGGCTACGTGTCGACATCCAGCCCCGCGCGGCGCCTCGACGTCCTGAACGGCGCCGAGTATCGCGCCTTTGTGACGACCCAGGTGGGAGATTGGCGGTCGGATTCGACCAGCTTCTGCGGCAGACATCCGGCCTGTGCGACGGACACATCCGTCCACTATGCGGATTCGTCGGCTATCTTCGACGGTCTCAAGCCGTCGCACCTCACATCCCTCGGCTCGGCCAACACGGACTGGGCATCGGCCATCACCCGGTCGTCCGTGACCCATAATCACAACCTGTCGTTCTCAGGCGGGACCGAAGCGACACGCTATCGCGCGTCTCTCAACTACGCGAATCAGCAGGGTGTGACGCTCTCGAGCGGCCTCGAGCGGATTCAGGGACGTCTCAGCGCCACCCACTCGGATCTCAACAATCGCCTGCGGATGGAGCTCAACGTCACGACCTCGCGCGTCAACAACACCTACCTCACCTATGAGAACAACGGCGGATTCGAGGGCGGGGTGTTTGAAAACGTCGCGACATTCAATCCCACGCTGCCCATCACGGTGACAGATTCGACGGGCACCCGCTTCTACGAAGTCGGTGGGACGACCATCCGCAATCCCGTGGCGCTGGCCGATCAGATCACGAACATTGGCCAGACCACCCGCACGCTGGCGAATGGCACTGCATCGTTTGATCTGACGACGGGTCTCACAGCCAAGCTGACCGTCGGGCTCGATCACTCCGGCGGCCAGCGCCAGGAGTATTACCCACTCTCGAACCCCGTGGGCCAGGCGCTCGGTGGCGGGCTCGCGCGGCAGGCCGATCTGGAAAACCAAACGCAGACACTGCAGACCATCCTCAACTACCAGCGGGCGTTCGGCGCGGGCAACAGCCTCGACTGGGTGGGCGGGTACGAATACAGCAAGTTCCAGACGAATTCCATCACCGCTCAAGGCATCGGGTTCTTCACCGACGCGTTCAGCTTCAACAACCTGAATGCCGCGACGACGAGAACGACCTTCTCCGACGCGACCGACGCACGTCTCGTGTCCTTCTTCTCGCGGGCCAACGTCGGATTCAACGACCGCTTCTACGTGACGGGCGTGCTGCGCTACGATGGTTCCTCACGGTTTGCCGAAGGACACAAATGGGCCGCGTTCCCAGGCATCTCGGGCTCGTGGCACCTGTCGCAAGAGTCATTCATGCAGAACGGGCCGTTCTCGGATCTCAGGCTGCGGCTCGGCTGGGGACTGCAGGGCAACCCCAGCGTGGACCCGTACACGTCGCTGATCACGCTGGCGGGCAACACCGGTGCCGCCTACCCCTGGGGCGACCAGGCGCACGGCGGCGTGCTGGCGACGAGCAACGGCAACAAGGACCTCAAATGGGAACAGACGTCCCAGATCGACGGAGCGGTCGACTTCAGTATCATGAACAACCGGATCTCCGGGACGGTCGAGTACTTCCACAAGAACACGAAAGACCTGCTGCTCACGATCGATGTGCCGCAGCCGGCCTTGAACTCGACGCAGCTCAAGAACGTGGGCCGTTTGAGCGGCCACGGCCTCGAGGTCTCGCTCGATGCCCTCGCGATCTCGCGGCCGACCCTTACGTGGCGAGCGGGACTCGTATTCGCAGCCGAGCGGACCAAGGTGGTGGACCTTGGCGGCGCCAGCTTCATCTCGACGGGATTCGTGAGTGGTCAAGGGCAGTCCAATCAGGTCTCCGAACGCCTCATCCCTGGTCAACCCGTCGGCACGTTCTATGGGCCGGTGTTCCTCGGCGTGGACGCCCAGGGCAAGCAGGTGTTCGCCTGCTCGGCGGCGACTCCGGGGTGTGCCAGCGGAAGGACGACGACGGGGGGCGGACCCGACCAGGCCGACTACCGCATCATCGGCAACGCCAATCCCGATTTTACGCTGGGCGTCCACAGCGAGATCACCTGGAACCGGTTCGACTTGAGCTTCCTGGTCCGCGCTGCAGTGGGACAGGACGTGTTCAACAACACGGCACTCGTCTATTCCACGAAGGGCAACGCGCTCCAGGACAAGAATTTCCTCCGGCCCGCATTGAGCGATCCGATCGGGATTCACGAGCCGGCGGTCTTCTCGTCCCTGTGGGTCGAGAGTGCGTCGTTCGTACGCCTGCAGAACATCACGGTCGGATATGACCTGAACTTGCCTCTGCTGACCCGCTCGGCACGCAGTGCCCGCCTGTATGTGTCGGCCGACAATCTCATACTCCTGACCGGTTACTCGGGCCTGGACCCGGAGGTCTTTACCTCGAACGGGCTGGCGACACGCGGTCTCGATTACCTCACTTATCCGCGGCCCCGCACCATCACCGGCGGCCTGCGCCTTCTGTTCTAAGGAGCTCGGTACTATGAAGAGACTTTCTGTAACCATGTCGCTCGGCGCCGCCGGACTGGCCACGCTGCTGCTCCTGCCGGTGCAGGGGTGCACCGACCTTACCGAGAATCCTCCGAGCCTCATCACCTCGGGGAACTTCTTCCACAACGAGGCAGAGGTCCTGGCCGGTCTCGCGGGCGTGTACGCGCAGCTCCGCAGCACGGCGCCGGAGGGCGGGATCTACGACGCGAACGAGGTCTCGAGCGACGAGATTGTCGTGCCGACCCGCGGCCAGGACTGGTACGACAATGGCCAGTGGATCGATCTGCACAACGTCACCTGGACGCCGACCAGCGCCGCCTCACTCAACTTCTTCAATGGCGCATGGAATTCCGCGTACACCGGTGTCGCCCGCGCCAACTTGTTCCTCACGGCGGTCGAGAACGCGACCGTGCCGAATAAGGCGGCGGTCATCGCCGAAGCGCGGGCACTCCGGGCGTTCTACTACTACATCCTCATGGACATGTTCGGTGGCGTGCCGATCGTCACCAGCACCGACATCGCCCTGCGCCCCCGCAACACGCGCCGCGAACTGTTTGATTTCATCGAAAGTGAGCTGATCGCGGCACGCGACTCCGGCTTGCCGGCCACCCGACCGGGCGCGGAGAGCGGACGCGTCACGAAGGGGGCCGCGGACGCCATCCTCGCCAACATGTACCTCAACGCGGGCGTCTTTACCAAGGACGGCGCGGGTGCGGGCGGCATCAACGCCGCTGCCTACAACTCGTGCTCGGGCGTGACGGTGAGCGGGGGTCAGAATGCCTGCGCGGCCGCCATCGCCGCGGCGGATCGCATTCTGAATTCCGGCATCTACCAGCTGGCCGACTCGTTCCACCAGAACTTCCGGTTCGACAACTACAAGTCGCCGGAGAATATCTTCGTCGTCAAGTTCATCCCCGCGGACGGTCTCGGGATGAACTTGACGATGGCGGCGCTGCATTACTGCCAGTATGCGCCGCTCACGCCCTGGAACGGCTTCGCGACCCTGGCGCAGACCTTCAACGCCTTCGACCCGGCGGACCAGCGCCGCAAGGCGATCCTGATCGGAGCTCAGAGTGACGTGCTGACCGGCGCGCCGTCCACCGTACGGGTGTCCGGGGCTTGTCCTGCCACCTGGACTCCCGCGACATCACTGATCTTCACCGACAGTATCCGCGACATCCGCTCGGCGACCGAAGGCGAAGGCCCCCGCATCTACAAGTGGCCGGCCGATCCGGCCCACGTGTCGCAAAACAGCGGCAACGACTTCGCGTGGTTCCGTCTCGGCGAGATCTACCTGATCAAAGCCGAGGCCCTGAACGAGCAGACGCCCGGCAGCGCGGTGGCACTCGCGTTGTTGAACACGCTCCGCAATCGCAATGGGCACCCCGTAGCCCCGGCGCTCGCCGGCCCCATCACGCGCGACTTGATCCTCAAAGAGCGCTTGTTCGAGTTGTTCGGCGAACAGAAGCGGCGGCAGGACCTGGTCCGCTTTGGCCAGTACACCGGCCGTACGGATGCCGCGTCGGGGCTCGTCGGCGGCAAGGGGGCCAGCGCAGACTACTACGTGCTGATGGCGATTCCACAATCGCAGATCGACGCCAACCCCAATCTGACCCAGAATCCCGGGTACTGATTGGCGGTGCCGGGCAAAAACCCGGTGAACGACAGAGGGGCGCAGCTTGCGGCGCCCCTCTGTCTTCTCTTGGCCGGAATTCTCGCTGCCTGCTCGGGGGGCGAGCGGTCGGCCGCGCCCTTACAAACCGGCGAGCCGCCCCCCGCGGGCAGCACGTTGTTCACCCTCCTACCGTCGAGCTATACCGGCGTCCGCTTCGAGAATCGCCTCACCGACACCCGCGACCTGAACGTCTTCACGTACCGCAACTACTACAACGGCGGTGGCGTCGCCATCGGGGACCTCACCGGCGACGGGCTGCCTGAAATCGTCCTCACCTCCAACCAGGACGGGCCGAAGCTTTACGTGAACCTTGGCCACTTCCAGTTCCGCGACGTCACGAAAGAAGCGGGGATCGCCGAATACGATCGCTGGACTACCGGCGTCACCCTCGCCGACGTGAACGGCGACGGTAAGCTGGACATCTACGTGTGCCACGCGGGACTCAAGCCCGGCGCGCTGCGGGCCAACACGCTGTACATCAATCAGGGCATCAGCGACGGCATTCCGCGCTTCAGGGAGATGGCCGCGCAGTACGGACTCGCCGACACCGGCTATTCGACACAGGCCGCGTTCTTCGACTACGACGACGACGGCGACTTGGACATGTTTCTGATCCGCAACTCGCCGCGCCCCGTCGGGACCATCGCCGTCAAGAACGAGCGAACCCAGCGCGATCCGTTGGGCGGCCACGAGCTCTACCGGAACGATGGCGGACATTTCGTCAATGTCAGCGAGCAGGCCGGGATTTACGGGCCGACGATCGGGTTTGGGCTCGGGATCGCCATCGGGGACGTGAATCGCGACGGCCGGCCAGATGTCTACGTCGCCAACGACTTCTTCGAGCGCGACTACCTCTACCTCAACAACGGCAATGGGCAGTTCCGCGAGGTGCTCGAGAACGCGATGCCCGTATCGAGCTACTTCTCGATGGGCGTGGATATCGCCGACGTCGACAACGACGGCTGGCCCGATATCTATACGAGCGACATGCTCCCCGAAGACGACTACCGCCTCAAGACGACGCAATCGTTCGAGCCGTGGACACTCTACGATGCCAAGGCGCGCGACGGGTTCGACCACCAGCTCATGCGCAACATGCTGCAGCACAACAACGGCAACGGAACGTTCAGCGATCTCGCGTGGCAAGCCGGCGTGGCGCGCACCGACTGGAGCTGGGCCGCGCTGATCGCCGACTTCGACCTCGACGGCAACAAGGACATCTTCGTGGCCAACGGTCTGGTCAGGGACGTCACGTCACAGGACTACATCGCGTTTTTGTCGAACGACCAGACGCTGCTCGCGGCGACGCGCGGTGGCAGCCAGCGGGTCGATTTCATGAGCCTGATCAATGCGATGACCTCGACCAAGCTCCCCGACTACGTCTTCCGCAACAACGGCGACCTCACGTTCACCAAAGTGAGCGCGTCGTGGGGACTCGACCGGCCAAGTTTCTCGAATGGCGCCGCGTACGGCGACCTGGATGGCGACGGCGCGCCCGATCTCGTGGTGAACAATGCCAACGACGAAGCGTTCGTCTACCGCAATAATGCGCGGTCTCAGCTTTCCGCTAATCGGCTTTTGCAAGTCAACCTGGTTGGCGATAACGCGAATCCGTTGGCGGTCGGGGCGCGCGTCACGCTGCGAACACGCGACCGGCAGTTCATGCAGGAGCTCGAGCCCACGCGCGGCTTCCAATCAAGCGTCGACTACACCCTCACGTTTGGTGTGGGGAGGGTGGATACACTCGAGTCGATAACGGTCGATTGGCCTGATGGACGCACGAGTGGCATGTCGCACGTCGGCACGAATCAGCGGCTCACGATTCGAGAGTCAGACGGTCATTTCCAACCGCCCATCCGCCCATCCGGCCATCCGCCCCTGTTCCGAGACGTCACAGCGCAAATCGGCCTAGACTTCGTTCACCACGAAAACGACTTCGTCGACTTCGATCGCGAGCCCCTCATTCCCAAGATGGTCTCGCGCGAAGGCCCCTTGGTGGCGGTGGGCGACGTGAACGGCGACGGGCTCGACGACTTCTTCATCGGCGGTGCCAAGGGGCAGCCGAGCGCGCTCTATGTCCAGCGCGCCAACGGCACGTTCGTCGCGACGAATCAGGCGCTGTTCGCGGCCGACTCGATCTCCGAGGACCTCGGCGCCGCGTTCTTCGACGCGAACGGCGACGGCAAGCTCGACCTGTACGTCGTCACGGGGGGCAGCGAGTTCTCTGACCTCGCACCGGCCCTCGAGGACCGGCTCTACCTCGGCGACGGCCACGGCCGGTTCAGAAAGACCACCGGGATGCTACCGCAGTTGTTCGGCAGCGGCTCACGGGTCGCGGTGTCGAAGGACTACCTGTTCGTCGGCGGGCGCGTGGTGCCCGGGCGCTACGGCATCACTCCGCAAAGCACGCTGCTCAAGAACGACGGCCGCGGCCACGTCACCGAGGTGACGGCGCAGGTGGCGCCGGAGCTCGCCCGCATCGGCATGGTCACCGACGCGTTGTGGGTCGACGTCGATCACGACGGCCGCCTGGACCTCGTGGTGGTCGGCGAATGGATGCCGATTACGGTATTCCATAACACCGGCACCAGGCTCGAGCGTACGACGATCCGCGGGCTCGAGCACACGGCCGGGTGGTGGAATCGCATCATCACCGGCGACTTCAACGGCGATGGCCGGCCGGACTTCGTAGTCGGCAACCTCGGCCTCAATAGCCGGCTCCACGCGAGCGTGACCGAGCCTGCCCGCATATACGTGAGGGATTTCGACCGCACCGGCTTCCCCGAACAGATCGTGACGTTGTACGAACGCAGTACGGTAGGGGCACAGCATGCTGCGCCCCTACCGCTCGCGTTGCGCGACGAGTTGACGAACGTTCTGCCCTCCCTCAAGGCGCGCTATCCCAAATACGCAGACTACGCAGGCCAGACGGTCGAGCAGATTTTCGGGACTGCCTTGAGCGACGCGGTGTTGAAGCAGGCTGAAACGTTTGCGAGCGCGATCGCGCTCAGTAACCGCGACGGCTCCTACACGCTGGTCCCGCTGCCTCGCGAGGCACAGATTGCTCCGGTATACGGCGTCCTTGCGGGCGATTTCGATCACGATGGAAAACTCGACCTGTTGCTGGCGGGGAATTTCAGCCCTGTGCCGCCGGAGATCGGCAGCATGATGGCGAGCTACGGGCTGATGCTCCGGGGCAATGGCCGCGGCGGGTTTACGCCGTGGCACGCGGACCAAAGCGGGTTTGTCGTTCCCGGCGAGTCGCGCGACATTCAGCGGCTCCGCACTCGGCGCGGCGACCTGTACGTCGTCGCGTGCAACAACGACCGCCCGCTGTTCTTTCGGCCGCGCTAGTTTTCCTTGGTTCGGATGACGATCACGCCGTTGGCGCCGCGCACGCCGTACGCCGCCGTGGCGACGGCGTCACGCAGTACCTGTACCGTCTCGATATCATGGATGTCGATGGCCGCGAGATTGCCGCTCACCGCGGGACCGAGCGGAATGCCGTTCACGACGAACAGGGCTTCGTCATCGCCGAGGATTGTGTTCTTTCCGCGAATGACGAGTTTGGAATGACCGTCCGCGGCTCGCTCTATCGTGAGACCCGGTACGCGCGCGAGCAGCAGCTGCTCGAGTGATTGTCCCGGCGAGCGTCGGATATCATCCGCGGTAAGCACTATCCCGGGTGGCGTGCTCGACTGTGGTTGCGTAGTGGCGGTCCGGCGATGACCGCAGGCGGTGAGTACGATGACCACAGCGAGGATCGCACGAACGGTGGGGACCATGGGGACTCCTTTCGGCCACAATATAGCCCTCCGGCTCGTTGTCTCGGCAATCCCGCTCCTCGCCTCGTGTTGTGGCTCGCCCCGCACCGAGCCGCCCGCGTGGCTGGTCGCGCGAGCCCGCCAGGAAGCGGAGCTGGCCGCGCGGTCGCAGACCGTTCACGATTTCCGGTTCACGGATCAACGGCAGGCGAGCGGCATCACGTTCGAGAGCCGGGTCGTAGACGATGCGGGCAAGGCGTACAAGCTGGCTCACTACGACCACGGATTCGGACTGTGTGCCGCGGACGTCGATGGCGACAGTCTGCCCGATCTCTACTTCGCCACCCAGCTGGGCACCAACGAGCTGTGGAAGAACCAGGGGAACCACCGGTTCGTGAATGTCACCGCAGACGCGGGGCTTGGAATGCCGGATGCAATCGCGGTCGGCTGCTCGTTTGCCGACATCGACAATGACGGCGATCCCGATCTCTTCGTCACGACGGTGCGCCACGGAAATCGACTGTTTGAAAACCTCGGCAACGGCACGTTTCGCGATATCACCGCGCAGGCCGGAGTGGGATACGTCGGCCACTCCTCAGGCGCGGTGTTCTTCGATTATGACGGCGACGGCTTGCTCGATCTCTTCGTGACGAACGTGGGCGTGTACACCAGCAACGTGCGGGGGCCCGGCGGCTACTATGTGGGTCTGAGCGACGCGTTCATGGGCCACCTCCACCCCGAACGAGCCGAAGCGAGCATTCTCTACCGCAACCTGGGCGGCAACAGGTTCAGGGACGTTTCGCGCGAGGTCGGGCTCGAGGATCGGAGCTGGAGCGGCGACGCCACGGCGTTCGACGTGAATGATGACGGATTTCCCGACCTCTACATCGTCGACATGCAGGGCGGAGATCACCTGTGGTTGAATGAAAACGGGAAGCATTTCCGCGACGCCACCGCGCACTACTTCCCAAAAGCCGCCTGGGGCTCGATGGGGGTGAAGGCCTTCGACTTCAATGGCGACGGCAGGCTCGACCTCTTCGTCACCAGCATGCACCCGGACATGTGGGTCGACGTCGCCCCCGGCGACTGGGCGGCGGAAGGCCGCAAGGCCGACACCGCCACGGTGGCCAGCAGCATGATTCCCGAAGGGAAGGCTCGCTTCCTATTCGGAAACGAGCTGTTCGCGAACCGGGGAGAGGGCCGATTTGAGGAGGTTTCAGACTCTGCCCAGGTCGAGACATATTGGCCTTGGGGGCCCAGCGTGGACGACCTCAACGCCGACGGGTGGGATGACATCGTGATCGCTGCCGGGATGAACTTCCCCTATCGCTACGCGATCAACTCCGTACTGCTCAACGAAGGCGGGCGCCGCTTCCTGCCGAGCGAATTCGTGGTGGGAGTCGAGCCGAGACCCAACGGCACGCAGCAGGTCTGGTTCACCCTCGAGTGCAGCGGCGCGGACGGGGCCAGTCCGTTGTGTGAGGCCTGTTCCAGACCGGAGGCTGCCCACTTGTGTCGGGTCGATGCGGCAGGCCATCTGACCATGATGGGGTCGCGCGGTTCGCGCGCCGCAATTGCACTCGACCTGGATGGTGACGGTGATCTGGACATCGTCACCAACGAGTTCAACGGACCCCCACAGGTCCTCGTCAGCGATCTCGCGCAGCGACACCCTGTTCATTTCCTCAAGGTCCGGCTGCGCGGCACGCGCTCGAACCGCGAGGGGCTCGGCGCGCAGGTCACTGTGGTGGCTGGGAAGCGTCGGATGCTGAAGCTCGTCGACGGAAAGTCGGGATACCTCTCCCAGAGCGACCTCCCGCTTTACTTCGGCCTCGGGGACGTCCAGACCGCCGACGGGATCGAAGTTCGCTGGCCTTCGGGCCGACGCCAGACGGTGGCCGGCCCCATCACTGCCGGCCGGACCATCGAAGTCGTCGAGCCCTGACACTCAACTATTCACTGGAGCAACATCAATCATGAGGATTCCTCGCTGGTGCCTGTTGCTCTTCCTCGCGACGCCCGTGGTGGCCGCCGCGCAGCTGCGTGTTGCGTCGCCCGACGGCCGCAACGTCGTGATGGTCGATACGCATGAAGGCAAGCTGTACTACATGGTCCGGCGCGACGGCCGTCCGTTGCTGACACCGTCGCTGCTCGGCTTCGAATTCCGCGGCGCGCCCCCGCTGCGCGATGGACTGCGCATCGTGGACTCCAGCCGCAGCACGTTTGACACGACGTGGACGCAGCCCTGGGGCGAAGTGTCCCGCGTCCGCGACCGCCACAACGAGCTCAAGGTGTCGGTCGCCGAGACCGGCCCGCCGGACCGGAAGTTCACCGTCGCGTTCCGTGCCTTCAACGACGGCGTGGCCTTCCGCTACGAGTTCCCGGCCCAGGCCAACCTTGGCGACTTCGCGATCACCGACGAGCTGACGGAATTCGCGATGGCCGACAACGCCCGCGCCTGGTGGATCGCATCGAACCGCCCCCGGCTCGACCGCTCCGAGCAGCTGTGGTCCGAGGGACCCGTGAGCACACTCGACAGCGTGCAGACGCCGCTCACGATGGAATTCCGAGGCGGCAAGACGTTTGTGGTGATCCACGAGGCGAACCTGGTGGACTACGCGAAGATGAACATCCGCGGCCCCCGCATGGACAACCGCACGCTGCACGCCGATCTCGCGCCGATGGCGGACGGCGTGAAGGTGCGGGGTCACACGCCCTTCGTGACGCCATGGCGCACCATCCAGGTCGCCGACAAGGTGACCGAGCTGTCGCCCTCAGTGATCGGCCTGAACCTCAATCCGCCGAGCGTCATCCCGAACACCGACTGGATCAAGCCGATGAAGTACGTCGGGATCTGGTGGGGCATGCACATCAATACGATGACGTGGAGCTCGGGCCCGAAACACGGCGCTACGACTGCGAATACCAAGCGCTACATCGATTTCGCGGCCGCGAATGGATTGGGAGGTGTCCTGGTGGAAGGATGGAACGTCGGCTGGGACGGCGATTGGATCCAGAACCGCAACGCGTTCTCCTTCACCCAGCCGTATCCAGACTACGATCTCGTCGAGCTCGCTCGCTACGCGCACTCGAAAGGCGTGAAGCTGATCGTGCACAACGAGACGTCAGGCGGAATCGAGAACTATGAGCGGCAGATGGACAGCGCCTTCGCGCTGTACCAATCGCTGGGCCTCGACGCCATCAAGTCGGGATACGTCACCGACACGATCACGGGCGGGCACTCGCATTGGAGCCAGCGCATGGTACAGCACTACCGCCATGTGATCGAGAAGGCGGCGCAGTACCACATCATGCTCGACGTGCACGAGCCGATCCACGACACCGGTGAGCGCCGCACCTATCCGAACATGATGAGCCGTGAGGGCGCGCGCGGGCAGGAGTACAACGCCTGGGGCGGCGAGGGCGGCAATCCCCCCGAGCACGAGACGATCCTGTTCTTTACGCGGCTGCTCGACGGACCGATGGATTTCACACCCGGTATTTTCGACATCCTCCGCACCAAGACAGGACCCGCGCGCACGAACGAAGACGCGCGCGTCCGCACCACGCTCGCGAAGCAGCTCGCGCTCTACGTCGTGATCTATTCACCGCTACAAATGGCGGCCGACCTGCCGGAGAACTACGTGAACCAGCCGGCATTTCAGTTCATCAAGGACGTGGCCGTGGACTGGGATACGTCGCGCGTGATCGACGGCAAGATCGGCGACTATGTCATCGTGGCGCGTCGCGAGAAGAACAGCCCGAACTGGTTCATCGGCGCGATCACCGACGAAGAAGCGCGCACTTTCGACGTGCCGCTCACGTTCCTCGATCCGGACAAGAACTACATCGCCGACATCTACGCCGACGGCCCCGGCGCGAACTGGCTCACCAAGCCGTTGCCTGTGACGATCACGCGCAAGACCGTGACGCGTGCCTCGCATTTGCGGATCGCGCTCGCTCCGGGGGGCGGACAGGCGATTCGGATTCGGCCGGTGCGACCGTGAACCGGCATATCGCGCAAGTCATCAATCTGATCACCGATGAGTCACAGCATCTCTGGTCGGTTGATCTCGACACAGCGCGCCATGCGCTGCTTTCAACCGACCCAGCCGACGTCCTTGCGATCAGCGGGTCCTTTGCACTCGTCGCTCGAGATGGCGAGCGCGTAGTCCTGGCGCGCAGCCTCGAGCGGCCGCTGCGCTATTTTCTCGCGAAAGCGGCCGACGGCCCCGTCCTGATCGTCGCCGAGCGGATCGACGAGATCGCGGCGGAGCTGGGCAGGCGCGGCTGGGCCGATCAGTTTCATCCGTCGTACACGCGCATGGCGCCGGCGCATCACGTCACGACGCTCCGCCTGATCGGCTGTCCCGATCCCAATCCCGTGTATCGTCGTTTCTTCGATCCGCCGCGCGGCACGCTGCCACCCGATCTCGATATTATCGGTCGCCACTACATCGAAGCGCTCTACAGCGAGCTCCGCGCCTGGCTCGCGGCGCAGGATCGGGCCGAACCCATCGGCGTGCCGTTCTCGGGGGGGATCGACAGTGGCTCGGTGCTGCTCTGCCTGAACAAGCTGTTGCTCGACCAGGGCCCCCCCCAGTCGCCCGCGCGACTCAAGGCGTTCACGCTCTCGCTCGACGGTGACGGCGACGATGCCCGCCAAGCACGCGAGTTTCTCCAACGCACAGGACTCGAGATGCTGGGCGAGACGATCGACGTGCCGTCCAGCGCGCTCGATCCGTTGCGCGCCGTGGCGGTCATCGAAGACTACAAACCGCTCGACGTCGAGTGTGCCGCCGTTAACCTCGCGCTGCTGCAGGCGATCCGCGCACGCTACCCCGAGTGGCGCCTGCTCGTGGACGGCGACGGCGGCGACGAAAATCTCAAGGACTATCCGATCGAGGCGAACAGCGAGCTGACGATCAAAAGCGTCGTCAATAACCGCATGCTCTATCAGGAAGGATGGGGGGTCGAGTCGCTCAAGCACTCGCTCACCTACTCGGGCGGCTACAGCCGCGGCTGCGTGCGCGGTTACGCCTGCGCGAGCCGTTACGGCTTCGTCTCGTTCAGCCCCTACACTCGCCCCTCCGTGATCGCGATTGCCGAAGCGGTGCCGTTCGCCGAGCTGACCTGTGGCTCGCACGAGCGCTTGTACGCCTTGAAGGGCGAGATCGTGAGCCGCGGCGTGCGCGCCGTGCTCGGATACGAGATGCCCGTCTATCCCAAGCGGCGCTTCCAGCACGGTTCGGCGACCCCCGCCACCGCCGCCCGCTTGTTCACCGAGGACGAGGCCCGCTATCGCCGCCATTTCGACGCACTCCACGCCTGATGCGCGGATTCGGCGGCTGCGGCCGCCGAAACTCCTTGTCCATCCCGAGAGGGCACATGGGACGGTGCTGGAACAAGAGCGTGCGGCAAATGGTGCAGTGGAGCGGGCGCTGACGGTGTTTCTGACGGGCGCCGAATGCCCGTTCACGTGCTCGTTCTGCGACCTGTGGCGCTGGACACTCGATGGTCCGACGCCACCGGGGGCCCTGCCCGTCCAGCTGGCGCGGGCATTGGAACAGCTCCCGCCGCCCGTCGCTCACCGCCTGAAGCTCTACAACGCCAGCAACTTCTTCGACCGCCGGGCGGTGCCGGCGGAAGATCTGCCGCGCATCGCCGAGCTGGCCGCCCCGTTCGCGGCAGTGACCGTGGAATCGCACGCGAACACCGTCGGCCCGCTGACGCTGGAATTCGCCGCGCTGCTCGCCGGCAAACTCGAGGTCGCGGTCGGGCTCGAAACCGTTCATCCCGTCGCGGCCGCGCACCTCAACAAGAAACTCGATCTCGAGCGGTTCGACCGCGCCGCGGCCTTTCTCGCCGAGCACGACATCGACCTGCGCGCGTTCGCGCTGCTGGGCGCACCATACGTCCCCGCGGGGGAATCGATTGACTGGACGGTGCGCACCGTCGCATACGCGGCGGCGCGCGGCGCCGGCCGCATCGCGGTGATCCCGGTGCGCGGCGGGAACGGCGAGATGGAGCGGCTCCAGGGACTTGGCCATTTCGTCCCGCCGACCCTTGCGCAGCTCGAGACCGTGTTGGAGCGCTGTCTTGGTCTCAGCCCCGCCGTTGTGAGCGCCGATCTCTGGGATGTCGAGCGACTGCCCGCCTGTGAGGCCTGCCGGCCGGAGCGAGTGGCGCGCCTCAAACAGATGAACCTGAGCGGGCGTCTGGCACCCGCAGTTCGCTGCTCCGTGTGCGCGTAGCAGTCGTCGGCTCGGGCTTCGCCGGCTCGTTGGTCGCGCGCGTGCTCGCGGTACAGGGGCACGACGTCGTCCTGCTCGAGCGCGGCACGCACCCGCGTTTCGCCATCGGCGAATCCAGCACGCCGCTCGCCAACCTTGCGCTCGAACGTCTGGCCGCACGCTATGGGCTGGATGATTGCTACGATCTCGCGGCCCACGGCCGGTGGGTCACCCGCTTCCCCGAGCTCGGTCGCGGGCTGAAGCGCGGCTTCACTTTCTACCGCCACCACGCCGGGCGGCCGTTCGCCCGCGATGGCTCGCGCACCGAGCGGCTGCTCGTCGCCGCGAGCCCGAGCGACCACATCGCCGACAATCACTGGCTGCGTGCCGACGTGGATCACCACTTCGTGCGCGCCGCGGTGGCCGCGGGCGTGGAATACCGCGATCGGACCGTGGTGACGGCCGAGATGCTGAAGGCGCTCCGGGCCGATTTCGTGATCGACGCGTCCGGACCCGGCGGCTTCCTGGCGCAGCAGCTCGCGATCCCCTCGGCGCTCGGCCGGATGCACACGCACGCCGGTCTCCTGTTCAGCCACTTCGACGGCGTGCGCCTGTTCTCTGACGTCGTGCCTGGACTGCCGCCAGGCCCCTATCCCGACGATTGGGCGGCAGTGCACCACATTATAGATGAAGGGTGGATGTACTCGCTTCGGTTCGACCACGGCGTTACGAGCGCGGGGTTCCTGCTGAAGGAGAGGGTGTCGGGAGCGCCTGACGAGATCTGGCGTCGCCTGCTGCAACGCTATCCCACGATCGGCAGGCTCTTCGCCGACGCGAAGCCACTCATGCCCCTCGCGTACAAGCCACGGATTCAACACCGTCTGACACGCGCTGCGGGCAAAGGCTGGGCCATGCTCCCTCATGCCTACGCCTTTGTCGATCCGCTTTTCTCGACCGGCATTGCCTGGAGTTTGCGCGCGATCGAGCGCCTGGGGCTTCTCTTTGAGAATGGCGGACCGACCGAGCAGCAGCTCGCCCGCTATGACACGCTCCTGAGCGCCGAGGCCGATCAGATCGACAGGCTCGTGGCCGGCGCGTATCACGCCATGGCTCGCTTTGATCTCTTCGCCGCACAGGCGATGATCTATTTCGCTGCTGTTTCATTTGCTGAGATCCGCCAACGCCTGCAGCAACACAACGCGTGGTCGGGATTCCTCGGCGTAGGCGATGCGGAGCTCGGCGGGTTGCCGCGCGCGAGCCTCCGGCGGCTGCGACATGTCCGCACCCCCGCCGACCGGCGAGGCTTCGTCCAATGGGTGAGCAACGCGATCGCCCCGCGGAACGTCTGCGGGCTCGCCAATCGCGCGGCTCACGGCCTCTACCCTGTGGACGTCGATCTGCTCATCCAGCGCCACGCCGTCCTGGGCATGAGCCGCGAGGCGCTGATCAGCGCTCTTCCAGCGCTCCGTGGAGGCGGGAGGGCTTGATGATCCGTGTGTTGTACTCGCGCAGGTAACGCTGGCGCACCGAATCGGCCGGGTAGCCGTCGCCGGCTGCGTACGGATACGACTTGATCGCATGGTAGGGTAGCGGGCCGATTGTCGTACCGTTCGCCGTATTCAGATCCGAGTCCTTGATCCAGCCGTCGGAGTAGAGGATGAAGTCCCGAGTCCATCCCGGGGGCGGCGTCTCAGCAGGCGCGTCGAACTCCACGCTAACCTCGTCCCCCGGCACCATCACGACGTACTGATCGTCGCTCCGGTCGAGCAGGGGGCGCACGTCGCCGTAGCGTGTTGCTGCACCGGTGATCGGGCGCCACGGCGACTCCTTCGTGACGTCGTCGTACGCAAACCAGTGCGGACCGTAACGGCCGCCGCGCCGGTACATCCGCGAGAAGCCACGGAAATGGAGATCGCCCGAGACGGGCGCGAGCGTTGCGATGCGTGTCGCTATTCCCGTTTCCCCAGTCCCGGTATCAGCCACAAACGCGTGATCCCAGTAGACCTGGAGGTTCGTGCGCAATCGCACGTGGTGATCGCGCGTCGGGAACAGGCCCGCGAGATCGATCACGATCGTCTTGTCCTTGCCTGAGGGAAAACCCACGGTGCGGACCGGAACCCAGCGGCCCCGCCTGTCCCGCACGTCGAGCGCCGGAAGGTCCGCGCGCAACGTGTGCTGTTGCGACAGCGCGACGTTGATGCTCGCATCCGACGGATAGATCCAGCCGCGCAGGAACAGGAACGTGCCCGGTCGCCCTGCGTCCTGATCGAGATCGAGAATCAGCTCGTGCGGCTCCGTGAGGCCCTGGTAGCGGAGCGGTGTGAGGTTCGAGACGTAGCGATCGTCGTGTTCACGCAGGTCATCGAGAACGTCGCTGCCGCGTCCATCGACCGCCGACAACGGCGCTCGGCGGTGCATCGCCTCAAACAGCCGCAGCCGCGGAGGACCGGGAGGCGGGAATCGTTCGTCCACAAAGACGTCCACGGAATCGGGATGGTCCACCGCGACGAGCCGTAGCTGGTCGAGGTACGCGGTCTCCCATAGCTCCTCGGTGACCTGGAGGACGTAGCGGCCATTGCGAGGCCGCAGCGCCTCACCCGGAATCCGCAGGTATTCCTGTGACGCGCCTGCGGGAGCATACCCCATCCCCCTTCCCCCTTCCCCCTTCCCCATAATTCCGAGCGGCATTCCCAACGCGCTCCGCCACATGACATCGGTAATGAACCGGAACCGCGTGCCATCCCATGTATAAAGGAAGGCGCACGAGCCTTTGAGCTGCTGCAGCTCGAGCACGTCCTCGTCGGTGCCGGGGAAATAGATGGTCTGCGGCACGCCGTTGGGCCACTGCACCCGCAACACATCCGCCTTGAAGTGGCTGCCGAGTCCGAAATGCATCACCGGCTCCGTCACGACGCGGGTCTGGTACAGCTCGCCCGCGCGCACGTCGAGCTTTGCGCCGATGCCGTACGAGTTGTTCTTGCCGCTGCCGGCCCCCAGCGCGATCAACCGCACGCGCATGGCGAGATGCGCGTTCCCGCCGTCGTTGCGGAGCACGTGGACGCCGCTCCGGTCACCAAGGATCAGGTCCTGATCACCGTCGCCATCGATATCGGCGACGACGAGCGGTCCGATCGAATCGCGCTGCATCGCCGGCGGCAGCAGCTGGCTGCTGTCTGCGAACCGCCCGGTGCCGTCGTTGTGGAAGAGCAAGGCGCCGTGGGGGGGCCCCACGACGATCAGATCGAGCCAGCCGTCGTTGTCGTAATCGAAAAACACTGCCGTCCCACCCTTGGCGTTCCGCGCGCGCGCGAGGGCCGGTGAGCGCGTATCGTGGCTGAAATGGCCGGTGCCGTTGTTGTGCCAGAGACCCCCGCCGCCCCCCCCGCCCCCCCCGCCCCCCCCGCCCCCCCCGGTGCCGGCGACGAAGATGTCGATGGCGCCGTCGTTGTCGTAGTCGCCCATCGCGACGGGCCCCTGGCCACGGATCGTGTCGGCGGTGCGGGTGAAGCCGCGCACACCGTCGTTGTGGAACAGGCCGTCTGCGCCCCCCCCGGTCGCGCTTGCTACAAGGACGTCCGCGCGCCCATCGTCGTCCACATCGGCGAACGCGGCATCGGTACCGCCCTGGACAATGCCGTCCGCGTTCGGAAACAGCGTGAACGTGCCGTCGAGATTGTTGCGATATGCGGCAAGTGAATTGTTGCCCACGAGGAGCAGATCGAGATCGCCGTCGTGATCCAAATCGACGAAAATTCCGCGCCGGGCACCGTCCACGTCACGCACTCCGGCGGCATCGGTCACATCGTCGAATCGCTTCCCTTCGCGATTGTGCAGCAGAACCCCTCGACCATCGGGACCGATCGCAAACAGGTCGAGCCAGCCGTCGTTGTCGTAGTCCGCGAATGTCGCGAAGATGATGCCGGCCGGGAGCGGGAGCGGCATATTCGCGCTGACGTCCGCCACGAAACCGCCATGGACAGCGTAGAGCCGTGCCCCGGCGCCGGATGCAAGCAAGAGATTGTCTTCACCGTCGCCGTCGTAGTCTCCCAAGGCGAGTGCCGTTACCGGAGCGCCGAGGTCCGGGAAGCCGGTCTCATCGGTGACATCGGTGAACTGGACTTTGGCGGCCGCCGGAGCAGAGCCAATCCCGCGCATCGTAATGAGCGATTGCGGACTGAATGCCAGGACCGGGCGCCCGGCGAGTGGCCCTTCGATGCCGTCGACCTCCGCGAGCGCCGCCTGATAGGGTGCCGTGACCTCCATCAGCCGCAGAAATCGATCGACCGCGGCACGAGCGTCCGATATTCGGCCGGCGCGCAGGGCCTGCAACGCGGCATCGAGATGCGGCTTGGCCTCGCGGGGCGGCTCGGGACGGAGCCGGCGCACCTCCTCGAGGTAACGCACCGTGCTATCGGTCTGACAGAGCCGCAGGAGCGCATCCGCGAGCTGTAGTCGCACCGCGCGGTTGGCCGGAATGCGCTGGAGCACCTGCCGCAACCGCTCCGCATAGACACTGTCGCCGCTCGGGCGATCGAGCTCGGCGAGCGCGTAGGACACCCGCGCGTCGGGGGGGGGCGTCACACCGGCGAGCACCTGACGCGCCTCGTCGGGCCGTCCGGTCAGCATGTACAGCTTCGCCACGATGAGCGCGATGTCGGGATTCTTGGGATCGAGCCGCCGCGCCCGATCGAGCTCCGACTCCGCCTCGGCGTAGCGGCCGGCGCGGAGATAGGTGAGGCCCAGGTTGGCGTAGCCCAGCGGATCGCGCGGTGCGAGCGCGATGACCGTCTTAAACTCCTGCTCGGCCTCGGGCAGCCGTCCCCGCTGCAGATGCTCGAGCCCGACCGTGCGCGCAGTAATCAGCGCGCCCTGATCGATGGGCTTTTCCCGGCAACCGACGGCGCCGACGAGCAGCACGACAACGAGCGAACGGAAAGTTTTCACGCTATACTGGCGCCCCTTGCGCAGATATCTGTCGTTTCTGTTTGCACTCGCGGCGCTCCTCTCGAGCTGCCGTCGCACGCCGTCCCCGCCGCCGCTGTTCGTCTCCGTGCCACCGGAGGCGAGTGGGATCACGTTCGCCAATACGCTGCCGGAAGATTCCGCGGTCAACATCGTCAATTACCTCTACTACTACAACGGCGGTGGCGTCGCAGCCGGCGACATCGACGGTGACGGACTGATTGACTTGTATTTCACGTCGAACCTGGGCTCCAACCGGTTGTACCGCAACTTGGGCAACTTCAAGTTCGAGGATGTCACGACTCGAGCCGGCGTCGCCGATTCCGTCGGCTGGAAGAGCGGCGTTACGATGGCGGATGTCAACGGCGACGGCCGGCTCGATATCTACGTGTCCGGCGTGGACTATCTGGGGATGAAGGGCCGCAACGTGCTGTACATCAACAACGGCGACGGCACCTTCACCGACCGCACCGACGAGTACGGACTGGGATTCTCCGGCTACTCGACTCAGGCCGCCTTCTTCGACTACGATGGCGATGGCGACCTCGACATGTATCTGCTCAACAGCTCCACCTTTGCGGAGCTCCGCGCCAGGAAGAGCCCGAGCCGCACCGAGCGAAACGCCCGCGCCGGTGACCGGCTCTATCGCAACGATCACGGACACTTCGTCGACGTCAGCGCGGCCGCGAATATCTACGGCGGCGCCGAGGGGTTTGGCCTGGGCGTGGCGGTGAGCGACGTCAATCTCGATGGCTGCCCCGACATCTATATCGCGAACGATTTTCCCGAGAACGACTTCCTCTACCTCAACAACTGCAACGGGGCGTTCACAGAATCAATCGCCCAGGCGACGGGGCACACGAGCCGCTTCTCCATGGGAGTAGACGCCGCGGACTTCAATAACGACGGCCGGCCCGATCTCGCGGTGCTCGACATGCTCCCCGACAGCGAGCGGATCCTCAAGACTGCGGCCACGACGGAGAGCTACTCTCTGTTCAATCAGAAGCTCGCGCTGGGCTATCACTACCAGTACGCGCGCAACACGCTGCAGCTGAACCGCGGCGTGACGGACGGGAAGCTCCGGTTCAGCGAGATCGGGCTGCTGGCCGGTATCGCCGCGACCGACTGGAGCTGGGCGCCGCTCTTCGCCGACTTCGACAACGATGGGCGCAAGGACCTGTTTGTGACCACCGGCATCTACCGCCGGCCGAACGATCTCGACTACATCGCGTCGCTCGACCGCATCCCCGCCGGCACGGAGCCGCCGGTTGAGCAACTCATCGCAAAGATGCCGCACGTGCCGCAGCCGAATTACGCGTTCCACAACAATGGCGACTTGACCTTCACCAATCTGGCTGCCGCCTGGGGACTCGACGCCGCGGGATTTTCGAACGGCGCGGCGTACGTCGATCTCGATAACGACGGCGCGCTCGACCTGGTGGTGAACAATCTCAACGCGCCCGCCACGGTGTACCGCAATCGGATCCGCGACCTGGACAGCGCGGGTCATCATTATCTCACGGTGACCCTGCGTGGCTCCGGCGCGAATACCGCGGGAATCGGCGCAAAGGTGAGGGTCTCCGCCGGCGGTTCGCATCAGCTTGTGGAAGTGATACCCACGCGTGGCTTCGAGTCGGCTGTGGATCCGCGCGCGCACTTTGGCCTCGGCAGCGCGCGCACAGTCGACTCGCTGATCGTCGTCTGGCCCGATCGCCATGCTCAGACGCTGACGAACGTCGCCGCTGACCAATTCGTCACGCTCGTTCAAGCGGACGCTCGTCGCGAACCGCCCATCCGCCCATCCGCCCATCCGCCGCTGTTTTCGAACGTCACCGATCGGCTGCCAATCAGCTACAAGCACGCGGAGAACACCTTCTTCGACTTCGGCCGCGAGCCGTTGATGCCCCGTCTGCTCTCGACCGAGGGCCCTGCGCTCGCCGTGGGCGACGTCAACGGCGATGGCCGAGACGACATCTACGTGGGCGGCGCCAAATGGCAGGCCGGCGAGCTGTTCCTCCAGGACGCGAGCGGCCGTTTTCACGCGGTGCCCCAACGCGCCTTTCGCGCCGACAGTCTGGACGAAGACATCGACGCCGCGCTGTTCGACGCGGATGGCGACGGCGATCTCGATCTCTACGTCGTGAGTGGCGGCAACGAATTCTGGCAAGGCGCGCCGCTGCGAGATCGGCTGTACCTGAACGACGGCCATGGACATTTCAGCCGCTCCGAAACCGCGCTGCCGGAATTCTTCCACAACGGCTCGTGCGTCGCCGCGAGCCGCGATTTCCTCTTCGTGGGCAGCCGCGTGGTGGCGCGGCAGTATGGCGTCACCCCGCAGAGCTATTTGCTCGAGAATGACGGGCACGGGCACTTCCGCGACGTCACCCGCGAGAAAGCTCCCGGGCTCGACTCGATCGGGATGGTCAGCCGGGCGACCTGGATCGACTACGACGGCGACGGCAAGCTCGATCTCATCATCGTCGGTGAATGGATGCCGGTGCGCGTGTTCCACCAGGAGAATGGGCGGTTCGTCGATCGCACCACGGAAGCCGGCTTCGCGGGCACCAAGGGCCGGTGGACCAGCATTCAGGCGGCGGACCTGAACGGCGACGGCCGCCCCGATCTCGTGCTCGGCAACCTCGGCTTGAATTCATTGGTTCGGGCGTCGCGCGCAGAGCCGGCGCAGCTCTATGTCGGCGACTTCTTCAATTCCGGGAAGCTGGCGCAGATCCTCACCTCCTATCGCCACGGCGTCAGCTATCCGCTGGTGGGACGCGACGAGCTCCTCCAGGTGATGCCGTCGCTACGCACGCGTTACCCGACGTATGAATCATTCGGCGCGAGCCGGATTCGGAACATCATTCCGGGTGAGGAATTGAAGAAGGCACGCGTGCTCGAGGCCGACACCTTCGCGAGTGTCATCGCCCTGAACCGGGGCGACGGCACGTTTGAGCTGCACTCGCTCCCCATCGAGGCGCAGTTCGCTCCCATCTACGCCTCCCTGGCCGGCGATTTCGACGGCGATGGGCAGGTCGACCTCGTTGTCGCCGGCAACTTCTATGGTGTGACGCCGATCGAGGGGCGCTACGACGCGAGCTACGGGCTCTTCCTGCGCGGTGACGGCCGCGGCGGATTTACCGCGGTGGACATGGAGCAGAGCGGCCTGGCGATCGATGGGCAGGTGCGGCACATGGCATTTCTGAAACGCGCTAACGGTGATCGGCTGATCGTCGTGGCGAGAAATGACGATCGGCTGCAGTTGGAGCAGACAACCCGTCGTCGCGAAGAATAATGATTTCATGAAGTTTATTCAGTGATCTCTTAACGATCTTTTGCTGGACGAGCCGGAGCACGGAGCACTAGCTTAGCGACTCGTCCATGCTCAGTCCCGCGGAAGTACGGTCCAAAGTCTCCGAATGGCAGCACCGGCTGCTCGCCTGTGTTGCCGGTCTGCTCGCGTTCGAAACGCTCAGCGGTCTTTCGATCTACCTCCTGCCATTCAGCGTGCCGAATCAGACGGCGGTATTGGTACACACGGCCGTCGGCCTGGTATGCGTTGTCCCGTACGCGTGGTATCAACTGCGTCACTGGCGCGCTTATCGCGAACGGCAGATGACGCACGTGAAGCTCACCGGCTACTTCTCGATGGTCGCGGCCATCGCCGTGACGGTCTCCGGGCTGGTCCTCGCGTATCAAGCCGTCTTCGCGACTCGGATCAGCTACGGTTGGGACGTCGTCCACATCATCGCCACGTTCGCGCTACTCGCGTCGGTGCTGCCTCACGTCCTGAGCCTCGTGTATTACGCGCGCCGTGGAACCGCCGAAGGCGTCGTCGAGCTGCGGCGCGCGCAGCGGCAGTTCGGCCGCATCACGCTGTACGCGACGCTCGGCCTCGGCGTCGTCGTCGCGCTGCTCTCGGTCGCCTATCGTCCAGTTCGCCTGGACAACAAGCTGCCCGCCGACTACAGCTACGTCTACGGTCCCGACCGGCCGTTCGCGCCGAGTCTCGCGCGTACCAACACGGCGCAGGCGTTCGATGCGCGGTCATTGGGCGGCTCGAAGTCGTGCGGTGAGGCCGGGTGCCATCAGCAGATCTACGAAGAGTGGTCGGTGAGCGCGCACCGCTACTCGGCGATGGATCTCGGTTTCCGCGCGATTCAGGCGACGATGGGCAAGCAGAACGGGCCCGAGTCCACACGCTATTGCGCCGGCTGCCACGACCCCATCTCGCTCTTTGCCGGGGCCAAGAATCTCTATCGCGACGACTTGACGAACGCCACCGGCCGCGACGAGGGCGTGTCGTGCATCACCTGTCACGCCATCCGCGAAACGGACGTCAAGGGCAACGCCAGCTACGTGATCGCGCAGCCGAAGCGCTACATGTTCGAGATGCGCGAGGGCAACACGGCGCGACTGGTGCGGGACTTCCTGATTCGGGCCTACCCGAAACAGCACGTGCGCTCGCTCCAGCATGGGCTCTTCAAGAGTCCCGAGTTCTGCGCCGCGTGCCACAAGCAGTTTATCGACAAGGAAATCAATCAAGTCGGCTGGGTACAGCTCCAGAATCAATACGACAACTGGCGCAAGAGCCGCTGGAACGATACCCTCAATCCGCGCCGCACGATCGAGTGCCGCGAGTGCCACATGCGGCTCGTCCCCTCCACCGATCCCGCGCGCGGCGACGACCGCGACTACAACCGCTCCCCGAACGACGGCGAGCATCGCAGCCATCGCTTCCTCGCCGCGAATCAGTTCATGCCGGTCGCGCTCAAGCTGCAAGGTGCCGCGAAGCACGCCGCGCTGACGGAGCGATGGCTGCAGGGACGGATCGACATCCCCGAGATCGCCGACAAGTGGCGGACCGGCCCGGCCGTGCCCATCGAGCTCGTCGCTCCGGCGAGCGTGCGGCCCGGGCAGCCCATCGACCTGCAGGTGCTCATCACCAACAACAAGGTGGGCCACGATTTCCCGACGGGGCCGCTCGACATCATTCAGTCGTGGGTCGAGATCGTGGTGCAGGATCAGAACGGCGACACCGTCTACGAGACCGGCCAGCGCGACGCCAGGCACTTCATCAACCCCGGCTCGTTCATCTTCAAGGCGGAGCCCGTGGATCAGTACGGCAAGCTGATCGACCGCCACAACCTCTGGGAAATGGTCGGCGTGCGCTATCGCCGCTCCATGTTCCCCGGCCAGTCCGACCGCGCGGAATTCTCGTTCAACTGTCCCGCGACGTCCTTCAAGCGGGAGCCAGGCGCAGGGGGCGAGATCGGCAGCCAGAGCTTTGCCTTCCACTCGCCGCGCGGCCCCGTGACCCGGCTCGACGTCACGGCGAGCCTCCTGTACCGCAAGGTAGATCAGTTCCTGCTGAACTTTCTGTTTGGTGAATCGTCGGGCATTACATCTCCGGTGACGGTGGTCTCGCAAGACGCTCGGAGCATCGAGGTAGTGCCGCAGCGCGGGCCATAGCGCCCGTGTTCGATTCCCTTCCCCGCCGCCAACGCCGCCTTGCGCTCACCGCGACGTTCGCCGGTCTGTTTCTTGGCCTGGCCGGAATCGTCGCGTTCTTTGCGCTGAAGCCCCCCGCTTCCTACCAGCCTGGACAGAAGGTCGAAGGCCTCACGTCCGACTTGTCGCGTAATCTCCCACCGGACTATCCACGCGTCACCTTCGTCGACGTGAGTCGGGAGGCGGGGATCGTCTTTCAGCACTTCTGGGGCCAGCGCACGTCCCAGATCCCGGAGGACATGGGGTCGGGTGCGGCGTGGGGTGATTACGACAACGACGGCTGGCCCGACCTCTTCCTCGTGAACATCGCGGGACCGATCACGCTCAGCGCGGACTCCCTGCGCCACTCACCGGCGCACTGCGCACTGTACCACAACAACCGCGATGGCACATTCACGGACGTCAGCGCGCAGGCGGGCGTCGATTTGCGCATCTGGGGCATGGGCGCGGAGTGGGGCGATTACGACAACGACGGCCGCCTCGATCTCGTCGTCTCGGCATACGGGGAGAACGTCCTCTTCCATAATAACGGCGGCGGCACGTTCACCAACCGGACCAAGGAGGCCGGGCTGGGCGGCAAGCGCGGCTTCTGGTCGGGGGTGGCGTGGGGCGATTACGACCGCGACGGCTTCCTCGATTTGTACGTCACCGGCTACGTCAAATACACCCCGCCGCCGCCAAACGTCCTAGCGACGTCGCAGCAGTACGGCGTCGAGAATCCGCTCGGCATCAACCCCAACGCTTTCCCGCCCGAGCGCAATCTTCTCTATCACAACAACGGCGACGGCACGTTTACCGAAGTCGCCGCGGCGGCGGGCGTGTTGGGCGATCGGGGCAAGAGCCTCGAGGCCGCGTGGGTGGACTTCGACGAGGACGGCTGGCCCGACATCTACGTGGCGAACGACGTCTCCGACAACCAGCTGTTCCGCAATTTGCACAACGGCAAGTTCGCCGACGTGAGCCACGAGGCCCACGTCGCCGATTACCGCAGCGCCATGGGCCTCGCCATCGGGGACTGGGACGGCGATCAGCATCTCGACATCTTCATCACGCACTGGATCGCGCAGGAGAACGCGCTCTACGAGCACCTCAGCAACAAGCCGCTCGAGTTCGAGGACGTCGCCGACCGCTTTGGGGTGGGACAGATCGCGCTCGACTTCGTCGGGTGGGGAACGTTCTTCTTCGACTACGACAACGACGGCAAGCTCGACCTGTTCGTCTCCAACGGCCACACGTTCCAGCGTCGCGATGCCCCGCAGCTCCTCGTCCCCGAGACCGCGCAGCTGTTTTGGAACCGCGGGCCGAAGGACGGCTTCTACGACGTTTCGGCCGCGAGCGGCGACTATTTCCGCACGCCGCATGTCGGGCGCGGCGCCGCATTCGCCGACTACGACAACGACGGCGATCTGGACGTCGTCGTCGTGAATCACAGCGGCGAGGCCGCCCTGCTCCGCAACGACGGCGGCAATCGCAATCATTGGCTCAACGTGAGACTCGAGGGGCGCCGCAGTAATCGCATCGCGGCCGGCGCGAAGCTCCGCGTCGTGGCAGGAAACAGCGTCTACGTTCGCGAGGTGGGTGCCCAGGCGTCCTACTTGTCCCAGAACGATCTCACCGAGCACTTCGGGCTCGGCACGCTCACGAACGTCGACAGCATCGTCGTGGTCTGGCCGAGCGGCGGCCGGCAGGCGCTCACGAACGTGGCCGGCGGCCAGACGGTACGAATCGTGGAAGGGCTCGACGCCGTTCAGGCCGCGGCGGACTCCGAGCCGGGCCGGCAAGCAGTGCGCGAGTTCTGGTCGCGCTATCGCGAAGGCACGACCGCCCGCGTAGCTGGACGGATCGGCGAGGCGCGGGACGCGTATCGCAAGGCGCTCGAGCTGAATCCGCGCCACGAGGACGTGCTCTACTACCTCGGCAACATGGAGCTCGAGCTGGGAGATTTCGGCGCTGCCGAGATCGCCTGGCGGCGGCTTGTAGACATCAATCCGGGCAGCGCGCGCACGCATTCTCGCCTCGGGGATCTCTATGCGTGTCCCGATTCGGGCGCCCCGTGGAAACTGGCTCGTGCGCAGGCCGAGTACGCAAGGGCCGCGGAGCTGAATCGCGAGGAGACGGGGCCGCTGGTGCGTCTCGGGGAAGTGGCGGTGCTGCGCGGCGACATGGCAACTGCGGTCAGGCAGTTCGACGCCGTCATCGTGACGCACCCCCGCAGCGTGGAAGCGCACTACCTCAAGGGGTATGTCGCGTGGAAGCGTGGCCAATCAGCGGCGGCCGCCGCGGAGCTCCAGAATGCCGTTGCACTGGCGAGCGCGCCGCAACCGGTGCAACAGGCGCCATCGGAAGGCGACACCAAGCAGGGAACGACACCCCTGGTTGTCCGCCGGGTTCGCTGCCGGTTGTTCGAGGATGACCTGAACTACAGCCGCCTCGATCAGCGACTACACCAAATAGCCTCGCTGCATCAGTGAGCGGCCCGAGGCGGCGTAGCCTTCGGGGCCGGGCAGGTACCAGCCGAGCGCGTCGGCAAGCCGGTCGTAGATGTTGAAGAGCGCGCACACGTTGATCGCGTCTTCGATCGCTTCATCCGACAGACCGGCGGCTCGCAGCGGGGCGACATCGGCGGGCCGCACGTCGTTGGGCCGCAGCGTCAGCTTCTCGAGGAATCCCAGCGTCGCGCGCAGTTTTGCGTCGAGCGGCGCGGTGCGCCAATCGTCCACGACCGCTGTTACGAACCGTTCATCCTGCAGAGCCAGCGCCGCGACCGCGGCGTGGGACTCCGTTCAGAAGACGCATTTATTGAGCTTCGAGGTGAACGCCGCGAACAGCTCGCGTTCGCCGACACTCCACGCGGACGGTCCCCGCATGACCGCCTGCGTCCACGCGCACTGCGGGCGGCCGAAGAACTCGGGCCGGTACATCAGCGTCTTCACGACGTCGGGGACGCGCCGCCCGCTGATCAGCCGAATCAGCCCCAGTTTGAGCTTTTCCGGCAGCCGATGACGATGCTCGATC
>JBGQKD010000021.1:0-53014 GCA_041499375.1 Gemmatimonadota bacterium
ATCCGAACCAGCACGTTGAACATCGTGACGTTCTGCTGGACGGTGGCTTGCGGCTCGATTTTCAGGACGCTGCCCTCGAACGGACGATTGGGATACGCGTCCACCGTGATCGTCGAGAGGAGCCCCGGCGACACCTTGCCGATATCCGTTTCATCGACGAGCGCGCGGATCTGCACCGTGTCGAGGTTCGCCATCCTGAACAGCACCGTGCCGCCGCCCACGTCCGTCGTCGGCGACGAGATCACGGTACCCAGCTCGACGTTCTTCGTGATGATCGTGCCGGCGAGCGGCGCGCTCAGCTTCGTATCGGTCATGCGGTCCCGCGCGTTCTCGAGATCCGACCGCGCGCGGATCACCGCCGCGTTGGCATTCGCGTAGTCCAGCTTGGAACCGTCGTATTCGGTTTGCGTGATGGCCTGCGCCTTGAACAACGTGTCGGATCGAGCCAGCTGCGCCTTGGCGTTGTTGAGCTGCGCCTGGGCGACCTGCAGGTTCGCCTCCGCCTGCGCCAGGTTGTTGCGCGGGATGCGCGGGTCGATCGACGCGAGCAGCTGATTCTTCTTCACGTCGTCGCCCGTTTGGACATTCATGCCGATAATTTCGCCCGACGCCTTGGACTTCACGTCGACCGTCAGCACGGGCTCGATGGCCCCGGATGCCGACGCCGACACCACCAGGTTGCGGCGTTCCACCGGAACGGCCTCGTACGATTGCGTGGCCTGCGTCTTACTGCAGGCGGCCATCCCGGCGAGCAGCAATCCTGCCGCCGCGGTTCCCCAAGAATGTGTGTTCACGTCTGACCTTCCGTCCTCTCATCGCGCGCAATCTTGCCGTCGAGCAGGTGAATCCGGCGGTGCGCGTGCGCCGCAATGTCCTGTTCGTGCGTCACCAGCACGATGGTCTGGCCCGAGTCATGGAGCTCGTGAAACAGCGCCATGATCTCGCTGCCCGTCGCCGAGTCGAGGTTTCCCGTCGGCTCGTCGGCGAGCAGGATGCTCGGTTCGTTCACCAGCGCTCGCGCGACGGCGACGCGCTGCCGCTGGCCGCCCGACAACTCGTTGGGCCGGTGATCCATACGGTCACCCAGTCCCACCTGTTGAAGGGAGCGGGCGGCGCGCTCGCGCCGCTCTTTGGATCCCATCCCGGCGTAGATGAGCGGCAGCTCGACGTTGTGCAGCGCGTCGGCGCGCGGCAGCAGGTTGAACGTCTGGAAGACGAATCCGATTTCCTTGTTGCGGATCCGCGCCAGCTCGTCGTCGCTCAAGTCACTCACCTTCTGCCCGTTCAGCCAATACTCGCCGGCCGTCGGCGTGTCGAGGCAGCCGATCAGATTCATGAGCGTCGACTTCCCCGACCCCGACGGTCCCATGCACGCGACGAACTCGTTCTTCTTGATCTGGATGTCCACCCCGCGCAGCGCGTGCACGACCTCCGCGCCCATCACGTACTCGCGCGTCAGGTGATGAGTCAGGATGACCGTGTCGGGCATCGGTGTGTCGCCGGTGCGGAACATCGTCGATTGCACGCTCGTCATAAAGTCCGTCCCAGCACCGCTTCGACCTGCGCGCGGGCGATCAGGTAGTTGAACCGTGTCTGCACGACGTTGACTTCCGCCTGGGTGAGCGCCGCCTGTGACGTCAACAAATCGAGGATCGTCGCGGCGCCGACGCGGTAGCGCTCATTCTGCACGCGCAAGTCTTCGGTCGCCGCGGCCAGATTGTCGCGCGCGATGTTGATCTGCTCGACGGCCGTGGACAGCGCTGCGAGCTCCTGCGTGATGAGCGCGTTGACCTGCCGGCGCGTATCGGCGGCCCGCGCTTCGGCAATGTCACGATTGACGGAGGCCGCGACCTGGTTGGCTTCGCGCGTGAAGCCGTTGAACAGCGTCCACGACAGGCCGAACCGCCACGAGAAGGTTTCGGGGTAGTTGCTGAACAGCGGGAAGCTCGGCGATCCCACGCCCTGCCGGTTGTTGCTGTAGCTCACCGTGAGCGACGGCCAGTACTGCGAGCGGGTGCTCCACACCTGCGCGCGCGCGGCGCTCGCCTGGGATTGTGCTTGTTCGACTGCCGGCGCACTCTCGAGCGCCGCGCGTCGCAGGTCCGCGGTGTCGGGCACGGCGGGCAGCACCGTGTCCGGGATGGCGCGCACGAGCGCGTCGACGCCGATTTGGCGGCCGAGGTTCGCCTCGGCTGTCGCGAGATTTGCCTGCGCCTGGAGCAACACAATGCGCGCGTTGCCGTAGTCGACCGTGGAACGGAGCGAGTCCGAGCGCGTCGCCGAGCCGGCGTGCAGCTTTTCGACGGAGATCTGCAGCTGCTGTTGCGCCCGACGCACCTGCGATTCGGCAACGCGGACCAGATCTTCCGTCGCCAGCGCATTATAGAAGATCTGCTTCGTTGCGAGCGTCACCTGGAAGCGCTGGTTCACGGCCCCAGCTGCCGCGGCGTCGCCAGTGGCGTTCGCCGCCCGCAGGTTGGCGAACCGCCGAAACCCGTCGAACAGCTCGAGACTCGCGTTGAGGCTGCCGGTATACGAATACTCCGCCCCCACCGGCTGACCGGTCGTCGGATCGATGCGCCCAACGTTGCTGCGCGCCGCTGACGCGCCCGTTGAGAGCGTCGGAAGAAAAGCGCCGAACGCGGAGCGGCTAGAGGCGCCGGCATTACGCTGATCCCCGCGCGCCTGAACCATCGCCGGCTGCACATCCAACGAGCGCCGCACCGCTTCCTGCAGCGTCACTTCCTGCTGCGCCGCGGCGGGCGCGGCGAGCAGCGTGCCGAGAAGAGTCCCCACCACCAAACCCCGCCGCATCAGTGGCCCCCTCCCGCTTTTCCTTTGGTGGAGTCTTCCCGCTCCCTACGGTGATGCTCAGCCTGATCGATCAGTTGCTGGTGACGAGTCCGCTGCTCCGGCGTGAGCTGAGCATCGATCTCGGCACGCATGCGCGTCTTGATGGAGTCGAACCGCGGCCGCACCCGCGCCCAGAGGGAATCGGTCTCGGGGCGGTGCCGCGCGATGATGGCGCGGACGGAGTCGCGCTGCGCCGCGTTGAGGTCCAACTCCCGGCTCAGATACGCGACCAAGGCATCGGGTCCGCGCCGCGGGCCGCGATCATCGCGTTCCGCCGCCTCCCGGCCGCCCCATCCGGCCAGTCCGCCCGCCACGAACACGGCGGCCAGGAGGCCGACGGCGGCGAGTTTCGATCTATTCAACATGGTTCCTCATTTCTCGTTCTTAGCGTTGATCAACCAACGACGCAAACACGACGCTGGCGTCCGGTGGATCCTGCGCGGTCACGAGGGCCGCAAGGCCTGGTCCCTCGAGCGGTGCCATCGCGGCGTCGATCGATGCCGGCGCCGGCGTTAGCACGGTTCGTCCGAACAGGAATCCAACGATCAGGGCCGCGACCGCGGCGGCGATGCCCGGCCGGAACCACGACGCCAGGACGTCGAGCGTCGGGACCGTTGAACGGTCCAACGCCCGCTCGTACTGCGCCATGACCCGCGCGACGAACGCTTTCTGATCGTCCTTCGGCTCGAGCGCGGCGCGCAACGCCGCGCCCAACTCGGGATCCGGGCGATGATCGAACGGCTGTGTGTCTTTCATCGTGCCTGCTCCTTCCAGTCTGCCATCAGCGTGCGTAGACGGCGACGCGCGTGAAATACTTCCGATCGCACGGTCCCTTCCGGAATTCCGAGAATCCCGGCGATTTCGGCGTGCGAGTAACCTTCGACATCGAACAAAACGACTGCCATCCGCCGGCGCTCCGACAGCTCGCCGAGTGCGGTTTGCAAACGCGCACCCAGCTCGCTGCGAATCGCCACCGCGTCGGGTCGCGGACCTCCGCCCACCAGCGCCGGGTCGAGCGGCTCAGCCTGCCGTACGTTACGGCGCCGCCGCCGGTCCGTGGCAGCGTTGGCGACGATCCGCATCAACCAGGGGCCGAAGGGGCGGCGTGTATCGTACTGCGCGAGCTTCACCAGTGCAGACAGAAAACCGTCCTGCGCAGCATCATCCGCATCGTTGGGATCGCCCAAGACCGCCCGGGCGACCCGCCGCGCCTGCTGTGCATATCGCTCCACGAGTACACCGAATGCGTCGCGATCACCCGCTAAACTCTTAGCAACTAAGCCCTTGTCCTCTTCGCTGCTTCCCATACGCGCAGCGCCGGTCGGAGGTTGAGGCCCCCCCCCAACCTGAGGTCCCCCAGCCTCCCCCTCTCGGTCAGCGAGCATCGCTCTCACGGCGGCGCCGCCGCCGGGCGAGGGCCCAGCCGGCGAGCAAGACGGAGGTCACCAACGCCCCCGCCGCCAGCACCGTACTCGCAACCAGCGGAACGAGGATGAGCGACACGCCCACCAGGAGGAAGGCCACCGCCGCAGTACCAGCCACCATGCGCCGCGCCCCACCGGCGGCTTGAATGAGGGCGACAGCGACGACGGCCTGGCGTTCGCGCAGCGTGCGCTTGTGTGGGGGAGCCGGAGCTTGCGATGGGGCGACCGCGTGAGAAGGGTGCACCGCGGCGGCAGCGACGAGCCGCGGGGGCAGCGGCAGCCGGCGGCGCGCCATCAGCACGATCTCGCGGCTCTGCGCCATGTCGTGCAAAAACTGCGTCGCGAGCGTCGCGGTCAAGCCATCATGCTCGGCGACGAGGTCGAGCTCGTAATTCCCCAGCAGGCTCGAGACGTTGAGGTTGCTCGATCCCACACGGCCCCATTCGTGATCGCCCACGAGCGTCTTGGCGTGCAGCATCGGGCCGCGATACTCGAAGATGCGGGCGCCCGCGTGGAGCAGCTCGCGATACCCCGAGCGCGTGAAGATGCGGACGATGGGGATGTCGGAGGTGCCGGGAAGCAGGAAGCGAACGTCCACGCCGCTGCGGGCTGCATCCACGAAGCTCGCGTGCAGCGGCGGCGGCGCGACGAGGTAGGCGTCGGTGATCCACAGCCGTTCCGTCACCGCGGCCGCCAGCAGCTGGACTGCGCGATAGATGCGCGATTGTCCGGGGAAGCCTTCCACTACGCGCACGGCTGTCGGCCCACATTCTTCCGGCGACGCTGTGGTTTCGTCTTCAGGCAAGGCGCGGCCGGCACGGGCCCACATCCGGGCGAACGCCGCTTCGAGGGCCACAACCGCCGGGCCGCACACCATCAACATCGTATCGCGCCAACACGGCGCTCCGTTCCCGGGATTACCGGCCCATTCGTTGCCGATGCACAGCCCACCCGTCATCGCCCGCTCGCCGTCGACGACGAGGAGTTTGCGGTGGTCGCGGCTGAACGCTTCGATCAGACCGCTCGACCAGATCGGGCGAAACGGGCGGACGTCCACGCCGTGGCTGCGCAGCTCACGCCAGTACCGGCTGCCGGTGCTGTGGCAACCGAACGCGTCGTAGAGCACGCGCACGCGCACGCCGGCACGCGCGCGCTCGGCCCACGCCGTGGCGAAACGCCTCCCGGTGTCGTCGTCGTGAATGATGTAGTTCTCGAAATGGATCGTGCGCTGTGCACCGGCGATCATTTCCAGCATCGTCTGAAGCGCATCACAGCTGATCGAGATGTGGCGGACGATGTTGCCGGGGATGGGCCGTGCTCCCGTCGCCCTATCCAACGCCCGCGAAAACGGATTCACCCTCCCCCCCCGACCCCCCCGACCCCCCCGAGGCCCAACGAGGGCTCCACCGGGCGGAGCGCCTGAATGCAGAATGCGATGTGCTCGTCGAGCGGCACGCCGAGCTCTTCGGCGCCCTGGCGCACCTCATCGCGATTCACGCCGCGAGCAAACGCCTTGTCCTTGAGCTTCTTCTTGACCGACGAGACCTCGAGATCAGCGAAGCTTTTCGAAGGCCGCACCAGCGCGCACGCGACGAGGAAGCCGCACAGCTCGTCGACCGCAAAGAGCGTCTTTGCCATCTGCGTATCACGGGGCACCCCGGAATAGGTCGCGTGTCCCAAGACAGCCCGCAATTGCGGCTCGGCGACGCCTTTGGAGCGCAGGAGAGTGACGCCCCACGCGGGATGGCCATCGCTGGGTGAGTGCTCCTGATTGGGGAATTTCTCGTAGTCGAAATCGTGTAATAGGCCGACGAGCCCCCACGCCTCGGGATCCTCGCCGTATTTGGCGGCATAGGCGCGCATCGCGGCCTCGACCGCGAGCATGTGCTGCCGCAGCGAGGGCGATTGGGTGTGCTCCTGCATGAGCGAAAGGGCTTCGGCTCTGTTCACGTGATCTCTACCCCCCAGCGTTCACTCCACAGCGCGAGCATGAGCTGCGGCCACAATCTCCGCGCATGATTCCGGCGACCGGTTCGGTGCTCTGCCAGGAGCGGCGTGTCGAGCAGGCGGTCGGCCAGAGGAGCGAGGCCCGTGTTCAGCCAGCGCGCCACGGGCACGGAGAGACCGCGTTTCCGGCGATGAATGACCGCGTCCGGCACCAGGCCGCGCGCTGCTTCCTTTAATATCGCCTTGGTGGTGAGGCCCCGCACCTTGAGACGCGAAGGGGCGGGAAGCACGAGCTCCATCACTTCGCGATCGAGGAACGGCGCCCGCGCCTCCACCGAAGCCAGCATCGTGGCGCGATCGACCTTCACCAAAAGATCGTCCGGCAGATACGTCAGGAAATCGAACCACATGACGCGATTCAGCGGATCGTCGTGAGGGAAGCGGTCCAGTTTGCAGGCCAGCTCTGCGATGACGCCGTCCTCGATCGCCATCGCGCCGAGCCAGGTGAGGTGGCGATCGAGCCAAGGTTTTTCGCTGGCGGCGAGGAACTGCTTGACCATGTACTCGAGCGTCATCTTGCCGGTCGACGACGGCCAGCGATCCGCCGCCCAGCGCGCGGCGCGCCGCAGCGGGCCCGGGACCCGCTGCCAGCGCTCCGCGAATTTGTGGCCGAGGTAGGTGGGATAGCCGCCGAACAGCTCATCGGCGCCTTCCCCGGACAAGATGACTTTCACGTCCTCGCGGGCCGCTTCCGCCAGCAGGAAGGTGGGAAGCACCGCGGGGTCCCCGAGCGGCTCGGCGAGTGCGCGCGATATCACCTCGAGCGCGCGGCCGAGCGATTCGTCGTCGGCCGTGACGACATGATGGACGCTGGCGATGGCATGCGTCACCGCTTCCGCGTACAGGCTCTCGTCGTAGCCGCTCTCCGTGAACCGCACCGCGTAGGTGTGAATGCGCTCGCCCGGGACGCCGCGGGCGGCGGCGGCGACGAGAAGCGAGGAATCGAGTCCGCCGCTCGTGAAGATGCCGAGCGGAACGTCGGACATCAGCTCGCGCTTCACGGCGCGCAGTAGCGTGTCACGTACTGTCGCGGCGTCGTCGAGTGTCGACCGGCGGCCGGCCGCCGCCGCGGCGCTCCAGAACGGGCGAATCTCGATTCGCTCGCCTTCCGCGATGAGCAGCGATGCAGGTGGCAACTTGTGGATGCCGTCGAACATCGTGTAAGGCGCCGGGACGTAGCCCAGCGCATGGTACAGCGACAGCGCCTTGCGATTCAGCCGGCGAGGCTGGTCGGGGAACTCGAGCAGCGCCTGGATCTCGGATGCGAATCGCAGTTCGCCATCCACTTCAGTCCAAAACAGCGGTTTCTCGCCCGCGCGATCGCGCGCGAGCACGAGCCGGCGCCGCGTCTCATCCCAGATCGCGAGGCCGAACATCCCCTCGAGCCGCGCGACCGCGTCCGCGCCGAACCGCTGGTAGAAGGGGACGATCGTTTCGATGTCACCGTGGGAGCGGAAGGGATAGCCCCATGTGGACGCCTCGCGCCGCAGGTCCGGCGCATTGTAGATCTCGCCGTTGCACACCATCCAGATCTTGCCGTCCGGGCTCTGGAACGGCTGATCGCCGGTCGTGAGATCCATGATCGCGAGACGGCGCGCGCCGATGCGCGCGCGCTCGTGACCGACGATGCATTCACCGTCGGGCCCGCGGTGGCGCAGAGACGCGGCCATCCTCGCGAGCGCCTCGGGATGGCGCAGCGATGCTTCGCCGCGCGCGCCCCCCCCTCCTATCGCGCCGAAGATGCCGCACATGGTCCATAGACCGCGTACTTGCCTTCCACGGCGAGCAGCGGGAGCACGGAGTCGAGCTGCGCGCGGACGCGCGCGTCGGTGGCACGCGCGACGAACACGGCCGGTGCGCGGCAGTCGCGCGCGCGACCGCGCCAGTAGTCGGCGGGCCGGAGCGGTGACGTGCTGTCACGGCGGAACTGGTCCTGGTAATCGAGCACGAAGTTGCTCGTCAGCTCGCGCGCGGTGGCCGTCGCGAGCAGAACCTGATGCCGTAGATAGAACGGCAGGGACGTCGGGAACGCGGCCACCCCGACGACCTCCATCTGTGCACCCATCGGTCCGGCATTCTGAATCACCTGAGCCATGGTCGCCGACGAGCGATCCTCGCCGACAGCGGCGAGCAGCCGGCCAGAGACGATCGGCATCGCTATCACGGTGAGCGCGTACCCCATCAGCGTGAGTGCCGGACGCGGGCGCTCGCCTCGGCCGGCGTACCAGACCAATGTCGCCGAGATCAGCAGCGCGACGCCCAGCGCCAGCGCAGTCTGTGGGATCGCGGCGCGCTCTGCCGGGGTGAGGCTGATGGGCGCGTGTAGCCAGATGGTCAGCGATACGAGGGCAAGCCCGAGCAGCGCGGCGGTCGCCGCATATGCGCGCCTACCGACCCTGATTCCGGCGCCGAGCCCTCGTGCGGCGGCGAGCGCGAACGGTGGCATCAGCGGCAGGACGTACTGCGGGAGCTTCGACTGATTCAGCGTGAAGAACAGCAAGGGTCCAAGAACCCAGCACGCCAGGAGAATCGACTCCTGCGCCAGCGGATTCACGCGCCGGGCCAACCAGGCCCAGCGCCAGTTTTTCAGACCTGCGAGTGCGGGCACGATCCAGGGGAACGCGGCGATGGGAACGATCGGGAGATAGTACCAGAACGGCGCGGTCCGGTGGAAGCTCTTCGTCGTGACGCGCTCGAAGGTCTCGCGAACGAAGACGTAATGCGGGAATTCGGGGACGCGATGCGACACTGCGAGGAACCAGGGCATGGCGACGACCGCGAAGACGGCGAGCCCCGCGAGCGGGAACAGCCGCCGAACGGACCTGCCGGTAATCAGCGAGTAGGGGATCAGCGTGACCAGCGGCACCAGAATCGCGATTGGCCCCTTGGTAATCGCTCCGAGCCCGATCGCCGCCCACGCCAGCACGGGTCGCTCATCCCAGAACGCGAGGATCGCGACGGTGGTGCAGAACGCGAGCGCGCTGTCCATGATCGTCGTGCGCGCGTATGCGAGCACCAGCGGCATCGTGGCGAGCGCCAGCGCCGCGAGCCATCCCGCATCCATGCCCCAACGTCGTTTGACGAACCATACGACAACAATCAGCGTCGCCAGCGTGAACAGGTACGCCGGTAGACGGGCCGCGGTCTCGGTTGGTCCCAGTACCTCCATCACCACGGCGGCCGACGCGAAGTACACGATCGGCTTGTCGAGGTAAGGTAGCCCGTCGAAATGCGGCAGCACGTAGTCGTTCGTCGCCGCCATCTCGCGCGCGACCTCCGCGTTGCGTCCCTCGTCGGGATCGAACAGCGGATATCCGCCGAGGTTGAACCCCAGTGCCAGCGCGGCGGCAAGGAGCAGCACCGGCAGCCGCACGTAGGCGCCGAGCGGTAGGGTGCTAGGAACCGGGAGCCTGGGGTGTGGAGGGAGGTTGGGCGGGCGCGGTGGGCATCTGCGACACGGTGATCGGGACGTTGGCTTTGCGCTCGCCGTCCACCGTGATCTCGAAACGATACTGGCCGGCGTGCGGGAACGGCACGTCGAACACGAGCACCGCCGCCGCCTCGATCTCCGTGACGCCGGCGGGCGGCTCGGCAAAGTTGACCGTGCCCGAGCCGCCCAGCAGCTCTGAGTCGTCTGCATCGAGCAGCTTGATCTGCACCTGATGCTCGCCGACTTCCGTACGCCTCCCCTTCAGCCGGAGCACCAGGTGCAGCCGCGGATGCATCGCCGGAAACTGCGGCACCCAGATGTGCTGGAAGATGCCGAGCACCGACATCTTGCCCGACTGGTCGACCAGCGCGTAGTCGGCGACGACCGCGAAATCGAGATGCACTTACTTCTTCGCCACCGGGACGGAGACTCGCGCCTTGTCCCAGGTGATTGTGAGCGCGCCTGGTTCGAACGCGATGACGAGCTCCTCCACCGGCGCCGCCAGCGTTTCGACCTTCGCGTCCACGCGAGCCAAGTCCTGCTCGGCGTGATACTCCGTGCCCCACTGGCCCGTCTGTTTGTTGATGATCAGCTTCCAGCCGCTTGGCGTCGGTAGTGTCCAGAGCGTGTACTTGCCCGCCGGCACCGTCGCGCCGCCGATTACGAGATCCGCCCCCGTGTTGAACTGCGTGGCCGCGTTGGCGCCGGTGCGCCAGACAGCGTTCCACGGCACGACGTCGCCGAAGATCACCCGCCCGCGCTTCGTCGGCCGGCCGTAATCCACCCACACTTCTGTGCCGCCGATCGACCCGCGTGCGGTGTCACGCGGCGAGAGCTGGCCGAGGGGCCGGTTTGCGAACATCGGACCGGCCTGCGCCATCGGCACCGACGCGACGCGGTGAACTTCGACTTGTAGCGTGCTGCCTTTTCCTGTGAGCCAGGTGAGGTGCCCCTGCCGGTCGAGCCGGAACGTGAAGGGCCCGACTCCGGCGAGCTGTCCCTCGTCGAACATGAACACGAGTGTATCGCCGCCGCGTTTGCGGATGTACCCGCCGCTGGTTCGATCGGCGGAGTAGAGCGCGGTGAACCGGACGCTGTCCTTCCCCGTACCGCGGGCCCACCGGCCGATCTGTTCCATGAGTCCGTACACGTAGAACTGGAACGGGAACGTGCCGCGCGGAACCGCGAGCTTCGTCGTCACGCTGCTGTCGCCCCGTGGAGACACCATGGTCACCGTGTCGCCGGAGAAGTCGACCGAGTTCTTCGTCTCCATCGGTCCAGGCCCGCCGCCGATGTTGTGCGTCACGATCTCCACGTGACGAATTGAGCCGTCTGGATTCAGGTCGAAGGTATAGATGCGATGCAGGCTCCGCGGCGTACGGATCACATACTCGCCGTGCAGCCGCGTTGCCGTTCGTGTGTATTGCTCGAGCGTTACCGTGTCGTTGCCGAGCCTCGTGACGAAAGCCCCCGAGTCCTGGACGGCGAAAGACAGCGTTAACAACAGCGCAAGCATGCAGTGCCTCCGGTCATGAGACGCGAATCGATGTGATCTCGTCGTTTCCCTTGATGGCGTTGACGACGTCCATCCCTTTGGTGACCTGCCCGAATACGGTGTGCACGCCGTCGAGATGTCGTTGCGGCGAATGACAGATGAAGAACTGGCTGCCGCCCGTGTCCTTGCCCGCATGCGCCATGGAGAGCGTGCCGGCAACGTGCTTGTGCGTGTTCTTCTGCGTTTCGCATTTGATCGTGTATCCCGGGCCGCCCGTGCCAACCGGTCCCTTGCCGGTCTTGGAGTACGGGTCCCCACCCTGGATCATGAAATTCGGAATCACGCGATGGAACTTGGTCCCGTCGTAGAAGCTCGAGTTAGCCAGCTTCTCGAAATTCGCGACCGTGCCGGGCACTTCGTCTGCGAACAGCTCGACCTCGACCGTGCCCTTCTTGGTCTCGATCACCGCTTTTTTGTTCGGCATCTACTTCCCCGCGTTGAGGTTTTCCTCGACCTGCTGCACGGTCTTCATCCCCACGATCGCGCACGCGATCTCCGGGCGGTCGAGCACGAACTTGAGCGCCAGCTGCGCCGCCGTCAGCCCCGACTGCTCCGCCAGCTCCTGCACTCGCTGGCCGAGCGCGGACAGCTGCGCCACGTAGGGCCGCGGCATCCGGCTGCGGATGTCGCCACGCTCCCAGGTGCTGGCGGCGTTGTAGCGTCCGGCGAGGAAGCCGTTCGCGAGTGGCTCGCGCGCGATCACGCCCACGTTCGCCGCGTGCGCCGTGGGTAGGAATGTGTCCTCGGCTTCGCGCCGCGCCAAGTTGTAGACGATCTGGACCGTGTCAGGCATCGTCGCCTGGACGGCCGCCACGCCCTCCTCGGGCGGGTGCACGGACACGCCATAGAACCGGATTAGTCCCTCGCGCTTCATCTCTTCCAGCGGTTCGTAGGTGCCCCTCGCGGAAATCAGGTTGATGGGCGGATTATGCAGTTGCAGCAGATCGATGTGGTGGGTACGCAGCCGCTCGAGCGAGCGTTCCACGGCGAACCTCAGGTAGCTGGGCGTGAAGTCCCCTCCGCCGCCAGCCTTGGTCGCGATGAAGACCTGATCGCGGACGTCGTGCAGCGCCGCACCGAGCAGGGTTTCGGAGTGGCCGTGGCCGTACACGTCCGCCGTGTCGAAGAAGTTGCAGCCGAGCTCGAACGCCCGCCGGATCGCACGGGTGGACTCCGCGTCGTCCGTGGCGCCGTACGAGTTACCGAAGGCATTGCCACCAATTGCCCACGCCCCGAAACCAATCTCGCTGACCGAGAGTCCGGTGCGGCCGAGCGTGCGGCGGTTCACGCCTCCAGCAGCCTTGCGAGCTGCTCCGGCGCGGACACCGGCATCGAGCATGTGGTTCCGACGCAAACCGTCGCGGCGGGCTGCTCGGCAATCGTGCGCACCACGGCCTTGCGGGGGCGATAGGTCTGCAGCGCGAGCAGATGCATCGCGCACGCGGGTCCATCGCCGCGCGGGCCGCGTACTTCGATGCGGGTGACAGGGTGCACCGCCCAGTCCACCGCGCGGAGTAGGGTGGAGCCGTACAGCGACAATTCGCGCGCGCTGCCGGCGAATGCCGCGAGATGCCGATCGAGGCGCTCGCGCCACTCCGCCTTGTCGGTCAGCGCCGCAAGACGCGCGAGCACGAGCCCGGCGACGCCGTTGGGCGATGGCGTCGGCGCATCCTGCACTGGTTTGGCACGAGTCGCGAGGTAGGCCGTGCCGTTGGTTGCGGCGATGTCGAAGTAGCCGCCGCTCGGTTCGGCGTGCGCCGTGTCGCAGTACGTCATCACCGCGATCGCCCGCTCCAGCCAGGTGGATTCGCCCGTGGCTTCGTACGCGTCGAGAAAGGCAGCGGCTGCTTGCACGTTGTCATCCAGCATGCCGCGCGGCTCATGACGTCCGAGGACATGCGACATCCCCCCCCCCTCCCCACTGCCCACATCCCACGCCTCTTTCCAAATGCGCTCGAGCACCCTGAGCGCCAACTGGTTGCACTCCGGCCGATCGAGCACGGCACCGGCCTGCAGAAAGGCGCCAGCCATCATCGCGTTCCAGTTGACGTATGCCGTGCGGTCCACGAACGGCGCCTTGCGGCGGTCGCGTGCGGCTTTGAGTCTCTTGATCGCCGTGCGCAGCACGGGCCAATCGTCGTCACTCGCCGGGTCCTGTTTCCACCACAACACGTTCTTCTTCGGGTTGTGGTGTATCTCGCCCGTGTCCTGGATGTCGAACACGCTCGACGCGACCGTGAATTCACGCGCGGTGAGTGCGTCTTTGGCTTCATCCACCGTCCAGGTCCAATAGTCACCGTCATCGCCAAACGTCAGGTCCGCGTCCTGAGATGTCGCGAACGCGCCCCCCCCGGGCTCCTTGTCGGCCATGACTTCGAGCACCCAGTCCACGATGCCGGTCGCGACTTCCTTGAACAGCGGAGTCCCGAGAGCCTGGTAGGTGGAGAGATAGGCCCGCAGCAGCTCGGAATTGTCGTACGACATCTTCTCGAAGTGGGGAACGATCCACCGCTCATCGACCGAGTAGCGGTGGAAGCCGCCGCCCACGTGATCGCGGATGCCCCCGCGCGCCATTCCGGTGAGCGTCTTCTCGACGATCTCCCGTTGCCACGCGAGACCACCCCGGCTGTCGTGCCAGCGCGCGAGCAGGAACTCGATCGCCGCCGAGTGTGGGAACTTGGGTGCCGAGCCGAAGCCGCCGTAGCGCACGTCGAACTGCTTGGCCATCTGGTCGGCGGCGCCGCTGACCAGATCGGCGCTCACGACGCCGGATTTCGCTTCGTCCAGCGTCTGGACGACGTGCTCGCGAATCGCGTGCGCGTTCGTGGTGACGCGCTCTTGCTCCTCGCGAAACGCGCGCGCGATTTCCATCAGCACGCGGCGAAATCCCGGCCGCCCGTAGGCGTTGTTGTCCGGCGGGAAGTAGGTGCCGCCGAAGAAGACCTCACCGTCGGGCGTCAGGAAGGCCGTGAGCGGCCAGCCGCCCTGCCCGCTCAGCGCCTGCACGGCACGCTGATAACGCGAGTCCACATCGGGCCGCTCGTCACGGTCAACCTTGATGCACACGAAATCACGATTCAGCAGCTCGGCGACTGCGGGATCTTCATACGACTCGCCGTCCATGACGTGGCACCAATGGCACCAGACGGCCCCGATGTCGAGCAGGATCGGCTTCTTCTCCTCGCGCGCGCGCGCGAACGCGGCGTCGCCCCAGGCAGACCAATGGACCGGTTGGTGGGCTGCAGACTTGAGGTACGCGGAGGGTTCGGACGCCAGCTGATTCGACGACACGGCCCTAATCCAGGTACCGGATCGCGGTTTGCGTCAACAACTCCGCGCCGATCACCAGTGACTCCTCGTCGATGTCGAATGTGGGACTGTGATGCGGGGATGCGCGGCCCCCCTTGGGTGCCGAACCGACGAACGCGAAGCATCCGGGGACGCTCGCGAGAAAGTAGGCCATGTCCTCGCCGCCCATCGTGCGCACGCCGTGGCGGACGTTGTTGGCACCGATCAGGCCGGCGGCGACGTCGCGCATCAACGTGCTCAGCTCTTCATTATTAATGAGGGGTGCGCTCAGGCGGCGGTAATTCACGCTGGCCTGGGCCCCGAACGCGGACGCGATGCCCTGCGACGTCTCCTCGACCAGCCGCGGCGCATCCTCGAAGAAGTGGCCCCCGAACGTGCGCACCGTGCCGCGCAGGTCAGCACGGTCGGGGATGACGTTGAACGCCCGCCCCGCGTGCACCTCAGTTACTGAGACCACGGCTTCCGCCAGCGGATCGCGCCGTCGCGACACTAGGCTCTGCAGCGCGGTGACGATATGAGCCGCGACGAGCACCGGATCGATCGTCTGATGCGGCGCGGCCGCATGGCCGCCCCGCCCCAAGATCTCGATCTCGAACTGATCCACCGACGCCATCACAGGTCCCGCCATGATGCCGATGGTGCCGACCGGCAGGTCGTTCCAGAGGTGAATGCCGAACGCCGCGTCGACCCTGGGTTTTTCGAGCACGCCGTCCTTGATCATCGCCTGGGCGCCATTGGACACTTCTTCGGCCGGCTGGAAGGCGAACTTCACGCTCCCCGGGAGCTCGAGCGGCGCGAGGCGGCGGGCGACTTCGAGGCCAATTGCGACGTGCCCGTCGTGCCCGCAGGCGTGCATCTTCCCCGGTTGCCGGGAACGATAGGGGACCGCGTTCGCTTCCTCGACGGGCAACGCGTCCATATCGGCCCGGAGCAGCACGCAGCGGCCGCCGTTCTGCTTGAGTCCCACGACGCCCGTCTTTCCGATTCCCGGCGTGACCTGGTAGTTCAAGCCGCGCAAGCGATCGGTAATCAGATTGGCGGTGCGCGTCTCTTCGAATCCCAGCTCCGGATGCTGGTGGATGTCTCGTCGCGTAGCGATGAGCGCTGCGCGGTCGACCGGACTGAGGCTGCTCATACGAGGGAGCTCGGGCAGATCCGATTGAGCACGCAGTCGGCACATCTCGGTCTTCTCGCTATACAGACCGCGCGACCGTGCTGGATCAGGGTATGCGAGAACCAGGTCCAATCAGCCCGCGGCACGATCTCCATCAGGTCTTGCTCGATCTTCACGGGATCGTCCTGCCGGGTGAGCCCCAGCAACCGGCTCAGACGATGGACGTGCGTGTCCACCACGATCCCTTCGTTTTTCCCGAACCAGGTGCCGAGGATAACGTTCGCCGTCTTGCGGCCCACGCCGGGCAGGGCGGTCAGCTCTTCCATCGTTTGCGGCACCTCGCCGCCATGCCGCTCGACGAGCGCCTGCGCCATCCCGATGATCGATTTGGTCTTGTTCCGGAAGAAGCCGGTGGACTGGATCTCTTTCTCCAGCACACGCGGATCGGCCGCGGCGTAATCGGCGGCCGTGCGGTATTTCGCGAACAGGTGCGGGGTGACCATGTTGACGCGCGCGTCGGTGCATTGGGCGGAAAGAATCGTCGCGACGACGAGCTCGAGGGCACTGTGATGGTGCAGCGCGCACGTCGCGTCCGGGTACTCCCGCTTCAAGCGCGCGATGATCTTCCGCGCCCGCGCTTTCCGTTCGGTCGCCGCGACTTTCGTCTTCATGGGTCAGCCGGAATCTAGCAGCGTCAGGAGCCGGCACGTGAGCAGCAACAGCTCGCCGGCATTGGCCACGGAGTACAGTCCGGCTGCCGTGCCGCCCGCCAGCTTCGGAGCGAATGGTGCGGTGCCATCGTCGCGTGCTGCCGCGATTTCGATTTCACCGGGCGCCGGATCGTGAGGGTCGGCTCGCCCCTCCAGTCCCACCGCACTGAACCCTGGTCGATCGGGGCGCATCCCGAAGATCGCCAAAACGCTGATCGCACCGCCCCCCTCAGGTTCGGAGTGGGCCGCGCTCACGAACATGCCGTCGAGCGGTTCGGGAGGGCTGGCTTCGTTCGGCGAGCCCCAGACGCGCAGCTCCGGCAGCTGCAGATATTGCGCCGGATGAGGCAGCCGCGTTGTGATTCCCTTTTCCCCGACGGCGCGACGCAGCGCCTGGTCGCTGATCTGGTAGGTACGTTGCTCGGCGGCCCAAAACAGATATGCGTGATGCAGCAGCAGCACGTGCGCCTCGAGCGCGTCCGCGCCGGCGTCCTCGGGTACGATCTCGCGCAGCAATCGGCCGACGGGCTCGAGCAACACAAAGCGATCGCGATCGGTAGCAGTCGCGCCGTCCTGCTGCAACGCCTCGGCGATAGCCGGAAACCGCGGCTCGATTTCCGCAAAGGCTAGATCGAAGGGAGAAAGTCGTCCAGCGCTCGTACGAAATCCTCGGTTGCTTCGACGTGTGGGCAATGGCCGACGGGAAGCTCCTTCAGACGAGCCTGCAGCAGCGCGGCCAGCTCGCGCGAACCGGCGATCGGGAGCGGATCGAACGTCCCGTGCAGAATCAGAGCGGGGGGAAGCGGGACGCGGGACGCCACGTCCGTGAGCTGCGGGCGCAGATCATAGTCGCCCAGGCTATCCCATACTGCCTGCTGGGTGCGGGCATTGACGCGGAACGCCGTGAGATTCTTCGCGTCGCGGATGTGGCGAAAATATCCGGCGACAGAAAGCTCGAACGCCCGTCGTTGATAGGCCGCCGGGTCACGCTCGCGCAAGCCGCCGGCGCGCAGCGCGTCGCGCTCGCGTTTGATCTCCGGCGCCGCCATGCGACGCGCGAATTCCTGCTCGAACTGGCGCCGGTACCCGGCGGTCGGCGAGGCGGGAGCAACGAGCGCCAGGCGTTCGACGCGTTCCGGATGCTCGACGAAGTACAGTACCGCCAGCAGGCCGCCCCAAGAGTACCCGCACACCGTCAGCCGCTCCAGGCCTAAGTCCGCGCGAATGCCGTCGAGGTCAGCGACATGCTCCTGCCATCCCACCGGCGTGTCGCGCGGCACGGGAGATTGACCGCCGCCGCGCTGATCGTAGTAGAGGAGTGAGCGACCCTGCGCGAGCAGGTCGTACTGCGGCAGGAGATAGTCGTGACTGGCGCCCGGTCCGCCGTGCAGCACGACAACCAGAGGACCACTGCCGACCCGCCGAGTGAACAGGTGCACTACAGCAGAACTGCTAGCGCGTCGGCGACTTCCTTCACATCGGCATGCTCGCGCTCACCGAAGCCGTTGGGCACGTCGGAGTCGATGTCGATCTGTCCGAGGATGTGGTCACCGCGCCGGATCAGCACGACCAGTTCCGACTTGGTGAACAGATTGCAGGCCAGATAATTCCCGATGGCGCTCACGTCGGCGACGTTCTGGTCGCGCTTCTCGGCGACCGCCGTCCCACACACGCCGCGGCCGACGGGAATCCGCGTATGCTCGGTTTCGCGGCCGGCGTGGGCCTCGAGCACGAGCTCGGCGCCGTGGAGCATGTAGGCGTAGACAGAGGTGTAGGGCGGGCCCCACGACCGAATGCGCTCGCAGGCCATCTGCAACAGCGCGTGACGCCCCTCGTCGTGGAGATGTGCCGCGCGCAGCGCGCGTACGACCTTCGTGGCTTCCGATGCGGCGCTGCTCGTCACGGGCGCTTTCCGAGAACCGTCGTGGCGCGCCGCTCGACGCCGCCGCGCCTGCTCACGACGACCACGGTATCACCCGCCTGATGGCTGCGCAGTGCGTCGGTCATGTCGTACAGGTTGACGATGTGCTTGTCGCCGATCGCCGTGATCACGTCGCCCGCTTGCAACCCTGCCTGCTCGGCGGGACTGCCCGCCCGCACGCCTGTAATGCGCACACCATCTGACACGCCGCCGCCGCTCATGTCGGGAATCGTCCCGAGATAGGCCCCGTATCCGGACCCACCAGTGGTGGCCTGCGGACGCGGCGCATCCACGAACGTCAGGGGACCGGTCCGGTTGGCCAACGACCAGGCGAGATCGGCGACGTACTCCGCGACCAGCGCGATTCCGGTGACGTTGAGCTTTTCCCAGTCGTCGGTCGAGCGGTGATAATCGTCGTGCAAATCGGTGAAGAAGTGCAGCACCGGATGGCGGGTCGCGAAGAAAACGGCATGATCGCTGGGTCCCCAGCCGTCTCCCGATGCCCGTAAGTCAAACCGCGGTGGCGTGTTAAGGGAGTCCAGCAGGGCAGGGAATTCGCGCGCGGTCCCCGCGCCGAGCGCCATCAGCCGCGCGTTCCGCAGCCGTCCCACCATGTCGAGGTTCAGCATCGCATACAGCGAGTCGATCGGCTGCGGCACGGAGTGGTGCACGAAGTACGACGAACCGAGGGTGCCCAGCTCCTCGCCGGTGAACGCGACGAGTACGACAGTCCGTGCGGGGTGGCGCCGGGCCAGCCGCCGGCCGATCTCCAGCAAGGCCGCGGTGCCGGATGCGTTGTCGTCGGCGCCGTTGTGCACTCGCCCCGTGGAATCAGGATCCAGTGCCCCGAATCCGCCGAGTCCCAGGTGATCGTAGTGCGCGCCGACGACGACGATTTCCCCACGCAGCGCGCGCGATGACCCCGCGACGATGGCGACGACGTTGCGGGTGGGTGTGCCAGCGAGCGTGGTATGCAGCACCGCCGGCGCGTCCGCGGGAATCGTGAAATCCTGGAACGAGACGCGTAAGCCGGCCCGCGCGAAGCCGTCCCGGATGTAGGCCCCGGAGCGCTGCAGCCCCGCAGTGCCGACGCCACGGCCTTCCTGGCTGTCGGCGGCGAGGAACTGAACGTCTGCAAGGATCCGTCGTGCGGCCGGCGAGAGCGTGTCTTGCGGACTCCCCGACAGCGCCGTGGTGAGCAGGAGCAGTGCGATCATGGGGGGTACTCTATAGATTCAGCCTCCCCATGGCCACCCCGCAGGATTTCGCCGCGTCGTTCGCGCGCGCTCTTGACCTGTTTCGCGATCCAGGGGCGAAAGAGGAGCAGAAAGCGCAGTTTCGCACGCTCGCCGGGATCCTCAGGGTTGACGGTGTCACGATCTCGGCAGAGGATGGAAAGCTGCTCGTCAATGGGGCGCCGGTGGTTGGTGACACGCTGCTGCAGCGGCTCGAATTTCACTCAGTAAAAGAGATTGCAATTCCGGCTGAGCCCCCGCTTACCGAGATGTTCGAGCTGCTGCGTGCGCTTGCCGCTCAGCCGGGCGAAGAGGACATCGCGTCCCGGCTGCGGGCGAGCGGGGCGACGCGGGTTTCGGTCAGGATGCAGACTTTCGTCTTCGGAACACCGATCGCTCCCCCCCCCGTCAGCGCGCCGCCCGCTCCCAATCCTCGCCCCGATGTGGCGTCCCCGCCCCCTCCACCGCGTGATGTGCCAGGCGCGACCCGCGACACGGCTGCCGCTGCGAGCGGGACCGAAGACATCCCCGATATCGTCCGCGAAGCGAGCGCCCAGAGCGTTGGATTTTCCCCGGCAGCCGCGGCCACGCGTACGACCGGGGATTTGATCGCGCAGTTGAAGGAGAAGCCCGAGGGGCCACATGTCGGCGAGCTGCTCGCGGTATTGGGACGGCAGCTCGAGACGGCGATGAAGACAAACCGCATCGCGCAGGCGCTGACGATCGTCGCCGGGATTGTTCGTGCCGAGCAGCAAGTGAGCGACGCGAGCCGGCGGCGGCAGTATTCGATCGCGCTGAAGCGCATGTACAACAAGGCGCTGCTCGAAGCGATCGCCGAGGTGGCCAATCACCCCACCGACCGGGAGGACTCGCTGCTGGTGCTGCGGAGGGCAGGGGAGGACGGAGTCGAAGTGCTGCTGGATCTCCTGGTCGCGGCGCCGACCATCGAGGAGCGGCGCGGCATTTTCATGGCCCTGACCGGCATGAAAGAGGGGACGGACCAGCTAGTGCACATGCTGGGACATCACCAATGGTTCGTCGTGCGCAACGTCGCCGAGCTGGCGGGTGAGCTCGGCTTGGATGAAGCCGTACCGGCGCTCGCCCAGCAGCTCGAGCACGACGACGAGCGCGTCCGGAAGGCGGTCGCCCTGGCGTTGGCGAAGATCGGATCGAGCTCGGCGGCGGAGCCGTTGCGCCGCGCATTGCGCGACAAGTCCCCGGAGGTGCGTATGCAGGCGGCCCTCGGGGTCGGCGGCCGCAAGTCGAGCGCGCTGGCGATGCCGCTGGTCGTTGCGATGGAAGAGGAAGAGGATGAGGCGGTGGAGCGAGAGCTCATTCTCGCGCTCGGGCGCATCGCCAGCACAGCGGCGGTGCAGGCGCTCATCAAGTTTGCGCAGCCGGGCGGCCGATTGTTCGGTCGGAAACCGGCGGCGCAACGCGCGACGGCGGTCGAGGCGCTGCGTATCGCCGCGACACCGGCGGCGATTGGCACGCTCGAGGGTCTCACCGATGACGGCGACAAGCAGGTGCGCGCCGCCGCTCAATCCGCCCTCGCGGATCTCAAGCGAAAATAGGGCAGATTTGCCTGCCTGAATGTCACTTGCAGATCGCAAGAAAAACCGCATAACACAACGTCAAATACTAAGACAGCAGCACGGTCGATTTCCGTGGTGTTGTATGCGTCTATGTCGTTGCTCTAGAACGTGTTATGCGCGCCGTGCCAGATTGGGTGCGGTTCTTGCCCGTCGGGGGCGTGCTGTTCCATATCCACGACCTCTTCGGTCAGGAGAGATCATGAAAAGCGTTCGCGTACTGTTTGTTGTCCTTGGCCTGTCGGCGCTGCCGCTCTTTGCGGTCGCTGCCCAGGGCAATGGCAACGGTAACCAATGCAAGACTACACCGTCCTCGCCGAACGGACGGGGCGTCGGTCTTGCGACGGCTCCGGGACAAGTAAAGAAATGCCCGGCGCCCGTGCCGCCTCCGGTTGTGCCGCCGCCGGTTGTGCCGCCGCCGGTTGTGCCGCCGCCGGTTGTGCCGCCTCCGGTTGTGCCGCCTCCGGCTGTGCCGCCGCCTCCGGTTGTGCCGCCTCCGGCTGTGCCGCCGCCTCCGGTTGTGCCGCCTCCGGTTGTGCCGCCTCCGGCTGTGCCGCCTCCGCCTGTGCCGCCGCCGACTGTGCCGCCGCCTCCGGCGCCTCCGCCACTTACGAATAACGAGATCCACGGCATGGTGTGGGAGGACCTTGATGCCGGTGACGGCGTCCGGGATCCGTTCTCGGGCGAGATGGGGCTACTCGGTTGGAGCGTGCAGCTGTTCGACGCCAATGGCCTGCTCTTGAGCAGCGCCACCACCGATGACGCGGGCAATTATGTGTTCGCCGCGCTTCCGGCTGGTACGTACAGCGTGTGCGTGGTCAGCCAGGGTACGTATCATCAGACGAACCCGACCAGCGGTACGGGCTGCGGAGGGCTGGGCTATTCGTTCCCGATTCTGGACAACCCGTTCGGGTCCTGGACGATTAACATTAACTTCGGTGAGATGTTGAACCCGTAACGCGATTCACTCCTGACCAATTCAGGGTCCCGGGCAGTCCGCCGGGACCCTGTTTGTTTCTGTACTCACCGCGGAATGAAATCGAGCCCCGGCTCGAGTCGGCGCGCGAACGCGGCGAGCAGATCGGCAGCCCGATCGAGATCCTCGAGCGCCACCATTTCATTGGGACTGTGCATGTACCGGTTGGGGACGCTCACGAGCCCGGTGGGAATGCCACGCATCGCATTGTAGATCGCGTCGGCGTCCGTCCCGGTGTCGCGGGGGGCCGCCTGGATCGTATACGCGATCTTCGCCTGTTCGGCGCACTCGACCAGCAAATCGAATACGACCGAGCTCACCGAGGAACCGCGGCTCAGCACGACCCCGCCGCCGAGTTTGTGATCGCCGGAGTGCTTCTTGTCGGCGCCGGGATAATCGGTCGCATGCGTGACGTCCACCACGACCGCCACGTCGGGCTCGATGCCGACCGCGCTCGTCCTGGCACCGCTCCCGGTCCACGCAATCTCCTCGCGGGTCGACGCGACCGAGAACACCGCCGCGTGCTTGGGCCGCTGCGTCGCCAGCCGGCGCAGCGCCTCGGCCGCGACAAAGGCGCCAATGCGGTTGTCGAGGCTGCGAGAGACGATGCGGCCATTGGGGTACTCTTCGACCCGGCTGTCCAGCACACCCGCGTCGCCAATTCGGACGCGCGCAGCCGCCTCGTCGCGGTTTGCCGCGCCGATGTCGATCCACAAATCGATCACTTTGGTGACCTTGTCCAGGTCCTCCTTCTTCAACTGGTGGACCGCTTTCTTCCCCACCACGCCATGCACTGAACCTTCACGGCCGAGGATCAAGACGCGCTGTCCGACCAGCACCTGCGAGTCCCATCCGCCGATGCCACTGAAATAGAGGAAGCCGTCTTCATCGATGTGCGTGATCTGGATGCCGATCTCGTCGATGTGCCCCGTAAGCATCAGGCGCGGCGTTCCCTTGGCGTTCAATACCGCCACGGAATTGCCGTGCACGTCGACGCGTACGCTGTCGGCGAACGTGCCGACCTCCTCGCGCCACACGCGGCCCGGTGCCTGCTCAAACCCCGACGGCCCCGCCGTGTCGAGCAGCTGCTTCAGAAATCCGACGGTCTTGATGGTCACGCTGTCGTTAGATGTCGTTATAGTGTCGTTATAGTGTTTACTGTTTGCGTAGGCCCGTGCGATAGAGCAGGAACCCCAGAATTGCAAACATGACAAGAGCTGCGATTGCGGATGTCGCAAATACGCCGAGCGAGTGGTACACCCCGACCGCCTCGGCTAACCAGTCCGCCGCTTTCCCGCTCTTGCTGCCCCACCCCGCGATGGCGGCGACCGCGATGCCGCAGATCGCCCCGCCCGCGATCAGACCGCTCGCGAACAGGACGCCGGGACCAGACTCGATCTCGGCCAATGAACGGTTGGCAGCGCGAACCTTTCGCTCGACGAGCCAGCGGATGATGCCGCCCGCGAACATCCCCGCCGATGTGGTGATGGGGAGATACACCCCGACCGCGACCGGCAACGATTGCACACCCATCAGCTCGATCGCGATCGTCAGAAAAACCCCGATGAGCACGAGTGCCCAGGGCAGCCGGTGTGTCAGGATCCCATCGGTGATCAGGGCCATCAGCGTCGCCTTGGGCGAGTCGAGGCGTTTCAGCTCGTGGCCGCGGTATTCGCGAATGCGTCCGCCGATGCCGGGATCCACGACGTATCGAATCTCGTGCGACGCAGGATCGACCAGGTACTTGCCGGGCGGCACGCCCTGCGTCTCCACGTACACACGAATCACCTGGTAGCTGCCGGTGTCGATCGAGTCGGTACCGCCAATGCCGAACCGTGACATCGTCTCGGTGCGCACGACCACGTTGCCGTCGGGACTCTTGCCGCTGGCCGGTGCCACGAAGCCGGGACGCGTTTCGGGGACCGGGTAGGTATAGACGCCGTTGAGGAACGTGAGGGTCCAGCCGACGGCCAGGGCCGATCCGATCGCCCCGATGAGGATCGCGATCTGTTGGCGCTTGGGGGTCGCGCCCACCAGGAATCCCGTCTTCAGGTCCTGCGACGTGTTGCCGCCATTCGCGACCGCCACGGCGATCACGCAGGCAATCGAGATGGCGCGCACGCGATCATCGATCTGGTTCCAACCGAGCAGCAAGAAGATGAAGGAGATCGCAATGAGGGCCGCGATCGTCATGCCGGAGATCGGGTTTGCGGAGCTCCCCACCTGACCGCAGATGCGGGACGACACGGTCGTGAAGAAGAAGCCGAACAGGATGATCATGATCCCGCCCAGCAGGTTCACGCCGATTTGAGGCAGGAATGCCAGGATGATCGCGAGGATGATCGAGCCAAAGATGGTGACGCTGATCGGCAGGTCGTCGTCTGTGCGCAGCCTGGCTGCGACGGCCTGACCAACGCGACTGGCTCGCATTTCGGCGAAGCCGGCCCGGAACGCTCCGACGATGGTGGGCAGAGAGCGCGCCAGCGCAATGATGCCGGCGCTGGCGACCGCGCCCGCGCCGATGTAGAACACGAAGGCCGCGCGGACCTCGCCTGCGCTCATGTCACGGATCAACTTCGTGGTGCCGAACATCGGTTCCGTCATGGCGCTCCCGAACAGCTTGATCGCAGGCATCAGCACGACATAGGCGAGACAGCCGCCGGCGAAGAGGTAGCCGGCGATCCGCGGTCCGATGATGTAGCCGACCCCCAGCAGCTCGGGACTGACCTCGACCCTCACTTCGGCGTTCTGATAACCGCGCAGCACCTTCCCCGGCGTTTCCTGCCAGAACTTGAGCGCCGTCATCAGGAACTTGTAGAGGAAGGCAATCCCAAAGGCCTGGAACACCGTCTTGGCGTGGATACCACCCCGGTCACCGGCGATCAGCACCTCCGCGCACGCCGTTCCCTCGGGGTAGGGCAGCTTACCGTGCTCGTTGACGATCAGCGCCCGGCGCAGCGGAATCATCATGAGGACGCCCATCAGGCCGCCCGCGATCGCCAGGATCGTGACGCGCGAGATGTCGAGATCGTAGCCCATCAACAGAATCGCGGGGATCGTGAAGACGACCCCGGCCGAAACCGAGTCCGCCGCCGAGCCGGTGGTCTGGACGATGTTGTTTTCGAGGATGGTGGAGCGGCCGAGCCAGCGGAAGATCGTGATCGAGAGAACGGCAATCGGGATCGATGCGCTGACGGTGAGCCCGATCTTCAGCGCGAGGTACACATTCGAGGCGCCGAAGATGAGCCCGAGTACGACTCCCAGCACGATAGCGCGAACGGTCAGCTCGGCCGGCGACTGGGATGCCGGGATGTAGGGCTGGTAGGTCGCGCCCGAGACGGCGGGCGCCGGCGCCGCTTCGGGGTGGGCCGCTGGGCTCGTCATAGGGGGCACAATCTGCCCCTACAATGGCGCAGGTGTCCAGCAACGCTACAATAGAGCATGGATCGGCTGTTTCTCGACTTTCAATCCGCCATCGCCGGTCGGTATTCCCTCGAGCGCGAGCTGGGGCGCGGTGGCATGGGTGTCGTGTACCTGGCGCGAGAGGTGCGGCTGGACAGGCCCGTCGCGATCAAGCTGTTGCCGCCCTCGAAGGCATCCGATCCCAAACTCCGCGACCGATTCCTGCGTGAGGCGCGCACCGCCGCCAAGCTCTCCCACCCCAACATCATTCCGATTCACGCCGTCGAGGAGATCGGTGAGTTTGTGTTCTTCGCGATGGCGTATATCGAGGGCGAGACGCTGACCGAGCGAGTGCGGCGGCGCGGGCCGCTGGCGCCCTCCGAGGCATCGCGTGTCCTCCGCGACGTCGCCTGGGCGCTCGCGTACGCGCATGGGCAAGGCGTCATCCATCGTGATGTGAAGCCGGACAACATCCTCCTCGAAAGCGGCGGCCGCGTGCTGGTTGCCGATTTCGGCATCGCGAGTGTTGTCGCGGGCGCCGGCGCGCTCAGCACGGGAGAAGTTGTGGGAACACCCGAGTTCATGAGTCCCGAGCAGGCGCTGGGCGAAGCGGTGGACGCGCGCAGCGACCTCTACTCGCTGGGGATCGTCGGTTATTTCGCGTGTTCGGCCGCGCTGCCATTCGAGGCGGAGAAGGCGACCGATGTGCTCGCGAAGCAGGTGACGGAGCCCGCGCCGCCGCTATCAGCAGTCGCGCCGCTCGTGCCGCGGCGCCTGGCGCAGGCGATCGACCGGTGCCTCGCGAAAGAGCCGGCGGATCGTCCGGACGGGCCGGCCGCGCTGGCGGAGCAGCTCAGCCATGCGCTCGAACAGCGTCGCGAGCTGCCGGTGGCGCTGCGCGCATTCGTCAAACACGACGCGCGGCTCGATGGCAGCGGCGTGCTGCTCTGGCCGTTCGTCATGCTTGTCGCCACGCCCATCGCGGGAATGCTGACGCAATCGGTCGCCGTGGGGTTTATGACGCTGATCAGCGGCTACACGCTCGTCCCGCTTGGGGTCCTGATCAATCGCGCGCGGAAGCTCCTGAATGCGGGCTTCGGGCACGGCGACATCGGGGTGGCGTTCAAGGCCGAGATCGACCGGAGCCGCGAAGAGCGGGCCTACGGGTTGGGGCACGGCGGCGGGCCGTCATGGTTCGAACGGGTGCTGCGATGGACCGGTGGCATCGGTACCGGGACCGCGATGGTGACGCTTGCCATCATGAATTCGATCCCCTTGGGCGAGTACATGCTCATGACGGCGTTTGCCTGGACACTCGCGATCGGCGTGGGGTCAGGCATCGGCGCGCTGATCATGCTGCAACGCCGGCGCGACGTCGACGCAGAATTCTGGGGCCGGGCGTGGACGGGTCGGTTTGGTCGTTGGTTATTCGGAGTCGCGCGCCTGTTCACGAGCGCAAAGCGGCTGCCCGCGTCACTGACGCATCGCCCCACGGAGCTGGCACTCGGCATGGCCGCCGAGCAGCTGTACGACACGCTGCCGAAAGAGACGCGGCGGCAGCTGCGCGATCTACCGGATGTCGTGCATCGCCTGGAGCAGGACGCGCAACGGATGCGGGCGCGGCTCGAGGAGCTGCAGGAAGCGCTGGCGGACGTTGGTCAGCGTGGGAATCCCGATGCGTCGATCGCAGCTCGGCACGACCGCATCGTCGCCGATCTCAGTGCCGAGCGCGACCTGGTGCAGCAGCGCCTGAAAGACGCTGTGGCCGCGCTCGAGACGATCAGGCTCAATCTGCTGCGCCTCCATGCGGGCACCGGCAGCGTGCACAGCCTGACGACGGATCTGGGATTGGCGCGCAATCTCGCGCGCGACATCGATGCGCAGGTGGACGGGTATCGGGAGATAGAAGGGGAGCTGCAGCGGTGAGTCCTGGGGCGGCGCCCGATCGTCTCTTCCTCGATTTTCAAGCTGCGTTGGCGGGCCGTTACTCGCTGGAGCGGGAGCTCGGACGCGGCGGCATGGGGATCGTATACCGGGCGCGCGACCTACGGCTCGAGCGCGTCGTGGCGATCAAGCTGCTGCCGCCCCAACTGGCCGACACAGCCGAGCGGCGCCACCGCTTCATGCGCGAGGCCCGAATGGCGGCGCAACTTTCTCATCCCCACATCATCCCCATTCACGCCGTCGAGGAAGTCGGCGCGTTCGTGTTCTTCGTCATGTCATACGTCGATGGGGAAACCCTGGGGGCCCGATTGCGCCGGGACGGGCGCTTGAAGCCCGCGGATGCGGCGCGGATGCTCCGCGAGGTGGCATGGGCACTCGCGTACGCGCATCGCCAGGCGTTGGTGCACCGAGACATCAAGCCGGACAACATCCTGCTCGAGCAGGGCAGCGGCCGTGCGCTCGTGGCCGATTTCGGAATCGCGCGCGTGGTGGCGGCGCCACGGGAAGGCGATTCGGGCGAAGGGAGGTTGGTCGGCACGCCCGAGTATATGAGCCCCGAACAAGCGCTGGGCGAACCCGTCGATGGACGCAGCGATCTCTATTCGCTCGGCGTGGTCGGTTACTACGCGCTCTCGGGACGCCTGCCGTTCGCCGGCACCACGACCGCGATCATCGGCCAACAGGTCAACCAGCCGCCGCTGCCGCTCGACGCTCCCGGCGCGCCTACCCTGCTTGTGGCGGCCATCGAGCGTTGCCTCGCGAAGGACCCCGCGCAGCGCTACCAGACGGGCGAAGAGTTGGCCGCCGCGCTCGCGGAAATGGTCGAGGGCCGGCGCGAGTTGCCGGTGCCAATCCGGGCCTTTCTCGCCGAGGGTCTCGCACAGGCTCGGGCGCGGTACATCGCTCCCTTCATCGCGGCTGCCGTGCTCGTTCCCATGGGCCTCAACCTCCTGCTCAACAGCGTCTTTGCCGGCAACCCACCCGCCGTCTTCCGCGGTGGACTCGCGGTCATTGCCACTACGCTCGTTGTCGCCGCCGTGGCTTCCCCAATCGCGCTTGCCATTCGAAGCGTGCGCGGTCTCCTGAAAGCAGGCTACCGCCACGAGGACCTCGTGCACGGTCTTGGACTGGAGCTCGCCCGGCGGCGGGAGGAACAGGAATTCGCGACCGGAGTCCGGGGGGCGGACCCCACGTGGTGGGAGCGGTGGATGCGCACGAAGATGTACGGTTCGCTCGGGCTCGCTGCCCTGAGCGGCGCCGCGGCGTTTCTGCTTCCCTATCCGGCCGTGCTCGTTGCGTTCGGTGTGTTCGGGCTATCGTGCGCGACGGCCGTGGCAACCGGCTTCGCTGCGCTCGCGGCGAGCCGCAGCCGGCTGGACCATGCCGAAGCGCGCCGCTTCGGGTTTTGGAAGGGTCGATTGGGCCGGTGGCTGTTCAGAATCGCGAGCGTAGGCCTCCGCGGGCGCGTCGGGCTAGTCCCTGTGGTGGACCGGCCCACGGAGGTCGCACTCGGTTTGGCGGCGCTCGACCTTTTTGCTCTCCTCCCCGAGGACGTCCGGGCGAGACTGGGCAATCTGCCGGCGGTCGTGCGCGCGCTCGAGGAGCAAGTGCAGAGTCTGCGAAGTAACGGTCAAGCGGGCGAGCTGCGGGAGGCGTTAGGGGCGCTCGAAACAATTCGCTTCGACCTGCTGCGCTTGCAGGGCGGCGCCGTCACGCTCGCGGGACTGACGGCGGACCTCGGTGCGGCGCGCCAGATCGGGGATCGGGTGGACGCGCTCCTCGCGGGGTCGCGCAACACGACGTGAAGCTAGTCGCGCACGCGCTGCAGCCGCTCGACCGCCTGCTGCAGCATGTCCTCGGTCTTACAAAATGCGAAGCGCACGTACTTGCGACCCAGCTCCGGGCGCGAGTAGAAGCTCGACCCCGGCACCGACGCGACACCGTGCTCGATGGTCAGCCATTCCGCGAACTTGTCGTCCGGCAGATCCGACACGCCTGAGAAGTCGGCCATGACGTAGTACGCGCCCTGAGGCGGTCGGCACTTGAAGCCCGCCTTGAGGAGTCCCGCGCAGAGGATGTCACGCCGCCGGCGGTAATCCCGCGCCAGTCCTTCGTAGTAATCGTCGCCGAGTGTTTCGATACCTACGGCGACCGCCTCCTGCAGCGGGGCCGGAGCGCCGACGGTGAGAAAATCATGGACCTTGCGGATGGCTCCGGTCACATCGGGAGGCGAGATGATCGTCCCGATCCGCCAGCCCGTGACACTGAATGTTTTCGACGCACCGCTCGTCGTGATCGTCAGATCGGCCATGCCCGGCAGCGTCGCGAGAGGGATGTGCTCGCCCTCATAGTAGATGTGCTCGTAGATCTCGTCCGTGACGGCGAATGCGTTATGGCGCTGGCACAGCTCTGCGATCGCTGTGAGCTCCGCGCGCGAGAGCACTCGGCCCGTCGGATTGTTGGGCGTACAGACGATGATGGCGCGCGTTTTGGCTGTGAACGCCTTGGCGAGACGGTCCAAGTCGATCGGCCCCTCGGCGGGCATTGGAACGAAGACTGGTTTGGCGTCGCAGAGGATGGCGTCGGGTCCGTAGTTCTCATAGAAGGGCTCGAACACGACGACTTCGTCGCCCGGATTCACGATGCCAAGTAGCGCTGACACCATCGCTTCGGTGGCTCCGCAGGTCACCGTGACCTGCGTCATTGGATCTACGGCCATCCCGTACCAATCTTGGTACTTCGCGGCCAACGCGTTCCGCAGTCGGGCAGCACCCCAGGTGATGGCGTACTGGTTCACGTCATCGCGGATCGCGCGGGCCGCGGCGTCTTTCAGGACGTCGGGGCAGGGGAAGTTCGGGAAGCCCTGAGAGAGGTTGATGGCCCCGTGCTCATTTGCGAGCCGAGTCATCCCACGAATCACCGATTCGGTAAAGCCGTGTGTGCGGCGTGCGGTGCGCATGACCGCGAAAGATATCGTCTTGACCGGCAGTCCGGACGGAGGCCAATTCGCTGGCTGTGAAGTCCCGTAGTGAGCCATCACTTGTCCGGTCGTTGCGGGCCCGCGCGCTTCTGGCGCTGGGCCTTCTTGTAGTAGTTGTCACTTGCCGGGATGGGTTCGAGCCCAACGCCATGGCCCGAATCGCTGTCGCGCCTGTGCTCCCTTCCAAGGCAGTCCTGGGCAGTTTCGGTCTGACCATCGATGGCGTCCGGTTCGTGGTCGTGCGGCCTCCGTCCGATACGCTTGCCGACACGACGCTCGCCCTGCCGCCGGGTGCTACGGAGCTGGCCCTCGAGCTCCGAGTCCCGCTCCTCAAGTCTCCCGAGACCCTGAGGGTGTCCGTCGTTGCACTGAGCGGCGCGGTCCCTCTGTTCATTGGTACGAGCCCCGTGGTGGTGCCCACTCCCCCGCCCCCGCCCGAGATCCCGGTCACGACGTACATCGGCCCCGCAGCCGACAGCGTGCTGATTCTGCCGCGCAGCCCCTTCATTCTTCTGAGCGACTCGCTACGGCTTCAGGTGCAGGGCTTCAATGGCGGCGTCCCCGTCACTCAGCTCTTCGTGGCATGGAGCACGAGCGACGCGACGGCGGCACCCATCAACTCCTTCGGGGTGTTGCGGGCACCTGCGGCCCGAAGCGCCGTGTGGGTGCGCGCGCGCACGCCATCGGGAGCTATCGATTCCGTAACGGCGACCTTCACCCCGTCCGCCACGCAGCTCCTCGCCCTCGCGGGAGGCGGTCAGATCGACACCGTTGGCCAGCTGCTCGGCATACCGCTCGAGGTCCAGGCGCGCGCCGCCGACGGCTTGGGTGTTGGTGGCGTGGCGGTGCATTTCCGGACGCGCACGGGCGGTGGCAGCGTGACCGACTCCGTCGTCGTGACGGACAGCGCCGGGCGCGCGCGCACGACCGTGACCTTGGGCGGGCTGCTGGGCGGCCAGACGTTCGAGGCCACGGTTCCCGGATTGAGTGGCAGTCCCGTGACCTTGAGCGTCGTCGCGCTCGCCGGACCGGCCTCGCAGCTCCTCGCTTTAGCGGGCGATGGACAACTCGCCACCGTGGCCACCGCGCTCCTCACACGACCTGCGGTGCAGCTCAAGGACGCGCTCGGCAACCCGGTTGCCGGGGCGAGCGTGACGTTCGCCGTGAGCGGCGGCGGCGGTGGTCTGACGGGCGGCTCGCAGCTCACGAACGCCGCCGGCGTCGCTACGGTGGCCAGGTGGACGCTCGGCACGATCGTGGGTCCGAACACGCTCACGGTGAGCGCTCTGGGTGTGACGCCGGCGGTGTTCACCGCGACTGGGCTCGCGGGGGCGGCGACAACCATCCTCAAGGATGCAGGCGATCTCCAGTCGGCGATCGTGAACACGATCGTGCCCATTGTCCCGCAAGTCAGGATCGTGGACCAGTTCGGCAATCCTGTCTCCGGCACCACGGTCAGCGCTGTGACCTCGGGAGGCGGGAGCGTCGTGAACGCGACGCCTGTGTCGGACTCTGCGGGTATCGCGAGTGTCGGGGGATGGCGGCTCGGGACACTCGTCGGCGCGAACGGTGTCACCGTTGCCGGGACCGGACTGTCCGGCAGTCCCATCACTTTCACGGCGACGGGCCTGGTCGATGTCGCGTCGCAGCTGACGGCGTTCGCGGGCAACGGCCAGAGCGCGCTCGTCGGAAGTGCGGTATCCATCAACCCCGCCGCGCGTGTGAGCGACCAGTATGGGAACGCGGTCGGCGGTGTCCCGGTGACCTTTAGCGTAAGTCTCGGGGGCGGCAGTCTCGGCCCACCGTCGACGGTCACGACTGACACCGCCGGGATCGCGCGGTCGCCCACGTGGACCGTCGGCCTCGTTGCCGGCGTGAACACTCTTACCGCGACGGCGACTGGCCTCCCGGCGGTGACATTCAGCGCCGAGGGGATCGCGTCGCTCGCGACGACGATCGCCTCGTCGGGAGGCAACGGGCAAACCGACACCGTCCGCGCGACCTTGGCGACCGCCTACGCTGTGGTTGTGAGGAACGCTCTCGGCGCGCCCGTCGCCGGTGTGCCCGTGAGCTGGGCGGCGGCCTCGGGTGGGGGCGTGATTACGCCTGCGCTGGACACGACCGACGCCTCAGGAACCTCGACCGCGCTCCGGACGCTCGGCACGGGCGCCGGCACCCAGACCGCCACGGCCTCGGTCGGCGGGCTGTCGGGCTCGCCGGTGGTCTTCAGTGCGACCGCGCTCCCGGGCGCGGCGATACGGCTCGTCAAGCAATCGCTCGATCCACAGACCGGCACGGTGGCGACCGGCGTTGCGGCACCTGTCGTCAAGGTCACCGATCAATTCGGCAACGGTGTTGCCGGTGTCATCGTCGACTTCGCAGCGGCTGGCGGGGGTACGCTCGGCGCGACCAAAGACACAAGCGACGCGCTAGGGCTCGCGACGACGGGCAGCTGGACGCTGGGCTCCGTCGTCGGGACCAACACCGTCACGACGACTGCTGGCACACTGCCCGCTGTGACCTTCAGCGCCACTGGGGTCGCCGGCGCGCCGGCTCAACTCGCGTTCCTCACGGAGCCAACCCACGGGGTGGCGGGCAACACCATGGCGCCCGTCCAGGTGGAGGTCGAGGACCAATTCGGGAACCACGTGACCACGGCGCAGGACTTCGTGACGCTGAGGTTGCTGCCTGGTTCGAATGCAGTGGCCAACCTCCAGCGCACCGTCGATGCAGCAGCCGTGAATGGCTTGGCGACGTTCGCCGACTTTGCGATCGATTCGGCAGGGGTAGCCGATACTCTGCTTGCGACGTCCGGTACCCTTGTGGGTGCTCGGAGCACGCCGTTCGGCATCGGTGGTGTGATCAAGGCGATTCCCGTTACTCAAGGGCCGGTCGCAGCGGCGTTCGATGTCCGGAGCAAGAAGCTCTATGTCCCAGGATCGGGCGGCGTTTCGGTGTTACTCGACGACAAGGAGATAACGCGGATCCCCGGATTCGAATCACCGATCGGCCTGGCGGCGAATTCGACGACGAATCAGGTCTACGTCTCAAGCCTGGCCGGCCTGGTCGTGATTGACGGCACCCGCACCCCTGATGCGATCCGCGTGATTATCCAGGTAGGGCCTGGATCGCAGGGCGTCGCTGTGGACTCCCAAGCCAACTTCGTCTACGTCGCCGCGACCGATCTCGTGAAGGGTGGGCCAGCGCTCATACCGGTGGATGGTTCGAAAGACGCGACCGTGCCGGGCGATGTCGTTGCGCTACCGGCTGCCGGGGCCGGTGTGGCGTTCAATCCAAACAACGGTTTCGTCTACGTAGTCATTCCGGCGCGGCAGAGCCTGCTCGTAATCGACCCGAAGCCCGGCAGCGCAAGGGTCGTAGACGAGATTCTGGGGATGGGTAGAGGTGCTTCCAGTGTTGCGATCGACGTTCGGACGAACTTCGCGTTCGTGACGAACGGGAATGATCGCACCGTTTCCGCGGTCGACTTATCGAAACGGTTGGTGCAACCCGTAGCGGTTGGCGATGGTCCAGAAGGGCTCGGAGTGGACTCGGACCGTGGAGTCGTTTACGTGGCGAACAGTGTCTCCGGAACGCTGTCGTTCATCGACGTTGGGGCACAGAAGGTTTTCGCGACGCTAATCGTGGGGTCGGCCCCCAAGGCCGCCGCTGTGAATCCGCTGACCGGGCAGGTCTACGTGCCGACCTTCACGGACAGCCAGGTGCGCGTGGTGCAGCCCTAAAACGAAGACCGGCCGCCGAGTTGTACCCGGCGGCGGTCACCTCGCTTGTCTGAGTTACAACCGCATCCGCACACTGATGTCCGCCAACACCGCGTCCGGCGTGTTCACAAACACCACCCGATTCTCGACCCGCCGGATGATCATCTTCATCGGCGGACCCTTGCCCTTGCCGCGACCCATGTTGCCACGGCGATAGTACACGACCTGATCGTTGCCGACCGTTTCGATGCGAATGACTTCGTAACCCTGACGCACCAGCACCTCGCGGGTCACCGACACCGCGCGATCCGGCGCAAAGACGAATTCCTTCTTGTGCCCATGCCCATGTTCCTGCGCGGCGGCCGGCGCGCCACCGAACACGAGCAGACATGCGAGCAACAGCCACGAGCGTGTCATTATCGGCCTCCTGTGGAGGGACCTATCCTACTCGATAGAAGTGTCCGGCGGGTGATTCGGGTCACTCGTGCTGCGCGCCCGCCTCCGTGCGCCGCGCGGCTATCGCGGGAACACCGCCGAGCAGCGCCAGGTCCAGCCGATAGTCGGCGTTGGTGACATCGATCGCGGGCCAGCGCCGCAGGTCGTCGGGTACGAACAGACCTCCGATGATGCCCATCGCTCCCGGAATGGTGTCGGCCGTCGGGTTGTCGTACACGGCGACGATGCGGTAGCGCCGGCCCGCCTTGAGCCGCAGGCCCTCCCCCCACAGCGCAAGCAGCTTGCGCGGCATGCTGAGCAGATGGCCGCTGGAATCCCGCCGCGACGCGAAAAATAGGAGCCGCTTTCCCGTCGCCACGTCCTCGAACCGCACGCTTTCGCCGTAATCGTGGAGGTGCCCGCCTGCCAGCAACAGATGGCCGCTGACCGGGAGCTCGAACTCGTACGCCCATTCGTGCCGCCCGGGCGGCACAGGGAACGTGTTGCGACTCACGCCAAAGCGCACGTCGACCTGGAACGGCAGAGCGCTGACCGGCCGCGGAAGCAAATTGGTCGGCGTCCACTGCAGCTCGATCTGGATGAACACCTCGCGGCTGGGGGCATCGGCGGGCGCGTCCCACATCACATAGACACCCAGCTCGTCGCCGGCGCGAACCGGGATGCCGACGGTGGCCGGCAGCTTCACGTCCCGCGACTCGCGACTCACCGCGATGAGTCGCTCGGTGATCGGATAGACGAGCTGGCGGCGCGCGAAGTTCACGACCTTGAGATGATGAATCCAACGGAGCGGGAGCGGCCGCCCCTCCGCGTCCTCGAGCCGCAGCGCGAAGCCGCGCAGCCACGCGTCGCAGGGCCACGTGAACCGCCGGACGGGATCGTCAGTGTCCAGCATCCCCGCATGGCCGTAGTGCTCACTGTGCTCGGCCGGCCCTGCCGTGAAGGGTCCGGCGCGCATGACGACGGTGTGCCGCGCCGAATCGAGGGTGATGTCCTGGGCTGCACCGCGGTTGAGCAGGGCGCAGAAAATCAGGATCGTTACAGCCAGGCTGCGGATCATCGCGTCGCTCCGGGTGGAGGTACGCGCCCAGCCTACCGCAGCCGCGTCAAGCCTATGTCAAGAATGGACCTCGTTTACTTCAGGAGGAGCTTCGCGATGGTGTTGAGCTGCATGTTGCTCGTGCCTTCGTAAATCGTCCCGATCTTCGCATCGCGGTAGAACTTCTCGACCGGATACTCCTTGGTGTAGCCGTAGCCCCCGAACAGCTCGACAGCGAGCGACGTCACGCGCTCAGCCACCTGCGAGCTCAGCAACTTCGCCATCGCCGCTTCCTTTGTATACGACTCACCCGCGTCTTCGAGCCGGGCGGCGTTGTAGACCATCAGTCGCGCGGCCTCCAGCTCCGTCGCGGCCTGGGCCAGCTGAAACTGCACGCCCTGAAAATCCGCCACCGGCTTGCCGAACTGCTGTCGCTCTTTCACGTACTTGAGCGACGCCTCGAGCGCGCCGCGCGCCACGCCGATCATCTGCGCCCCGATGCCGATGCGACCCGTATTGAGCGTCTCGATGGCGACCTTGTAGCCGTTCCCGACCTCGCCGATCAGATTCGCCGCCGGGACTTCGCAGTGATCGAGAATCAGCTCGGCAGTCGATGACGCGCGGATGCCGAGCTTGTCTTCTTTCTTGCCGACGCTGAATCCCTCGAAGCCGCGCTCCACCGCGAACGCCGTGATCCCCTTGTAGCTCTTGGTGAAATCGGTATTCGCGAAAATCACGTAGAACCCTGCTTCGGCACCATTTGTGATCCACAGCTTGCGGCCGTCGAGAATCCACTTGTCGCCCTGCTTGCTGGCTTTGGTCGCGAGTCCGAACGCATCCGATCCGGATCCCGCCTCGGAGAGGGCGTAGGCGCCGACGAGATTGCTCGCGAGGCGCGGCAGATACCGCTGCTTGATGTCGTCGGCGGCCCACTTGAGCAGCAGTGCGTTGACGAGGGTGTTCTGGACATCGACGAAGATGGCTGCCGACGCATCCACTGTGGACAGCTCCTCCACCGCGAGCACCGTCATGAACAGGCTGCCACCGGCGCCGCCGTAGGTCTCGGGGATTTCGATCCCCATGAGACCGAGCGCGAAGAACTTGGGAATCAGCTGGGGATCGAGCTGCGCGGCCTGCTCCATCGCCTGCACGCGGGGGCGGACTTCGCTCTCGGCGAAGTCACGCACCGCGCCCTGGAAGATCCGTTCTTCTTCGGAGAGGTGCGTGAGGGCGTTCACACCTTCTTGTCGGACGGGCCCGGCGCCAGCATCTCCCGAATTCCGCCCAGCGACCCGAGCACACCGGTAGCTTCGTAAGGCATGTAGACGACCTTGTTGTTCTGGCCGGAGACCATCTCCTTGAGTGTTTCGATGTAACGGATGGCGATCAGGTACTGCGCGGGGTCGCCGCCGGTGCCTTTGATCGCGGCGGTGATGCGCTCGATCGCCTGTGCTTCCGCTTCGGCGACCTTGAGCCGCGCCGCGGCTTCGGCCTCGGCGTGCAGGATCCGCGCCTGCTTGTCGCCCTCCGCCGTGTTGATCTCCGATTGCCGGATGCCCTCGGCCGAGAGAATGCGCGACTGCCGTTCGGCGTCGGCCGTGATGATCGTCGCCCGACGCTCGCGCTCGGCGCGCATCTGCTTTTCCATGGCGTCGCGGATGTCGCGCGGCGGGTTGATGTCCTTGAGCTCCACGCGACTGACCTTGGCACCCCACTTGTGCGTCGCCTCGTCGAGAATCGCCCGCAGCTTGGCGTTGATCATGTCGCGGGAAGACAGCACGTGATCGAGCTCCATCTCACCGATCACGTTGCGCAGCGTCGTCTGCGTGAGCTTTTCGATCGCGTCCGGCAGGTTGGCGATCTCGTAGGTGGCACGGACCGGGTCGGTGACCTGCGAATAGATCAGCGCGTCGATTTCGACGACGACGTTGTCCTTGGTGATCACGTTCTGGCGCGGGAAGACGTAAACCGTCTCGCGCAGGTCGATGCGCTCGGTGCGGAACCGACGCGAGTAGCTGTCCCCGGCGGGCGTGATGATCGTCTGGTGCCAGTCCACGGCGCGGGGGCGGTCGATCACCGGCAGGACGAAATTGATCCCCGAGCCGAGCGTCTTGTGGTACTTGCCGAGCCGTTCGATGATCATGGTCTGCGCCTGCTGGACCACGCGGATGCTCTTCGAGATGAGGACGATGGCGAACAAGACCACGCCGCCGACGAGTATCGTGCCAGGACCCATCGCTACAGCTCCTTCTCGACCATCAAGGTCGTTCCGTCCACCTGGATGATGGTGACCGGCGTGCCGGGCTCGATGACCGACGCGTCGGACGACGCGCCCCGCCAATCCTCGCCGTCCACCTTGACCCGACCTGCCGACCCCGGCCCGATCCGCTCCGTCACAATGGCCGTCTTGCCCAGCAGCGCGTCCACGCCGGTCCGCAGGTCGGAGCCGGGGCCGAGCTGGAGCAGATGCATGAGCCGGGGACGCAGCCCCGCCATGCTGACAATGCTGGAGACGGCGAACGCGATGCCCTGTGTGACGAAGCCGAGCCCCGGGATCAAACCGACAACCCCTGCGACGGCGGCCCCAACCGCCAGGCAGGCAAGCCAGAACCCCGCCGTGAACATTTCCCCGACGAACAGGCCGATCGCCAGGAGAAACCAAACCAGCCAATCTTTCATATGGTCGAAAGGTGCAACCCTTGTAGGCGTTTCGCTATCCAACAAGAGCCAACCCCTTGTGGAGCCGCTATGATCGCTCGTACGCCGTTGCTCGGTCTCGCTGTTGCCGTACTCGCCATTCCTGCTGCTGCCCAAACCTCGCGTCAGATCCTCAAAGGCGATTCCGTCGCCATCTACAACCTCGTCGGTGAGCTGCGCGTCGAAGCCGGCTCTGGCAGCGACGTGACTGTCGAGATCCAGCCCGGTGGCGCCGACGCGGCCAAGCTCGAGGTGCAGTCTGGGCCGCTGCGCGGCCGCGAAACGCTCCGGATCATCTATCCCGACGACGTCATCGTGATGCCCGAGTGGGGCCGCGGCTGGAACACGACGCTGCGCGTGCGCGACGACGGCACGTTCGGCGACGAGCACGGACGCCACGACCGCGGCGGTTGGTTCCGCGAGGGTCATGAAGTGCGGATCACCGGACGCAGCCGGGATGGGCTCGAGGCCTACGCCGACCTGCGGGTGAGCGTCCCGAAGGGCAAGAACGTGGCGCTGTACCTCGGCGTGGGGAAAACGTTCGTCTCGAACGTGGATGGTGTGATCCGCGTCTATGTCGCGTCGGCCGATGTGGCCACCGACCGCACCCGCGGCTCGCTGCGCGTCGAGACCGGCTCGGGGGACGTGGACCTGCGGACCGCGTCGGGCGATGTCAGCCTCGCGACCGGTTCGGGTGACATCACCGTCTCCGGCGTCGACGGTTCGAGCCTCAAGCTCGAGACCGGCTCGGGTAACGTCACCCTGACGGATGCGAAAGCGCCGATCTTGCACGTCGAAACCGGATCGGGAGACATCGAGGCGACGGCGTCGTCAGGCGATGAGCTGTCGTTCGAGACGGGGAGTGGCGACGTGGATGTCGCACTCATCACGACGTTCCGCTCCGTCCGCATCGAGACCGGCTCGGGCGACGTCACGCTCAAAGTGCCTCCCACGCTCGGCGCTGAAGTGGATCTCGATACGGGGAGCGGCGACATCGATCTCGGCGGGCTGACGCTGCAAGTGCGCCGCATCGCGCACGATCATGTCACGGGGACGTTGGGGGATGGGAAGGCACGCGTTTCGGTCGAGACCGGATCCGGGAGCGTGCATCTGCAGAAGCTCTAGTCCTCGCCCTCCTCGAGGCGCTGCAGCTCGCGGCGGTCTTTCTTGGTCGGCCGGCCCTTGCCTTGATAGGTGGGGGCCGGCGCGATTTTATGGGCTTCCGCGAGCCGCTCGCGATTCGCGCGTCCTTCGGGAGACTCGTCATACAACAGCTGGGCGTCGCGCGCGGAACCGCGGCGTTCGGTTACGGCGCGCACCGTGAGGATCCAGTCATAGGGACCGACGCGCACCCGCAGGCTGTCCCCCACGTGGAGCTGCTTCGCGGGCTTCGCGCGGCTGCCGTTGACGTGGACTTTACCGCCGGCGACGGCGGCCGCGGCCAGCGCGCGAGTCTTGAAGAAGCGCGCGGCCCAGAGCCAGCGGTCTACGCGAACACTTACGGCATCCATACCCAAAGGTATTATCAACCGCCGTGAAATGGGTCTTGATCGTCCTCGGCGGCCTTGTGGGTCTCATCGCGCTCATGGCGCTCATCGGAGCTTTCGTGTCACGGGATCACCGCGCCACGAGCACCGTCATGCTGCGGCAACCTCCCGACAGCGTGTGGAAAGTGGTGCGCGACCTGGGGAACATCACCGCGTGGTGGCCGGCGATGGAGAAGGTAGAGCGGCTGCCTGACCGCGACGGTCATGAGGTGTGGCGCCAGAAAATGAGCGGCTTCGATGTGCCGATCATCGTGATGGAATCAGCCCCGCCGCGGCGGCTCGTGACGCAAATCGATCCCACCGCGGGTGGCGCGTTCGGCGGCACATGGACTTACGAGCTGGCGAGCGACGGCACCGGAACGCGAATCAGTGTGACCGAGGCCGGCTGGATCAGCAATCCCATCTTCCGGTTCATGTCACGGTTCTTGTTCGGCTACTACGGCTCGCTCGACAAGTATCTGCGAGCCCTCGGCGCGCGCTTCGGCGAGACCGTCCAGCCGACGCACAGCTGAGGCTAGCTGATCACGATCGTCAGCCTCTGCCAAATCTTGCGTGACAAACCGGTCGTCAGGTCCTCGATTTCGTTCACCTCGGCCCGCTCGCGCGCGCGGCGCGAGATCTCGAGCAGCTGCCGGCACACACTTCCCAGCCCCGAACCGGGAAATCGCTCCTCGATTCGGTTCCCGAGGCGCTCGATCGTGCGGACAATTTCGGCAGCGTCGAGGGCGAGGTAACTCATGTCGCTAGTGGGATTCGGGAAGAGAGAACCGTTGGAAGAAACGCCACATCAACGTGTCGGCACCGATGACGTCGGTCGCTGGGCCGACGTATTTCTGCCACGACTGCACGCCGGCGCCCGGCCACACATGCCCGGCGCCCGTCAACTTCCACAGGACGATTTCGCTGCCGCCGGCGCACGGCGCATACCGAATCGGCGTCGCGGTATGTGTGGCACTCGGCGAGCCCGCCCGGCCATGAATCGTGTCGCCGACAAGGGGCGCCCGCGGACAGCCATTGAACGCGACCCAGCGCGCGATCACGCTGTCCATGACGGGGTGCACGACCCGAATGTTTGTAAACGGGAACGAGGGGCCCACACCGCCTGCATAGAGCGCCCGCGGATCGTCCACGCTGTGGATGTGCATGATCGGCACCGGCCGCGGAGAGCGGATCGAGTCCACGACCATGCCCCCGGCGATTGGCGCGATGGCGGCAATGCGATCGCCGAGCTCCGCGGCGAGCCGGTAGGACATCATTCCGCCGTTGGAGAGGCCGGTCGCGTAGACGCGCCGCTGGTCGACGGGCGTGCGACGCGCGAGATCGTCGAGCAGCGCCCGAATGAAACCGACGTCGTCCACGTGGTGATCGCGCGCATACCCGCAGCAGGTGCCGGAATTCCAGGTATGCAGCCGCCGTGGCAGGCGCCCGGTCCCTTCCGGATAGACGACGATGAATCCTTCGCGGTCCGCGAGGGGGTCGATGCCGGAGTAATCCTGCTGGCCCTTGGCGCTGCCCCCGCCGCCGTGAAAGCTGAGGACGACCGGCAAGGAATGGCTGTCTCGGGCCTGCGGCGGGACATGCACGATGAAGCGCCGCGTGCGGTCGCCGAACTGCAAGGAGAGATTGTGGTTGCCTGGTGACAGGACCGGTGCTTGTAGGGTGACGAGGACCAAAAGGGGAAGCATCGGTCATAAGGTAGCGAATCCCGGCAACCCTTCCACCGTAGAGAGTGTCGAACCCGGTACACACTCGCTACTTCGGAGCCCGTCATGACGCGTTACCTCGCCGCTGCCGCTCTCGCCCTGCTGGTACTTCCTGTTAGCACCCTGCGCGCCCAGGAGAGCGATGACGAATGGCTCTCGAATTGCCGCGAACGCTGGGGCGACTGGGGGGGGGGCTCACGCGCCCGCCATTGCGAGATACGCGAGACCGGAATGAAAGCGACGGGACGACCCCTCACCATCGATCCCGGCATGAACGGCGGTGTCGAGATCATCGGCTGGAGCAAGTCCGATAGCATCGCGATCACCGCGCGGATCCAGGTCAACGCCCGCAGCAGCAGCGACGCCGAAGCGATCGCGCGCGACATCAAGATCGAGGCTTCGGGCGGTGCCATCCGGGCGACCGGTGGCAGTGGCCCCTTCGGCCGCCGCCAAAACTGGTCGGTCAGTTTCGTCGTGATGGTACCGCGTCGCACCGACCTGACCCTTTCGACCCAGAATGGTCCGCTGTCGGTCGAGGACGTCGCCGGCAAAATGGATCTCCAGACGCAGAATGGACCGCTCTCGCTGTCGGGCGTCGGCGGTGACGTGCACGCGAGTGCGCAGAACGGGCCCCTCATGATCGAGCTGCTGGGCACGCGCTGGGAAGGCACGGGACTGGACGCCGAGACGCAGAACGGTCCGGCGGATCTGCGGATTCCCGACAACTACAACGCGAAGATCGAATTCGGTACGGTCAATGGGCCGATGGACGTGGGCTTTCCGATGACCGTGACGATTAGCGGGCGCGTCAAAGACCGCATCTCGACCACGCTAGGAAGCGGTGGGCCGCCGATTCGCGTGGTGACGACGAACGGCCCGATGACGGTACGGCGGGGCGGGAGTCGCTAGACTCCGATATCCTCGTTCCACAGCTCGGGGTGCGTGCGGATGAACTCCGTCATCATGCGGATGCAGGTTGGATCCTGACGCACCTCGAGTGACACGCCGCGGCTCGTCAGCAGTGCCTCCTCGCCTTTAAACGTATTGTTCTCTCCGATGATCACGCGCCGGATCCCATACAGCAGAATCGCGCCGCTGCACATCGCGCAGGGCGAAAGCGTGGTGTAAAGAGTCGCCTCGCGATACACCGACGCCGGCTGCCGGCCCGCGTTCTCCAGCGCGTCCATCTCTCCGTGCAGCACGGCGCTGCCTTTTTGCACTCTGCGATTGTGCCCGCGACCGATGATTTTTCCGTGCGACGCGATCACGGATCCGATCGGGATGCCGCCTTCGCGCTGACCCTGTTCCGCTTCGGCGATGGCGGCCGCGAGGAATGGGTCGGTGGTCATGCCCCGCTGACACGCATCGCGTCGTACTCGAACACATTGGGACCGCGTGGCGCGTCGCGCGCGATCGCGAGCATCGCCCGCGCGACCGTCGCGGCCCGAATGGGGCGATAGCGCCGCAGCCTCCCGAACAGCAGCGCCGGCAACACCGGTGCGCCGAGCATCGCGATCCGCTCGCCGAGACGAAACTCGGCTCGCTCGCCGAGCAGGAGGGAGGGGCGGAAGATCTGGATGGCCCGATACGGAAGCTGTCGGATCGCCGCCTCTGTTTCGCCTTTGACGCGGCTATAGAACACGCGGGACTCGGGATCGGCGCCGATGGCACTGACGAGGAGAAACTGTGTGGCGCCGGCCCGCAATCCGGCGCGCGCCAGTCCCACCACGAAGGCGTGGTCGACCAGGCGAAATGACTGCTGCGATCCTGCCTGCTTGATGGTGGTGCCGAGGCAACAGAACACATCGTCGACATGCTGCAAGTTGTTCGCGGTCTCGAGCGCGCCGAGGTCCAGCACGCGTTGCTCGAGCTTGCCGTGCTGCTGCGCTGTCGTGCGGCGGCCCACGGTCACCGCGCGCGACCAGTGTGCATCGGCGAGGAGGAGCGCGAGCACGTGGCTACCGACTAGACCGGTCGCCCCGGCAATGAGCGCTGTGCGACTCACGTCCTCTAACGCGGCGGGTGGCCGAGCGTGGGCAGCGACTTGTCGAGAAAGTCCTCGACCGGTTGGCGCCCATTCGAGCCCATGCGGTGGTCGTCCATGAGATTGATCGCTCGCGCGTTCGCGAGAGCCGAGTCGACCGGGACGCCACGGTCGATCAGATACGCGGCCCACAGGTGGCTCGCCCGCCACGCGACCGTGCAGTGGAGCAATACCTTGCCCTTTGCGTTGCTTACGGCATCCGCGAACTTCGTCAGGGTTGCGGGAGAGTACGGGTACTGATCGTTCCCCCGCACGGGCAGGTACACGTACTGCATTCCGAGCGACACAACGAGCGCCGCCTCGTCGAACTTGACGTTCCTCGTCATTTCTTCCGGTGTGCGCAAATTCACGACGGTCGTCACGCCCTGTTCCCGCAACTCGCGGAGCGCGCGCTCCGTTGGTTGTCCGGTGACGAAAATGTCTTCGCCCACGCGGGCCGCGCGTTCCAAGAACAATCCGGTCGTATCCAGGATGACAGGTGCGGACACCGTAGCGATGGAGGCCCGACGCGTGAACTGCTGTGCGGCACCGATCCGCGGCGCGACCGCGACAGCGGCCAGGACCAGGGCGGTGATGAATGCGTGTCGCGTCTTCATACGAGCTCCTTTGAGGATGCAGTTCAGAAGATACGCGGTAATTGGCAGTTGCGATGGCTCCTGGCTGTGCGGAAAGCGTTATTATCCCGCCGTGGGAATCTCCGACGCGTTGCAGAATCAACCGCTCGTGGCCGTCGCCCTGCTGTTCGGGGCCGGCGTGGTGACGAGTCTCAATCCGTGCATCTACCCGATGATCCCGATCACCGCAGGGACGCTTGCCGGCGTCAACGCCCCGGGACGGACGCGCCGGCGCACGCTCGGCCTGACGCTCACGTACGTGGGCGGGCTGTCGCTCTTCTACGCGCTGCTCGGCATGATCGCCGGGATGACCGGCTCGTTGTTCGGCACGATCGGCGCGAGCTTCTGGGCGCGGCTCGTCATCGGAAACCTGCTGCTCGTCTTCGCGCTCGCGCTGCTCGAAGTGATTCCTGTGCGGCTGCCCGCGCGCCTGTCCGCCTGGGCGGGGAGCCTCGGCGAGGGGGGGGGCTCTTATCCGGCGGTGTTTCTCCTCGGTGCGACGTCGGGGCTCGTCGCGGCGCCGTGCGGGGCGCCGGCATTCGCCGCGGTGCTCACCTGGGTCGCGACGACGCGCAGCGCCGTGCTCGGATTCCTATACCTGTTCGTGTTTTCGCTGGGCATGTCGGCCCTGCTCGTCGTGGTCGGGTTCTTCTCGGGTGCGCTGGCGGCGCTGCCCCGCGCCGGCGCGTGGATGTCATGGATCAAAAAGGCGGCGGGCGTGGTTCTACTGCTCATGGCTGAGTACTACTTCGTCAAAGCGGGGCAAGTGTGGTGAAAACGTGCGTGGTGCGTGGTGTGTGGTGCGCGGGACTACTTTTTCTTGCCCCCGCGGTGCTGCACGCGCAGGATGTGATCGGCATCCCGGTTGGTGAAACACCTCCTCCGGTTACGCTCGAGAATCTCAACGGCGATTCTGTCGCGCTGTCGCAGTGGATCGGCAAAAAGCCGGTCATCGTCGAGTTCTGGGCGACGTGGTGCCCGATCTGCGCCGAGCTGCTGCCGAGGATGGAGGCGGCGCAGAAGAAATTCGGTGATCGCGCGGAGTTTCTCGTGGTCGCAGTCGCGGTGAATCAGAGCAAGAATAGCGTTCGGCGGCACCTCGAGAGGCATCCGATGCCGTTCACGTTCTTGTGGGATGGTAATGGTGCGGCGGTAAGAGCGTTCGATGCTCCCGCCACTTCATACATCGCGGTTCTGGATACCCAGGGCAAAGTCGTCTACACGGGCGTTGGTGCAGACCAAAACGTCGAGGCGGCGATTGAGGCAGCCCTTCGCCGCCCCATCGGCGCCCCTTCGCCGCCTCTCCGCCGCCCTTAGCGAGCTGTCGTATCCGCTGGTACCAGCTTGCTGATCGCAGCCCCTAGATCCGTATACGACGTCGGATCGATCTCCCGGAACGGCGTCGCTCGATACGCGATTCTTCCGTCCGGACCTACGACGAACAGATTACGGTTGTCGAGCTTGTACTGCGCGTTGAAAGCGCCGAACGCCTTCCCGACCGCTGAGCCAGTATCGCTGCCAAAGAGGACCGGATAGTCAGCATCCCGTGCCCACGAGGCGAGTGCCGTGTCGACATCGGCGCTGATGGCGATGAGGACGACGTTGCGGCCGTTCTTGAAAACCTGTGCGTACTGATCACGGTACGCATTCATTTGAATCGTTCAGCCACGCGTTCGCGCTTTGAAGAAGAACGCGAGGACCACCGTCTTCCCCTTGTAGTCGCTGAGCCGCACCGGGTTCTTGAGCGTGCCGTAGCGCGTGGCGCCGGGGATCGCGAAGTCGGGGGCGACCGCGCCGACTTCGAGCGCCGCCGGACCTGGTGGCGGTGCAGGAGGTGCCGCGGGCTGCTGCATCAACGCGGCGAGAACGAGTGTCATGACCACGACGATGTCCTTGTTGTGTGCCCGCAATAATCTACTTGTGCAACAGCTTCCACGCCTGTTCCCGCCAGTCCAACTTGGAACCCACGACGCACCACAACGCCGCCAGGGGTTCAAGGAGTCGCGAACGTTCGATCCCGCCGATGTCCAAGACCAGCCAGCCGAATTGCGTGCAGATCCGGGTGACGGTTTGCTTCGCGGCGGCGTCGTTGCCGGCGATGAACATATCCGGTGGTCCGGCGGGGAGTTTCGGATCGACCATCAACGAGTTACCCACGATGTTGAAAGGCTTTCACCACCCGTGACTGTGGTAGCCACCGCTGCACCTGTTCGCCACCCGAATCTTCAAAGCCGAGGGCGAGCGCGAATGGGTCCGTCGCCGTGGGCCTAAAGGGGTTCGTGACGTCGATTACGACTTTGCCCGCGAGATTCTTGGGGTCGGTGAGCTTGATTGCACTCTCGGTTCCAGCCCACGCGGTGCACAGCAGGACGACCTCTCCGAATTTCGCGGCATCGGCGAACGACTGTTTCGGATCGCGGTGACCGAGCTTCACCTCGTGGCCGTACTTCTTGAAACCAGCGGCGAGCGATTGCCCGACTTGTCCGGTGCCCAGGATGCCGACTTTCATGACGATGCCACTCCTCCCACGCCGTACCGCGTTCTCAGGATCTCGACATGATGGCGCTCGTGCCCGGGAATCATGAAGGCGAGCGCGCGCACGCTGACCGGCTTGCCGCTCGCCGTGCCGCGGCGCTGCCACGCATCGGCATCGAACGTGCGCAGCAGCGCGAGTGTCGCTGCGCGCGCGGTGCGTAGCTCCCCGACGAGATCGGCGAGCGAGCGGGCATCGAATTTGGCGACGGGGACGTAGGCGTTCTCGTCGAATCCGGGGAGCGGCGTCGTGTCGCCGCGCGCGATGCGCAACGCCCGGTAGGCCATGATGCGCTCGATGTCGGCGAGATGGCCGACGACTTCCTTGATGCTCCACTTGCCGCGGTCATAGCGGTACATCGCGTCCTTCTCGGAGAGGCCGCGCAGCATCGCAACGGTCTCCTCGATCTGCGCCGCACACACCGTCACCGGGTCGAGCTCCGGCACGCGCTTGATGTAGCCGACATAATGAGACGGGACTTCGTCGGCCTCGGGACGCCCGACGGCGCGGGCGGGCGTCGTCATGATGACTTCGCCTCGAGCTCCGTGAGTGTCATCGCCTTCACGGTCTTGCCTTCGCCGGTCATGATGCGGCGGTGGTAGTCCACTTGACCCAGATGGTAAGCGAGATGCGTCGCGAAGTGGGCCAGAAAGGCGCCGGTGGTCGAGCTCACGCCGCCGACCTTCTCCGGAAACGGTTTGGCCAGATCCCCCTCGCCGATCTTGCTCATGCCCAGCTCCACGGCCGCGATCGCGTTGTCGATCTCGCGCAGGAGCTCCGCGCGCGGCACGTCGCGGCTGCCGAACTCGGCATCGCGATTGCGCACGTAGCCGTTGTTGCCGAGCACGTTGCCCAGGAAGTACTGGAGATTGCCGGCGAGGTGAAGCGCGAGGTTTCCGCCCGGGTTCGCGATCCCCGCCGGAATCTCCCACAGGTCGTCGTCGCTCGGGTACGATTCGATCTCGCGCCGTAGCGCCTTCAGCTCGCGCGTGATGACAGTGGTGATCCAGTCCTTCATTCGATCCTCCCCACCCGCATGGCCACGGGCCAGCGGCCCAATCGTGATTGCTGCGGATCGCCCCAGACCGGTCCGAGCTCGGCGACGAGACGCTCGACCGGATCCTCGCCGTGCCGCTTGAGGTACGCGCGGGTCGCCGACCAGGTGCGAACGTAGCCGGCGAGCTCGTCGAGCGTCACAGTCTGCTCGATCACGAAGTCGGGCGCGGCGAATTCAGCGAACGGAAACTCAATGGTCCGGTAACGCTCCTCGGTGATCCGCCGTTCCGGGGGCCAATACGGGCCCACGACGTCCCGGTAAAAGTGGAGCACGATCTCATCGATGGGCGGTGCGATCTGGAGCATCACATAGGTCCACACCGCGATCACACCGTGCGGTCGAAGGACGCGCTGCGCCTCCGCCCAGAATCGTGGACGGTCGAACCAATGGAGCGCCTGCGCGGCGGTGACGAGATCGACGGATGCGTCGGCCAGATCGCATGACTCCGCGGGACCTACGTGGTACTGAATTCGCGGATCAGGCGTGGCGTGCTCGATCTGGCTGCTGCTGGCGTCGGTCGCGATTACGTGCTTGAAATGCCGAGCCAAGCCGACAGCCGCCTGGCCCGAGCCGGTGCCTGCGTCCCACGCGTCGTCGCAGGCCGGGGCCGCGTCCGCGAGGAAGTCGAACAGCGCGTCCGGGTACCGGGGCCGGAAGGCCGCGTAGGCGGCCGAAACGCCGGAAAAATGATCCGCGAAGCTCACGGGCGGCGTTGCCGGTGGTGGAGGTGGCGGCGGCGCCGGCGCCAGCGGCGGCGTGCTGCGCTGGGCATCGCGGCACTCCGGCCAGGCGCCGGGCTGGCCGCTCGGCGTCAGCGAGAAGACGGTGCGTTTCTCGCGCGACATGCGAACCGTGTCCTCCGACGCCAGATAGACCAGCATCGCGGCGAGCGCCGCGTTGTTCTTCACGTCGTCCCAGCTGATTTTGTCGTACGTGTCGCGATTGGTGTGCCAGGTGTAGCGGCCGTAATCCCAGTCGCCCGAACCCAAGCCGAATCCTGGCGCGCCGCACGATACAAAGGAGGCGTGATCCGTCCCGCCGCCGCTCGGATTCCCGGGGAAACCGAACTTGATGTTGCGCGTGATGTCGGCCGGCACGCGTGCGAGATAGCGCGCAAGACTCGCCGCGGCATCGGGGAATCCCGACGCGCTCATGTTTTCCACGCGACCGGTCCCGTTGTCCTGATTGAGGAGCGCCTGTAACCCGCTGACGATCTCGGGATGATCGTGCACGTAGCCGCGGGAGCCGTTCAAGCCCTGCTCCTCGCCACTCCAGTGGCCCACGAGAATCGTGCGGCGCGGATTCGGATAGACCTGCTTCAGGATCCGCATCGCTTCCATGATCATGATCGTGCCGGTGCCGTTGTCGGTCGCACCGGAGCCGCCGTCCCACGAATCGAAGTGCGCCGAGAGCATGACGTATTCGTTGGGGAGCTGGCTGCCCTTGATTTCGCCGATCACGTTGAAGACCGGCACTTCGCCGAGTGCCTGCGACTCCACGGTCACTTCGACGACCGGGCCTTGCCTGTTTTCGGCGAGCCGGTACAGCAGACCGTAGTCCTCACAAGCGATATCCAGAACGGGCGCGCGGTCGGTGTATGCCGTGAAGATTTTTTGCACGCCTCAGCCCTGTGACCACAGGCTCCCAATGATCCCTGCCGCGCCCGCCGCTTCCAGGCGACGCGTGAGCCCGGCGGCTCCTGCCACGCCCCCGCCGGTGACGTAGCCGGTACGCAGGAGGCGTTGTTGCCAGGCTTGCTGCGCGAGTGTGCGGCGCGCCTTCATGGTGTCGGCGGTGCTCTGCGTCGCCCATTTCTCCCAGCTGTCGTCGGGGCGGCAGGTCGGCTGTGCAAATGAGATCAGGACGAACTTGCCTTTCGCTTGCGGCAGCCATGCGACGAGCGCCGTGCTGTCCGCGACGTCGGGGAGGATCACGACGGGCGCGCGCAGCGGGCGGCCGCGCGGCGTCGGCGGGCTCCACGCGAGCGCCGTGCCTTCGAGGGTGCGCTGGCGCGGCGCGACGAGATCGATGTGCGTCTTGCCGCGCCGCCAGCTGCGCCACGTGCCGTACTGTTCCTTGCGGGCCGTGATTCCCCAGCCGGTGTAAGTCGCGAGGAGCCAATTCTGCGCCGCGGCCATCCCGGGCGACGCCGTCAGCCGGGGACCGAACGAGTCGAACAGGACCTGCGCGAGGTGCGAGAGCTGCGAGCTGTCGGTCTCGATCGCCCAGATGCGGCCGAGCACCGGATCGTCAACGGCAAAGCCCGATGGCTGCGGGAAACCCTGGGCGGCAGCGGTGATTGTGGCGAGTGCGGAAAGGAAGACGGTGGCGGGCAGAACACGTCGCACGGTGCAGCTCCTGAGGGTCAAAGTGGAATCGGAAGTCTAACCCGGTACCGCACCTCGGGCACCTGTGTGCGAGGATACCGACGCGTGCCGCCGTCGAGATGAAAGCCGCGTTTTTCGTAGAACCGCCGCGCGTCGCGGTTCTCCTCCAACACCCACAGCGTCACCTCCGCGAATCCGCGCCGCCGAAACTGGGCACACACGTGATCGATCAGCGTGCGACCGTAACCGTGACCTCGCAGATGGGGCAGGACATGTAGCGACGTGATATGGCCGACGCGCGCGGGGTCATCGTTCGCGTCACGCGTCGGAATCATCTGGCAAAAGGCGACCGCGCCGCCGTCTTCCTCGATCAGAAACACCGGCCACGCCTGGTCGGCGATGCGTTCCGCCCAGAACTTCGTTCGATAGGCGAGGTCCGTCCGGGCGATGACGTCGTCCGGCATGATGCCGCGGTACGCGACGTTCCACGACTCCACGTGTATCCGCGCGACGGCCTCCGCATCAGCCAGCGCCGCGCGACGGATCTTCATTTCCCGAGCTTCGCTTCCCATTCCTCGAGCGACCGCGGCCAATCGGCTTTGAGCAGGCGGGACAGCGACCGATCGGCGAGCACGCGTCCGCCGGTCTGGCACGTCGCACAGTAGTTCGCCTCGTTGTCCGCGTAGCGGATGCGCTGCACGGGAGAGCCGCAGACGGGGCAGGGCTGCTTGTAGCGGCCGTGCACCGCCATTCCTTCCTTGAACGCGCTCACCTTTTCCGGGAATTGTTCCCCGGTCTCGGCGCGCAGCTTCTCGATCCATTGGCGCACGGTGTTCTGTGTCGCCGCGTGCAGGCGGCCGATCTCCTCGTCGCTGAGTTTCCCGGTCAGCAGAAACGGCGAGAGCTTCGCCGCGTGCAGGATTTCGTCCGACAGCCAGTTGCCAATCCCATCGAACAAATGGGGATCGGTGAGTGCGCGCTTGAGCGTGTGCGACTCGGATTGCAGCCGCTCCCCAAAGGCTGAGACATCGGAGCCGAGTACGTCGAGCCCGCCAGGGTCGTGCGCCGCGAGGGCCGCCTCGCCGGCCACGACATGGAGCGACGCCCGTTTCTTGGGACTCGCCTCGGTGAGCAGGAGCGTGCAGTTGGCGAAGTCGAATGACGCGAGGCCGACCCTGCCTGGAGACTTCGTTCCCTCGGGCCGCCACTTGAACCGACCGGCGATCATCAGATGGAAGACGAGGAATAGGCTCCCCTCCATCTCCCACACGATCCGCTTTCCCAGGCGCCGCAGTCCCACGACTCGACGGCCTTCTGCCGCGCTCAGCGGCGGGTCAACGGTGCGCAGCAGCGACGGGCTGACGATGCGGGCGCGCTCGAGCGGCTGGCCGACGATGCGTGGCGCCAGTGCTTCGAGGTAGATCGTGATGTCGGGGAGCTCCGGCATGGCCCCGGATACAGTCTACTGAAACACCTGCAAAGCGATCTCGACACGCCCGAACGGCGCGCTGACCTGTACGCCTTGCACCATCTGCTTCACTTTCGCGAACATATCCCGCGCGATCGCTACACCCTCGGCAAGCGCGGCTTCCTTTCCTTTTTCCTGCGCCTTCCGCATACGCTGCAACACTTCGTCGGGCACCGATACGCCCGGCACCTCGTTCGCCAGAAACTCGGCGTTACGGAGCGAGATGAGCGGCCAGATGCCGGCGACGATCGGCGTCTTGAACTGCTCGACGCGCTTCAAGAACGCCTGGAGCTGGCGCTCGTCGAACACCGGCTGCGTGACGGCAAACTCCGCCCCCGCGTCCACTTTCCACGCGAACCGCGACAGCTCGCGGTCCAGATCGACGGCGCCGGGATTCACGCCCACGCCGATCGCCCACCGGGTCGCGCCGCCGAGTGGGTTGTTGCCGGGATCGAGTCCCTGATTCAGGCGATAGACGAGGTTCGTGAGACCGATCGAGTCGATGTCGAACACCGCCGTCGCGTCCGGATAGGGCCCCATCTTCGGCGGATCGCCCGTGATGATCAGGATATTGCGCAGCCCCGCCGCATGCGCCCCGAGGATGTCGGACAGCATGCCGAGCAGGTTGCGGTCGCGGCAGCAGTAATGAATGACGGTCTCGATCCCGACTTCGCGTTCGATCAACAGCGCCGACGGCAACACGCCCATGCGGCTCTGCGCGCGCGGGCCGTCGGGCACGTTGACGGCGTCGACGCCCGCGGCTTTCAGCGCGCGGCACTGCTCGAGCATCGGCTTCGGGTCGATGCCCTTCGGCGGCACGATTTCGACGCTCGTTACGAGCTCGCCGCGCGCCAGCTTCGCGCCCCAGCGCGACTTCTCGGCGAGCGGCACCGGCGTCACATCGGGCGGCGCCTGGATCTGGGCGCGTGAGACCACGACGCTCGGCTGGCGCGGCACGACGCTCGCGATGTAATCGCGGATCTTCTTGATGTGTTCGGGCGTCGAGCCGCAGCAGCCGCCGACGAAGCGCGCCCCGGTCTCGATCATGCGGCGCGCAAAGCTCGCCATGTACTCGGGCGAGGCGAGGTAGATCTTGCGGTCGCCGACGTCCTTCGGCAGACCCGCGTTCGGCTGCGCCGAGATCGGTTTGTCCGTCGCCTTCACCATCTTCTCGACGGCCTCGAGCAGGCCGGCCGGTCCGACGGAGCAATTCACGCCGATGACATCCGCGCCCCACGCCGCGAGCTGCTTGGTGAAGGTCTCGGGATCGGTGCCGTAGTAGGTGAGCCCATCGGTGCCGATCGTCATCTGGCACACAACCGGCAGATCGGACGCGGCGCGCACGGCCAGGAGACCGG
>JBGQKD010000022.1:0-50166 GCA_041499375.1 Gemmatimonadota bacterium
CAGCGCCGCGCGGGCGCTCCCGAACAGGAGGGTGGTGCTGACGGCCATCAACATGCTGGGGAATCGCATATGTACCTCTCGAAGTGTGGAGCGGTGGCATGGCTTCCCTACCACCCGGAATGCGAAGGGTAGCGGACGGAACGCCCCACCGCTGTCGCACAAACGGCGTACTGCCGGCCCAAACGAATGGACGCAGAGCGGTGACGCAGGCACGGGGACCCTTCGAACCATTTGGCACAGCGCTCAATTCTCCGCAGGAGTTGAAGATCATGGCCCGTTATCCCATGACAGAGATCATTGCTCGTCGCGAGTATAATTTTCTGGCTCCAACTGGGCACACGAAGGTCATCGCAGCGCTGGGCAAACCTGCCATCATGTCAGACGATCCGAACCGCAACTGGTATTGGCGCTGCTCATGGGAGTTTCCGGCCTGAGGATCGATTTGGATTCTATCGCGCACCGAGGTAAGCTGACGTTTCTTGGCGGTGACGGCTTGTGCATCGATCTTGCAGGCAGTGAACAGTTCAGGTGATAGGTGACACTTTGTTATCAGCTGATTGGTAACACATCCCCCGTGTGATTCCCACCCTCTCGGCGAGCTGCTCTGCCGAGGTGATCCACGACGCCGCCTGCGTGTGGCCGCCATTCAGACCCTAGCAAGGAAGCCCCAATGAACGCTGCTGGTCCGTTCGAGGTGAAGGTCATACCACAGCCGCTGGGCGAGGACGCTGCAATTGGCAGGCTCACGCTCGATAAGACGTTTCACGGCGACTTGGAGGCTACGAGCAAGGGCCAAATGCTTGCTTTCAGCTCCAGCGTCAAGGGATCGGCCGGCTACGTGGCGATGGAGCAGGTCACTGGGAACCTCCAGGGCAGGCAAGGCACGTTTGTGTTGCAACACAACGGCATCATGACCCGCGGGGACGGCCAGTTGACCGTCATCGTCGTGCCTGACTCTGGAACCGAGGACCTGGTAGGGCTGTCGGGCGCGATGAGCATCGACATTACTGGCGGCAAACATTCGTACGTTTTCGACTACACGATCGCTGGCGCTGCCTGACGTTCTATGTCCGGGCGTGAGATCGAATCGGTGTCTGCCTAACAAGCGCCTGAAGCTGGCGGCGCCACGGTCTCTTGTTGTAGTCTTTTATTTGTGAACGTTCTCATTCAGTCTCTAATCAAGCACTCCGGCAGGTCCTGCTAGTTAGAATGCACGTCAGTCCAATTCAAACGTTAGGCCACGTCAATGACATCAGGCAAGTGATTGTCGTGCTCTGCTGACGTTGCCCGCGTCCGACTCTGTGCGTTGCGTTCCTTGCCACTGTTGCTCCTCGCATTTGGTTGCAGCAAAGGTCAGGATCGCGGCTCCCCGGTAGATCGCGTCGCATCCAAACAAGCGATCGCGTTCCGGTTCCCATCCACTGGTGACACGCTCGTGGAAGGCCAGACATACACGATCCGCTGGGTATCCGCTTCCGGAAGACGGATCAATCTTGGCGCGGTGATGGGTGGTCACGATAAGGGCCAGTTGTTAACAAACGCACGGTCGGGGGTGGATTCGCTTGTTTGGACCGTGCCGCTGGGCTTTGTCACGGGGTTCGGTGTTCCCTCGTCCAACCAAATGCGGTTGCGTCTTGAGTATGCCGATAGTCTGGATCAGTGGGTGGAAACTGGCCCATTCATTATTACTGGCGCCCCTAAGCCGTAGCATTCTTGCGGGCTGTCTAACAAGCGCCTGAAGCTGCCGGCGCCTCACGGCGCCCACAATGGCGGACCTCCACGACCCCCGGTGAAGTCGAGAGCGGTGCGAGCGCTGGCGCTCGCGCTGGGGGAAGCGTGGGGGGCACGGCTCGAGAACGCCTATCTCATTGAGCGGCCGAACACCAACGTTGCGCTCGGCGATTCCCTGCGCGCGCGTCGCGCTGCGATCGCGGCGCTGGTTCCCCAACTGCGCCAGGGAGATCTCGCCCACGACCAGCGCCTTTACGACCGGATCGCGGGGCGCCTCCGGGCCGAAGGGGAGTCGGTGGAGCGTGTTTACGAGCAAATGGCAACGTCGAGCGCGCGGGCGCTCCTGCGTCGCCAGTACCAGGCTACGTTGTCTACGAGCGCGATGATATAAGTCCGGCCGTGCGCCACCTAACACGCGCTTGAAGCTGGCGGTGCGCGTAGATTAGGGAATGAATCTCTCTTCAGCGCGCCGCAGCTTCAGCGCAATCCGTTGGGCGGCCAGATAGGTCGGAGGGCAACGATGGCGAAGGTTACCGGAATCGGCGGCGTCTTCTTCACGAGCAAAGGCGACCACGCTGCACTGGCAGCGTGGTATCGGAAGCACTTGGGCATGTCGCTGGAAGACTTTGGCGGCGCTATCCTCAAATGGCCGGACGACAAGGCCGAGGATCGAGGCCTTACTGTGTGGCATGTCGCGGAGAAAGACAGCCAGTGGTTCAGCCCGAGCAAATCGTCCTTCATGATCAACTACCGGGTCGACAACCTCGGCGAGCTGCTGGGGCAGCTGCGTGCGGGGGGTGTGGAAGTCATCCAAGGACCAGAATCGCACGAGAACGGCAAGTTTGCGTGGATCATGGACCCAGACGAAAACAAGGTCGAGCTCTGGGAGCCGAAGATCTGGGATGACAAGAACAAGGGTGCCTGAGAGTGCCGAGTCTTGTGACCACTTCGGGGTGGGCGGCGCCGCAGCTTAGGCGCACCCCGTTTGACCGCACGGTGCGTCCGATGCTAGACATGCTCGAAGTCATGGACAAGGAGCCGAGCCTCCGGGCGATCTGGGGAGCGGCGGTCCTTCTCGGAGTCGTAGGTTACGTCGCCACGCGGTTCCGTCGCTGGCTCGTACTTCCGGCTCTGGCCTTGGTTGGACTGGCTGCTTGGACGGAACTCGGTGAATTGTTAGACCCGCAGGCGGGTCCGGCCATCATGCAGGGAGCGGGCATGTGGTACGTCGCGCAGGCTGGGGCAGCTGTCGCGCTGGCAGTGCTCTTGTGCGTGCTGGGTCTGCTTCCGAAGCGCGCGGTCTAACACGCGTCCGATCGGAGTATGTCATGAACCAAAAGGAGTCGTTGACGACGATTGGCCAGCCGGTCCCGGAACTGCCGGTCGCAGACGTCGAACAGGCACAGCAGTACTACCGTGATGTGCTCGGCTTTGAAATCGGATGGCTGTACCCAGGGAAAGAGATCGGCTCGGTCTCACGGGGCAATGTGGCCATCTTCTTCCGAAGACGACCAAGACCCTTTGAACCCGCGGTTCATTGGGTATTCGCTGAAGACATCGACGCCACGTACGAGGAGTTGCGATTGTCAGGGTCGAAGATCGTGGAGCCACTGGAGAAAAAGCCCTGGGGTTTGAGGCAGTTCACCGTCGAGGACCTGGACGGCAACCGTTTCTATTTCCACTGTGACTGAGCAGGCGCCGAGATCGCAATGCCCAATGTCCCGACGAGCACGCCGGAGCAGTTCTACCAAGGCGCTCCGCTACTCCTGGTGCCGGATGTGCCTACAACGGCCGCGTTCTACCGGAGGATATTAGGATTCAAGTCAGACCCAGGCGCGGCGACACCCGAGTACACTGTGGTGTGGCGGGATAATGCGGCGGTTCACTTGGCCAAGGGCGAGGACGCGCCGACGGGAGTTCGCATCTTCTTCTGGGTCAAGGATGTCAACGCGCTCTACGAGGAAGTGCTCAACCAAGGGGCAGCCATCGCGGTCCCCATTGAGACGCGCCCTTATGGAGTCCGAGACTTCTCCATGTACGATCCGAACGGAGTCATGGTCGTGCTCGGGCAAGACTGGGAATGAGTCCCGCCGCCAAGAGCCTCTTCGTGTTCGGGATCTATGCTGTGGCTGCAGGAGCCGGGCTACTTCTCGTGCCGGGCCTAGTGCTCCGCACGCTCGGCTTCCCTCCAGCCCAGGACGGTTGGGTGCGAGTCGTGGGTGTACTTGCCATCGTGGTTGGTGCGTACCACATCGTCGGTGCTCGGAACAACCTTCTGCCCTACATTCGGGCATCGGTGTGGGGTCGGATCGGCTTCGCACTCCTGCTAGCCAGCCTGGTGGTTACGTCCGTAATGCCAACCGCCCTGCTGCTGTTTGCCGCGATCGATCTGGCCGCCGCAGTCTGGACGGCTACCGCGCTGCGCCAAGTGCCCTGAACTCCGACCGCGGGATTCGCATTCGTGACTCGGCTCGCCCCACTCCTTCGCAAACTGGCTGGCCTCCTGACACGCGTCCGGCTGCCGACCGACCCAATCCCCGCGACCTGGCCTGAGCTTGTAGATCGTCGGGTTCCACTCATCGCGCGCCTTCCATCAGCCGACCAAGAGCGCCTCTATCACATCATGCAGCTCTTCCTCAAAGAAGTGCCCTTTGAGGGGTGCGGTGGACTCGCATTGCGTGAAGAGATTCAACTGACGATCGCGGCGCAGGCGTGCCTGTTGCTTCTGAACATGCCGTATCCTCGCTACAGTCGGGTTCGACGAGTCCTCGTCTATCCGGCCGCGTTCATGCCGAAAACCCAGCACTCGTACCGGTCCGATCAACTGGTCGTGCCTGACGAGCCGGCAGCCGGCCAAGCCTGGCAGTCCGGAGTCGTGGTCCTGGGCTGGGAGGAGGTCAACGACGGCGCGCGTGCACCAAGTGACGGACACAATGTCGTGTTCCACGAGTTCGCCCACATGCTGGATGCCGAGGATGGTGCGTTGGACGGCATACCGGTCCTCGACTCCCATGCGAGCTACCATGCGTGGGTCGCCGAGTGGTCGGCCCAATTCGCAGAACATGTGCGGCGCGTGGACGCCCAGCAGTCGACAGTGCTCGATTCCTATGGAGCGACGAACCGGGCCGAGTTCTTTGCCGTCGCTGTTGAAGCCTTCTTCGAGACACCTGACGAACTCCGCAGCGATCAACCGCGACTCTATTCGTTACTCGCGGAGTTCTTCAAGTTCGACCCGGCCTCGCTTCTGCGAGTCCTTCCCTCGAAATAACCTCGAGGATCACGATGGCCAGCATCGGCAATTGGGCATACGTACTCACGTCCAAACTCGCTGTCGCCCGCGCTCGGCGAGGCGACGACACTGTGAGGCTGGCACACCGAGTTCGCCACCTCGGCGATGCCTACTACTACGCGGAACGTCCGGCGTTGGCCGAGCCGTGTTACGTCGAAGCGCTTACGATCTACCGCCGCCAGGAACATGTTCGGCCGCTCGACCTGGCCAATGCCATTCGCAGTTTCGCGGTCCTCAAGCACGAAACTGGGGCGACCGACGAAGCTCAACAGATGTGGCAAGAGGCCCACGATCTGTACGTCAGGCTCAACGTTCCGGCGGGCGTTGCCGAGAGCGCTGCACGGCTTGCGCTTCTCGCTCGACATCGGGGTGATCTACCGCGTAGTCGTGAGTGTCTGATCGAAGCGAGAGCAGCGGCGGACGCATCGAGCGATCCCGAAACCGTGGAGTACGTACGGGAAGTCACCGCTCAAATGGAGCGCGCGTAGATTCAAGCCCTGACGGCTGCGTGGCGCAATCGCGCCCCCAAGCGTTTGGAGGCTCTGTGATGCTGGCGACGACGCTGATTCTGACTGCGATGCACGCGGCGTTGGTGCAGGGGGGATCCCGCTCGATCAAGGGAACCGTCGTGGATTCGGCCGACCACAAGCCGGTTTCGCAGGCCGTGATCTACCTCGGGCGCTGGAGCACGGCGCAACGCACCGGCGATGACGGGGCGTTTCGCGTGCGCGCGCCGACCGATCCCGCGCTCCTTCTGGTGCGCCGGCCGGGCTACGTCCCGGCAGTCATCCTCGTGGTCGAAGGGGATTCCGGTAGTGAGTTGGACCTCGGCACGGCGAGCATGCGCAAGGTGAAGACGGATGCCGACCGTGCGGATGCGCAGAACGCCGACGTGAGCGTGTACCCGGAACTCGCGCAATTCTATGACCACAAAACTCATTATCGGCAGGGACTGTTCTTAACGCCGGACGACCTGCAACGCTCTGGCGGGAGCCTGTTCACGCTCATCCGTCAGAAGCCAAACTTTCACTTCATCTGTTACGTAACCCGCCAGGGAGATTGGGACTGCGGGCAGCAAGAGAGTCGCGGTCGCACGTCGATCACGAATCCGAACCCCAGAAGCGCCGAGCAGGAGCCATGTCTCATGGTCGTCCTGACGAACGCGCTCGGCCCGCAGCAAACGCTGGACGAGTTCCAGATGAGTGACGTGTTGGCCGTCGAAGCCTACCCGCACCCAGGCGTAACGCCGCCGGAATTCACCGGCAGTCCCTGCGCGACCGTCATTCTATGGATGCGGAACGGTGGGCCGGTGACGGCGCATCCATGACGGAAACTCGCTACCTGCGGTCACCCAGCCACAGTAAAGCGTCGATGATGAGCTGATCCTGAATCGGGTTGTTCAGCGTGTACGACAGCGTCCGGTTCGTTGTGTCGTATTTGTGCTCGTAGTCGATGTCGTTATGACCCATGTTGAAGTAGATCATCTTGTAGTTCTTGTTGGTCCAGACGACGGGGTAGTAGCCACTGTGCCAGATCTCGTGCGGTTTTGGCCCGGTGCCAAGGGGAAAGCTGGTCGAGTCGATCGAGAGGAGAATCTCGATGTCCCGATTCTGCCGCAGATCCTTCTCCCAGCGGTACCACTCACTGGGTGAAGAGCGGAAGGTCTCGGGCAGGTGCCGCGTCGCCGGATGGGTGCGGTTTTCGACGCGCAGCACGGCCGACGTCGGTCGCCAGGTGTTGCTGACGTAGGATCCGGATCCGAGAAATGTGTTGTGGTACCAGTCCCAGTTCGCCGGATAGGCCGACGGCGTCAGCGCGAACCCGGCAAAATGAAAGCCCATCCAGGCCCCGCCATGCTCCATGTACGACTGGAACGCGGCGCGCTGGGCGGGTTCGTCGGGGCGCGTATCCAGAAACACCACGACTTGATACGCGGCAAGAAAGTCTGTATTCAGATTGCGCCAATCAGATGTCGTATCGAAGGTGAAATGGTATCGCGCCGCCATTTCCGGAAACCAGCGCCGGGCTTCAGTGACGAAGCTGATGTGCGCAGGATCCTCCTTGGCGGTGTAGAACGCAATCGCTTTGAAGGTGGGCGCTGAACCGCCATTGAGGACGATGAGGGCAGCCAGCGTGACGGTTCTCTTCATAAGATGGGATCATCCATGAAATGGACCACGATCTTGCTGGCGCTGATTTCCGTGGCGTGCGCCGGCCGTAGTTGGGAGGAGACCCCCGTCGTCGCCGACCTGGCGGCGCCGCAGCCATGCCGTTCGGGTGACCTCGCGGGGATCTGGACCGACAGCTTGCCGATCGTTGCCGACACCGCGCGGCAGCACATCGTAGCGGGCGGCTCGGCAATCCAATATCCCGCGGAACTGAAGCTGGAAACTCGGACCGGCATCGTCAGAGCTCGATTCATCATCGACACCGCGGGTCGCGTCATGCCGGAATCCGGCATCATCGAAGCCTTTAGTGACAAGCAGTTCGCGCGCGCGGTGTGCTACGCGCTTCCCAATCTGATATTCGAGCCGGTGGTGCTCGACGGTCACAAAGCCGTAGTGGGACTCGTCCACGTTCCGTTCAGTTTCGGGATCAAGTAGCTCGCGTCCGCTTGCGCATGATGGCCCGCGCCGGCGCGCCCTCGTGCCCTCGCACTTTGAGCGGTAACGCGATCAAGTCGTAGTCGCCCGCTTGCACGGGACGCAGGTCCAGCCCCTCCACGATCGGAATCCCTTTCCCGAGCAGAATCTGGTGCGTCCGCGGCGCCGGCGCGCCGAATTGCTCCGCCGAGATGTAGTCCACGCCGACGAGCACGACTCCCGCGTCCGCGAGGAGCTGCGCCGCATCCGGAGCGATGTACGCGAAGTCCTTGTGGAACGCGGAGTCCATCCAGCCGCGCAGCGTGCTCCGGGTCCGGAACAGCACCCGCGGCGCGCCCTTCCAGTCGTGCCGGTTGAGCTCGGCTGCGTCGATCGCCTGCACGCTATCGGGGATGTCGATGATGCGGGCTGAGCCAATCAGATGGTCTAACGATACCTGCTCGATCGGCGCGCCATTGGCAATGAAGTGCATCGGGGCGTCGATGTGCGTGCCGCTGTGGGCGCCCATCGAGTACACCGACAGCGTCAGCTTGTCGCCTTTTCGCATGTCCTTGAGAAAGTCGAACTTCATCGGCGCATCGCCCTGATACACCGGCGTCCGCGCCGGATCGAGCGTCGCCGTCACATCGATCCATCCTTCGCTGCGCAGCTCCTGGGTACCGCGATCTCGTGGGGCACAGCCGACGAGAAAGCTGAGCAAGAGCGTGAACCCCAACCCCGCCACGCCGATGATCGTCTCGGCCACGGTCCACGTTTTGAGCGTCTGCTGAACGGTCATATTGAAAAACTCCTTGATGAGCCAGAATCCTGAGTCATTTACGTGTGAGAGCACCAATGAACCAGCCCCCGTCGCAAGCACCAACAGCTCGGCGTGCGTCCCCGGCGTCACCGCCGCAATCGGAGCGACGATACCCGCGCTCGTGGTCATGGCGACCGTCGCCGAGCCGGTGGCCACGCGGATCAGCGCCGCCACGGTCCAGGCGAGCAGGAGCGGCGAGGCGTGCGATCCCAGGGCGACGTCGGCGATCGCTCGTCCTACGCCGCTCTCGACGAGCACCCGGTTGAAGCCGCCGCCGGCGCCGATCACGAGGAGAATCGTGGCGGTCGGCGCGAGGCAGTCGTTGCCGAACTTGAGGATCTGATCCCGGGTGAACTGCTGCCGGTACCCAAGAGACCAGAAGGAAAACAGCAGCGCCAGGAGCAAGGCCACGATGGGGCCACCGACGAAATCGAGTGCGGAGCGGAGCGTGCTGCCGCTGTCGAGCGCGACGTCGGCAGCGCTGGCGCACAGCATGAGGATCACCGGAAGTAGCACGGTGAAGAGCGAGATGCCGAACCCCGGCATCTCGCGCGGCGTGCCCCCCCCTCCCGTGAACTGCGCCGCAACCGGGTTCTCGGCAGGGAGTGTGATGCGCGGCGCGATCCACGAGCCGAAGATCGGGCCGGCCAACGCCGCCGTCGGGAGCCCGACGAGGATGGCGTAGGCGATCGTGCGGCCGATGTCCGCCTTGTACGCGACGACTGCCAGCATCGCCGCGGGGTGCGGCGGCATCATGCCGTGCACCACCGACAGTCCCGCCACCAGCGGAATGCCGATTTTCACGAGTGAGAGCCCTGAGCGCCGTGCAATCGTGAACACGAGCGGGATGAGCAGGACGAATCCGACCTGAAAGAAGACCGGGATGCCCACGATGAAGCCGACGAACATGATCGCCCAATGCACGCGTTTTTCGCCGAAGCGCGCGATCAGCGTGGTCGCAATGCGCGCGGCGCCACCGGACTCCGCCATCATCTTGCCCAGCATGGTGCCGAGGGCGACCACGATCGCGATGAATCCCAGGACGGTGGCGACGCCGTCCTGGAACGCTTTCACGACACCGCCGAGCGGCATGCCCGCAACGATTCCCAGAGCGAGAGACACTGTGATCAGTGCGATGAAGGGATGCAGCTTGTAGCGTGCGATCAGCACGACCAGCACGACGACCGCGGCGGACGCCAGGAGCAGCAGCTGAGTGTTCGAGCTCATGCCGCGCGTCTCACCAGATCGGCGATGATCTGATCGGGTGTCTTGCGGATGTCGCACACCCAGGCGTGCTCGTCCGGCGACGGCTCTTCCAGAATCGCGAGCTGGCTCTCGAGTAGTGATGGCGGCATGAAATGCCCGCGGCGGCTGGCCATGCGCTCCGCGAGGAGCTCTCGGCTCCCGGCGAGATACACAAAGCGCACGTCCGCTGCCGCAACCGAGCGCACCAGATCACGATAGATCCGCTTGAGCGCCGAGCACGACACTACGAGGCCGACGCCCGCGCGCTTCGCCTCGCGCAGGCGGGCCGCGATCGCCATGAGCCAGCCTTGGCGGTCATTGTCCGTCAGCGGGATCCCAGCTGCCATGCGCTCGACGTTGTCCGGAGGGTGCAGGTCGTCTCCTTCGACGAACTCGACGTCGAGCGCGCGCGCGAACATTGCGCCGATGAGGCTTTTGCCGGAGCCCGAGACGCCCATGATCACGTAGAGCCCGGTGTGCACAGCGACCTATCCTATACCATCGATCGATTCGGGGCTATTCTGCTGGCTTACGGAAATCTCCAGGGAGCGGGAACAATGCAGCTGGCGATGATCGGGTTGGGCCGGATGGGCAGCAACATGGTGCGACGATTGGTGCAGGGCGGGCACGAGCTGATCGTGTACGACGTGAGCGCTGAGGGAATCAGGGTGGTCGCCGCCAAGGGCGTGAGGGCCGCGAAGGACCTCGCCGACCTCGCCCAGCAGCTGGCGCCGCCTCGCGTCGTCTGGGTCATGGTCCCCGCTGGTGCGCCTGTCGAGAGCACCATCGACCAGCTCGTGCCGCATCTCTCCCGCGGCGATATCGTCATCGACGGCGGCAACTCGAACTTCCATGACTCACTGCGCCGCGCGGAGGCGCTCAAGGGGAAGGGAATCGAGTTCGTGGACGTGGGGACGAGCGGCGGGATCTGGGGCCTCACGCTCGGCTACTGCCTCATGATCGGAGCATCCCCCGCCGCGTTCCAACATTGCGAGCCGATCTTTCGGACGCTGGCGGCACCCGACGGCTACGCCCTTGTGGGCCCGCCTGGGGCCGGTCACTACGTGAAGATGGTGCACAACGGAATCGAGTACGGCCTGCTCCAGGCGTACGCCGAGGGTTACGAGATCCTGCATGCATCGAAGGACTTCAAGCTGCAGTTGGGACAGATCGCGACACTGTGGAACCACGGCAGCGTGGTGCGCTCTTGGCTGAACGAGCTGGCGGAGCGGGCGCTCTCGGAGGACGACCAGTTGTCCGCTATTCGGGGCTACGTAGAAGACTCGGGGGAGGGGCGCTGGACGGTGGAGGAGGCGATCCGGCTCGACGTGCCGGCGCCGGTCATCACATTGTCGCTGCTGGCGCGGCTCCGCTCGCGTCAGGAGGAGTCGTTCGGCGCCAAGGTGATCGCGGCGCTCCGCAAGGAATTCGGCGGGCACGCGGTGCAGAGTAAATGACGCCCCAAGTCCCCGCCGCTTTCGTCGATGACTCTCGGATGACCGCGGACTGACCAGGCCTTCGTAAACTCCCTTGTGAGTCGAGTCGTAACAAGTCTTTCACTCAGGGAGGTTCTATGCGTCGCTTTCCGCTCCCAGCGCTTCTGGGCTCCACCATATGCGCCGTACTGCTGGCGGGCTGCGGGTCCCCGATCACAGCCGTTGGGCCAACGCCGCCACCGCCGCCAGATCCCACTCTCTCGTTTCAGATCGGCGGTCCATCCCGGATTGATGCCGCAGGGGTATTCAGCTGGGAGGTCTTCGCCCTCTACGGGGGATCCGGTGTCTACCAATACCAGTGGGACGTAACGCACCTGGGAGGCCCGCAGGCCGCTACCAGGATCCCGGCTGGTGTGACCAGTGAGCCACGGTTGTCGCTCCTCGTCAGCGAGAACGTCGGGAACATGTTGGTGCGGCTGACAGTGACGTCCGGCGCTCAGGTGAGGGTTGGGACCTTCGTCGTGAGGAATTGCATCGACGGATGTGTCGCAGGTTCGTGATGTGCGGTTCCGCGACTGGGGCCCGTCGGCGCGAAGCCCGGGCCCTCAGCCGCCCCGCAGCTCTTCGATCATTCTCACCACCTTGGCGTCCGGCTGAAGACCGAGCTCCGTTCGGAGCAAATCTGCATGCTGCTCGGCGCACCGCACCGCCGCCGCTCGATCTCCCACACCCGCCCATGCCTCGGCCAGGCGCACCACCGTGTTCGTGTCATAGGGATTCAGCTCGGCCGCGCGGCGCCACCACTCCACAGCCTGGCGACCATCGCCGCGTTCCGACGCCGCCGTCGCCAGGGCACCGAGGGCAGCAGCGCACCGTTGCGCCAACTGGCTGCGCTGCTCGTCAACCCACCGTTCGAAGCCCGGCGCGTCTGGAACAAAGAAGCCGTCGAGAAAGGGACCTGCGTACACGCGCACCGCTGATTCGTGAGCGCCGGCGTCGACCGCGTCTTGGAAATCCCACACATCCGCCGTGATCGCTTCGCGATTGAGACGCAGGGTCTTCATGCCGAGGAACAGCTCCCCGCCCTCGAGATGACGTCGCTGAAAGTAGACCAGCTGGTTCAACCCGTGTCGCGCCCGTTCCGTGTCGGCCTCCGGCCACAGATAGGCTTGAATCCTGTCACGATTGAGTCCGCGGTCACGCGCGACGGCGAGGAGTGCGAGGAGAGCGAGCCGCCGGCGGCGGGTGGCCGCGCCAGTCATATTTTGACCGCCTACCAGGAGGTTCAGACCGCCGAACGTCAGCAGACGAAGCTGGTCCATCCAGTGGATTCCCCTATGAGGTCAGCATGGCCAGGGATTGACCGAGCGTTGCTAACATGCCGTTCGAGTGAAGGCGCGGCAATCAGCGTGCGGCCGCGGCGAAGCGGCACACGATCTCCCCGGCCGGCTCGACCGAGTGAATCCCCGCGACACTCTTGCCTGCCTGCCAGTAGTCTTTTGAGGTCTTCTCTCCCGCGCCACCAGAGAGCGAGGCGCGCTTGAGCTGCCACGCGGAGCGGAGGGCGTAGATCGTCCGCATCCAATGCTTGGTCTTACGGCCGCGGAGCAGCCAGCGCGCAATCGGACCGGCTTTCGTGCCAATTCGCTCGACGTATGGAGTGCGGATCACCGACAGCGGCACGCCGGTGACGCGCTCGGTGAGGACGATGTCGGCCTCGCTCGCGCGGACGATCGCCTGCTTGTAGTCGTCGTGCGCGCCGCACTCGGTCGTCGCGATAAAGCGGGTGCCGAGCTGCGCGCCGGCGTAACCCATCCGCAACGCCGCGACGAAACCGGCCTCGTCGCCGATCCCGCCCGCGCAGACGACGGGCACGCCGAACCCCGCCAGCTCCTCGTAGAGTGCCTCCGCGCTGCGCGGGCCCGCATGACCGCCGGCGCGATTGTTGACGGCGATCAGCCCGTGCACGCCGCCCGCCAATCCCTTCTCGGCCCACTTCCGCTCGGTCACGTCGTGATAGACGATGCCGCCCGCGGGGGCGACGCGATCCACGACCCAGCGCGGATTGCCGAGCGACGTGACGAAGAAGCGCACGCCCTCCTCCATCGCGACTTCGAGATAGCGACGCATGCGCTCGAGGTAGAACTTCGAGCTCCGCTCGATCAACACATTCATCCCGATTGGCTTGTCGGTGATCCGCCGGATAAATCGGAGTCCGTCGCGCAGGTCCTGCCGATACACGTAGATCATCGAGAGCGGCTGCACGACGCCGATTCCGCCCGCCGCAGACACGGCCGCGACGAGCTCGGCATTGGAGCAGGGGTACATCGCGCCGCAGATCAGCGGCACCTCGATGCCGAGCTGCCGCGTGAGAGGCGTATCGAGCAGGGTCATCGCTGCGGGATGGGTCGCAGCCGCCAACGCGCCGTGGCATGCGCGACGACGTCGCCCTGTGCGTCGGTGATCGTTACCAGGGCTTCGTACTCTTGCTCGGCAGTCACGTTGAGGCCGCTGACCCGGCACTCGGCCGTCAACAAACCGCGTGCCTTCTTCTGATATGAGATCGAAAAGCCGGTCACGATGCCTTGGACGCCCGGCGGAAGGCTGACCAGGACCGCGAGGCCGCTCGCCATCTCGGCGAGGTTCGCCAAGGCCATCGCATGCACCGACGCGAGATGATTCCGCACCCGCCGCCGGTCGCGCAGCGTCACCCGGCACCAGCCGGGTTCCAGCTCTGCAACGCGGGCGCCGATCGTCCCGGAGTACGGCGTCATCCAGCCTACGAGCAGGCTGAAGAGCGTTTTGCCGCCGGGCAGCTTGGAGAGGCGCCGCCAGGACGCGCGGAGTCGTTCGCCGGGCGCTGACAGGGACGAGGGCACGGGATCGAATGTAACCGGTAGTTAAGTTGTCTCCACATGACGCAGATCGCTTTCGCCGGCGTCGGCGTGGACTTCGGCGCCACCAGACTCTTCTCCGATGTCACCTTCACGGTCGCCCCCGGCGAACGTTGGGGCATCGTGGGGCGGAATGGCTCCGGCAAGACCACCCTCTTCCGCCTGCTGACGGGCGATCTCGAGCCCACCCGCGGGAGCATCGCGCGTGCGCCCCGCCTTCGCGTGTCACTGCTCGAGCAGCATCGCGACTACGGCGCCGCCACGACGGTCTGGGAGGCGGCAGCGGGTGAGCTCGCCGAGCTGCTGGCGCTGGAGCAGTCCCTCGTAGAACAAGCTGCGAATCTCGCCCATGACTCCTCGCCGCGGGCGCTGGCGCAGTACGGCGAAGACCTGGAGCGCTTTGAGCGCGAGGGTGGCTACGCGGTCACGGCGCGCATCGACGCGCTGCTGCACGGCCTCGAGTTCGATCCCGCACAGGCCCGCGTCACACCGCTCGCCGCGCTGAGCGGCGGCGAGCTCGGCCGCCTGGGCCTGGCCCGCCAACTGATGTCCACCGCCTCCGTATTGTTGCTCGACGAGCCGACGAATCACCTCGATCTCGAGACGACGCGGTGGCTCGAGCAGTACCTCGCCGCGAGTGAGCGAACGGTGCTGCTCGTGAGCCATGACCGCGCGTTTCTGTCCGCCACCGTGGATCATGTGCTGCACCTCGAGGGCGGCACCGCCACGCCGTACTCGGCCGGCTACTCCGACTTTGTCGCGCAGCGCGCCGAGCGTCGGCTGGCGCAGCAGCGGGCGTTCGAGCAGCAGCAGCGGACCATCGCGAAGGAAAGCGACTACATCGCGCGCAACATCGCGGGACAGAACAGCAAACAAGCCAAGGGCAGGCGCAGGCGTCTCGAGCGACTGCCGCGGCTCAGCCCGGTGATTGGGACCGAAGGGACGATGGCGCTGCGGTTCGACATGGCGGACCGGGGCGGCGATCAGGTCGTGACGGCAAAGAACGTCACCGTGGCGGTCGGCGAGCGCACGCTGGTGGACCGGTTCAGCGGCACGCTCAAGCGCACCGATGTGGTGGGGCTCATCGGCCGCAACGGGGCGGGGAAGTCCACGCTGCTGCGCGCCCTCCTCGGCGAGCATCCGCTGCGTGGCGGCGAGCTGCGACTCGGCGCGTCGATCACCCCCGGCTACTACCGGCAGGACATGTCGCAGGTCTCGCTGGATCGCACGCTGTATGAGGTAATCGAAGACCTGCGCCCGAAATGGGAGCGGGGGCCCATACAAGGGCATCTGGGCCGCTTCGGGTTTTCGGGCCAGGAGGTGCTGCGCCGCGCCGACTCCCTGTCGGGCGGTGAGCGCGCGCGGCTCGCGCTCGCCATCCTGATGTTGTCGCGCGCCAACCTGCTCATCCTCGACGAGCCGACGAACCATCTGGACGTCGAATCGATCGAGGCGCTCGAGGATGCGATCGAGGAGTACGACGGCACAGTGATCCTCGTGAGCCACGACCGGGCGTTGCTGCGAACGCTGACGACTCGGATCTGGATCCTGCACGAGCGGCATATGACCGAATTCGCTGGTGGTTTCGCGGAGTGGGAGGAGGTCAGCACGGAGCGGGGGCACGCCGCCGCCGTGAGCGCCGCCGAAGAGCAGGCGTTGCGGCGCGTGCACGAGCACCAGCGCGTCGCGCCTCCTTCCAAGAGCGATCCGCGCAAGGAGCTGCGCGTGGCCCAACGCGAGCTCGCGGAGGCGGAGGCTCGGGTAGCGGAGCTCGAAGCGCAGGTGGCGAAGGTGGTAGCAGCACTCGAGGACCCGGCGCTCTACACGCGTCCCGATGGCGCGCGGACCGCTCATGAGCTCGGTGCACAGCTCGAGACACTCAAGCGTGATCTCGAGGCGGGACTGGAACGGTGGACTCGGGCGACAGAACAGGTGGAGATGCGCGCGCCGCGATAAGGCGTAGCTTCTCTCTCATGCACAACCGACTCCTTCCCGCTGTACTCCTGCTGGGTCTCACGGCCCGCGCCGGCGCCGCCCAGACCACGCCCACTCTGCAGCTCCGCTGGGATCTCGTTGGGGACAGCATCGCAACCGATTTCGCCGCCTCGCGCGCAGCCTTCACCCTCACGAACCGCGGCGCGAAGCCACTCCCGCCGAGCGGCTGGGCGATCTACTACAGCGCGCTGCACTCGGCGCAGCCGGGCAGCGTCGGCGGCGGATTCGTCATCGAGGATCCGATCGCCGATCTGCACCGCGTCGTCCCGGCGGCCGGATTCGCCGGACTCGCACCCGGCGCCAGCGTTCGGATTCCGTACCTCACCGACCTGCTCCTGAATCGCAGCTTTGTGCCGAAGGGTCCGTACATCGTGTTCGACTCGGCAAGGGACGTCGGCGTACCCGTGACCGATTACGTGGCCGCTCCGTTCGAGCGCCGCGTCGCGACGCCCGAGAACCAGTTCACGCTCGATTCCTTGACCCGCGTCATCCCCGCGAACGAGCTGCCACCGGTGTTCCCGACTCCTGTGGCGGTGACACCGGGAACGGGATCGCTGCGCCTCACCGCGATGCCGCCGGTCGATGCGCCCGAGGCGCTCAAGAGCGAGGCGGCGTTCGCGGCGGAGTACCTGCGACCCTACTTCGCGAGCATGCGGGCGGGCAGCGCGCCGGCCCTCCGACTCGAGATCGGCGACGTCGAAGGTCGGACCTCACCCGAGGCGTACTTGCTCGTCGTCGATCCAGCTCAGGGCATCCGCATCGTGGGCGTCTCGCCCGCGGGCGTCTTCTACGGACTCCAGTCGTTGCGCAGCCTGCTGCCGGCCCCAACTCCCCGAGTTGGTCTTGTCGTGCCGGCCATCCGAGTGGTGGACGCTCCGCGCTTCGGCTATCGCGGGTTCATGCTCGACGTCGCCCGCAACTTCCATTCGAAGGCGCAGGTGCTGCGCACGCTCGACTTGCTCGCGCGCTACAAGCTCAACGTGTTCCATATGCATCTCACGGATGATGAGGGCTGGCGGGTCGAGATTGCGGGTCTCCCCGAGCTGACGACGGTGGGCGCGCGGCGGGGCCACACGCGCGACTCGAAGCGATTCCTCCAGCCGGCGTTCGGCTCCGGGCCCCTGATCGACCGGCCGTGGGGCAGTGGGTTCTACTCGCACGCCGATTACGTCGAAATCGTGCGGTATGCGGCGGCGCGACACATCGAGGTTATCCCGGAGATCGAAATGCCGGGCCACGCGCGCGCGGCGGTCAAGGCCATGGAGGCTCGCGTCGACCGGCAATACTCACTGAGCGATCCCGATGACAAATCGGTGTATGCATCGGTGCAAGGCTACCCCGACAACGTGATCAACCCGGCGCTCGAATCGACGTATCGCTTCATCGAGCGCGTGGTGGGCGATCTCGTCGCGATGCATCGCGAGGCCGGTGCGCCCTTGCGCCACATCCACATGGGCGGGGACGAGGTCCCCGGAGGCGTGTGGGTCGGGTCGCCGGCGGTCCAGGCGTACATGCAGGCGCACGGACTCACGAATGTCGACGATCTCTGGTTCGCGTTCTACGGCCGAGTGGAACAGATCCTGAAGACCCAGGGGCTCGCTCCCTCGGGTTGGGAAGAGATCGCAGTGCGCAAGACGCAGCGCGACGGGCGACGCACCACCATCCCCAATCCCGACTTCGCCGCGCGCGGGTGGCGCGCCTACGTCTGGAACAACGTTCCCGGCTGGGGCGCCGAGGATCTCGCCTATCGTCTGGCCAATGGCGGCTACGACGTCGTGCTGAGTCCCGTGACCAATCTCTACTTCGATCTCGCGTGGAATCCGAATCCGGCCGAGACCGGGCTCGACTGGGGAGGGTACGTCGACCTGCGCAAGCCGTTCGACTTCATTCCGCTCGACTACTACCGCAACGCCCGGCTCGATCGCCGCGGCAATCCTCTGGACCCCGCCGTGTTCGCGGGGAAAGATCGGCTCACCGACTACGGGCGCGCGCACATCCTCGGAGTTCAGGGCAACTTGTGGTCGGAGACAATCGGCGGTGATGGGCTGCTCGAGTACATGCTCGTGCCCAAGTTGTTAGGCGTCGCCGAGCGCGGCTGGGCCCCCGATCCCGATTGGGCAACGGAGGGCGACCCCGCGAAAGCCGAGTCGCTCTATCGCGACGCGTGGTCCCGCTTCGTCAACGTGATCGGCCAGCGCGAGCTGCCGCGGCTCGATCGCGAGGTCCCGGGGCTCAACTACCGAATCCCCGTGCCTGGCTTGAAAGTCGAAGGCGGGATCGTGCGCTGCACCCTGGAGCTGCCGGGTTTCACGCTGCGCTACACGACCGATGGCAGCGAACCCACGGTGCGGAGCGCTGTGGTCAGCGGCCCGATCCCGCTGCGGGGAATTGTGCGCGTCGCCGCCTTCAGCACCGCTGGGAGAAAGGGCCAGACGGCCCCTCTTACGGCTCCCTAAGGAGTGAGTTGTGGAACTACGCCCCTTAACGAAGTCCGATTACGAGTTTCTCGTCTCGCTGCAGCGGCAAGACGACGTGTGGGAGTTCATCGGCACACTCCCGCTTCCCGGAGAGGGGCACACCCACCATCTGTTCGCCATTAGAGAAGGCGAGCTCCCCCTGGGGTTCGCGGGTTTGGTCAAGTCGCAGGCGCTCGAAGGCAATGATTTCGAAGTGCTGTGCGCCGTGAGATCGGAAGTCCAGCAACGCGGAGTCGCGAAGCAGGCCTGCCAGCTCGTGCTCGCGTGGGCGTTCCAGACCGCGAAGCTCGAGCGAGTGATCGCCTGCATCGATGACACCAACGAGCCGGCGCGCGCGATCGCCCTCAAGATCGGGATGACGGAGTTGGCCCCGCGTCCGCCGAACCGCACGGTGTTTGTGAAGTACCGCGACGAACGGAGCCTCACACGCGCCTGAGCACTCACAATTCGGGACGGGGGATCAGTCCATGGTATCCGTGAACTATCTACATGTCCTCGTAGCGGCCGTCGTGGTGTTCGTGCTGGGCTGGCTGTGGTACAGTCCCTTGTTGTTCTTCAAACCGTGGATGCGGATGCGTGGCCAGGATCCGGTCGCCGCGATGGCCGGCGCGAAGATGCCCGTTGGAAAGCTGGTCGTCGAGTTCGTGCGGTGTTTCCTCCTTGCCTACGTGATTGCGCGCTTCGCGGCTCTGCTCGGCATCGCGAGCTTCTTTGGCGCCGTCCACTTCGGTCTGTTCCTGTGGATCGGGTTTCCCGTGATCATTCTGACGGGTTCCGTTCTCTGGGAGAACACGCCGGTGGGTGTGGCCGCCATCCATGCCGGCGACTGGCTCGTGAAACTGTTGGTCATCCCGATCATTGTGACGTTGTGGAGCTGAGTGACACCCGCGGTCGTCAACCGAAGCGAACGCCGCCGAGTCGCGGGCCTCGCCACGCGTACCACCAATGCGGACGAGACCCAACCGACCAGAGCACGGATTCCCGGGCTCTGGGGCAAGTTCATGACCCAAAACTGGGCCGAGCGATTGGGGCAGGAAGGCGCGGTCGGGCCGACGATCGCGGTTTATTCGGCGTATGAAAGCGACGTCTCGGGGAGCTACCAGATTCTGATTGGTCGCGAGCTTGCCGGCTCGTCCCCGGTGGCGCCGCCACTTCACGTCGTCGACATCCTCCCAGGCCGGTATCTCGTGTTCAGTTGTTCGGGCCCTCTGCCCGGAGCGGTGATCGAGGGGTGGCGTGCAGTATGGGCGTTCTTCGAGCCGCCGGATGCCCCACGGCGTGCCTACACGGCGGACTTTGAGACGTATCTCGAACCCGAACGGATCGAGATCTGGGTTGCGGTGACCTGATCGTGAATGCGGCTCGCTGGCGGGCCCGGCGTCGGTGGTACAATTCCACGGTGACCAGTCGCATCGTGTTGGTCTTGTCACTGTCGGTGCTCGCGCCGGCGCAAGCCCAGGTCGCGCCCACGCTCAGCGGGCTCCGCGTCGAGTATCTCACGAACCCCATCGGCATCGACGTCGTGCAGCCCCGCCTCAGCTGGCGGATCGCCAGCACCCGGCGCAACACGATGCAGGCCGCCTATCAGCTGCAGGTCGGGACCAGCGAAGCGAACCTGACACGCGGCGCGAACCTGCTGTGGCATTCAGGGAAAGTGTCCTCGGACGCGTCCGTGTTCGTGGATTACGGCGGTCCGCCGACGGTGTCACGCACCCGGTACTACTGGCGCGTGCGGGTCTGGGACACGAGCGGCCGCGCTTCTCCGTGGAGTGGCCCCGCGTTTTGGGAAACGGGACTGCTGCAGCCAGCGGACTGGACCGCGCAATGGATCGGGCCGCCGCCTTCGGCATCAGATAGCCTCCCATCTCCATCGCCACTCCTGCGTCGCGCGTTCCGCATTGCCGACCGCGTGCGCTCCGCCCGTCTCTACGTCACCACCCTCGGCCTCTACGAGATCTATCTCAACGGACAACGCGTCGGCGACCAGCTCTTCACACCCGGCTGGACATCGTACCGCCGCCGGCTGCAGTACCAGACCTACGACGTCACGTCGCTGCTCCGGCCCGGCGCCAACGCCGTCGGTGCGATGCTCGGCGATGGGTGGTACCGGGGACATCTCGGCTTCTTCGGCCAGCGCAATCTCTACGGCCGGCGGCTTGGCCTGCGCGCTCAGCTCGAGATCCGCTATGAGAGCGGGCGCACGGAGCGCGTGGTATCGGATACCGGCTGGAAGACTACGTCGGGTCCGGTTCTCGCGTCCGACATCTACGGCGGCGAAACGTACGACGCGCGCCGTGAGCTTGGCGGATGGGCAAGCGCGCCATACGACGATCACGAGTGGGCAGCGGTCGCGCTGGTCGATGCTCCTCCCGCGGCACTCGTGGCATCGATGTCGCCACCGGTGCGTCGTGTGCGCGAGCTGCACCCGATCGCAATCCGCCGAGCACCGTCGGGCGAAACGCTGTTCGACCTGGGTCAGAACTTCAGCGGCTGGGCACGTCTCAGCGTCCACGGCCCGGCTGGGACGACGGTGACACTGCGGTTCGGTGAGGTGCTCGACCGCGACGGCAATCTGTACACCGCCAACCTGCGCGCCGCCGCCCAGACAGACCGGTACACGTTAAGCGGGAAATCTCGGGAGGTGTACGAGCCGCATTTCACATTCCACGGTTTTCGGTATGTAGCCGTGGCGGGCCTTCCGAGCCAGCCCGACTCGACCACCATCACCGGTATCGCCGTCTCCTCCGACCTCGGTCAGACCGGAAGCTTCGTCACCTCGGACTCGCTGCTCAATCAACTTCAGCGCAACATCGTGTGGGGCCAACGCAGCAACTTTCTCGATGTGCCCACCGACTGCCCGCAAGCGCGACGAGCGACTCGGCTGGACGGGAGACGCCCAGGTGTTCGCGCGGACAGCCGCGTTCAACATGGACGTCAATGGTTTCTTCGCGAAGTGGCTGTCGGATGTGGCGGCCGATCAGGACCCGAGCGGCAGTGTCCCATGGGTGATTCCGAATCCCCTCGGCGGGGACTCCGTTCGCTTCGCCGGCACCGCCGGCTGGTCCGACGTCGCCGTCATCATTCCGTGGACGATGTACCTCACGTACGGCGATCGGCGTCTGCTCGAGCGCCAGTATCCGAGCATGCGCGCGTGGGTCGATTACGCACACCGCCGCGCGGGCCCGGACCTGATCTGGCGACCGGGATGGCAGTTCGGCGACTGGCTCGCGCTCCACAGCGACGATCCGTCCTACCCGGGCGCGACCACGGGCACCGATCTGATCGCCACGGCATTCCTGGCCCATTCCACCGATCTGGTCGCCCGCACTGCGAGCGTGCTCGGTCGCGCCGAGGAAGCGTCTGCGTATCGTGCGCGCTTTCAGGCGATCCGTGACGCGTTCAATCGCGAGTTCGTCTCGAGTACGGGGCGAGTGGGTGAGAACACGCAGACGGCGTACGCGCTGGCGATCGCGTTCGATCTCCTGCCGGATTCGCTCGTGGCGTCCGCGGCGGGACGCCTGGCCAAAGACGTCGAGGGACGCGAGCAGCATCTCACGACCGGCTTTCTCGGGACCCCCTATCTCTTGCACGTGCTCGACGCCACGGGGCACATCGACGACGCATTCGCCTTGCTCACCCAGCGCACGTACCCGTCGTGGCTGTACCCGATCACGCGAGGCGCGACGACGATGTGGGAGCGGTGGGACGGGATTCGGCCCGACAGCTCGTTCGAGGATCCGGGGATGAATTCGTTCAACCACTACGCCTTCGGCGCAGTCGGCGATTGGATGTACCAGAACATCGGCGGGATCGACGTCGACCCGGCGGCGCCTGGATACCGGCACTCACGCATCGCGCCTCGTCCCGGAGCGGGGCTGACCAGCGCAAGCGCGTCGCTCGAAACCGTCTACGGGACGCTGCAGTCCGCGTGGAGACTCGACGAACGGCGGTTCACACTTGATATCGCCGTGCCGACGAACACAAGCGCCGAAGTGACACTGTGGAACGCCCGGCTCGACCAGGTTTTCGAAGGAGGAGCCGGGCTCAATGCACGCGATGGAGTTCGCGCTGCGCGACAACGAGGGCCGAACGTCGTGGTAGACGTCGGCTCGGGCCGTTACAGCTTCGCCGTCACCCGCTGGGCGTTACGGGCGCCGCGGTTGCGCGGTCCGTCCACTCGAGCCGGATGACGAGCTGGAACTTGGAGCAGCAGCGCCGGAGCTCCCGGAGGACGGTCCGGTCGACGGCCGCGACTGTGAATCAACAGACGGGCGTGGCATCGCCTTGGTTCCCGTGTCGTCATCGCCCGGCGCGTAACCCTGGCCGTTCACAACCTTGCCGTGCGGACGCGAGCCGCCACCGCCACTCGGGATGATCACGACGCCGTAGCCGCCGCCATACCAGTCAAATCCGTAGCCATACCCGCGCCCATACCCGTACCTCAGCCCGCTGCAGTCGTACGAGCTGTACGGGTACATGTAATCGTAGCCGGAGCAGAACGGATCGTACGCCGTCATGTAGCCGCCGGGGACGGTACCCACACCGGTGGTGCTCGGCGGAGGCAGTCGCTCACCTTGCCGCGATGCCGCATTGATCGCGAACGCGTGCGGGTAGGACAGCGCGACCATCAGATCGATGACGCGGGATGGCACACCCGCGTCCGCGAGCGCGACCAGGCGTTTCGCGTCGAGGCTGAAAGGCTCGGCGCGCTCGACCAGCAACGCTTCGAGCACCGCGACGTCCACGGAGCGCGACGCCTCGACGACATCGTCGATTGCGAGCGGTGCGGCGGCGACGGCCCGCGCTTGCATTGTCGACGAAACGTCCAGCCGCAGCGCCACAGCGACATCGTCGGGCAGCAAGACGTCGCTCCTCGCCTCGCGATATCGCTGCACGCGCACACCGGTTTGACCGCCAATTGTCATGCTCTGGATGTAGAGCAACTGGCCGTTGCCAGACAGCGCGATGACGCCCGTTCCCGCGGCCGTCCCACCACCGCAGGCATCCTCCGAACGCAGATAGAGGCGTTGGCCGTGAGCCGACCACTGCGCGCTCCGCCAGCCCGTGCACTCACCGCGGGCGGTCTGGACGTGCTCTCCTGTCGCGGCGATCCGCTCGCGTGCGGTGATCTCCCCTTTCACGATCGTGAGGAGATCAATCGACGACGGGTCGGTGGTTGGGACGACGCACAGTTGCGACTTCGCAGGGCTGGTCGTCTCCCAGCAGCCGAGGTAGGCGAGCCAGCGTGGGTCGATCGCAGTGTCTTGGCCACGGACCGGCGCTGCGCCGCCGGCGAGGAGCGCGGTCACGACCAGCAACGTTTGGGTTCTCATGGTGCCAGTCCTCCTATTGTCGGATCGAGAATCCGGTTGTCACCGAGATTCCCGATAGATCGATGCGATTGAAACCCACGAAATCACGGCCAACCGGCCCCCTCGCCCACGTGTAGCGTGCCTCCCCGGTCAGCATGACGACGCGACCGAGCGAGAATTCGACGCCGGCCAGCGCATGGGCGACCGGCGTCCATGCCTTCGATGTGAACTCGTCGGGTAAGACGTTGAGTGTCTGAACATTTACGAAGTCACCTATCTGGTGGAATCGATAATGCATCAGCCCGGCACCCACCCCGACGTATGCCGTGCGTGCGGCGGGGATCCATGCAAACCGCCCGATGGAGCGGCCGCGCGCCGCGAGGTAGTGCCTGACGCCCACGGTGACTGGGATCCGCCGCAGCGATGTCGTCTGCTCGATCGGCAGGTTGTTCTGATCGACCCAATCACGGAACTCGGAGCGACGCGAGACGCTCGTCAGGCCGACATCGAACACGATGTCGTTGGACAGAGAGACCGGGATGCCGACGCTGGTGCCGAACGTCGCGGAGCTGAAGTCACCGCGGTCGAGCGTGAGCTGTTGGGTGACGAACTTGTAGAGATCACTACTCGCCGTGGCATGATCGAACCCGCCGCGCACTCCGAACGTGAAGAACGGAGCATGAAATAGAAAGCCGTCGCCAGCGCTTTGCGCGTGCGACGGTCGAGTTACTGCAGCGATTGCGGTCGCGGCAAGCAGCCACGCCGCGTAACGACGATGAGTCATGACCACCTCCAGCGTTTTCTCCCCTGTTCCTACCTACGCACAAGACAGGTCGCTCGTCAACGGCCAGTTATGACGTGTGGCGCGGCTGTACCACCAAACGGATTAAGGCTATCCTAGGGAATGCTCCTTCATATTGTCCTCTTAATGCTACAGGCCGCTAGCAACGCCGAGCTCGGCTACGTGATGAGTCTGCCCGACGGATTTGTCTCCATACCAGCGGAGTTCGCCGGAGGACGAGACGTCGTCGCCTGCTGGGCCGGCGAAGGCTCCCAGTCGTCGCAGGGCGCGCTGGTGCTCTGCGTCCAACGCATGCATGCGACACTGGGACGAGAGCACCTCAAGCCCTCGGATCTGCCCGCCAAATCGCAATTGATTACCGTACGCTGGAACGGTCTCGACATCGATGCGATTCGGACCGACACCGCACAGACCGGCACTGCGATCACCGTCTACACGGCGCAGGTGCCGCTGCGCAAGGAAGCGATTCAGGTGGTGGTGGCCGGGCCGAGCGCGCGCGCAACAGAGAGCCTGGCAACTCTCAACTCGGTGCTCCGCTCTCTCAAGGGTGAGACCAACTGGCTTTCATCCAGCGAGCGGGCCGGTCGCCTGGGCACGATCGTCGGTTGGGTCATCGGGATTGCGATTGGCCTGCTCATTGTGCGCCTGGTCGTCACCCGACGAAAGGGCGGGGCGGGGGGGGCGCCGTCGAACGCCTGACGCTCGCTCCAATCATCACCGTGCTGCTGGTGGCGGTGGTGCCCGCGGCGGGCCTCGCCCAGGCGCGGGGCGGAATCGAAGGCCGCGTGATCGATCCCACGGGCCGGCCGCTCGCAGCGGCGGACGTCAGCGTGGGTCGCTGGCGCGCAACCACGGACGCCGATGGCGCGTGGCGGATCACGCACCTCGAGCCGGGTTCGTATCGGATCGCCGTGCGCCGCCTGGGTTATCGTCCGTCACGACTGGACGTCGACGTCGAGGCCGGGCGCACCGCGCGAATCACGGTCACGCTCGAGCTCGTCCCCTTCACACTGGACTCTCTCGTCGTTAGCGCCCCACCGTCCACGATCTCCACTACCGATGTTGAATTGGGCACGAAGCTCACGGTCAGCGAGATCGCCTTGCTCCCGTCCACGTTCGACGCTCGTCAACTGATCGCCCTGACGCCTGGTGCGCGGCCCGATCAGATCTGGGGCGGTGCGTCGGACCAGGCCAACTCCTATTCGCTCGACGGCACGACGGTCAACCATCCGGGTCTGGGTGGCGCCTTGTTGCTCCCCAGTCCCAGCTGGATCGAGACCCTCGAGGTCCGCGGCCTCGGCGCCGGCGCCGATGTGGGCAGCGCGCAGGGCGGTCTCGTGGAAGTCGTGACCTTGTCAGGCAGGAATGTGATCGAGGGCGCGCTGCGGACGTCGTTCGAGTCCCAGCGGCTGAATGGCACGAACCTGATCCCCGGTGAGATCGGCCACGAGCTGGCGAGCCGGCGAGAGTTGGATGGTCAGATCCGCGGCCCGCTGATCCGTGATCGCCTGCACTTCGCTCTGTTCGGCCACGTCATCCGGCAGGAGGAGCAGGTCTTGGACTACCTCTCCACGACCAGCGGGTTCGTGAGCCAGCCGCCGTCGTACCGTGAGGAGCGCGGGCTTGCGAAACTGACCTGGACGCCGAGCAGCCGTGATCTGCTCGAAGGCAGTCTCATGGCGCGCTACCAGGACGGCGACCGGGTCGGTCAGACGGGCTACGAAGCCGCGGACGCGACGGAACGGCTGCGGCAGTCGAATGTCACGGCGAATCTCACCTGGCAGCGCAGCTGGTCCCCCCGGAGTGCCCTCACCGTGCGCGTCGGCGGGTTCACCGCCCGCGAATGGCACGATCCGTATGACCCCAGCACGACGCCAGCGATCGAGCTGTTCACGCAGGTGAACCCTCCGCGCTATCAGAACGCGGTGTTTCGCACGGGAGCTGCGCCGTCGAATCTCGGGTTGACGGCCGCATGGACGGGGCGCGGCCGGCTCGCGGGCCTCGAGCATGAAGTGAAAATCGGCGGCGAGTACTCGCTGGGAGGATGGTGGTACGACCGCCAGCGCAACGGCGGGATGACGTGGCGCCCTCTGCGCGTGCTCGGATTCGATCCCGCCACTCCCGCGACGTGGCGGTATCTCGGCGCGATCCCCACCGGGTGGGGCGGGGAAGTGCGGATCGACTCCGACGTCCGCAACGCCGCGTTGTTCGTGCAGGAGCAAATCGGGATCTCGTCCTGGCTGAGGTTCAATCCTGGATTCCGGTACGCGTGGTGGGAAGGAGATCTAAGACCGGCCGGTGGCGGCCCCCGATTCACCGCCGTACGCGCTGCCGCACTCGAACCGCGCATCGGTGTGGTCGCGGAGCTGAACGCGTTGGGCGGCGTGGTCGCCAAAGCTCATTGGGGCCGGTACCACCAGCCGATGTTCGCCGCGTTATTCGACCGCGTGAGCGGGGCGGGGACCTACAGCGACGAGGAGATCTGGTCCTACCTTGGCCCCCCGACGGCGAACCCCGCGCAGACGTTTACGATCCGCGAACGCGACTCACTCGCCGCGGGGGGGGGGCTGTTCCGCTTCGACGAAAGCGTTCGCCTCGATCAGACAGGACGCGTGGAGCAGTACCGCCAACCGTACATGGATCAGGTTGTGCTTTCGCTGGAACGCGCTATCGGGACGCGCTGGAAGGTCGGCGTGGCGTACGTCCACCGTAGGAACCGCGATATGGTCGCGCTGGTGGACCGCAACCTGGCGTCGAATTACACGGTGGTCGACAACGTCATCATGCTCGATCGTTTCGGCAGGCCGGTCGTCTTCGCGGGCGGGCCGCTGGTGTTGGACAGGCTCGCCATCTCCAACGAGGACATTCTCTACGTCCAAGAGCTGCTGCGGCAAGGACAGCTGACGGACCCCAACGTGCTCTATGCCCCGCCGGGGCTCACCCCCGCGCAGTTGGCGGCGCTGCGCTACGACCCCGACTTGCTACTCACCAAGGTGCCGCAGGCGACGCGACGGTTCGGCCAGCTGCAGCTCCGGCTAGACACGCGCTATCGGAGGTGGTGGGCCGGCGCGTCGGCGACGATTTCGGCGCTCGACGGGAACTACAACGTGGTGACCGGACCGGACGACTACACCAACGGCGGACCGGGTCCCTGGGTGCGTCTCAACGAGCAGTACAATTTCTACGGGGCGCTCAACAACCAGAGTCGCTTCGAGGGGAAGGTGTTCCTGGGCGGGCTCCTGCCGGCCCGATTCCGTGGCGGCCTGTTCTTGTCCTATGCGACCGGCGATCGCGTCACGCCCACACTCCCGATCGACGGGTTGCTGTCGGAATTCGCCGTCGCGGTACCCTCCGCGTCAATTCCTGGCGGGCTGGATACCGTGCCCTTCCACCGGTTCCTGTTTCGGAGCGAGACCGGGCATCGCATCTTCGTGCAGCCGCGTGGGACATACGGTTACGAACCCCGCGCGTCGCTGGATCTGCATCTGGAGCGGAGCTTTCCGCGCGGGCGAACGGAAGTGCTGCTGGTCGTGGATGCGTTCAATGTGTTGGGCGACCGGAGCGTCACCGGAATTCAAACCGAGGTCAATGCGCTGGCCGGGTTCAGCGGCAGCGATTACGGCCGGGTCCGGTCCCGCGTGCCGCCGCGGACGCTGCGCCTGGGGGCAGGAGTGCGGTTCTGACCTATCCTTCAACATGATCCCGGCTCAGGAAGCGCTGGCGCGCTTGCGGGAGGGGAATCGGCGCTTCGTGGAAAACGGGGCAGGCTCGGGAGGCCGTCCCGGCGCGGGACAACAGCCATTCGCCATCGTACTCGGCTGCTCCGACTCGCGCGTTCCGGCTGAGCTCATCTTCGGCCAGGGTTTTGGTGACCTGTTCGTCATCCGCGTCGCGGGCAATATCGTCGCGCCGTCGCAGGTGGGCAGCGTCGAGTTCGCGGCCGAGCGCTTCGAAACGCGACTGGCCGTCGTGGTGGGACACACGCAATGCGGTGCCGTGGCCGCGACGCTCGAGGCGTTGCGCCAACCGCACGGTCACGAGTCCCCGAATCTGCGCGCCATCGTCGAACGCATCCGGCCGGCAATCGAGCCGCTGCTCGACACGCCATTGGCGAACGATCCCGCGGCGCTCGTCGCGGAGGCCACGCGCGCCAACATCCGTGCCTCCGTCCATCACCTGCGGCATGGCTCGGCACTGCTCGAGCGGCGAATCGAGCGCGACGGGTTGACGATCGTGGGGGCGGAGTACTGCGTCGAAGAAGGCACCGTGGAGTTCTTCACGGACTAATTGACAATCAGAATCCATTTTCAATATTGGCGCCATGAAACGGGTAATCCTTTACGTTGTGGCGGCCGCAATCGTCGTGGCCGGACTTGGGGCAGCGGTCACGCGGCTCCGTGAGCCCACGCGACAACTGGCGGCCGATCTCAAGGTTATCAGCGCGGATAGCGGTGATGTGATGGCGAGCGCGACCTATCAGCGGTTCGCTGCGCGCCGGGAAGGGGTGGCGGCCATGCGGGCCGCTTTGCTGGGCCTGGCGGCTGCAGAGTCGACATACGTGTCAGACTCGGGCGGCCGGACGACGACCTCATGGTTCATCGGGCGCTACGCGTTCGCCAATGACAAATCCAATGTCGGACCGAGCATGCAGATCCTGCGTGACCGTTGGGTGGCGACGATCGGCAATGTGCATACAACGATGACATGTAGGATCACCGCGATGCTCGATACAGTGACGTGGCGCTATCACGCGGGCGAGCCGGTGTGCGCGGAGTGGACTCCCCCGGAGTCCGTGCCAATCGCGAACCCGCCCGTGCCGAGTGCTGTCCCCGAGTCCCTACCGCCCACGAAGCGCTAGGTGCCTTCCTCAGGCGAATCCACGACGCGTACCATAGACGGGCACGAGGTCACGATCTCGAATCCGGCCAAGGTGCTGTTCCCCAAACCGAAGTACACCAAGCTCGATCTCGCGAATTACTACCTTGCCGTGGCGGAGGGGGCACTGCGCGGCGCAGGCGGCAGGCCGAACATGCTGGTGCGGTTCCCGAATGGTATTGGTGCTCCCTCCTTCTATCAGAAACGCGCGCCCGAGTCACGGCCGCCGTGGATCGAGGTCGTAACCCTGCGTTTCCCCTCGGGTCGTACGGCCGACGAAGTCGTCCCCAAGGGTGCCGCGTCGCTCGCCTGGATGGCGAACCTCGCCTGCCTCGAGCTGCACCCGCATCCGGTGCGTGTCGAGGACCTCGATCACCCTGACGAGCTACGCGTCGATCTCGACCCGGTGCCGGGCATCAAGTGGCCGCAAGTACGACAGGTCGCGCAGCTCGCGCGCGAAGTGCTGTCGGACGTTGGGCTCGTCGGCTGGCCCAAGACATCGGGGTCGCGTGGCATGCACCTCTTTGTCCGCATCGAGCGCCGCTGGGGGTTTGACGAGGTCCGCCGGTCGGCGCTCGCGCTCGCACGCGAGGTGGAACGCCGCGGCAAGGGGCTCGCGACAAGCAAGTGGTGGAAGGAGGAGCGGCAGGGTGTGTTCGTGGATTACAACCAGAACGCGAAGGACCGGACCGTCGCATCCGCCTACTCGGTGCGGCCCGTGCCTGACGCCCGCGTGTCCGCGCCGCTCTCCTGGCATGAAGTGGACGATGCGGACCCGGAAGACTTCACACTTGGGACGATGCCGAAGCGGTTCGCCAAGATCGGCGACCGCCATGCGGGCATGGATGACACTGCGGGATCGCTCGAGGGTCTGCTGGAGCTCTCGGCGCGCCAGGAGAAGGAAGGGCAGGGTGATGCGCCGTGGCCGCCGCACTATCGCAAGCAACCGGGCGAGCCGCCGCGGGTGCAGCCCTCAAAGGCGCGCACAGGAGCGCGGGTCTCGAAGTTCCCCCTGATCGAGGTCAGCCGCGGGAAGGATAAGAAGGAAGCGCTGGCCGGACTGTCGCAGTGGAAGAAGCAACATCCCCGTGTTGCCAAACACCTGGAACCGGCCGATGTGCTGGTGGATCAAATGCGCGGACGGTCGTCGGCGTGGTACCGGATTCGCATTAACCTGCAGCATGTTCCGGAGAAGCTCAGGCCCCGAATACCTTCTCCAGCTCGTAAGCGGGTGTGACGTCGAGCTGGTCGTAGCGGCAGTCTCTGGGCTGTTTGTCGGGCCGCCAGCGCAAGAATACGGGCGGGTGGCGGAAGCGGTCGCCCTCCATATGATCGTACTTCACTTCGCACACCCGCTCGACGCGTAGCGGCTCCCAGGAGAGATCCTTCCCTGCGCTCCAGCGGCTCTGGCCCCCGGGCATCCTGCTGGACACGGCCTGCGCGTCCGCCCACTCCCGCCAGGGATGATTCTGCAGCGCGTTCTTGCGGAGCGGCGCGAATTCTTTCACCAGCTGCTGGCGCATCGCCATCGTGAACGCCGACGTCACGCCGACGTGCTGCAGCGTCCCGTCATCGTCGTACAGACCGAGGAGCAACGAGCCCACGGCGTCCTTGCCGCTCTTGTGCCAGCGAAAGCCCGCCACCACGCAGTCGGCGCTGCGCACGTGCTTGATCTTGAACATCGCACGCTTGCCCGGCTGGTACGACGCGCCGGCGGGCTTGGCGATCACACCATCGAGCCCCGCGCCCTCGAACCGCTGCAGCCAGTCGACCGCGAGCTTGGGGTCGCGGGTCATCGGCGTCAGATGGAGCGGGCGGCGGATCTTCTTGAAGAGCTTCTCGAGCTGGAGACGGCGCTCCTGTTGCGGAGCGTCCACCAGGCTCTTGCGACCAATGGCCAACAAGTCAAACGCGACGAAAGCAGCGGGAGTGGCCTTCGCGAGTTTCTCGACCCGTGAGGCCGCGGGATGGAGTCGCATTTGCAGCCCGCCGAAATCGAGCCCGTGCGCGGTCGGCATCACGATCTCGCCGTCCACGACGACGCCGCTCGGCAATTGCTTCAGAAACACGGTATGGAGGTCGGGGAAGTAGCGGTCGAGCGGTCGGAGGTCGCGACTCTGGATGTACACATCGTCCGGGCCGCGGAACACGATAGCGCGGAATCCATCCCACTTGGGCTCAAACAGAAAGTCGCCGTCCTGCGGGACCTGATCCGCGACCTTGGCGAGCATGGGTTCGATGGGAGGCGAAACAGCCATGCTGTAAACTAGCGGCGCTCATGTTTCATTTCTCAACCCGGACAAATGGGCGCTCGTCAGCCTCGGTATTCGGGGTAGCTTTATACGAAATGACCAGACGAATTGCCTTCATCCTGGCGCTCGCGGCTCCAGTAGCCGGGGTGTCCACCGCACAGACAGCCAAGCCTGCCAAGAACTACACGCCGGCGGACGTGCATTTCGTCGCCGGGATGATCGGCCATCACGCACAGGCCATCCAGATGGCGGGGTGGGCGCCGTCCCACGGGGCGAGTCCGTCGCTTCGGGTGCTGTGCGAGCGTATCGTCGTCGCGCAGAATGACGAGATCGTGTTCGCGCAGCGCTGGCTGCGGGAGCACGGCGAGTATGTGCCGCCGGCCGATCCGCGCGGCCACATCATGCAGGGGATGGATCACCCGATGCTCATGCCGGGCATGCTGACGCCCGAGCAGATGGCGCAGCTGGATTCGGCGCGCGGTCCCGAGTTCGACCGTTTGTTCCTCACGTTCATGATCCAGCACCACCAGGGCGCCATTACGATGGTGCAGCAGCTGCTCGCGGTCCCCGGCGCCGCGCAGGATGGACCGATCTTCCGCTTCGCCTCAGACGTGAACGTCGATCAGACCACCGAAATCAATCGCATGACCCTGATGCTGAACGACCTCAAACGGAGCTCTCAGTGAAATCGAAATTGCTGCTCGCTCTTGCTGTTCTTAGCTGTGGCTTTGCGACGTCGCGAGCACAAATGGCCGCCGCGCCCCCCCGGCAGGATCCGCGCATCGGCTTGCGCGCGGGGTGGATGAACGCGGCACAAGCCAGCTGGAACATGCGGCTGGTCTCGACCACGCCGCCCTCCCCCGACTTCATCAACCGCGATTCGGCGGGCGATTTTCGCTTCATCAACTCCGATATCTCGGTCCGCGGCAACTACGTCATCCAGGGCAACTTCAACGGCGTGCAGGTGTGGGATATCACCAATCCCAAGATTCCGCGGCTGTTCAAGGCGTTCGTCTGCCCCGGATCACAGAGCGACGTCTCCGTTTATCGCAACTTCCTGTTCGTCTCGGGCGAAGCGCTGAACGGGCGGACCGATTGCGGCACCCAGGGCGTCACGGATACCGTGAGCCATGACCGGCTGCGCGGCATCCGGATCTTCGACGCGACCGATCTCGCCAACCCGCGCCGCATCACGGATGTGCAAACGTGCCGCGGATCGCACACGCACACCGTGGTGACCCAGCCCGGCGACACCGATAACGTCTACATCTACGTGTCAGGCTCGGCTCCCGTGCGCTCGCCCAACGAGCTGGCGGGGTGCTCGGCGGCGCAGCCCGACTCGAATCCGAATACGGCGCTGTTCCGGATCGAGGTCATTCAGGTTCCGCTGGCCCATCCCGAGCAGGCTCACATCGTGAGCTCGCCGCGCATCTTCCAGGATCTGACGGAGGCGCCGACCCATCCTGCGGCGCCGCAGGACCTGGCGGAGGCGAAACGGGAGGCGGATTCGGCACGCGCCGCGGGTGGCTTTACCGCGCAAATCAAAGGTCGGCGCGATACGACCGATATCATCCTCGGTCCGAACTTCGTGCGGTTCCGGCTCGACAGCATCGTCAAGGCCCGGGGCGGTACCGGAACCCCCACGGCCGAGGACACAGCGACGTTGCGCGCTAACGCGCAGGCGATCGTCGATCTGATCGTGGCGGGACCGCCGCGTCCGGCGGGAACACCGCGGCCTGGTCCCACGCAGTGCCACGATATCACGGTGTATCCGGCGATCGGCCTGGCCGGCGGGGCATGCGGTGGGTACGGTCTGCTGCTCGACATCCGCGACGCCGCGAATCCGAAGCGGATTGGCGCCGTGTCAGACTCGAACTTCTCGTTCTGGCATTCCGCCACGTTCAATAACGACGGCAGCAAGGTGCTGTTCACCGACGAGTGGGGCGGCGGCCTCCAGCCCCGCTGCCGGGTCACCGACAAGCCGGAGTGGGGCGCGGACGCGATCTTCACACTCTCCGGCAGCACGATGGCGTTCAAGAGCTACTACAAGCTCCCAGTTGCGCAGACCTCCAATGAGAACTGCGTCGCGCACAACGGCACGCTCATTCCGGTGCCGGGCCGCGACATCATGGCGCAGGGGTGGTATCAGGGCGGTGTCTCGGTGTTCGACTGGACCGATCCGTCGCATCCCAAGGAAGTGGCGTTCTTCGACCGTGGCCCGATGGATTCGACGAAGCTGGTCGGCGCCGGTTCGTGGTCGGCCTACTGGTACAACGGCTACATCATCAGCTCCGAGATCTCGCGCGGCCTCGATATTTTCGAGCTGACGCCCAACACGCTGTTGACGCAGAACGAGATCGATGCCGCCAAGCTCATTCACTTCGACTACCTGAACGCGCAGGACCAGCAGCAGCTGGTCTGGCCGGCGAGCTTCGTGGTGGCGCGCGCGTACGTGGATCAGCTGGCGCGCTCGAGCGGGCTATCCCGCGCCCGAATCACCGCCACGCGTGATGCCCTGTCGAGTGCGGAGCGGGCCTCAGGACAGGCGCGGCGCGACGCGTTGAGCCGGCTTGCGACGCAGCTGAACACCGACGCACAGACATCGAATGATCAGCCGAAGGTCCGGATGCTGATCGCGGTGGTCAACGACCTCGGCAAGTAACCGCAGTTGACTAAGGTCCCGCGCGGGGTTCACGTTGTCTCGTGAGCCCCGCTCGTTCTTCCCGGAAGCGCTACCAGGAGTTCGTCGAAGACTATAAGCACCGGCGCCTCGACCAGGTGTCGGAGGCCGAAGACACGCCGCGTCCGGGATCGCCGCGGCGTGCCTACTTAAGAGATTACCTGCGCTGGCTCAAGCCGCACCGCTACGCCCTGGGCGGCGTGTTTGTGCTCGCCCTGGTCGTCGCCGGGCTGCAGATGATCGAGCCGCTGTTCATCCGGTACATCGTCGACCACGTGATCCTGAACAAGGGTCTCGATAACACCGCCCGTCTGACCCGCCTCAACCTCACGGGCCTCGTCTTCCTCACCGTGATCATCCTCTCGCACGTCGGCGGCGGCTTCAAGGACTACCGCCAGCGGATCCTCAACGTGCGCGTGATGCTCGCGCTGCGGCGCTCGCTCTACGAGCGGTTGTTGCACCTGCCATTGCCGCGGCTCTGGGAAATGAAGACCGGCGGCATCCTGTCGCGTCTTACCGGCGACGTCGAAACCACGACCGGCCTGCTGCAGATGGCGATCGTGTCGCCCGCGATTTCCGTGATCCGGTTGATCATCGCCATCGCCATTCTGGTCGCGCTGAACTGGCAGCTCGCGCTGACCGCGATGGCGATCATTCCCGGTGTGATGGTGCTGAGCCTGATCTTCGCCCGGCGCATCCGGCCGATCTATCGGTCGGTGCGCAAGGACGTCGAGATCGTCGACGGTCGAGTGGGGGAGACGTTCTCGGGGATTCGCGTGGTGCGGGCGTTTCGCCAGGAGATCCAGGAGCTGATCAGCTTCATGCTGGGCCGTCACACGGTGTTGCGTAAAGAGCTGTTCGCACATCGTCGGGAGCTGCTGCTGTGGACGTCGTGGGGCCTGCTCGAAGCCGGCATCAGCGTGGTGATCGTGTGGTTCGGCGGCTACCTAAACATCGTCGGCCGCGCGACGGTCGGCGACATCATGGCCTTCCAGTGGTACATGTTCCTGCTTCTCAATCCCGTCTGGAACATCGTGAACTCGTTTTCGGAGATGCAGCGCTCGCTGGCCGCGATGGAGCGGGTCTTCGAGGTGCTGGCGATGGAAGACGACAAGCCCGACCGCCCCGGCGCGGTGGATGCTCCCGCGCTGGTGCGGGAGCTGCGCTTTGACGACGTGACGTTCGAGTACCGTGCAGGCCAGCCGGTCGTGCGTGATTTCGACGTCTCGGTGCCCGGTGGATCGGTCGTCGCGCTGGTGGGACGAAGCGGGGCCGGAAAGACGACCGTCACCGACCTGGTCGCGCGCTTCCACGACCCGACGCGCGGCCGCCTCCTGCTCAACGGCAGCTACATCCGCGATCTCAAGCTGCGCAGTTACCGCGACCTGCTCGCGATCGTGCAACAGGACGTGTTTCTGTTCGACGGGTCGGTGCGCGACAACATCGCGTACGGCCGGCATGACGCGACAGATGCCGAGATCGAGGATGCGGCGCAGCGCGCCAATGCCCACGAGTTCATCGTCCGGCTGCCCCAGGGCTATGAGACGTGGATCGGTGAACGGGGCGTGAAGTTGTCGGGCGGGCAGCAGCAGCGGCTCGCCATCGCGCGGGCGATCCTGGCATCGCCGCAAATCCTGATCCTGGACGAGGCGACCAGCAATCTCGACACCGAAAGCGAGCAGCTGATCCAGGCCTCGATGGCCGATCTGCTCGCCGACCGGACCACGTTCGTGATCGCGCACCGGCTCTCGACGATCCGTCGTGCCGATCTGATCCTGTTGATGGAGAATGGGGCCGTCATCGAGCGCGGCACGCACGAGGAGCTGATGCGGGCGCGCGGGGTCTACTATGAAATGGTGAAGCGGCAGATGGAATCGCACGCGCGCGACGGCGACGAGGTGTTGCGCTAAGCTGGCTAGAAGCGTTGCGGCGAGTTAATCCTTAAGACGAGCAAAGGAGACCCCTATGGTTCTGTCGCCCGGCACGAAAGCCCCCGATTTCACACTCAAGAAGAGCCCCGACCAGACGCTCAGTCTGTCGGAGTTGCGTGGCCAGCCCGTTGTGCTCGTCTTCTACCCGGCTGACTGGAGCCCGGTGTGCGGTGATGAGCTGGCCCTGTTCAATGAGGTGCTTCCCGAATTCGCGCGTTACGGCGCACAGGTCGTCGGGATTTCAGTGGACGGGGTGTGGTGTCATGAAGCCTATGCCAAGTCGCGCAATCTCGACTTCCCGCTGCTGGCCGATTTCGAGCCGAAAGGGGAAGTGTCGCGGAAGTATGGCGCCTATCGCGCACAGGACGGCTTCTCCGAGCGCGCGTTATTCGTCCTGGATGGCGAAGGTGTGATTCGCTGGAGCTATCTCTCCGAGGTCGGCACGAATCCCGGCGCCGATGGTGTGCTCGCCGCGCTCGAAGAGGGCGCCGCTCAGAAAGTATGAGCCACCTCACTCCGCCGCTCAGCCCGCGCGACCACACGCAAGGGCCCCCGGGGGGGGGAGCGCGCGTCACGCTCGTCGAGTACGGCGATTTCGAGTGCCCCCACTGCGGTGCGGCGTATCCCGTCGTCAAAGCGATCCAGCGAACCATGGGCTCGAAGCTGCTGTTCGCGTACCGGCATTTCCCGCTGACTCGAGTCCACCCCCATGCGGAGCACGCCGCGGAGATAGCCGAGGCGGCGGGAGAGCATGGCAAGTTTTGGGGGATGCACGACCTCCTGTTCGAGCATCAGGACGCGCTCGAGGACGATCAGCTGATCGCGTACGCAAAAACGTTGGGCGTCGATCCCGAGTGGGCCGCGCAGGCGCTGACGGAGGGACGGTATGAGCCACGCGTGCGCGGAGACTTTGCCAGCGGCGTGCGGAGCGGCGTGAACGGGACACCGACGTTTTTCATCAATGGGCTTCGCTACGAGGGCGGTACCGATGCATTGCTCGACGCCTTGAGGGAAGCTACGATTGACGCCCCCCCCCCCATGAAATCGGGAGGTTAAATGACTGCGTTGACCGCCTTATGGCTGCCGATCCTCGTGTCGGCGGTGGCGGTGTTTGTCGTCAGCTCCATCATCCACATGACGCCGCTGTGGCATAAGACCGATTACCCGCGCTATGCCAACGAAGACCGCGTGTTGGACGCGTTACGTCCGATCGGCATTCCTCCCGGCGACTATCTGATGCCCCGGCCGGCCAATCCCGCCGAAATGCGCTCACCCGAGTTTCAGGAGAAGATGAAGCGTGGACCCGCCGTGCTCCTGACGGTCATGCCGCCGTGGTCGGGGTCGCTGGCGAGAAATCTGTCGCAGTGGTTCGTCTACTGCGTCGTGGTCAGCGTGTTCGCCGCGTTCATCGCGGGCTCCGCGCTGCCGCCGGTGGCTCCAGCATTCGGGGCCGTGTGCCGCTTCGTGGGGACGACGGTGTTCCTCGGCTACACGCTGGCGCTGTGGCAGATGTCGATCTGGTACCGGCGCGCATGGGCCATGACGCTGAAATCGACGTTCGACGGGGTGATTTTCGCGCTCGTGACCTGCGCGGTATTCACGTGGATGTGGCCGCACTGACAACGTTCTCGCACGTCCTCTGCTACCACCGCATCGGCGGCCCGCTCGAGCTGGGCGTGACACGGGTGGGTCGGTCTGTCTTTGCGCGGCAAATGAGGGCGCTGGCACGGGCGGGTTGGCGCACGCTCAGCCTCACCGAATTCGGCACGGAGACGCCGCACGCCGCACGCCGCACGTTCTTGTTGACCTTCGATGATGGCTACGCATCCCTCGCCGAGCATGCCTATCCCGTCCTGGCCGACCTCGGCTTCACCGCCACCACGTTCCTGATTACCGACTACGTAGGAAAAACGAATACCTGGGACGTGCGGTACACCTGGCAGCGATTGCAGCACCTGAGTTGGCCCGAGATCGAACACTGGCGGGCGCGGGAGTTCGACTTCGCCTCCCACGGCGCGACGCATCAGCGGCTCACGTGGCTGGATGATGCCGCGATCGAGACCGACCTCCGGAGCTCACGCGAGGCTCTGACGGCGCGTCTGGGACCCGAAGCCGGCCGCGCCATTGCCTATCCATTTGGTGCCGTCGATACGCGCGTCCTCCGGCATGCCCGGAGCGCCGGCTACGAGTTGGGATTCGCAGGAGTCAAGGGAAGTGGAGAGGCACTGCAGCTGTCGCGGGTGCCGGTCTATTTCTGGGATGCGGGTGATGTGCCGTTTGGACTCAGGGACGACGGGATCGGATCGCTGGGAAGAACCGTCGCGCACCTCGCGAGCCGCTGCGCTGTCGGGACCACCCTCATGCACGCGCTTAGACGAAAAACCGCGCCGCTACCGGAATCAGTTGTGGATGCCTGATCAACGCATGCGTAAAGACGCGACCGATGGTCCGCTTCTCCGGCGCGATGTTGTTCACCGTGCGTGCCAACTTGTTAAAAGACGCGTCATCCACCCCCTCTAAAGCCTGCTTGATCCGGTAGTACTTGAGGTGGTCCTCCCCGAGGAGCTCCATCCAGGCTTGATGATACGCCGCCAAGCGACGCTCGCTCGTATCACCGGCGCAGATGGCGTCCGCGGCGGTGCGGCCGGCCAGGCGCCCCGCCTTCATGGCATTCGTGATCCCGCCCCCGGAAAGCGGATTGATCATGTGCGCCGCATCGCCCGCGACCAGCACACCGTCGGCGTAGGTCTTCTTGATCGTCGTATGCACGATGACGCCGCCCACGGTATAGCTGGTGCGTGCGGCACTGGGGAAGCGGCGGGCCACCCATGAGTCGAGATACTGCCGCGCATTCCGTCCGTCGGTCTTGAGCGCCACCAGACCCAGCCCGACATTCGCGACGCCGACGGCCTTTGGGAAGATCCACGCATATCCACCGGGCGCGATCGCGTTGCTGAACTGCAAGTAGATCGCGTCCGGATTGACATCGATCCCTTGGAGCACGTATTGGGCGCACGATTCCATATCACGCGCGGGAACGCGGGTATCGAGTCCGGCCCAACGACCGACCATCGTTTCGACGCCATCGGCGCCGATCACGATGCGCGCGCGGTACAGCTCGTCCCTCCCGCGCTCCTTCACGCGCACGTGCCAACGTCCATCACCGTTGCGCGACATGCCCGTCGCTTCGGCACCGACGAGAACCTGCACGCCCGCGGCTGCCGCCTCGGCGGCGAGGTAGGCGTCGAAACGCGTGCGGTCGAGAATCCAGCCGAGCCCACAGTTGGCAAGCACGACCTCGGTATCGTCGGGCGCCTGGAAAATGACGTCCGTAATCCGCCGCGATACCCAGTCGGCACCGTCCGGATTGACGAACTCCCGCAAACCGGCATCGCCAACACCCTCGGCGCACCGCACCGGGGACCCGACCGCGCGGTCGCGTTCCAGCAATACGACCTCCAAGGCGGGGGCAGTGAGCCTCGCCTGCCATGCGGCGACGGCGCCTGCCGGTCCGGCACCGACGACCAGGACGTCGACGTCAGGCATAGGCGACCATGGCCAGGGCGCCCACGGGGCAGGGGGCGACGCATTTCTCACAGCCGGTGCAGGCTGCGCCGTCGACGGTCAGGACGTTGAGCTCGAGATGGATCGCTTCGGGAGGGCAAAGTGGCAGGCAGAGGCCGCAGCGGTCGCATACCGCGAGGTCTACCACGGCAATTGTGTCGGGCGTCACGCGACGCATGGGCGAAAGCCTAGCCGGGCGGGAAAGGGCCGTCAAGCTTCATCCTTGCTTGGGGTTACGCATTTCATTACCTTGTGCGCGTTCGCATCAACCCGCCTCACTCTTTTACCGACGATCACTTGGCGCCAAGCTGGCTGAATTTCAAAATGGGTGCCTGGAGCCCGGCGAACGAAATCGCCGTAGACCTTGGCACAGCTAACACTCTCGTCTACGTCCGCGGCGAAGGGATCGTGTTGAACGAACCTTCCGTCGTCGCGATCGAAAAAGCAACCGGCAAGGTCAAAGGCATCGGCCTCGAAGCGAAGCGCATGCTCGGCCGCACGCCCGACGGCGTTCTTGCCGTCCGTCCGTTGAAGGACGGCGTCATCGCCGACTTCGACGTGACCGAGAAGATGCTGCGCTTTTTCCTCAAGACGATCATCGACCGACATCTCTTTCGCGTTCGTCCGAAGGTCATTGTCTGCGTCCCGAGCGGCATCACCGAAGTGGAGAAGCGCGCCGTGCGCGACTCCGCGCAGTCGGCGGGCGCCAAGGAAGTCTACATGGTCGCCGAGCCGATGGCCGCGGCGATCGGCGTAGGGCTCCCGGTCGAAACGCCGACGGGCAACATGGTGATCGATATCGGCGGCGGCACGACGGAGATCGCGGTGATCGCGCTGTCGGGGATCGTTTCCGACACGTCGATCCGCACCGGCGGCGACGAGCTCGATCAGGCCATCGTGCAGTTCATGCGTAAGAATTACAACCTCCTGATCGGCGAGCCGACGGCCGAGCAGATCAAGATTCAGATCGGCTCGGCGGCGCCCGTCGGGGAAGAGCGCGAGATGGAAGTGAAGGGGCGCGATCTCGTGTCGGGCATTCCGAAGATCGTGCGCGTCCACTCGAGCGAGATTCGCGAGGCGGTGCAGGAGCCGATCCAGCAGATCGTCGACGCCGTACGACGCGCCCTCGAGATCACACCGCCCGAGCTTGCGTCCGACATCGTGGATCGGGGCATCGTCATGACGGGCGGCGGCGCCTTGATCCGCGGGCTCGATCTGCTGCTGCAGCAGGAGACGGGGTTGCCAATTCACCTCGACGAGGACCCCATGACCTGCGTGGTGCGTGGGGCGGGGCGGATCCTCGACGCTCCGGAGAAGTACCGCAACGTTTTGACCACGTAGCCGCATGGCGATCGGAACGGATCGCTATGCTTCCCGAGGCGACACGCTGCTCTTCATCGCCTGCGTGGGATTGTCGATCGCGGCGCTCAGTCTCCCCGATCAATGGCGCGACCCGCTCGCCCAAGGCTTGCGACAGAGCGTCCTCGCGCCGTTTCTCGTTCTGCAACGGCAAACTGAGCTACTCGCGGCCGCGCGCTACCGCTACGACGCGGTGGTGGCGCAGCGCGATTCCGCCGCGCTCGCTGCTACGTTCCTTCCCGAGCTTCGCAGCGAAAACACCCGCCTGCGGGGCTTGCTGGGCCTCACCGCTCGGCTGGGCACCGGCTACGTCTCCGCCGAGATCCTGCATCAGCCCGAGCCGACCAATCCGCTGAGCTTCGTTGTGTCGGCGGGGAAACGCGAAGGCGTGCGCCGGTTGTCGGCGGTGGTCAGCCCCGAGGGGCTCGTGGGATTGGTCGCCTCGGTCGACGAGCACACCAGTGTCGTGCTGAGCTGGGCGCATCCCGAGTTTCGCGCCAGCGCGGTCGCCAGCGACGGCAGCGTCGTCGGCATCGCCGCGCCACATGGGGCGGAAGGGCCCAGCGTCTGGTTGCTCGAGCTGCAGGGCGTGCTGTACCGCCAGCAGGTCCCGACGGGCACCGTGATCGTCACGTCGGGGCTCGGTGGCGTGTTTCCCCGAGGCATCCCGATCGGCGTGGTCATTGGTCCGGCAGGCGAAGAGAAAGGGTGGGGCCGCACCTATCTGGTCCGGCCCGTGATTCAGCCAGCGGAGCTGTCGCATGTAATGATTCTGACGTCTTCTCGTCCAGCGGGGTCTGATTTGCGTAACGCCTTCACCGTCCCACAGGACAGCGCGCTTCCGAACGAGGTCCCGCCAGAATGAGACGGACCGATCGCTATCGCTACCCCATCATCATGACGCTGCTCGTCGTGCTGCAGTTCACGGTACGCAGCCATCTGGGTGGTGATCGCGTTGCGCCCGATTTCCTGCTGCTGGCGCTGCTCATTTACACGATCCGGGCGGAGCCGGGAAAAAGCGCCGCGGCGGGATTCCTCCTCGGCTTGCTGCGCGATGCGCTGACCCCCGCGAGCTTCGGCGCCGGCGCCCTGGCGCACACGCTCGTCGGCTTCCTGTCGTCGTGGGCGAAGGCAGTCTTCTTCGCCGAGCACGTGTTCGTCAAAGGCTGCCTGTTCTTCGCCGGCACGTGGCTGCGCAATTTCATCGTGCTGATGGTCTCGGGCCGGCTGCAGAGCTCGCAGGTCGCGTGGGAGCTACTGGTCTGGTCGCCGCTGCAGGGACTGACGACCGCACTCGTGGGTGTCGTCGTGTTGTGGTTCTTCCGCGGCTGGCTGACGCCATATCGGCGCGGTGGTGGGGGCGGGGGCGGGGGCGGGGGAGGGGGAGGGGGAGGGGGGGGGAGGGGGAGCGCCTTGGGGATGTCAGTGTGAACGCGTTCCATCCACATCTCCTCGACCGCCGTCTGGGGATGGCGCGCACGGGCGTGTGGATCGTGCTGGGAATCATGGTGATGTCGTTCTTCCGCACGCAAATCCTCGGGCACGGCAAGTATCAGCTGCAGTCGGAGACGAACCGGTTGCGGCCGATTCCGCTCCCCGCGCCGCGAGGCGTCATCTACGACCGCACCGGTCACGTGATGGCCGAGAACGTCCCGGGCTACACGGTATCGCTGCTGCCCGGTCCTGAGGCAAACCTGCGCTCGACGCTCGCGCGCATCGCAGCCATCGCGAACATCGACAGCGCCGAAATCGAGCGCGTGTTGCAGCGCGCCCACAAGGCGCCGTACCAGCCCGCTCTCGTCCTCGGCGATGCGCCGTTCAGAGTCGTCTCCGCACTCGAGGAACGCCGCGTCGCGATTCCCGGATTGCTCATTCAGTCGGAGCCCAAGCGCTACTATCCGGACACGGGAGTCGTGGCACACCTCGTCGGCTACCTCGGAGAAGTCACGGAGGCCGAGCGGGCGACGCCCCGGTTCAAGATGGTCCGTCTGGGCGGTCTCGTGGGCAAGTACGGGCTCGAGCGCGAGTACGACGACACGCTGCGCGGCTCGGAGGGTGTCCGCTTCGTCGAAGTGAGCGCACGCGGGCAGATGGTGCGCGAAGCGGAGGCGGCAGATAATCACGCGCCGGTGCCCGGGACCGATCTCCATACCACGATCGATCTCGAGCTGCAGCGCTATATCGCGAAGATATTCCCCGCGGGACAGCGCGGCGCCGTGGTGGCGCTGAATCCGAATACCGGCGAGGTGCTGGCGCTCTACAGCGCACCGGGGTTCGATCCCAACGCATTCGTGGGTGGGATCTCGGCGCCGTACTGGCGCTCGCTCAACGAAAGCCCGGCGCACCCATTGCTCGACCGCGCGATTCAAGCGCGCTATCCACCGGGCTCGACGTGGAAGCTCGCGGTCGCGGCGATGGCGCTGAAGCGCGGCATCGTCGGCCCGCGCAGCCACATGCCGATCCCCTGTCGGGGCGGGCTGCAATACGGGAACCGGTTCTTCCGCTGCTGGGACGCGCACGGCCACGGGGACCTCACGCTCACCGAAGCGATCGCGCAGAGCTGCGACGTCTACTTCTATCAGCTTGGCATCAAGCTGGGTGTGACCTCGCTGCTCGAGGACGCGAATGAGTGGGGCTTCCGCGGGCGCACCGGCATCGATCTGCCCGACGAAATCCCGTCCGAGTTTCCGACCGGCCCGGAGTACTACGACCGTTTGTACGGCCCACGGCGCTGGACGTCGGCGGTGGCGCTGAACCTGGCAATCGGACAGGGCGAGAACGCTCAGACACTCGTGCAAATGGTGCGGCTGTACCAGCAGCTCGCGAGTGACGGCCGGGTGCGGACCCCCTTTGTCGTGCGAGCCGGGCCGCCGCCGGGAACAAACGCATCGCTGGATCTGAGCGCCGATCAGCTCACCGTCCTGCGGCGCGCGATGATCGCAGTTGTGGAGTCGGGAACGGCACGCGGCTCGCGGCTGGCGAACGTCACGATCGCAGGCAAGACGGCGACGGCGCAGAACCCGCATGGACTCGATCATGGTTGGTTCATTGGCTTCGCCCCGGCGGACAAGCCAGAGATTGTTGTGGGCGCGATCATAGAGTTCGCGCGACACGGCACTGCGGTCGCGCCGCTTGTCTCCAGGACGATTGCTCACTACCTCGGCATTGACGAGCGCACGGCGTCGCAGATGCGCGTGGTGCTACCGAACGACTCCGCGCCCGCGCCGTTCCAGATTCCCGTGCTACCCGACACCCTTCCACCCATCATTCCGGTCGACAGTGCTGTCCCGCGTCCGCCAACTCGATAAGGGGCTGTTCGTATCGGTCGTCTTGCTGGCGCTGTACGGGCTGGCGACCCTGTACTCCGCGGGCCAGACCGACGTGCCGACATTCGTCGCGACAATTTGGCAGCGGCAGGTCGTGTGGCTGGCCCTCGGGCTCCTCGTGGCCGGAATCACCTTCCGCACGTCACCGCGCATGCTGGAATGGGCGACGCCGTTCGCCTACGCCATCGCGCTGTTCCTGCTGTTGCTCACGCTCGTCGTCGGCACCGGCGCGGGGACGGCGGCGGGCAGCAAGTCGTGGATCGCGATTGGGAGTCATCGCTTCGGGCAGCCTGCGGAGCTCGCCAAGGTCGCGACCATCCTGATGCTCGCCCGCTGGCTCGCGGCGCAGCGCGAGCCGCCCGCGACCATACGCGATCTGATCATCCCCGGCATCATCGCCGGATTGCCTTGCCTGCTGGTGCTCAAACAACCCGACCTGGGCAGCGCGATCGTGTTCGTCGCGATCTTGTTCCTCATGCTGTTCTGGGCGGGGACGAAACCGTCGCTGTTGGTGCTGCTCGCTTCACCCGTCATCGGACTCGTGCTCGCCTTCTCGACCGTCGCCTGGGGCATCTGGATCGCCGTCCTGGCCGCGCTCCTGCTGTGGTGGCGACCCTACCTCTGGGAAGGCGTCGCGATCATGGGCCTGAACGTCCTCGGCGGCGTGCTGGCACTGCCGTTCTGGAATCGGCTGGCGCCGTATCAGCAAAACCGGCTGCTCGCCTTCCTGAATCCCGACGTCGACCCACGAGCGGCAGGGTGGCACGTCATCCAGTCGAAGGTCGCGGTCGGCTCGGGCGGACTGCTGGGGAAGGGTTTCACGGAAGGGACGCAGAAGCGGCTCGCGTTTCTCCCGGCGCAGCATACCGATTTCATTTTTTCGGTGGTGGGCGAGGAGCTAGGATTCGTCGGTGTGCTCGTCGCGCTGTCTCTGTTCGCGTGGTTGCTCTTCGGGTTGCTGCGCGTGGCCCGCAAGGCCACCGATGCGTTCTCGAGCCTGTGCGTCTTCGGGATCGCCGGCCTCTTTTTTACGCACATCGTCGAAAACGTGGGCATGACGATCAACCTGATGCCCATTACCGGTATCCCGCTGCCGTTTTTCTCGTACGGCGGATCTTTCCTGCTCGCGTGCTCGATTGGTGTGGGTATTGCGCTACGTATTGCCTGGGAGTCCCGGCAGTCCGGCTATGCCGAACTCGGGCAATAGGTTAGCTCTGCGGGACTGGCGTCGGTACAGCCACGGTCACAGATTGTGCGCTTCGTCACTATATGGCGCGAATGGCCTGGTTCAAAAAGGAACGTAAGCCGCGCACATCCGAGCGTGTAAAGCTCGAGATCCCGGCAGACGCCTGGGAAAAGTGTGATCAGTGCGGGCACGTCGATATCCGCGAACGCTTCGTTCGCGCGCTCAACGTGTGCCCGAATTGTGGCTACCATCGCCGGATCAGCGCCCAGGAGTACATCGACCTGCTGGTCGATGAAGGGTCATGGCACGAGCTGTTCGCCGCGCTGAAATCCGCAGATCCCCTCAAGTTCGAGAACTACAAGGAGCGCGTGCAGGCCGCCATCAAAAAGGCGGGTCCGCTCGATGCCGTCCGCACCGGCTACGCGCGGTTGCACGGCATGCCCATCAGCCTCGGCGTCATGGATTTCGCCTTCATGGGCGGGTCGATGGGATCGGTGGTCGGCGAGAAGATCGCCCGGCTGACGCGGCACGCGATCGACAAGAAGACGCCGCTGATTCTCGTCTCGGCCTCGGGCGGCGCCCGCATGCAGGAGGGTGTCCTTTCGCTCATGCAGATGGCCAAGACGTCGGTGGTGATTGCGGAGCTGCAGGGGGCGAAGGTGCCGTTCATGTCCGTGCTCACCAACCCGACGACCGGCGGCGTTTCGGCTTCCTATGCCATGCAAGGCGACCTCATTCTCGCCGAGCCGGGCGCGGTCATCGGGTTCGCGGGGCCGCGCGTGATCAAGCAGACGATTGGCCAGGACCTGCCTGAAGGTTTCCAGACGGCCGAATTCCTGCTCGATCACGGAATGATCGACGCCGTCGTCCCCCGCGGTGAATTGCGGGACACGGCCGCGCAGCTGCTGCGGCACATGACCGGCGCCTGGCCGGCTGAGGCCGCCGACTGACTTTCGAAGACGCCGTCCAGTTTCTTTTCGCTCGACAAGCCGGTCGCATCAAATGGAGCCTTGGGCCGACCGAGGGCTTACTCGACGTGCTCGGCCATCCAGAGCGCCACTTTCCCACGATCCACGTCGGCGGCACGAACGGGAAGGGATCCACGTGCGCGTTCGTGGCCAACGAGCTGCGGGCGCAAGGGTGGCGCGTCGGACTCTACTCCTCACCGCATCTCATTTCTCCCTGTGAGCGGATCACCGTGGACGGGGTCCCGATCGGTGAGGATGCCTTTGCGGAATGGACGACGCAGCTCAGACCCCACATCGAGCGGCTGGACGCCAGCTTCTTCGAGGCGACCACCGCGATCGCCTTCGCCGATCTCGCGGCCCGGGACGTCGACATCGCGGTCATCGAAGTGGGGTTGGGTGGCCGGCTCGACGCCACCAACGTGCTGACGCCGCTCGTCACTGCGGTGACGAAGATCGCGCTGGAGCACGTCGACTACCTGGGCAGCGACCTGAAGGGCATCGCGCGCGAGAAGGCGGGCATTGCGAAGCCGAACGTGCCGTTCGTGACGGGTGAAGCCGATCCCGAGATTCGCGCTGAGCTGGTGCGGGAAGCCAAGCGCCGTGGCGCCGAGCCGATCATCACCGTGGACACGACACTACGGCCGAGGAAAGACACGCATCTCGGGTTACGAGGGCGCCACCAGATCGCCAACGCCCTGGTCGCTCACGCCGTCCTGAACGCGCTGCCCAAGCCATTCGGCCCGGTGGGGAAGAGTCTCCCGGCGAGTTTCGCGCACGCCTACATCCCGGGCCGGTTCGAGGTGCGGGGGAAATGGATCTTCGACGTCGCGCACAACCCAGACGGGATGAGTGTTGTTGCGGACGCCGTCCGATCCGCCCATCCGCCCATCCGCCGGCCTTTGCACGCGCTCGTGGGGATCCGCAATGACAAGGACTGGCGCGCGATGCTCGAGACGCTGCGACCGATGGTCGATCGCCTGGTGCTCACGGTGCCGCCGTCGATTCCCGTCATGCAGCGCTGGTCGCTCGAAGATATGGGACCCGACGTCTCGTTCGAGCCAGACTTCGAGCGGGCGCTGCACGACATTCAGGAAGATGCCGCGACGGTTCTCATCACCGGATCGTTTCACACCGTCGGTGACGCGATGGCTCGCTTGCCCGGCTTCGCGCCCGTCGGTTAAGTTGTTGCGATGCAAGGAAAAGCCCTACCTGGCTTTCGCGACTTTTACCCTGAAGACCTGAGCCTCCGCAACCACATCTTCGCCACCTGGCGCAGCGTGGCCGTGCGCTATGGCTTTGAGGAATACGACGGTCCGCCCCTCGAATCGCTCGAGATGTACACGCAGAAGAGCGGCGACGAGATCGTGGCCCAGCTCTACACTTTCAAGGACAAAGGGGAGCGCGAGGTCGCGCTGCGACCCGAGATGACCCCGACGCTGGCGCGCATGGTCGCCGCGCGCGTCCAGGCACTCAAGAAGCCGATCCGCTGGTTCTCGATCCCGCAGCTGTTCCGCTACGAACGGCAGCAGCGGGGTCGCCTGCGCGAGCATTTTCAGCTCAACATGGACATCATCGGGGAGGCGGGCCCGCTCGCCGATGCCGAGCTCATGGCCGCGGCGATCGATATCATGCGGGCCCTGGGGCTTGGTCCACAGGACGTGAGGTTACGCGTCTCGGATCGACGCCTTGTGAAGGCGTTGCTCACAAAGGTCGGCGTACCAGAGGAGAAGCACCCTGCGGCATTCGCCGCGATCGATCGCAGTGAACGCGTCCCCCAGAATGTCTTGAAGGAAATGCTTGCAGAAGCGGGGTTCTCAGCGAATCAAATGACGGCCGTGTTCAGTACGGCGAACCTTCGCGAAGAAGCGTTTCAGCAAGCTCCGGAGGTCGGCGAGCCCCTTTCGCAGGCGGTGGCTGCACTCAAGGCGATGGGTTTGGAGGACTTTGTCTCGATTGATCTTACGATCGTGCGAGGTCTTGCGTACTACACAGGCATCGTTTGGGAGCTGTTTGACGCGAAGAAAACCTTGCGCGCCATCGCGGGGGGCGGCCGCTACGACAGCCTGCTCGACCTTCCCGCGCTGGGGTTCGGCATGGGCGATGTTGTGCTCGGCGAGCTCCTCAAGGAGCGCGGCGTGACTCCCAAGGCGTCGACCGAGCTCGGCGCCTTTTTGATCGCGGTCGGGGGGGACGATCTCCCGACGATGCTTCAGCTCGCGCACGCCCTGCGAGAGCAAGGGATCTCCGTCGAGTATGGCCTGCGGCACGCCGGCGTGCGGAAACAGCTCGAGCTCGCTTCGGCGCGGGGCGCGGCCCGCGCCGTCATCGTCGGTCCGGAGGAGCGCGCCCAGGGCCTGGCGGTCGTGCGCGATCTCCGGACGAGTACCGAAGCGAAGGTACCCATTCGCCAGCTTCTCAACGGATATTTCGATTGATGGCACAAGCTCAGAAAATCACACCACGCGCCAAGGACTTCAGCGAGTGGTACGGGGACGTCATTACGCAGGCGCAGATGGCGGATTACTCGCCCGTGCGTGGCTGCATGGTCATCCGGCCCCATGGCTATCGGATTTGGGAGCTGATGCAGCGCGCGCTCGACGACATGTTCCGCGCCAGCGGCCACCGCAATGCGTACTTCCCGCTGTTTATTCCGATGAGCTTCCTGGCGAAGGAAGCCGAGCACGTCGAGGGATTCGCGAAGGAAGTCGCGATCGTGACGCACACCAGGCTGCGCTCCACGGGGAAGGAAGGCACGGGCGCCATTGCGGTCGATCCCAGCTCGGAGCTCGAGGAGCCGCTCATCGTGCGGCCGACGTCGGAGACGATCATCTACGCGATGTTCGCAAAGTGGATCCAGAGCTATCGCGATCTGCCGCTCCTACTGAACCAGTGGTGCAACGTGGTGCGCTGGGAGATGCGCACGCGCCTCTTTCTGCGGACGACCGAATTCCTGTGGCAGGAAGGGCACACCGCACACGCCGACGAGGCGGGCGCCGAGCAGGAGGCCCGACTCATCCTGGGGATATACCGCCGCTTTGCGGAAGAGTGGATGGCGATGCCCGTGCTCACCGGCCTGAAGACGGAAAGCGAGAAGTTCGCCGGTGCGCTGCGCACGTACGCGATCGAAGCGCTGATGCAGGACAACAAGGCCATCCAGGGGGGGACATCCCACAACCTTGGCCAGAACTTCTCCAAAGCGTTCGACGTGAAGTACCAGACCGCCGCCGGCGGTCTCGAGCACGTGTGGAACACGTCGTGGGGCGTCTCGACGCGGCTGATCGGCGGACTGATCATGACGCACTCGGACGACAACGGCCTGGTGGCTCCGCCGAAACTGGCGCCCGTGCAGGTCGCAATCGTCCCTATCTGGAAAACTGACGATGAGCGAGGACAGGTGTCAGGTGTCGGGTCTCAGGTGAAAACGGATCTCGAAAAGGCCGGA
>JBGQKD010000023.1:0-46856 GCA_041499375.1 Gemmatimonadota bacterium
TACGGCGTCGCCTTCATGGCCTCCTACCTCGCCGAGAAGCTGCAGGTCGCTCGGACGGAGCTCGATCTCCGACAGGAGGCGCTCCAACGACTCCAGAACTTGCATGGCAATGTCATCGCGACGATGTCTTCCGGCCTCCTCACGACCGACTCGGCGGGACGGCGGCAGGAAGTCCTCAGCGCCGACAGCGCGGGGCTCCAGGTTGCCGTGCACGCCATCGGCGATCGTGCCAACGCCATCATTCTCGCGATCTTCGACAGCGTCACGCACGCGCACGGCGCGCGCGACCGGCGGCTCCGCGTGGAGCACGCGCAGCATCTGCGGCCCCAGGAGATCCCCCTCTTTGGTGCCCGGCGCGTCGTGCCGTCGATGCAGCCCTACCACGCCATCGATGACGGGCGCTGGGTCGAGCAGCGCATCGGCCCGGTGCGCATCAAGACCACCTACGCGTTCCGGACGCTGCTCGACACTGACGCACCGTTGGCGTTCGGGTCGGACTGGACCGTCGCGCCCCTCGATCCGATGCTCGGCGTCTACGCGGCTGTGACTCGACGCACGCTCGACGGCAAGAACCCCAACGGGTGGGTGCCCGAGCAGAAGATTACGGTTGGCGAAGCGCTCCGCGCGTATACCTACGGCAACGCGTGGGCCACGTTCAACGAGCAGAAATGGGGGACGCTCGCGCCGGGTAGATTTGCGGATGTCGTTGTTTTGGATCGCGATCCGTTTGCGGTGCCTGCGGAATCGCTCGGGACAATCAAGCCGCGCTATACGATCGTCGCGGGGAAAGTCGTTTACCGCAAACAGTCCTAGCCTGAGTATTTGAACCCAGCTTCGGCGAGCGTCAGCGGTTCTCCTTCATGCTCGACCCCGGCGCCGATCACTTCGCCGAGGACGAGCGTGTGATCGCCCGAAGGGAGAGTTGCCACGACGCGGCACTCCACCCACCCCAGCCCATCTACCAGGACCGGCACGCCCGACGCAGGAGCCGGCTTCGTCTTGATGCCTTTGAGCTTCTGCGGCGCTTGATCGGAGTTGCGACCCAGTTTGCCGGCGAGATCGCGCTGCCCTGTCAGCAAGAGATTGACCGCAAAGTGGTGCGAATCGCGGATGAGACCGATCGTCTTGGAGGTATTCTCGATCGCCACCACGACCATCGGCGGCTCGAACGCCGCTTGCGTGAGCCAATTGGCGGTCATCCCATGGTCCTCGCCGTTGTGCGTGACGGTGACGACGTACAGACCATAGGGGAAGTGGCGGAGAATCGATTTCTTGGCGACTTCGTCCATGACTGAAGTGAGAATCTAGGCTATTTTCCAACCCTATGGCATCACGTTCCCGCGCGACCCCCCCCCCGGCCGCCACGGCCACCCGACCCGCCAAGGCACCATCGGCGCTGTCGAAAGCCGATTTGCTCGATATGTACCGGCTGATTGTCACCTCACGGCGCATCGACGACAAGGAGATCCAGCTCAAGCGGCAAAACAAGATCTTCTTTCAGATTTCAGGCGCGGGCCACGAAGGTGTCCTCGTGGCGGCGGGCAAAGCATTACGGCCATCATACGACTGGTTCTACCCCTACTACCGCGACCGCGCGCTGGCCCTGACGCTCGGCATGACGCCCACGGAAATGCTGCTTGCCGGGGTGGGGGCCGCCGACGACCCGAACTCCGGCGGCCGGCAAATGCCCTCGCACTGGGGCCATAAGCAGCTGAACATCGTCAGCCAATCGAGCCCGACGGGAACCCAGTTCCTCCAGGCCGTGGGCTGCGCCGAAGCCTGGCTCCGCTATTCCCGAATCGACAATCTGAAAGACAAGCCGATCCACGGGGACGAGCTCGTCTACGTCTCCGCCGGCGATGGCACCACGAGTGAAGGCGAATGGTGGGAGGCCATGAACAGCGCCAGCAACCTCAAGCTGCCGGTGCTCTTCCTGATCGAGGACAACAAGTACGCCATTTCGGTGCCGATCGAGGTGCAGACCGCCGGCGGGTCTGTGTCGAAGCTGGTCGCGAACTTCCCCAATCTGCTGATCGAGGAAGTCGATGGTTGCGACCCGATCGCGTCCTATGCCGCGCTGACTCGCGCGGCGGATTGGTGCCGCCAGCGCAAAGGCCCCGCGCTCGTGCATGCCCACGTGATTCGCCCCTACTCGCACTCACTGTCCGACGACGAGATCCTCTACAAGCCGCCGCGCGAGCGCGAGGCGGAGGCCAAGCGCGACGCCGTGACCGCGTTCCCGAAACGTCTGATCGAAGAGGGCGTCGCGACCGAGGCGGAAATCGAGGCGATCAAGGCGCAGGTCGACGAAGAGATCCAGGTTGCTGCCGACATGGCGCTCGCGTCGCCACAGCCCAAGCCCGAGACCGCGCTCCGGTGGGTATACTCGCCCGACGTCGATCCGACGTCGGAGCAATTCGACACCGAGGACGATCCGCACTTCACGGGCGAGCCGACCACGATGGTGGACCTCCTCAACGCGTGCATGAAAGACGAGATGACGCGCGATCCACGCATCCTCGTGTTCGGACAAGACGTCGCGGACGTCAGCCGGGAGCAGTATCTGAAAGAAGTGAAGGGGAAGGGCGGTGTCTTCAAGGTCACCTGGGGGCTGCAGCGCCAGTTCGGCAGCGACCGCGTCTACAACTCCCCGCTCGCCGAGGCCAACATCGTCGGACGTGCGATCGGTCTGGCCACGCGCGGGCTCAAGCCGGTCGTCGAGATCCAGTTCTTCGACTACATCTGGCCGGCCTATCATCAGATCCGCAACGAGCTCGCGACCCTGCGGTGGCGCTCGAGTAACGCGTTCAGCGCCCCGGCCGTGGTCCGCGTGACGTACGGCGGCTATCTCAAGGGCGGCTCCGTTTATCACTCCCAGACGGGCGCGGTGATTTTCACGTCGGTCCCGGGCCTGCGGGTCATTTGCCCGTCCACGGCCCTGGATGCCAACGGGCTGCTGCGCACCGCCATTCGCTCCGACGATCCCGTCATCTTCCTCGAACACAAACACCTCTACCGTCAGACCTATAACAAAGCGCCGAATCCCGGGCCGAACTTCATGATCCCGTTCGGAAAAGCGAAGGTCGTGCGGGAAGGGACGGGGCTAACAGTGGTGACCTACGGCGCCGTGGTGCAGCGCTCGCTCGTCGCCGCCAAGGAGCTCGAGGAAAAGGAAGGGGTGAGTGTCGAGGTGATCGATCTACGGTCGTTGTCGCCGGTGGATTGGGAGACGATCGAGGCGTCGGTTCGGAAGACGAACAAGGTGATCGTCGCGTACGAGGACGCGTTCTCGTGGGGCTACGGCGCCGAGATCGCAGCCCGGATCGCCGACAGCTGCTTCCCGTGGCTCGACGCGCCGGTGAAGCGCGTGGCGTCGACCGACACGTTCGTCGGATATGCACCCGACCTCGAGGACTACATCCTTCCCCAGGTGGAGGACCTCGCGCAAGCGATGCGCGAGCTGCATGCGTTCTAAGCCGGCGCTGACATACGGCGTTCTGTTCTTTCTGTCTGGCGCAACCGGTCTGATTTACGAGCTGCTCTGGCTTCGCGTCCTCTATCAGTCATTCGGCTCCACCATCCAGTCCGTCACGACCGTCGTCGCCGCCTACATGGGCGGCCTCGGTCTGGGCGCGTGGCTGTTCGGACGGCGCGCGGATCGCACCCCGCGGCCGGCGGTGCTGTACGGTTGGCTCGAGATCGCGATCGGCGTCTTCGGCATCCTCTCGCCGCTGGTCCTCGGTCTCGCGCACTGGATGTACATCGGGACCGCGGGTGCCCTCGCGCTCGGGGGCGCAGCCAGCGTCGCGTTGCGCTTTGGACTGGCGGCGCTGGTCTTGCTGATTCCGACCACGCTCATGGGTGGGACACTCCCCGTCCTGACGCGCGCACTCACGGGCGAAGATCGTGGACTCCTCAAGCCATCCCTCGGCCGCCTGTACGGCTTGAACACACTCGGCGCGATGACCGGAACGGCGCTCGCCGGGTTTTTTCTGATTGAGTTCGTCGGGGTCCGCGCCTCGCTCCTGGCAACCGCCGCCGTCAACCTCGCGATTGGTGTCGCCGCAATAGGCTTGGCTGACCCCGGGCGCCAGCCCGGGGAAGACCAGGCCCCCCCCGCCCCCCCCGCCGCCCCCGCTCGTGATCACCTGAAGACTGTCGCCCTCGTGCTGTTGGGCGTGACCGCCTTTGCGGCACTGCTCGACGAGATCGCCTGGACCCGCGTGCTGATCATGATCGTTGGCGGCTCGACATACGCGTTTACACTGATTCTGCTGGTGTTTCTGCTGGGTATCGGCCTCGGCAGTATCCTCGTCGCCCGCCGCAGCGCGCCCCGCGTCGACACCGCCGCCACCGCGGCGCTCGCGCAGGGGATCACCGGCATCGGCGCCGCGCTGTTATTCGTGTTCTTCGGGTTTCTGCCGTCGTACATCATCGCCGTGTTCCAGATTGCGGATCTCAGCGCCGCGTCCCGTCTTCTGCTGATGGGGGTCGCGGTTGGAGCCGTCGTTCTCATCCCGGCGATCGGAATGGGGATGACGTTCCCGTTGCTCACCGATCTCACGGCCCGGAGCACGAAAGCGCGCGGCGAGGACGTCGGCGCCGCCTACGCGCTCAACACGATCGGCAGCATCCTTGGCGCGGTGCTCACGGGCTTCGTGCTCGTCGTGGCGCTGGGCACGCAGGCAACGTTGCGTGTCGGGTTGATCGTAAACGGTGTCGCCGCGCTGGCGCTTGCCGGGCTCGCGGCGCGCGGCATCGCCGAGGCCTCGGCCGAAGACCGGCGGATCCGCGTGCGCGTGTTGACGGCGGGAGCTTTCGGGACCTTGACCCTGCTCGCCGCCGCGGCCGCACCTGGTTGGAGCACGCGCCTCATCGACCTCGGCCCCACGATCTACGCGCGGCAACCCATGGACAAGGCGGCGCGGCAGCGGTTCCTCGAGCACCGCGGCGTGCGACAGCTCTCGTTTCGGGAAGGTCCGAATGCGACCGTGAGCGTCTGGGAGGGCGAGACCGGGCGCTCGCTGCGGGTGAACGGGAAAGTGGACGCGTCCGACCGCGGCGACATGGACACGCAGATCATGCTCGGCCTCGCCCCGGTCGTCGCGCGCCCCGGTGCCACCTCGGCGTTCGTGATCGGACAGGGTACCGGTGTCACGACACGCGTGCTCGCGACCGTGCCCGGCATGACACGCGTGAAAGTCGTGGAAATCGAGCCGGCCGTGCTGCAAATGGACAGCTTCTTTCTGCGTGTAAACGACAGCGTCCTCGCGCGTCACAACGTGCATGCGGTCGTTGACGACGCGCGCAGCGCTCTGCAGCTCGACCGCGACCGCTACGACGTCATCGTGTCCGAGCCCTCGAATCCGTGGGTCGCGGGCATCGCGACGTTGTATACCCCGGAATTCTTCCGCATCGCGAAGGCCCGGCTCGCCGATGACGGCGTCTTTTGCCAGTGGATCCAGCTGTACCAGCTGCCGCTGCCGATCGTCGCCGGTATCGTGCGTTCGTTGCGTGAGGTGTTCCCCTACGTCCATGTGTGGTTCGGCGGCACCGCCGATCTCGTGGTGCTCGCGTCGCCGCGTCCGATCTCGTATGACCGGCAATGGCTCGAGCGGCTGCTCAGTCCAGGCGGTCAGCTGCATACGCTCGGCCGGGAGTGGCTGAACATCGAATCGCCGGACCAATACTTTGGCCGGATGCTGCTGGGTGACTCGGGCGTTTCGCGTCTCGTCGTGCGGGCGACGTTCGATCACACCGACGACCAGCCCCGGCTCGAGTTCGTCGCCGCGCGGCGGTTTCTGGATCCCGGTGCGGCGGAGCACGCGGTCTTCGATTCGCTCATGCAACTGGGCAACCGCGACGCCGGCACGTCCCCGTTCGCGCTCTTGCGGATCCTCGCCGCGCGCCGCAGCGATGCCGGCGTACTCCCCTACCTCGACGCGGCGCGGCGCGCGCAACCCGAGGCACTCGAGTGGAGTGTCCGAACTGCGGGCATTCGGTTGGCGCTGGGTGACACGGCTCAGGCCGATTCGTTGCTCCGAGCGGTGGCTGCCAGGGGCGGCAGCGCGCCCCCCCCCCGCGACGCGCTCCAGATGCGCGGCTTGCTCGCAGCGGCTCGAAACAGGCCGCTTGCGGCGCTGGCCCTCCGCGAGGCGCTCGCTGCGGGCGCCGACACGGGCCAAGTGCGCGCGGCGCTGGCGCTGCTTGCAGCCCGGGAGTCTCGCTGGGGCGAGGCGGCGTCGCAGGCGCGCGGGTCGCTGGGCGCCGCCCAGGGCACGTTCCGCCATCCCTACCCCGGCGAATTCCTGACGCAGGCGCTCAGCCAGATCGCGTTGGACGCCCCGCCCGGCATGGCGGACAGCCTGCTCCGCTACGCGACCAGCCGGCGCCCGGGATCGGCGCGCTACCTCGAGTTGGCGGCGGTCGCCGCGCTACGGGCGGGCCGTTGCGAGGACGCCGCCGCGGGTTTTGTGGAGTTGTTGGATTTCGCTGTCCAGCGGGACAACGGCCCCGCACTCGTGCGCGAGTGCTGGGCCGCGCAGGACTCTACGGTGAGGACCGGGGCCGTCCGCGGGGCACCGGGGGGGGGGAGGCAGGTGCCGGAGAAGCACTGAGCACGTCGCGAATCTCGCCAGCGGCCGCGATTGCGTGGTCGACGTCCCGGGAGAGCGCCCGCGCCCGCTGTGTCGCGTTCGTCAAATCGCTGAGCACCGCCGCCACGCCCGCCGACCGTAGCCGCAGCAGATCGAACCGCACATTCTGCATCGCCAGCACGCACGACTCGATCTGTTCCTCGACGTGGCGGCGTCGCGTCAGCAGGTCGCTCAGTGCCTGGCGCTGCCGCTCGAGCAAGCTGATTTGCCGTTCGCGTTCCGTTCCTTCTTCATGATGCTTCACAGCTTCAATCCGCAATTCGATCCGTGCCAGCGCGCCGTCATCCACATCGGCGCTCATGCTGTGCAGCATCCGCGCGAGATCCTCGGCCCGCTTGAGGAGCGCATCGACGGTGACCACGACGTCCGGGAGCAACTTTCGCTCGGACGTAGGAACGCGCTCCATGATCTTGAGGATTGCCTCCCGGTCGTTGCGCGCCAGCCGCACCGCATCGACCTGGCGGCCGAACTCGTCCGCTTTGGGCGATGGCAGAACGCGGCGCGGGCCCCCCCCCCGCAACGCTTCTTGCGCGTCCGGCGCTGCCGGTCGGTTGAGCACGTCGCGCCACGAATACCCGTTCTGCCACAGCTTCATGAATTGGGGCAGCAAGCCGAAGCCGCCCCACACGGCCGTCGGGAACAGCGACCAGCTGAGGCCGTTGCCCATGAGCATATCGATAAACATCAGGCCGCCGCAGACGGACGCCCACGAAACGAAACTGTCGCGGAACTTCGCGACCATGCGGGGTTCGCCGCTGGGCGTGAGATCGCTCTTTGGGTCCCGCTTCGGGCTTGGTCGTGACGTACGCCGCCGCTCCGGCCGGCCACCGCCCGACATCCTCGCGGGCGGCTCCAAGCGCGTTTCCGGCCGCACCAGCGGGCTGACACTCTGACGTCGCGAGGGCCGGTACGGCGGTGCGCTCCGCGACTCGAGCGCGCGCCGCAACGCGTCGGCGGTCGGCCAGCGCGCTTCCGGCTCCTTCTCGAGCGAGCGCATGACACACGACGCGAGATCGTCCGGGCAAGTCGGCGTGCGGTCCTGGAGATTGGGCGCCTGCTCGGTGATTTGTTTGAGCAGGATGCCGGGCACAGTGGGGGCCGAGAACGGCAATTCTCCGCAGAGCATCTGATACCCGACGACGCCCAGGCTGTAGATGTCGGAGCGCCCGTCGATTTCACGATCCCCGGCGGCCTGCTCCGGACTCATGTAGTGTGGCGTCCCGATCGCGACCCCGGTTGCCGTCAGCGTTCCGGGCCCTGTCGTCGAGGTCAATGCCTTGGCAATGCCGAAGTCCGTGAGGACCGTCCGGCCGCGGCTTCCCTCTAAAAGGATGTTGTCGGGTTTGACGTCGCGATGGATGATGCCGAGGGCGTGTCCGGCGCCGAGTGCGTCCGCCGTTTCCATCATGATGCGCCGGGCTTCTTCCGGTGGCAGTCGCTCGCGGCGCTTGAGACGCGCCGCGAGCGATTCACCGTCCACGTAGGCCATCACGAAGTACACGAGTCCCTCGGGACCTTCGCCGACGGAATGAATCGGGACGATGTGCGGGTGGGACAGACGCGCGGCCGTTTCCGCTTCCCGGAGGAAACGCATGCGGATTTCCTCACGGAACGCGAGCTCGGGCGGGAGCACCTTGACTGCCACCGCCCGCTTGAGCCGCTCATCGCGGGCATGATAGACGACACCCATGCCGCCGCGGCCGATCTCCCCGTCGAGCGTGAAGGAAGAGCCAAGGGCCTGACTCAGCCGCTGCGCCAACAGATCGCTCATGCCGTTTTGCAATCCATTCGTGGACTAAGATTTAGCCGCATCCATGCGGCCTTGCAACACAGTCTGGACGCGTCGTGTTGGCAGTCACGCGCCGCTTTGGCGGCGCTAGGAGGAACGGACCTGCCGTAGACGGCGTTTTTTCGTGGCATGGACGGTGCGTTCTCCGTCGCAGACTGTAGCCCACGAAACTTACCACTGGAGATTCCATGTCAGACCGGATGAGTTTGCCCGTCCTGCCGTTGCGCGACGCCGTGCTGTTTCCCGGCGTCGCGTCGCCGATTGGCGCGGGCCGTCCTGCGACACTGCGTGCCATAGAAGCCGCCCTCAAGAACCCCGACCGCAAGGTCTTTGCGGTCGCGCAAAAAGAGAATATCGATCAGGTCACCCCCGGCGTGCTGTACAACACCGGAACGATCGCGCGAATCAGTCAGGTGCAGCGCAATCTCGGTGGCGTGCAGCTGGTCCTGCACGGGGAAACCCGCGGGACCGCCGTCCATTACAGCGAGACCAACGGGTATCTCCAAGCGACCGTGCGCGAAGCGGAGGATCTCCCTCCTCTTAATGAGAAGGATCCCGCGTTCGTAGCGTTGCATCGTGAGGTTCGCGAGCGGGCTGCGGAGCTGGGACAGAAGTCGGGACTGCCCACAGAAGTCATCCAACAGGTACTGCAGGGGGTCAGCGACCCCGGCGCCCTCGCCGATCTCGTCGCCGGCCATCTCGACATCCAATCGCTGGAGCGCCAACAGCTGCTGGAGACGCTCGCGGTGGAGGACCGGCTGCGTCGCGTGCTGGTGCACGTCCAGCGCCAGATCGCCGTCGTCGACGCGCAGGAAGACATCAAGTCGCAGGTCCAGGAAGAGCTCGGCGAACGCCAGCGCGAGATGCTGCTGCGCGAGCAGATGAAGGCGATTCGCAAGGAGCTGGGTGAAGAGGAAGAGGCGGCGGAGGCCGATGACCTCAAGAAGCGGCTCGATGCGCTGGAGCTGCCGGAGGCGGCTCGCAAAGAGGTCGATCGCGAGCTGGCGCGGCTGGAGCGCGCCGGGCGGGAATCGATGGAGGCGCAGGTCATTCGCACCTACCTCGAGACCATCGCCGAGCTGCCGTGGAACAAGCGCACCGAAGAGTCGCTCGACCTGAAGCAGGCCGCGAAGATCCTCGAGGAGGATCACTACGGCCTCCAGGATGTGAAGGACCAAGTGCTCGAGTTCCTCGCGGTCCGCCAGCTGCGGCAACAGCAGCCGAAGGAGGAGGCGCCGGGGAACGAAGACGATCGCGCCGCGCGCGCGCCGACGTTGCTGTTCGTCGGACCACCGGGCGTCGGGAAGACCTCGATCGCCAAATCCATCGCGCGGGCGATGGGCCGGCCGTATGTCCGCATTTCGCTCGGTGGCGCCCGGGACGAGGCCGACATTCGCGGCCACCGGCGCACCTACGTCGGCGCGATGCCCGGCCGCATCATCCAGGGGATGAAGCAGGCGGGCGCCAAGAACCCGATCTTCCTGCTCGACGAAGTCGACAAACTGGGGATTTCCTTCCAGGGAGATCCGGCCGCGGCGCTGCTGGAAGTGCTCGATCCGGCGCAGAACGACTCGTTCACTGATCACTACCTCGGGGTACCGTTCGACCTCTCCGAGGTCCTGTTCATTGCGACCGCGAACTTCCTGCAGAGCATCCCCGCTCCGCTGCTCGATCGGCTGGAGACCGTCAACTTCGCCGGCTACACCGAGCGCGAGAAGCTCGAGATCGCCAAGCGGTACCTCGTTCCCCGCCAGTTGACCGAGAATGGTCTGCGCGCGGGGCAGTTGACGCTCACGGATGGCGCCTTGAGCGAGATCATCGCCAGCTACACGCGCGAGGCGGGTGTCCGCCAGCTCGAGCGCGAGATCGGGAAGCTCGGCCGCAAAGTCGCGCGGAAGATCGCGGACGGGGCGGCTGAGAAGGTGACCGTCGGACCGAAGGACATCCCCGATCTCATCGGGCGGCCGAAGGTGCATCCCGAGCGGATGGCTGGCGCGGACCAGGTCGGGGTGGCGACAGGGATGTATTACACGCCCGTCGGCGGCGACATCATGTTCGTCGAAGCCAGCGTCATGCGCGGCAAGGGCGAGTTGGTCCTAACCGGTCAGCTGGGCGACGTCATGAAGGAGTCCGCCCGTGCGGCATTGACGTACGCCAAGTCGCACGCCGATCTGCTGGGGATTCCGGAAGACGCGCTCGTCGACACGGACATCCACGTCCACGTCCCCGCTGGAGCGATTCCGAAGGACGGACCTTCCGCAGGTGTGACGATGGCGACCGCGCTCGTCTCGGCGCTTTCGCGCCGGCCGGCGCGCCACGACGTCGCGATGACGGGTGAGATTACGCTGCGTGGCCGCGTTCTGCCGATCGGCGGCGTCAAGGAAAAAGTGCTCGGCGCTGTGCGGGCGGGGATCACCTCGGTGATTCTGCCGAAGGAGAACGAGCCCGATCTCGACGATCTACCGGAAGAGGTGCGGAAGACGCTCGACGTGCATCTGGTGGAGGAGCTGGGAGATGTATTGAGCCTGGCGCTGCGGGGCGCCCGCTTCGAGTCGGGGCACCTGATCTTCGAGACGGAAGCGCCGGTGCTAGCCAGCGCTCACGCCGGCAACCACTAAGTCGACCGCCGCTTCGCGCCAACGCGCGCGGAGCGACGGCTCATCGGCGCCGAGTGGGCGCGCGCTCGTGGCGATCACGGTTTCCATGCTGAGATAGCCAACCATCAGGATCAAAGCTTGAGCGGCAGCCAGGTGCGGGTCGAGGTCGTCCCGCACCTGGCCCAGGCCTTGGCCCTCGGCCAGGAGCACGACGAGCCGGTTGATGGCCGGCGCAAAGGCCGCCCCGCCCGCCCCGCCCCCAGAGCGAGTGCCCTGGCCCAGCAGCGCGACGATTTCCGGATGTCTCGCGAGGAATTCGAACTGCGCGGCGAGTGTGAGCCGAAGCCGCTCGAGCGGCCCCCCGCCTGGATACGCCAATTCCGCCAGCGCCGTCTCCAACTCGCCGGCCGATTGTGCCAGCACCGCCTGGAAGAGACCGCGTTTAGAGTGGAAGTAGTAGAATAGGAGCTGCTTGTTGACGCCGGCCATGCGCGCGATCTGATCGACTCGCGCACCAGCGAAACCCCGTTTGGCAAACTCATCGCGGGCGGCCGCTACGATCCGTAATGCCCTGTCATTACTCAGCTTGGGTGGCATGGCCGAATTTCGTCAACCGTTTGGTTGATGGAATCTAAGGCCCATCGTCCGGTGCCGCCACCGCGACGTTCTCCGGAATGCGGGACAGACCTTCCTTGAGATAGGCCAACAGGTATCGATTCACCTGATCAGGCGATTCGTCAGCGGCGTCGTGTCCGGTGCGCGTGAGGACGACGAATTCGCTGCGCGGCAGCTCCTGCGTGAACCTGGTGCCATCGCGAAGTGGAATCCACCGGTCCGCGTCGCCCCAGAGAATCAGCGTTGGCGCCTGTACGCGGCCAAGGCGACCGCCCAGGCTGTCAAACCTGAACTCTCGAAGCACCCCTCGCAGGGCGCGCCCATACGCGGGATCGGGGACAGGTGCGTAGTACTGATCGACGTCTGCCTCGGTGACTTTGCTGGGATCGGCGAATGTCGAGCGCAGGATGCGACCGGTAATCCAGCGCGCCCGAAACCTCGTGACCACCGCGCCCACCTGCGGCCAGCGCGCCAGTTTGAGAACGCCGGGCCAGCGCACGCCGTAGCCGGCGGCGTCGATCAAGACCAGGCCGCGGACGCGATCCGGATAGCGCAGCGCAACCTCCGCGGCGATCGCACCACCCATCGAATGACCAATGAGCACCGCGCTCGAGATGCCGAGTGAGTCGAGGAGCGACACCACGAGGTGCGCGTACGCGGCATTCGTATACCCGTGCGCCGGTTTGTCGGAGAATCCAAAGCCGCGATTGTCGAACGCCACGACGCGATACCCGGCGGCGACGATCGGCGGTAGCTGATAGCGCCAGCCGTACATCGAGGCGCCGAACCCATGAATGAAGACGACGGGCGTGCCGTTGCCGGTGTCGATCAGCCGTAACCGCGTTTCATCGACGGTTCGGTACTGCGCGCGGAAGGGAGTGCCGGCGGGATAGCGCTGCGCTTCGGGAATCGGTGACGCTCGGCACGCACCAGCGAGCAGCAGAACAGAAAGGAGTATCCGCGGGGCGGTGTGGGAGGTCACAGGACGCTCTGCAACGCGCGCCGGGCGAGGAGCAGCATCAGCGGATGCGAGGTCCACAGGCCGGCGATGGTCTCTCCCTCACCCGAGGTCATCACCAACTGCGTGTCGTCGATCAACAGCACCGTCGCATCGGGAGCGTCGTCGGGAGCTGGCGCGAGCCACGACGGGGCGTCCGCCGGCACAGCACCGCGGGCACGCACCTTCAGCGTCGCGCGCTCAGCGGCACGTCGCCAGGCCGGCAGCGTCGGCCGCCACAGCTCGAGCGCCATCACTCCTTCTACACTCCGCTCCGCGCGCGCGACCAGCTGGGTGACGAGGTTTGCCACCGCGCGACTGCCGGCCACTTCTCTCGTTGCCGGATCGCCCGGTCGCGACAGATCGCGCACCTCTCGGCCCAGCCGGTCCAACGCCTCCCCTTGCCGGGTCGCGAGCAGCGCGAGTAATGCCTGCGGATCGATCGGCCGATAGCGGGCCGGCCGACCAGGAGGCGGCGTGCGGGTCGCGGCACCCCGGGAAACCAAACCTTCCAGCGCGCCATACGCGTTGGCGCGCGCGAGCCGCGCGCCATGGGCCACCGCGTAACCGGTCGAAGGACCGAGCCGAAGCAACGTCCCGTACACGCGCGACTCGGTGGGAGTAAAACCGAAGGGCGTCAGGTCGATGGCCACTGTAGTAGCAAATACTACTACTCAAGCCTGCTGCTTGCCATCCTAGACGACGTTCAGGGGAATCCCGAGTAGCCGCGCAATCAGCGCCAGGCGGAATGTGACGTCGGTCTGGCGCTGGGCCGGGCTTTTCCCCGGTCCCTCGAGCGGAAAGTAGTGATATACCACAGGGTTAGTCGACTTCGGCATCGCCCTAAGGCCAGCCGGGCTCCAGATCCCCTGGTCATCGCATTCGCTGTACAGCCGCGCGAGGACCTTCGTGGCAATCGGCACCTGGCGCACGATTCCAAGCCGCGTGAGCAACTCGAGCCAATACACGGCGAAGGGCACGTCTGTGATCCGGCCCTGGGCGTCCGCATGCAGAGGGTCACCCAGGATCTCGAACAGCGGTCGAAAGATCTTCTTTCCGGCCAGGATCAAGAACGAGCGCCGGGGCGTCGGGACCGAGAAATAGGCGGCCAGGCGCTCGAGGAAGCCGGCGCGCTCGCGCTGGACCGCGGGCATGAAGGCGAGCATTTCCACCGAGAACACGGTTGGCGGATAGGTAAGCGGATCGAGGACCGTCTTGCCTTGCGCCTTCTTGAATGGCTTCTGCGCCAGCTCGCTGCGCAAATACATCGAGATGTCGCTCGCGATGCGATGCGCGGCACCGCGCAGGCGCGGGTCGTCTTGATGCGCGCCGCGCGCGAGCGCCGCTGCTGCCGCTTGCCCACCCATGCTCCTCGCCCACAGCCCCAGGCCGGGATCGCTTTTGGCCGCCCGTTGGAACTCGACGAGAAGTGCTGGATCGTCATCTCGGGACAGCAACCGGAAGAGGAAGCGATCGGCGAACCGGAAGACCCTCGCGTCGGGCGGCCACCCCAGCTCGAGCAGCCGCCGGTATTGGTAGATCGTTCCGACTTCCTTCCACCCCATCGCCTTCGATGGAGCAGGCGCGAGGAGATTGCTTCCCCACAGCCCGGTCTCCTTCTGCTTCCGGACGATGGCGAGCGCTTCCTTATAATGCAGCATCGCTTCGCCCAACGCGGCGACGCGCTCGACGTCGCGCGCCGGCTCGGGCACGACCTCGGTGAGCGTCCGAAGCTGGATAGGGAGACTGGCGGCCTCGTACAACCACGACAGAGGCACTGTATGTGTGGAGGGAATCTCCAACCGCCGCTCCATTGGTAGGAGGTCGTACCAGCTGGTGCTGCGGGGCCAAAAAGCGGGGGCAAACTATCCCTCCCCCGCGTAATAGGCAATCGCCAAACCTTAACCCATTGCCCTCCAAACTGTTCCGAATGTGCCCCGGCGTGCAAGCTACTGCACGTCTACGGCTGCGGTCGCTGGAACTCCGACGACAGCAACCACCGCGGCATCGCCGGATCGTTTCCGATCGCGCGCGCTACGCGAACCGTCACGCGCACCTCCTGCGCTAGCCCTGCGTATCGGAATGTCGACTGGTATTCGTCGCTCGGTTGATGATAGCGTTGTTGGTTGTAGATGTTCTCCTGATCCTCGCCCCATCCTTTGGGGCGTCCAACGAAATCGTCGCCAGCATAAATCGACAGCGCGGGCACGCCTGCGCGGGCGAAGGGAAAATGATCCGAGCGGAAGAATGAGCCGCGCACGTCCGGTTCCGATTCCACCGTCAACGCCTCGGCATGGGCGGCCGCTTCGAATACGGCTGCGAGCGTAGAGCGATCCCCACCGCGTGCTCCGATGTCGCGCGTCGCCCCGCGCACGTTCGTCACGTCGAGATTCAGCACCGCGGCGGTCTGGCCGAGTGGAATGAGGGGCCGCTGTACGTACGCTTCGCTGCCGAGCAAACCGCTCTCTTCGGCGGTGGTCGCGACGAACAACATGGACCGCGCCGTCCGAGGCAGCTGCGTGAGCGCCTTCGCCGCACCCAGGATCGCAGCGACGCCCGACGCGTTGTCCTCCGCGCCGTTGTAGATGGAATCCCCGCGGATGGCTGGACCGATGCCCTTGTGATCCCAATGCGCGGTGATCAACACGGCCTGCGATGCCAGACGCGGATCGCGTCCGGGCAACCGCGCGACCACATTCTCCGATTCCACGCGACGGAGCGCACTGTGAACGCTGACCGTGGCGGTGATTCCCGTCGGGATCGGACGAAAGTCGCGCCGTGCCGCGGCACGAGTCAGCGAGTCGAGATTGAGTCCCGCCTTGGAGAGTGCGGTACGCGCACTCGCCTCGGTCACCCACCCCGCGAATGCGATGCTGGGAGAGTGTAGTTGATCGAGCTTGAACTGCTCGACCGACCACGACCCACGCACGACTTCCCACGGATACGTCGCGCTCTCGGTTGTGTGAATGAGGATCGCACCGGCCGCACCTTTGCGAGCTGCTTCCTCCAGCTTGTATGTCCAGCGGCCGTAGTACGTGAGAATCTTGCCGAGAAACACGGTGGAATCGACGAGGCCGGGATCGTTGACGAGCATCAGCAGCACCTTGCCGCGCAAATCCGCGCCCTTGTAATCGTCCCATTGCCACTCGGGCGCGCGGATTCCGTATCCGACGAACACGACTTCGCCGCTCGCTGCGATATCGGCTTCCGGGCGTTCCGCCCACGCCACGAACGCATCCCGATACACGAGCGTATCGGTTGCGCCGCCCCCGCCCGCGCCCGCTTTCCCCCACGAGAGCATCGGTTGTGGCGTCATCCCCACGAGGGCGACGGGCTGGAAATAGGTCGCGTTCGCTCCGGCCGGCTCGAGCCCCAACGCCTGGAATTGGGCGGCGATGTATTCCGCCGCGAGCCGGCCGCCACGCGTCGCCGGCGCGCGCCCCTCGAGCAGGTCGCTGGCCAGGAAGCGCAAATGCGCGTCCATTGCGGCCGTATCGACCGGGATGGGCGCCGGTCGCTGTGCCGCGACGGTCGTCGCGACGAATGCCAGCATCGCGACAGTACTGCAACATTTGTTGGTCATTGAGTGGACTGCTCCCGTGAAAGGCGACAGTTGACGGTATCAATCGTACCCGGCCGGTGCCGGCCGGCTTCACTGGTCAGGACAAACGTCGAGTCATCCAGAAAGTCGATCGCCTCGCCGCCGATCTCGAGCCCTGAGATGTTGCAGGCACGCTCCCGCGCGGGCACCAGCCGGCCCCCGACGCCAGGATAGAAAAGGTAGATCTCGGTATAGGTTCGCAGCGCCACGACCCGGCCGTCGGGGCGTATCGCACCGGCCGTGACCAGGCGGCCCGCCTCGGAGCTCGGTCGGATATCGAGAGTCTGAACCAGCGTCGCCACCACAATGTCTGACGTCGTATCGCGTGTGCGCCAGGCGCTGCGATCGACGCGATACAATCGAATCGCGCTGCCACGCGTGGCGCCCTTGCTCACGAGAAACACCGCCGTGTCGCGGGGCGATACATAAACCGCCTCGACGTCGTGCGCGCCGTCTGGATACCGCAGCCGAAGCACGGCCGGCGCTCTCGTGGTGCCCAACGTGTCGCTGGCACGCTCCGGCGGCGCGGGTTCGGGAATCGCATAGATCGTGACGAACGGCCGGAACTCCAGGTTGTCGCCGGTGTCCGCCAGGTAGATACACGCGTCGGCGTTTGCGCTTGTCGGACGGGACTGAGGCGGAAAGCTCACCGGGCAGGGGCCGAGGGACATGTCTTCCCAGTCGATCGCCTGGGCGCCCGGTACGAGCAGGGCGCCGCGATCGGTTCCGCGCAGGTCCGTTGCGTAGAGGTACGGGCCGTCGCCGGAGTCGTTATGCGTCCACAACACACCGGGGTACGCGTGACTCACCGCGACGCCGGAGCTTTCGACGACGCGCGGACTTTGGAAGGTCGCCTGCAGGAGGAACAGCGCGGTTGCAAACATGAGCCTCCAAGAAGATACTTCGCACATGCGTGACGCAAACGTTCGACTGCAAGGCCGGATCCTCTATCTCACCGAGGATCCGGGCTTCGTGCGTGCGCAGCTCGGCGGGAATGACCCGGCCTGGTCGCCGGAGCACAAGCTCCGCGACGACATCTCGACCGACGAAATCACTCCCGCCTACATCTGCTACTACTATGACGAAATGCTCGGCGAATTCCCCTACCTCGGACTCAAGTGCCGCGACGAATTCCCCATCACGCGTGGCGCTGTGAAACGCGGAGGCTTCGTGGCGGCGGTGAGCGGCAAGCGGCGCGGCAAGGGTTCGTCCCGCGAGCAGTCGCCCTATGCCGAGATGTGCGCCGGGATCAGACTGGTTGTGGCCGAAAGCATCGAGCGCATCTATCGCGAGAACTGTCAGAACCTCGGCGTGCTGACGACTACCGATTTCTCGATTCTCGACAAGGTGCGCCGCGGTGAGGTCATCCCGCTGTCGGTGTTCACCGCGGGCGAGGGCGAGATCACCCGCGGCATCATCGAGCATGGCGGGCTGTTCAGCTACAACATGGCCCGGCTCAAGGGTGACGTGGTGCTGCATCCGCCCAAGACGCCGCAGCGCCCAATGACGCTGGGCGAGAAGATCCTGGCACGCCGTTGGGTCGTCGATCCGGCGAAAGGGAAGATCGGCGTTCCCGCGGTGAAGCCGGGCGATGAAGGGTTCGTGCTCACCGACATCCGGTTCAGCCACGAGTACGTCACGCCGATGGCGGCGATCTTCTTCGAGGAGCTCGTCGGGAAGGACGCCAAGGTCAACGATCCCGGCTCGATCCTGATGTTCCGCGACCACCTCACGTTCCTCCCGGAAGCGATGACGCCGGAGCGCGTGAAGGAAGGGTTACTCGACGTCGCGCTGCAGCTCGAAAAGAAGCAGCGCGAATTCGCCACGGCGCAGGGGATCAAGCTGTACGGTGAGCTGCGGCTCGGCCACCACGGTTCGGAAGCGATCTGTCACTCGAAGATTCTCGAGTCGCACGCGCAGCCCGGCCAGGTCATCATCGGCTCCGATTCGCACACGCCACATGCCGGCGCGGTGGGCTGCATCGCGTTCGGCGTGGGCACGACCGCGATCTTCAATTCCTGGATCACCAAGGACGTGCGCCTGCAGGTGCCGGAGACGGTCAAAGTCGTCATCAGCGGCCAAAAACCCGACAACGTCACCGCGAAGGACTTCATGCTGGAGGTGCTGCGGCATCCGTACGTAAAGAGCGGCAAGGCCATCGGCAAGCTGGTGGAGTATTGTGGCGATGCTGTCGAGTCGCTGTCGGTTGATGAGCGCGCCACGATGACGAACATGACGGCCGAGGTTGGCGGCTTCACGGGGTACGTCGCGCCCGATCGGAAAACGGTCGACTACCTGATGGACTACCGCAAGATGTCCCGTGCCGAAGCGGAGCGCCTGTGCGCCGGGCTCGCGAGCGATCCGGCTGCCGAGTACTGCGAAGTCATCGAGATCGATGCGGCGAGCATTCGACCGATGATGGCCCTCCCCGGCGACCCCGGCAACGGGCTCTATATCGAGGACGTCGGCCAGCGCATCAAGGTCGACATCGCGTACGCGGGCTCCTGTACGGCCGGCAAGAAGGAAGACATGGACATGTACGCGCGCGTGCTCGCCGAGGCCGCGGGTCGCGGGGAGCGCGTCGCACCGTGGGTGCGCTTCTTCATTCAATGCGGCTCGCAGGATGTGAAACGGTACTGCGAAGAACGGGGCTACCTCGATGTGTTCCGGCAGGTGGGCGCGACTTTTCTCGAGCCCTCGTGCGGCGCCTGCATCAATGCGGGACCGGGGGTGTCCAAGACGCGAGAAGAAGTCACCATCAGCGCGATCAATCGCAACTTCCCGGGCCGTTCGGGTCCCGGCCAACTCTATCTCGCCAATCCCTATACCGTCGCGGCGTCGGCGATCACCGGCTACATCACCGCATGGACACCTGGGATGGTGCTGGAGACGTCCTACTCAGGGTAGCGTGCCGCGGATCTTCACCTTCACGGCGCGCGCGCCGCTGCCGAAATCCAGCGCCGACGTCACGGTCGTACTCGAATCCGGAACCGACTTCGCAGTGATCGTGAACTCGCCGTTCAGCATGCCGCGAGCCACGTTGAACGTCGACCCGCCCTGGCTCGAGCCGTACTGGCTCGTGGTCGTCCGCAGATGACCTCCCCGCGATAGCCACTTCGTGACGCTCGAGTCCGTCTTCTGATGGATCACGAATCCGGTGCCGGTACCTGCTGTCTCGAGGGTGAACTGCGACCACAGCGAGTCAGTGATGGGAGCCCGGCCGGAGCCGAGTAGAAAGAACACCGAGTCGATGGTCCGGCTGGTGGAGTCGTACCCTCTCCACGCAAGAATCGCGGTCAGATTGCTGACGATGTGCGTGCCGCCCTGCGTCGCGTCGATATCGAACTCGATTCCCACCGCCCGGGTGGTGTCACTTGCGACGGCGATGCGTGACGCGCGATCGACAAATGGTATGACGAGCGTCGACATGAGCGCGTACAGTCCAGAATCTCCCGTGAAAGCCGGATCCAGCGTCGTGTCATGTCGAAATGCGGAGTCGAGGGCCATCCAAAGAGCGCGTTTCTGCGCGGCCGGGATCGCGTCGGGATCGACGCTGCCGGCATCGGAACACGCAGCCATCACCCCGGCTAACGCCAGGGAGAGCAAGATTCTTCTCACGTGGGTGAATATGGCGCTACTGGGGGCCGTCGGTAACTGTCGCGAGCTGTACCCGATACGGTCGCAGTGAGTCGCGCTGGTACACGCTGCGGGGATTCCACAACACCCAGGTGTTGATCCCCAGCTCCTCGGCCGCGCGGATCTGCTCGCGGATCTCGTGCGGCGTGTAGCGCGGCTTGCGGCGGCCGAGCGTGAACGCCTGGAGGTACGGACGAATCGTCGCGGCACGCGAGAGCGGGCGCGAGCGCTCGAGTGCTTCACTGAGGGCGTTGCGAACGACGCGATACGGCTCGCCGTTCGGCCAGGCGAGTCCGTAACTGCCTTTGTAGTAGTGGCTCGGATAGACCATCGGTAGCACGACGTCCGCGACGGTGACGAAGTCTTCCCACACCTGGCCGATGCCCAGGTCACCCGTTGCCGACGACGTCAGACCGAAGATGTCGAATGTGACGGGCACGCCCAGCGGCTGCAGGCGCTGCATGAGTATCCCGATGCCTGCTTGCACGCCTTCGCGCTGCGTCTCGCCCGGCTGGCGCGCCGCAAAGATCGCTTGCGCCATTGCTTCCTTGGGCTCGTCCGGAAAGCGCACGTAGTCGAACTGCACCTCGTTGAACCCGAGCCGAACCGCTTCCTGCGCGAGTTGCGCGGCGTAGATCCAGACCGAGTCGTTGTACGCGTCGACCCATGCGATGTCGATCCGGTCGCGCCACAGCCCGCTGCCGTCACGATTCTGCACCGACCACTTCGGCTTGCGCTCGGCGAGCAGCGGATCCTTGGCGACCACGATGCGCGCGATAGCGTAAATGTCGTGCGCCCGCAGTGTGTCGAGGCGCGATTGCACGTCCTTCGTGCGCACGCACTTCGTCGCGCCGATGTCCTGCGCGACTTTGACTTCCGAGGGATAGAGCAGGCAACCGGTGTCGTCCTTGACGTCGACCACGAACGCATTGATCTCGGTCGAATCTGCGAGCCGGACGAGCTGGGCCAGCTTGTTCGATCCAAACGCCCACGCGTTGACGTAGAGCGCCTTGATCGGATCGGCCTGGGAGTTATCGAACATCGGGTCGGGCATCACGTAGCGAAGCTGGATGCCGCGCAGCTGCATCGTCTCTGGTGACGAGGGCAGTTGTTGGGCAAAAAGGCCGCGACTTGCGGTCGCGGCCCAGAGCAAGAGAACGCCTGCCTGCCGAGCCAACTTCATAGGGGCCACCAACATAGGAAATTAGCCCCTAACCGGGCAAGGATTAATCTCTCATCTCAAGCGTAAGCTGTTGAATAGCAATGGATAAGTCGCAATGCTCTGGCCGCGATACTGCGGCCGGATGCCGAACAGGATCACCCGTCCTGTTCCTTGTTGCACTTCGAGGATCGCGGCTTTTCCGGCGATACGCTCGGGATGGAGCACCCAGCCGGAGAGCAGCACGCGCTCTGGATCTTCCGGCCAGCGCCCGACGATCTGCGTGACGTTCGAATCGAGCACTTCGAACGCGGGCCCGCCTTGAAACCATCCAATCGTCTCCCGCGGCATTCCATGCGCCACCGCAGTCGAAGTGTCGAGCTCCAGCCGGAAGATCGACCCTGGTGCGTAGAAATCTTCGTCACTCACCGCTTCGAGCACGTTGCGCACGGGCAGGAGCAGTGCCTGGATCGCGAATCGGCTGGCCTCATTCAGTGCGATGAGCGTTCCGCCGTCCACGACGAACTGTCGCAGCGCTTCGCTCCCGTCGGGACCGATGCCTCCGGCGTACGGCGCCGGATAGCGCGGGGGAAGGCCTTCGAGAATCTCACGCGGGGATTGATCGGGGAGAATGATCACATCGAACTGATCGTGGAGTTTGCCCGCGCGCACGACGGAATCGACGAGCGATGTGTAGGGCACCTTCCAGTTGTCGAACACCCACCGCGTCCATCCTTCGTCCATCGTCGCGTCATAGGATCTATAGAGACCAATACGGACCGCTGGTTCCAGGTCGGTTACGCGGAGGGGGGGCACCGGGGGCACGATCCGCGGTGTGATTGGCGACGACAGCGGAACACGCAAGGAGTCGTTGGCAGCGGTTGCCGTCACATGCATCAGCAACGGCAGGGTGTGAGCGGTGACGTCGTAGGGCCGTTCCGGCGGCCCGCCGGGATACAAGCGGCGGTCAGGATAGTTCTGCACTTCGAGGAGCGTCTTGGCGAACGCCGCGTACGGTTGCCGCAGCACGACGACGTACGTCCCCGCCGCGTGACGTTGACCCTGCAGGCTGAACGACTGCAGCGCCGTGCGAATCTCGACGCCCCCACGGCGCAGGATGCCGAGCAGCGTGCTGAGCGCGACCGAGTCCTGGGGGGGGCGGGCGGAAATCACGTAGGCATACGGCCATTCCCGCCAGCCGCGGATCGCGCGCGTCTCGATGTTGAAAAAGTTCGCGAGCCAGCGCTCGCGGTCGTGCGCCGCATGTGACAGCAGCACGTAGGCGCCTTCCGTCTGGTACGAGACGATGTCGCGCAGCGACCACCGCCCCCCGCGCCAGGGGTTCGTGAAATTCCACGACCGCTCGCGCGGATTGTAGCCGCGCTCGCGGGCCTGCAGCCGATCGAACGGGATGTCCACCGGCGTCGCCAGGTCTGCGCTGGCGGTTTCGGAAAGAATCCGCACGCCGCCGTGGTAGTGTTGATAGGCGCGCGCGGGCGTCCAGGCGTCGTAGGTGGAATTGATCGAAATCCCCGTCTTGCCCTGACCGGCGAGCTCCCACGCCATCGCGCTGCCGAGCGCGTTGACGCCGTCGATGAGCAGCGGATCGACGTTGGGCTCGACCGGATCGAGATACGGTGGCAGGAACAGCCGGGCGCCGTTCGCATCCATCTGATGGATGTCATGCACGATCTGCGGATGCCAGACGTTGTACAGGGAGTCGACGGTCAGCCGGGTTTCGACCTGGGTGAACGCATACCAGTCGCGGTTGTTGTCGTGGCCGGTGTAGTGGTGATACAGCTCCGGCGGCGACGTTCCTTCCGCCGTCGTCCCGATCGTGCGGTTGTACCACTTCGACACGATGGTGACGCCATCGGGGTTCAGCGACGGCACGAGCCACAGAATCACATTGTCGAGAATCGCCCGCGTCGTAGCGCCCGTATCGGTCGCCAACCGATACGCGAGCGCGACGGGAGAGAGGTGCCCACCCACCTCCGTCGAATGAATACTCGACGTGATGAGAACGATCGCCTTGCCGTTCTGCAGCGCCTCACGCGCGGCGCGACTGGTGCGGAACGAGCGGGGATCCGCGAGTCCCGCGTTCACCTGTCGGTAATAGTCGAGCCGCCGCAGGTTCTGCGGGCTCGAGATCACGAGCGCGATAAAGGGCGCGCCCAGCGTCGTCTTGCCGAGCTCCCGGTAGTCGACACGATCGCTGGCTTTGGCCAGCGCCTCGAAATAGCGCACCAAAACCGGCCATTCGACGAGCTTGCGATCGTCCCCGGGTTCGAAGCCGAGCACGGAGCGCGGCGTTGGGATAGCGGCGGCGGCGCTGGAGGGTGGGCGGCGAGGGGCGGGGGGGGCGGGGGGCGGCGCAGGACGTCGAGTACGCCGCTGTTGCGCGGTCGCGGGCCCAGCTAGCAGGGTTACTGCCAGCATGAGGAATACGCTCCGACGCATGGTCAATGCTGGCTCGTTGTGGCCGCGGGCGCCGCGTCGCCGGTCCCGATCCAATGCGCGAACCAGGTGCGGATCCGCTCCAGGCGGTCCACGAGCAGCCATGGCGGACCGGTGCGCGAGAGGCCGTGGAAGGACCGCGGATAGCGCACGAATTCCGCCGGGATCCCGCGTTTGCGCAGTGACATGAAGAGCTGCTCGCCGTCGGTGATGGGAGTGCGCTTGTCATCCTCCGAGTGCACGATCAGCATCGGCGTGCGCATGTTTTTCGCGTACGTCATCGGCGACAGGACGCGGTAGAGGGAATCGCTTTCCCACGGCGCGCCGTTGAATTCGTAGTCGGTCAGCCCCTGCGCGTCGGACGATCCGTACCACGAATACCAGTTGAAGATCGAGCGATCGGTTTGCGCTACTCGGAACCGGTTGGTGTGACCGACCACCCAGTTCGTCATGAATCCGCCGTAGGAGCCGCCCAGGACCGCCATGCGCGTCGTGTCGACGCTGCCCTTGGCCCGCGCGATCGCGACGTCGACCGACTGCATGAGATCCTGGTAGTCCTCCATCCCCCAGCGACCGCGCGTCGCGTACGTGAACGCGTGCCCGTAGCCGCTCGACCCGCGCGGATTGGGGAACAACACCCAATAGCCCTGACTCGCGAGCATCTGGAATTCCGGAAACAGCACGTTGCCGTAGTTCGAGTGCGGGCCGCCGTGGATCGAGAGCACGAGCGGATAGCTCTTGCCGGCTTGATAGCCGTACGGCTTCATCAACCACCCCTCGATCTTCAAGCCGCCGACACCCGTGAACCAGAACGTGTCGGCGGGAATGACCGTGACCTGCTTGAAGAGCGAATCGTTGAACGACGTCAGCCGCCGCTCCGCGCCGCGGGCGAGCGGAGTCACGTACAACTCCGTCCCGTGGGTGACGTCGCTGGCCGTGTAGGCGAGCGCACGCCCGTCCAGGCTGAGCGAGAAGCCGCGCAGCTGCCGCTCTCCCGTGGTGACCTGACGAACAGGACCACCAGCGGCCGCCACGGCAAACAAATGCACGTTGCCGTTGGTCTCGGCGTAGAAGTAGATCGTCTTGCCATCGGCCGACCAGGCGGGGCTGCTCGGGTCGAGACTCCAGTCTGCCGTCAGAATCCGTCCGGTGCCTCCGCTCGCCGGAACGATGCAGACGTCGTTCTCGACGTCCCGGCCCTTGGAGCACACGAACGCGATCGTCTTTCCGTCCGGAGACCAGGCGGGCGAGCTGCTTTGCGGGAAGCCGGTGGGAAGTGGGCGCGTCGTGCCGTCGGCAACGTTGAGGAGGTACAAGGCCGGCCAGTTGTCGTTGCGCACTTCCTGATTCTCGGTCGAGTCCTGGTCGAAGGCGATCGTCTTGCCGTCCGGCGACCACGCTGGCGAGTTCTGGCTCAGGTCACCACTGGTGAGCTGGCGCGGTGTGCCGCCGGCGAGCGGGACGAGGTACAGATGGGCGGGGCGCCGGATCTCGCGGGGGGGCAGGTAGCCGCGCTCATCGCCGACGATCGGGATCGAGGTGTAGACGCGCCCGTCGAATCGCTTGGGATCGGCGCCGCGGGTGATCGCGGTGGGTGACACGCGCGTGCGCCACGTCTCCTTCTTCAGACTGTCCGGGTCGTCGCCGCGCCATGTGAAGGCGAGCCACTGCCCATTTTCCGAGAAGATCGGCATCGCGTGCACGCCTTTGATCTGGAATGCTTCGCCGCCCGGCGCGGCAGTCCGCAGAAACCAGATGTCGTCTTCCGACCCATCGCGCTTGCTCGAGAACGCAAGCAGCGAGCCGTCGGGTGACCAGTTTGGGTTCGACGCTTCCGTCGAAGGACTCGTGTAGCGGAACGCCGGGGCGGAGCCGTCGGCTGGAGCAATCCAGATCTCGTTGTGACGCCGGTCTTTGTCCTCGACGACCGTCGTCACGACGAACGCGACGCGCCGCGCGTCGGGCGAGAGCCCCGGACTGCTGACGACGGTCAGCCGATAGTAGTCGGTGGACTGCCAGGCACGCTGTTGTCCCCGCAGGACGGCTGGGACCAGAAGACCGATGATCACGACATGTTGCAAACGCATACGGGTCTCGAGAGGGTCGGGGGCGACTGAAAATACAAGGGGTCAGGACAGTTTGCTTGTCCTGACCCCAGTGACCTGTTCACCACTGCTGCGTCTGCGGCTTTCTCCTAGTTCAGCTTATGCAGTTCTACCCGTCTGTTTTGCGCTCGCCCTTCCGGCGTGGCATTCGGGGCGATGTATCCCGACGCGCCGAATCCGCGCGCCCTCATCCGCATCGGGCTCACGCCTTTGCGCGCGAGGTACGCCTGCACAGCGCCGGCGCGCGCCATCGACAGGCGCATGTTCGTCAGCTTACGACCGGTGGAGTCGGTGTAACCCGCGATTTCGATCCGAATCTCCCGATTGGCGACCAGCGAAGCGGCTACCTGGTCGAGCACCGCATATGACGATGCCGTGAGCACCGACCGGCCACTCTGGAAATTCACGCCCTGCAAGATGAGCGTCGGACGGGCCGGCGGTGCGCCCGGGGCAGCCGGAGGCACGGCTTTCTCTTCGAACAGCAACAAGCAGCCGTATTGATCGACGCGCGATCCCGGCGGTGTGTTCGGGCAGCGATCCTGCGGATCAATGACGCCGTCACCGTCGGTGTCGTGCGCAATGGGACAGCCGTTGGCATCCACCTGAATCCCCGGCGGCGTGTCGGGGCATTTGTCCAGACTGTCAGGCACGCCGTCCTTGTCGCTGTCTGCCGGACACCCGAACGCGTCGACCGGTGTGCCGGCAGGGGTGTTGGGGCAGCGATCGATCCCGTCGAAGACCTTGTCGCCGTCGGAATCCATCGGGCAGCCGTTCGCATCGACGGTTGCGCCCGCTGGCGTGTCCGGGCACTTGTCGAGCCCGTCCCAGACGCCGTCGTGATCGGAATCGAGCGGGCATCCATCGCTATCGACCTTGACGCCTGCCGGCGTTGCCGGACACTTGTCGAGCAGATCGTTCACACTATCGCCGTCGGAATCCGCCAGACCGCCCGGAGCGGCCGCGGCAAGGGGACAACCCTTCGCGTCTACCGCAGTGCCCGCCGGTGTGTTGGGGCACTGGTCGATCCCGTCGAACACCTTGTCGCCGTCTTGATCGTGCGGGCAGCCGGTGGCGTCCACTGTCGCGCCCGTCGGCGTGTTGGGGCACTGATCGATCCCGTTCAATACGCCGTCGCTATCGGCATCGGCGGGACAGCCGCGGTTATCGACGGTCGCGCCGCGGGGCGTATCGGGGCAGGCGTCACGCTTGTCTCCGACCCCGTCATGATCGGCGTCCGCAGCCGGCGCGGCGTCCGGCTGGAAGAACGCGAACCCCGCTGACGCCATGAGGTGCGTCGCGTTCTTCGACCCGCCGGGAAACGCACTCGTCGTGCTCGGCGTGTAGATGCCGCGCGCCTCGAATCGCAGCGCAAAGCGCGAGCTCATGAAGAACTTCGCTCCCGCCCCGCCGTGGAATCCGCCGTCGGTGAACCGGTAGGGACTCGTGCCGCCGAAATCGAGCCGCGAATACCCGCCGAGTACGTAGACGGACATCCGGCTCGCGTTCAGCGCGTTCACGACGAGACTGCCGCTGCCGATCAGCGGCTCGATGTGCGCCGTGCCGACGTCCTGCGGTGACTGGAACAGCGCTTCGACCTCGAGGTCGATCATCGGCGTAAGCGCGTACGCGAAGCGCACGCCGCCGCCTGGTTTATCGGCCAGATTGAACGCCTTATCGTATCTCGTGAAAGCGCCGAAGATGCCGACTTCATAGCGGCGATCGTACTGCGCCTCCAGCCGCGTGGCCGTCAGCGTCATCACCACAAGTATCGGGCCGAGCTTTCTCACGTTTTGCCTCCGCCTCAGTTGGTCTGCCGCAGCTCGACACGCCGGTTTTGCGCCCTACCGGCCGGCGTCGTATTCGGCGCGACCGGCTGCGATGGACCATACCCCCTGGCGACCATCCGCTCGGGGCCGACGCCCTTGCTCGCCAGATACGCGCGCACGGCATCCGCACGTGCTTGCGACAGCCGCAGGTTCGTCGCTGAGCCCCCCGTGTTGTCGGTGTGTCCGCCGATTTCGATCTTGATGTCGGGGTTAGCGACGAGCGACGCCGCCACGATGTCCAGAATCGTGTACGAATCGGGCTTCAACGCCGAGCGACCCGTCTCGAACGTCACGCCGCGGAGCACGACCGGCGTCTTGGCCTCCGTAAAGAGGATCGGACAGCCTGCGGCGTCGACCCGCGTTCCCGCCGCCGTGCCGGGACATTTGTCCTTGGTGTCGTCGACGCCGTCCCCATCAGCGTCGGACGCGCGCTGGCACCCCGCGCTATCTACTTCAGTGCCTGGCGGAGTGTTGGGGCATTTGTCGAGGCCGTCCGCCACGCCGTCGCGGTCGCTATCGACCGGGCAGCCGTTCGTGTCGACGGTCGCGCCGGCCGTCGTGTTCGGACATTGATCGGGGCCGTCGGGAACGCCGTCGCGATCGGAGTCGTTGGGACAGCCTTGGCTGTCCACCCGCGCGCCCGTCACCGTGCCGGGACACTTGTCGATGCCGTCGTACACGCCGTCGCCGTCCGAGTCCTTCGGGCAGCCGCGGGCGTCGACCTCTGCACCTTCGACCGTGTTGGGACAGGCGTCGAGGCCGTTATAGACCTTGTCGCGGTCGGAGTCGCTCGGACATCCGCGTGCATCGACGACCGCACCAACCGGCGTTCCGGGGCATGCATCCTTCCGGTCGGCGACCCCGTCCAGATCGGCGTCGCGCAACGCGCTCGGACCGGTGAAGATCGACAGCCCCGCGGAGCCGATGAGGTGCCCCGCCCAATTGCCGCCCGAGAACCTGGTGCTGGGTGAGTAGATTGCGCGGCCTTCGATCCGGAGGGCGACCCGGTCGCCGAAAAACAGCCGGTCTCCAATCGCGCCGTGCACGGCGTTATCGGAGAACATGTAGCCTGGGCGGTCGCCGAACTCGAGCCGGGTGTAGCCGCCGAGGATGTAAAAGAGGTTGTGCTCGCCGCCCGTGTTGAGCACGAGACTGCCGCTCGCCAGAGTCGCAGTCGCGTTGGTGCCTCCGGCGATGGGTGTCGGCTGTTGATAGCCGAGCTCGAACTCGATCCCAACGCTCCGACTGAAGAAGTAGCCGAGTCTCCCGCCGCCGCCGATCTGTTTGTCGAGCACGAACGCGCGGTCATAGCGTGTATACGACCCGAACGCGCCGATTTCGAATTGGTGCGTATGTTGAGCGACACAGAGGACTGGAACGACGCTGAGACCGAGCAACAGCAGTGGCGTCCGCGAGCGCATGTTTCTCCCCGGGGTTGGCGGCACTTCCACTTTAATAATCGGTCCCGCCTGAAGAAACCCCTGTAGCCCCGGTCACCAGCCGTCGGGTCTAGGGGTGGCCGTTTCCGCCGCGGATAAAGCGCAATGCCTGGGAGAGCTGCTCGGCGACTGCCGACAGCTCGGTGGCGCCCTTGGCGAGGTCTTGGATGGCCCGCAGCTGCTCGGCCGCCGCCGCCGCGACCGCCTCTGCCTCCTGGCTGGAGGTCTGCGCGCCGGCGCGCGCCTGCCCCAGAGATTCGGTGATTCGCGTCGCCAGCTCGGCGCTATGGCGACCCACCTCCGCCACCTGCTTCCCGGCGCGCGCGGTCTCGGCGGCGGCCTCCGCGATCCGATCGAGGTCCTGCACCCACGCCGCGGAGGCCTGGACCACCTGGCCGAGGTCGCCCCGGATCCGCTCGATGAGTTGGGCCGCGCGGTCCAGGGCGCGCCGCGTGTCCTGGACCGCCTTGCCAACGTTGCGTGCTTCCCGCCCGCTCGCTTCGGCGAGCTTGTGCACCTCGTCGGCGACGACGGCGAACCCCCGCCCGTGAATTCCCGCACGCGCGGCCTCGATCGTGGCGTTGAGCGCGAGGAGGTTCGTCTGATTCGCGACGAAACCAATCGTCTCGGAGAACTTTTCGACTTGCGCCGCTACCTCACGCAAGCGTCCCACTTCGGCAGCGCTCTCGTCGGTCGTGGCGCCGAGATCGGTCAGCTGGCGCACGGCGTTCTGGGTCGCCGTGCGCACGCGGTCGGTGGTTTTTTCCATCTGTGAGCCCGCGTCGCGGGTCCGATCGCCGGCGGAGGCGAGCTCGCCGGCGCTGTCCTTCAGCTGCCCCGCTTCGCGGGCGGCGGCGCTCACCAGCGTCGCGGCCTGGCCGGCGCCGTGACTGGCGCGCTGCGCGGCGGCAGCGACTTCCTCGCTGGATGCGTGAATCTCTTCGGTCGTGGCGGTCAGGGTCTGCACGTACTGCGTCGTCTGATCGGACGCGCCGGTCACCGGGCGCAGCGAGCCGTCGATCGCCACCATCAGCGCGAGCTGCGGCGCCAGCAACTCCAGGAGCTCGCCGTCCGACTGCCGGTACATCGCGGGGTCGGAATGCCGGACGCTCCAGAGACCGACGAGCTGGCCGGCGTGGTAGAGCGGGATGAGCATCTCCGAGCCCGGAGTTTCCGCGCCCGGCAGCACGACTTGATCTCGCGCAAGGCCGTGCGCCACGAGGGGACGGCGAAGGCGGAGCGCTTCGCCGGTGAGGCCGGCGTCAGAATCGAATCGGAACGCGACGGCTCCAGGTTGCGCGCCCGTGTCGGCGACCAACTCCATCTGCCGGGTGCGGGGATCGTAGCGGGCAAATCCCATCTGTTCCCACGGGACGAGCTGCCGCGTCAACTCCTGCACTCGCTGGAAGCTGTGACTCAACGTGAGCTCGGCGGCGATCACCTGGGCGAGTCGCTGAATGAGGTGCAGCTCGTCGGCGCGCACGCCCAGCCGCAGCACGCCAAGACTGCCCCAGGTCGCGAGCACCAGCGCGCCGATGAGCAGCGCCCGCGTCCCGGCGGGGATGGAGGCGTTCACAACCGCCAGCCAAGCCAACGCCAGGGCTGCAGACACCAGATAGACGATCGATTCCCAGCGCAGCGTGAGCCGGGCGTCCACCCACGCGATCGTCTGCCCGAGGGCGAGCTCCAAATAGAACGTGCCGTTTACGATGATCGGCAACATCACGACCGTCAGCGCGACGACCCAGGCATTGTCGGCCGAGAGCGCCGCGATTCCGGTCGCGCCGCTCAGGCGCGCGTACATCAGTCCAACGAACGTCGATCCTGCCGTCAGATGCGCCGCGTTGCCCAGCGCCGCGCGCAACGGGAGGCGGCGCATCAGCACGTCGCCCACCAGCATCGCAAAGGGCGCGACGATGGCGGCGAACGCCCAGCCGCGATCGAGAATCGCGAACAGCATGACACCGAGGACGTATGAGGAAAAGCCGTTGCCGGGAAGCGCGATGCCGTAGCGGCGTGTCACGGCGGCGACGAGAACGAGCAATGCCCCCGCCAGCGGCAGGTTTTCTCCGGCCGGCACTCGGCCGTTGACGTAGGCGGTGAGCCCGGCGCCGAAGCTGGCGATTGCGGCGAGCGCAACCGCGACGCGGACGATGAGCGCGGGCGCGGTCGAGAATCGCGAGAGGAGCCGCATAACGCTGTGGCGCAAGGTCGGCGGCGTGGCGCGGTGTGTCAAGCACGACTATCGTTTACGACATGACCGTCACCATCGAATACTGCGTCATTTGAAACTACGAACCACGGGCCACCGGTCTGGCGGCCGAGATCCGCAGTGCGTTTCCGCATGCTGAAGTGCGGCTGATTCAGTCCTCCGGCGGCGTCTTTGAAGTCGACGTCGACGGCCGCCGCGTCTACTCCAAGAAAAGCACGAAGCGCCACGCCGAGCCGGGCGAAGTGGTGCGGTTGATACGCGAGGGGACTGCCGGCAAGCAGTGAAAATTGCGATCTCCACGGGCGGCGGTGACGCGCCAGGCTTGAATGCCGTCATCCGCGCCGTTGTGCTGAGCGCGGTACATCGTGGCTGGGAATGCGTGGGGATCAGACGGGGGTTCGGGAGCCTGCTCGGCGAATCCGAGCTGATGCCGCTCGGCCCCCAGGAAGTCCGCGGCATCACCCACCTCGGCGGCACCATCCTAGGAACGTCGAATCGCGGCAATCCTCTCAAATGGCGGGTCCAGCGACCGGACGGCACCTGGGAGGAGCGCGACCGCACGCAGGAGCTCCTCGATTCGTTCCGGGCGCATCGCCTCGATGCCCTGGTCGCGATCGGCGGCGAGGGTACGCTCGGTATCGTGCTGCATCTCTGGAAGCGGGGGCTCCCCGTCGTCGGCGTGCCCAAGACGATCGATAACGACGTCGGAGGGACCGTCGCGACGTTCGGATTCGACTCCGCCGTGTCCACAGCGACCGACGCGATCGACAAACTGCACTCGACCGCGGAGAGCCATGAGCGCGTGATGGTCGTGGAGGTGATGGGCCGCCACGCGGGCTTCATCGCCCTGAGCTCCGGAATCGCCGGCTCGGCGGATGTCATCCTGATTCCCGAGATCCCGTTCGATATCGACAAGGTCTGTGACAAGATCCGGCGGCGCGAGGCCGAGGGGCGACACTTCAGCATGGTGGTCGTGGCAGAGGGCGCGGCCCCGAAGGGCGGGACGGTTTCGCGGATCAATCACGCGCACGAGCGCCTCGGCGGCATCGCCGAGAAAGTGGCGCACTTGATCGAGCAGATGACTGGGAAAGAGACGCGCTCACTGGTGCTCGGACACCTGCAGCGGGGTGGCGGCCCGACGACCTTCGATCGGATGCTGGCGCTGCGCTTCGGCGCCGCCGCGGTGCGCCTCGTTGCGGAGGGTCAATTTGGGATGATGGTGGCGTTACAGCCGCCGAGCATCGTCGCCGTACCGTTGGAGAAGGCACTCGCAACTCCGCGGCGCGTGTCGCTCGATTCCGACAGCATCGCCACGGCGAGAGACCTCGGTATCAGTTTCGGAGACTGAACAAGGACAACATGTAACCACCGACGGACAGCCGGGCCCCCATCCCGTATTGCGTAACAATTTACCACCCAACCACTTACCGCTCGACGCCGGCATGGCACGCCTCTTCCGTAGTGATGGCCCCATCAAGGAGGCAACTATGAAGCGCATCTTCCTCATTGTCGGACTCTTGCTCGGCCTCACAACCGGTGTCGCGACGGCCCAGACACGGGTTGGGGTCTCGTTGAGTTTTGGAGACCCGTACTTCGCCGGACAAGTGGTGATCGGCCGACCGTATTACCATCGCTACGCGTATCCCTATTACTACCGCTATCGTCCCGCTCCCGTGATCGTCGTCGCACCGCGCTACTATCGCGAGCCACGTGTGATCGTCGTGCGGCCGCACCGTCGTTACACGCGCGGCTATCATCGCGGCTGGTAGGCCCCGATTGCGCGAGTGAACTCGCGGCTCGGCACCGGTCGCTGAACCGACCCGCCGCGTAGCGGCCGGTGCCGAGCCGCGGCTCTCAGCCGCGTAATCAAGTCGTCTATATTCCAGCAGTGCGCATATCCCGCGATCATTTCCTCCCCCCCGATCCCAAGGCATTCCTCGCAGCTGAGCCGCCGACCGGGCGAGTCATCGTCATCGCCCCCACCCGGGCCGCCTGCGAGACGATCGAGCTGGCCCTCGGCCTGAACCTCGAGACGCTGCTCGAGCGCGAGCACGGCGACGACATTCGCCGGCTTGCCGCCTCCGGCCAGGGGTTCGGCATCGTGGCCGGCACGGGCACCGGCAAGACGCTTGCGATCCGCAGCATGGCCGAGACCATTCTGAAGGCACCCCTGAGGGTCGGTGTCGTCAATCGTGAGCGTGAAGCGACCCCCGAGACGCCGACCTGGAACGTCGTGATCATCACGACCGGCATTGCGCGCCGCTGGTTCCAGGACGGCCTCATCTCCGCGCAGGACACGCTCGTCGTCGACGAGATTCACCAGACCTCGGCCGAAATGGAGCTGTGCCTGGCCCTCGGCAAGCGCGCGCGCTGCCGCTTCATCTGGCTGTCTGCCACCGTGGATCCGAGCTTCTACGAGGATTACCTCGCTTCTGCCGAGGTCCTGGAGACCCGGGCGTTTGATCCCGCCAAGGCCGCCCAGGTCAACGTTCTGGCGGAGCGGCCCCTCGAGTTCCTGAACGATCGTTTCATAAAACGTGTCATGCGCGAGCGCCGTGGGGTTGCCGTGTTCGTCCCGACGCGTGCGGAAGTCGAGCAGATTGCCAAAGAGCTCGGCGACCGCTGGCCCAACCTCGCCACCGCCTTCTACCACGGTGGCGAGCCGATTCGCGTGATTCGACCTTTTCTTGACGGTTTGGTCAAACGGCCGTTCCTGCTCGCCATGACTGCCGCAGGCCAGTCCGCGCTAAACATCCGCGGGCTGGACACGGTCGTGATCTACGATGCGCGCTACACGAACGTGGTGGAGCGGGGCAAGAACGTGCTGACACGGGCATACCTGGGGGCGAACGAGATTCTTCAGATGGCCGGCCGGGTGCATGGACGGGTTCAGCACGGCGAGGTCTACATCCTGAGCGACCGCGACCTGGCGTTCGAAGATCTCCGGCCGACGGCTCCCGAGTTCCAGCTTGCCGGCGATGCAGAGCGGGTAGCGATCACCTGTGCGGCGATTGGGGTCGACGCCGCCGAGCTCGACTTGCCCGTCCCGCTCGATCGTCGAGCCTATCGCGACAGCGTGGAGCTGCTGACCGAGCGAGGGCTCATAGAGCACGGCAGGCTAACGACTTACGGCCGTGACGTCGAGGCGATGCCCGTCGAGCGGCCGTGGGGAGAGCTCCTCTACCACGCCGAGCCGCCGCTCGTCCCACTCGTGGCGGTCGCATCAAATATCGAGTCCTTGCATCGCATGACGCGCGAGGAGCGACAGCTCAGCGGCCTGATTGTGCCGGGTTCCGATCACATCACGGCGTACAACGTCTACGCCGAGGCCGTGAACAAGCACGGCTATCTCGGCGAAGTGTATGGCTTGCCGCGTCACCTGTTTCGTGCAGAGGACATCGAGCGCTGGGCCGATGAGCGGGGCGTGCTCGTAAAAGCGATCGAAGACATCGCGTTGGGAACGGCCTCGGTGTATCGCCAGCTGGAGCTCCCTCTGCCGGCCAAGCTGCCCTATGGCGACCGCAAGACACTGGAGCTTTTTGCTGACCTTTTGGCCAAGATCATGCCGTTTGATCTGGTAATCGACGAGCAGACTGCGGACGGACGTGAGGCACGAGTGAGCCGCAGCTCAGTGTGCGGTAGCTGGGGGGCGATCGCCGGATCGCTGCGCTATTTTGCCGACCGGTTCGGTGTACCGCGCGCAAGCATCGAGGGAACGCAGGTCCCCGAGCGCGCCATTCGACGGTACGCGCGCAGGGGCAGGCCAGATGTCGTGTTCGAGCGGCAGCGCCGTCGCGAAGGGCTGATGATCGTGCGGACCGTCGACTACTTCGGGTTCACGCTCGACCGGGAAGTGGAGCCACTCCCGAATCCCTTCCCGGATGAGCTTGCCGACTCGGCGCGGCGAGCGCTGAAGGACGCGTTGCTCGCTGGCGAGACGCCGCATCCTGATCAAGGGAAGGTCCGGCGGGCCTTGGAGCGCTTCGGCCACTATTGGCGTCGTTCGGGCGGCCGGTTGAGCCAGGCACAGCGCGAGCACGTCGCCGAGCAAGTGGCGGGACAACTGGCGGGAGTCCGTTCCTGGGATGAGCTCATCGGGACTCGGATCCTGCTCGATCCCGAAGCGGCCATTCCCGAGGGCGAACGGCACCGGCTCGATGCCCTGCCCTCGTCGGTCTCTCTTTACGGGGACCGCGTCCCGGTCGACTACGACGTCGACCAAGGAGTCGGCGTAGTCCGGCTCCGGCTCAAGGAAGGGCAGGCTCGCCGGCTGCATCCCAGGGACCTGCCGGCCTTCGACCGGCCGGTTCGCTTCACCGTGACTCGCGGCAAACACGAGGCGGTACGGGCGAGCTCGCTCGACGAGTTGCGACAGGGACTGCGGACGTTGGGAAGCGCGCACCGCGCGCGTGTGATGCGAGGCGGCCGCCGGCCCCGGCACCGCTAGGACTTCTGAGTCACCTCGAGCAAGGTTAACCAAAGAGCGTCGTAAGCGTCTTTCGCATCAGCCAATGGTACGCCGGTGGCAAGGGCGATCGCCGAGCCATCAATCACGGCGTCGCGGGCGGCGTCCTCGAAGTCCGCGTTCCTGGCCGATCGGTCAATGAGGCCGGCTGCGCAGAGGCTGAGCCATGCGCGCGCCGTTCCGTCCTCGGCTTGGCGACGCAACTCCTCCCAACAGGCGTCCAACGCACCTGCTCCGGGAGCACTGGCGAGGGCGCGCTCGATTGCCGTGTGGCGCGACGTGGCGATCTTGGATGCAGCCGCGCGCAGCAACCGGCCGCGTGATGCGTAGTGATAGAGGATCAGGCCTTTGGCTACGCCGGCACGGCGGGCGACGGCCTCGAGGGTAAAGCCTTCGACGCCTCCGCGCTGCAGGGTCTGCACGGCGGCCGCGAGGATGCTGGAGCGGGTGGAGGTGGCGTCCTTAGGCACGTTCTTGTTCCAACGGTCAATAGTGGGAGTCAGTAAGAAGGACGCAAGCCGAAACAAACCAGCAACCTTTTGACCTATGAGCGAGTCTCATCTTGACACGAATCTAACAGCCCCCGTCGTCCGCATGAAACCTTGGAGCTGCAAGTTTTGTATGAGGATAACCGACCAATGATCGACAAACCTGTGAGCCCTGCGGGTAGCCTGCCCGCCACTTTCTCCCCGCTCGTGCGCGCTGTCATTGATTCAGTCAATGAGGGCGTCGTCATCTTCGATCAGCAAGGCCGTCTGTTGTACGCCAATACGTCGGCTCGACGCGTGATCGACGGGCAGAACGGCGATGTCCGGAATCGACTCCAGAGTCTTGGCGCCCGGTTCTCTCCCCTCAAGAACGGCACGCAGAGTCTCGGCGAAGCAGCGATCCTCCCCCCGACCGGTGCACTCACGCTCGCTGAACGCGAGCGCCAGGCCATCGCCGACACGCTGCAAGACACGAGCGGGAAACTCGCGGAAACCGCGCGGCGGCTCGGCATCAGCCGCACGACGCTGTGGAGACGCCTCAAGTCCTACGGGATCGACGGCTTTCGCGTCTCTCCCTAGGCTCCTAGCTTCTCCGGGGGATGCCCTCCCCCGACTCCGCGCCGCAGCCGTTCGTCATTGAGGAATATGTCCGCTGGTCGGACGTAGACTTCGCCGGCATCATTTTCTACGGCTCGTACGTGCGCCTGTTCGAGATCGCCGAGACCGAAATGTTTCGGCATTGCGGACTCGCGTACGCTAGGGTGTTCGACGAGTACGACATCTTTCTCCCGCGCAAAGCAGTACACAGCGAGTTCTACCGGCCGGCCCGCCTGGATGATCGCTTACGCATCGCCGCGTACGTGGGCAAGGTCGGCACAAAGTCCCTGACGCTTCACTTCGATGTCTTGCGGCCCCCCCCCGACGTGTCCGCGCTCGGTGCGGCAGGATGGATGGTGCTGGTGTGCGTCGACCGAAAGAGACTGAAGCCCACGCCGCTTCCGGCGGGTTTGATCGCTTCTCTCGCACCGCACACGCTCAGTCCCGAAGCCGCGCGCAAGTCTCTGGGAGTGGCACCATCGCCTCGCTGAGAGTCGTCCCTGCCCTGCTGGTGCTGGTGACTGGCTGCCATGGATCCGACCAGCCCCCGAGCCTGGATGTGCTGGTCGCATTTCCGCCCAGAGACACGGTCCGCTTCTCGCTGCCGGCGACGACGCATCGGTGTACCGATGGTCGAACGATTCTGCTCGAAGGCGTAATTCCCGAGGGTAACGGCTTGCTCATCCGGCTGCATTTCCCCGACAGCCTCGTGACTGCCACATATCCTGTCGTCGTACCCGACGACCCGACAACACCCGGAGCAGTGGTGGCAGTGCGCTATCTACTGCGCGAGACGCCGCACGCGTTCTTCTTCGACAGCGGCGCGGTCCAGGTCCGGCGCGAGCGAGCCAAGATCAGCGGCCGAGCCGATGGCACGGGGACCGAGAGCGGCATTCGAACCCCAACGCACATCGAGTATCACAACGTGTCGCTCCCCACGCGTCCCGACACGGTGCCGTGCAATTTCCAGCCGTGACGACGTCCCGCGACGTACGCGTCGGCTTCATTGGATCAGGATTTGCCCGCCGCGTGCAGCTGCCGGCGCTCGCGCTCGTGCCGGGGACCAGACCCACAGCCGTCGCCAGCGGCCACCGCGCGAATGCGGAGGCCGTAGCTCGGGAGTTCGGACTCCCACACGTCTTTGCGGACGGAACGGAGCTGGCCCGCTCCGCGGAGGTCGATCTCGTGATCGTCTCGTCGACACCCGATACGCACGCCCGACATGCGATCGCGGCACTGGAAGCCGGGAAGCATGTCCTGTGCGAAAAGCCAATGGCCATCGATGCCTTCGAGGCCGCGCAGATGGTGACAGCGTCCGAACAGCATCCCGACAGGCTCGCCTGGATTGACCACGAACTGCGCTATGAGCCCAACCGCCGACGCGCCCGGGAGCTGATTCGATCCAAGGCGATAGGCGAGCTGCGACATGTGGAGCTGTCGCTCAAGCCCTACCTGCGCGGGGATGGCCGGCCACAGGCTTCCGATGCGCCGTGGAGTTGGTGGTTCGATGCGTCTCGCGGCGGCGGCATCCTCGGCGCGGTCGGGTCGCACCTCATCGACCTGTTCCGGTTCTGGAGCGGTAGCGAAATCACGTACGTCGCCGGACTGGTCGAGACGTTCGTCAATGAACGCCGGGATGAAACCGGTGCGGCGCGTCCGGTTACCGCGGATGACTTCGCGAGCTGTGTGCTCCAAACCGCAAACGACGCCATCGCCACGATCACGTTGAGCACCGTCGCGCACCACGGTCCTGGCCATCTCGGGCAGGTGACGGGAAGCGAGGGAACGCTGTTGCTCAGCGGCGAGACGCGCCTGGAACTCGGCAAGCCCGGCGGTCCACTGGAAGACATCTCAGCCCCGGACGACCTGTGGGAGAAGACAAGGCCCAACAACATGTGGGCGCGTTCGTTCGTGCGGTTGATGCGGGAGATGGTGCTGGTGATCCGCGGCGGTACGCCGCAAGGCGAACCCGCCACGTTCCGCGATGGGTGGCAGGTGCAGCGCGTGCTCGACGCGATCCGCGGCGGCCGCGGTGTCCGGTTAGATTGAGGCCGTGGAGCAGACCTATTTCCGCAAGGGCTTCGGCCTCAAGGGCGCGATCGAGGGGGCGCTCACCGTCGATTACCACAGCCGCGTGGTCGATCTCATTCGCGAGTCGGGATACGCGCTCGAGGTCGGCGACCTGACATTCCGCCTCGCCCGTGAGTTCGGATTCTGTTACGGCGTGGATCGCGCGGTCGAGTACGCGTACGAGACACGCACCAAGTTCCCCGACAGGCGTACCTTCCTGGTCGGCGAGATCATCCACAACCCGCACGTCAATCAGAAGCTCGCCGCGATGGGCGTCGAGTTCTTGCACCGGCCCGAAGGCCGGGATGGCGAGTTCGACTTCAGTGCGGTGAACGCCGGTGACGTCGTAATCCTCCCGGCATTCGGCGTCACGGTGCGGGACTTCGAGCGGCTCCGGGCCATCGGCTGCGTGCTCGTCGACACGACGTGCGGTTCGGTGCTGAACGTCTGGAAACGGGTCGAGGTGTACGCGCGCGACGGCTTTACCGCCTTGATCCACGGCAAGAATTACCACGAAGAGACGAAGGCCACGTCGAGCCAGGTGAACAAATATCCCGGCGGGAAATACATCGTGGTGCGGGACATGAGCGAGGCTCGCGCGGTATGCGACTATATCGAGGGAGCCGGGAGCCGGGAGCAGTTCTTACAGCACTTTCAGGGCAAGATGACGCCGAACTTCGATCCCGACCGCGATCTACAGCGGGTCGGCGTCGCCAATCAGACCACGATGCTCTCGGGAGAGTCGCTCGCCATCGCCGGCGAAGTGGGGAAGAGCATGGCTCGGCGCTGGGGCGCTGAGGCGCTCGGCGAGCATTTCCGTACGTTCGACACGATCTGTTCAGCCACGCAGGAACGGCAGGATGCCGTGCTCAAACTGATCGCCGAGCCGCTCGATTTGATGGTAGTGATCGGCGGCTACAACTCGAGCAATACGACCCACCTCGCGGCCATCTGCAGCGAGAAGGTGACGACCTACCACATCGAGGACGCGGCGTGCATCGATGTGGAGGACGGGAGTATTCGACATCGGCCGGTGGGTATGCACGCGACCGAAGAGCGGCACGAGCTCTGGCTGCCGGAAGGCCGCTTGACGATCGGCATCACTGCAGGGGCATCGACTCCCAACAACAAAATCGGGGAGACGATCGAGCGTATCGCCGCCCTTCGCGGGTAACAGGTTTTCGGGTATATTTCGGGTCCTATGCCGCTGTCGCGTTTCCATCCCGTCATCGAACGCTGGTTCGCCAATCGCTTCGCGGAGCCAACGGAGCCCCAGACGCGTGCCTGGCCTGTCATCCAGGAAGGCGGCGACGTGCTCATCGCGGCGCCGACCGGCTCCGGCAAGACGTTCGCGGCTTTCCTTTCTGCTATCGACGGGTTGGTGCGGCAGGGACTGAACGGCGAGCTGCGCGACGAGATGCAGGTCGTCTATGTCTCACCGCTCAAGGCGCTCTCGAACGACGTCCAGAAGAACCTCTCCGAGCCGCTGGCTGAGATTCGCGCGACGTTGGCGGAGCAGGGGCTGTCTGACGTTGAAGTGCGGACGCTCGTCCGTACCGGCGACACGCCGCAGGCGGAGCGGCAGGCGATGCTCAAGCATCCACCACATATCCTCGTCACCACTCCGGAATCTCTCTATCTGATTCTCACGTCCGAGCGCGCCCGCGAGATGCTGCGGTCGGTGCGGACGGTGATCGTCGACGAGATCCACGCGGTGGCGCGCGACAAGCGGGGCAGCCATCTCGCGCTGTCTCTCGCCCGACTGGACGCGCTCATTGGGAAACGGCCCCAGAGAATCGGCTTGTCGGCAACACAGCGGCCGATCGAAGAAATCGCGCAGTTCCTCGTAGGGACCGGCCAGCCGCTGCCCACGATCGTCGACGCCGGCCATATCCGGACCCTCGATCTGGCGCTCGAGATTCCATCGTCGCCGCTCGAGGCGGTGATGTCGGCGGAAGTGTGGGAAGAGGTCAACACCCGCATCGCCGAGCTGATTTCGCAGCACCGCACGACGCTGGTGTTCGTGAACACCCGCCGGCTGTGCGAACGCCTCACGATGCATCTCTCCGAGCGGCTCGGCGCCGATCGCGTCACGAGCCATCACGGCAGCCTGTCGCGAGAAAAACGGCTGGAGGCAGAGGAGCGGCTGAAGCGGGGCGAGCTGCAGGCGCTGGTCGCCACCGCGTCGCTCGAGCTGGGAATCGACATCGGCAGCGTCGATCTGGTCATCCAGGTGGGGTCCACGCGATCGATCGCCACGCTGTTGCAGCGCGTGGGGCGGGCAGGGCACCGCCTGGGCGCGATTCCCAAAGGGCGGGTGTTCCCCCTGTCGCGGGACGAGCTGATCGAATGTTCCGCCATGCTTCGCGCCACGCGCGAAGGCCGGCTCGATCGTCTGATTATCCCGGAGAAGCCGCTCGACATCCTGGCCCAGCAGATCGTGGCGGCCGCGGCGGGCGAAGAGTGGGACGAAAGCGCCCTCTACGAGCGCGTGCGCTCGGCGTACCCGTACCGGGATCTCTCGCGGGCCGAGTTCGACGCCGTGGTGCAGATGCTGGCCGAAGGATTCACGACTCGCCGCGGGCGGCGCAGCGCGCACATCCATTACGACGGGATCAACAAGAAGCTCACAGGCCGCCGCGGAGCGCGCATCGCCGCGATCACCTCGGGCGGCGCCATCCCGGATCTCGGCGACTATCGCGTGATCCTCGAGCCGACCGAAACGTTCGTCGGCACGCTGAACGAAGACTTCGCGATCGAGACCACGCCAGGGGACATTTTCCAGCTGGGCAACATGTCGTACCAGGTCGTCAAGGTGGAGTCGGGTCAGGTGCGCGTGGCCGACGCCAAAGGCCAGCCCCCGACGCTCCCGTTCTGGCTCGGCGAGGCGCCCGGCCGCACCAACGAGCTGTCCGAGGAAGTCTCGCGGCTGCGCCAGGACGTGGCCGACCGGCTCGACGATCCGCCGGCCGCGATTCAGTGGCTGGTGGACACCATCGGTCTGACCGAGCCCGGCGCGCGTCTGATCGTCGAATACCTCGCGGCGACACGCGTGGTCCTTGGCACCATCCCGACCCAGAAATGCCTGGTGCTCGAGCGGTTCTTCGACGAGGCAGGCGGCATGCAGCTGGTGCTGCACGCGCCGTTCGGGAGCCGAATCAACCGCGCCTGGGGATTGGCGCTGCGCAAGCGCTTCTGCCGCAGCTTCAACTTCGAGCTGCAGGCTGCGGCGACCGAGGACGCAATCATCTTGTCACTCGGACCACAGCACAGTTTCCCGCTGGAAGACGTCTTCCACTACCTGAAGCCCGCGACTGCGGAGCACCTGCTGGTGCAGGCGATGCTCGACGCGCCGGTCTTTGGAACGCGCTGGCGCTGGAACGCCACGCGCGCGCTCGCGGTGCTGCGGTTCCGAGGCGGCCGGAAAGTCCCGACACCGCTGCAGCGCATGGAGGCTGAGGACCTGGTCGCGGCCGTATTCCCCGATCAGCTAGCCTGTCCCGAGAACCTGGTCGGTGACCGGGAGATTCCCGATCATCCGCTCGTAAATCAGACGATTGCCGATTGTCTACTGGAGGCGATGGATTTCCCGGGGCTGAAGCGGGTGCTCGAAGGGATGGACGCAGGGCAGCTCACGCTCATCGCGCGCGACACGACCGAGCCATCGCCGCTGTGCCATGAAGTGCTGAACGCCAGGCCCTACGCGTTCCTCGACGACGCACCGCTCGAGGAGCGCCGTACGCAAGCGGTGATCACGCGCCGCGGTCTCGATGTGAAGACGGCCGACGAATTCGGCAAGCTCGACCAGTCAGCCATCGATCTCGTGCGTGAGCAGGCCTGGCCCGATCCCGAAACCGGCGACGAGCTGCACGATGCGCTGCTCATCATGGGCGCGGTGCCAAGCGCAGAGGCGGGAACACACGAGTCCTGGAAGGACAAGTACGACAGTCTGGTCGGCGCCGGACGCGTGACGACGGTGGATGGGCGGTTGTGGGTCGCGACGGAGCGCCTGCCGATGGTGCAGGCAGCATTCCCGGGCGCGCTCAACGAGCCGGCCGTCACGCCGCCCGAGCGTGAGCTGACAAAGGCCTGGAATCGAGAGGACGCGATTCGAGAGCTGGTGCGTGGGCGGCTGGAAGTGGTCGGCCCGACGACGGCCACAGATCTCGCTGATGCCCTTGGATTGCCGCAGGTCGATATCGACATCGCCCTTGGCGCATTGGAGCACGAAGGTTTCGCCCTGCGGGGCCGCTTCTCGGCAGGCGTCGAGGGCACGGAGTGGTGCGAGCGCCGGTTGCTGGCGCGGATCCATCGCTACACGCTCGACCGGTTGCGCAAGGAGATCGAGCCCGTTGCCGCTGCCGATTTTCTGCGCTTCCTCTTCAAGTGGCAACGGCTCGCCACCGGATCGCGCGCGGAAGGGCCGGAGGGTTTGGCTGCTGTTCTCGACCTGCTCGACGGTTACGAGCTGGCGGCCGGCGCGTGGGAGTCCGAGGTCCTGCCGGCGCGGCTCACCGATTACGATCCGCTCTGGCTCGACGGGCTGTGTCTGTCAGGCGAAATCGCGTGGGGACGGTTGACGGCAATTCGAAATGCGGAAGTCGGAATGCGAAATCGCAAGGTCGGTCCCGTTAAGAGCACACCGATCGCGCTTTTCCTCCGCGAACGGGGAGAGATCTGGAGAGCAGGAAGCCCAGAAGTAGATCCGGCGACGCTGCCGCTTTCGTCGACCGGGAAGGCGTTGCTCACGGCGTTCGAGTCGCGCGGCGCGCTGTTCTTCGGCGATCTCGTCAACGCCACGGGGCTGCTGCGGACCGAAGTCGAGAAGGGACTGGCCGAGCTGGTTGCTTGGGGCCTCGTGTCGTCGGACAGCTTCGCCGGTCTCCGTGCCCTGCTCGTGCCCTCCGATCGCCGTCGGCCGCTCGGTGGCGGATATCGGCGCCGCGGACGAATCGCGCCCTTCGGGGTCGAGACGGCAGGCCGGTGGGCTCGCACGCACGCCAAGCCCCCGATTGCCGACGAGCAGGTGGCCGAGGCGATTGCCTGGCAGCTGCTGCGCCGGTATGGCGTGGTGTTCCGCCGACTCGTGCAACGCGAAACGCTGCTCGCGCCGTGGCGCGAGATCCTACGCGTCTACCGGCGGCTCGAGGCACGGGGCGAAATCCGCGGTGGCCGGTTCGTCGGCGGGTTCTCGGGTGAGCAGTACGCGCTGCCCGAAGCGATTGGCCTGCTCCGGAGCACGCGCAGAGAGCAAGTGGAAGGGGAGTTGGTCGCCGTGAGTGGCGCAGATCCGTTGAACCTGGTCGGTATCCTCACGCCGGGCGACGCGGTCCCCGCGCTCACCACCAACCGCATCCTCTACCGCGACGGTGTGCCGATCGTGGTGAAAGAAGGAGAAGGGAAGAGCGAGCGGTTCCTGGTGGACGTTCCGGCCGAAGAACGCGACATCCTGCGCGGCGCGCTGCTGCGGCGGCGGCCGGCACCGCTCGTGCGCACCTATCTCGGAAAGAGCAAAGCGGCCGGCTAGGCTTTTAGTTTTTCGAGGTACTTGCTGCGCAGCTTCGCCACTTTTGGAGCGATGACCGCGCGGCAATAGGGCTGGTTCGAATTCCTTCTGTAGTACTCCCGGTGGTATTCCTCAGCAGCATAGAACGCCTTCAGCGGCTCGATCTTCGTCACGATCGGGTCGTCGAACACGTGCTCGGCCTCCAGCTCGCGCACGACTTCCTCGGCGGTCCGCCGCTGTGCGTCATCATGATAGAAGATGGCCGAACGGTACTGCGTCCCGACGTCGCCGCCCTGGCGATCGAGCGTGGTCGGATCGTGCAGCGTGAAGAACACGCCCAGCAGGTCGCGGAACGCGAGCTCGTCCGGGTTGAACGTAACCTGTACGACTTCCGCGTGGCCCGTCGTGCCGGTGCACACGGCTTCGTAGCTCGGATTAGGTACCTGCCCCCCTGAATAGCCCGACACAACCTTGGTGACGCCGCGGAGCTGCTCAAAGACCGCCTCGAGGCACCAGAAGCAGCCGCCCGCGAGCGTGGCGAGCTCGGTTGTCATGCTTTCATTCTCGCCTGGGCGTCAATAGGCGCACCGTATCCGCGAGGCTGCGCAGCACCGGCGCGAGGTCCACGCCGTGGGTAGTCAGTTCGTGATAGCCGGCTAGCGCGGCGCTGAATATCGCGGTCGCCAGACTGTCCCGCCCTTTGGCGCGCCACGCCATCCCCTGGACGAGCTGTGCGTAGACGCGTATCGCGGTCGATGCGTGGTTCGCGCTGTCGAGCGCGTCCGCAAGCAGCGCCAGAGCGGAATCGGCACGATGCCGCCGCAATTGTTCGCGCGCCCGATCCACGAGTCGGACCGGGTCTTGCAGCGGTGGCGGCATGAGGTTGAACTGATACGATACCGACGACTTCACCGGACGCCCTTTTAACTGTGCGGGCTCGAAGCGCGAAGCCAGCAGCGTCTCTCGTAGTGGTCCGACGAAACTCCAATCCGGCGTGTCGAGGATCTCGATCGACTTCTCCTCAACGTTGCCAAGCGTATCCACCACCATATGCACGAGCGCGTACCCGGAGATTCTCCGTGGCTTGAGCACCGCGGGATACACGAACACCGGCGGGACCCGCCACCGCGCCGGAACGTCCACTTCGCGAGCGGGGAAAACCCGGACCGCGCGATACTCACTGTCGAACAGCCGGGCGACCCCGGGAGATATCGTCTCCAGTCCCGTGACATCAGACGGCACGTGCAGTTTGAACGCACGCCGGAAGCTGAGCTGCGCGAGGCCGCGGTTGCCGCGCTGGTACTCGAGCACGCCACGCCAGACGAGCGCGTTGACGCTGTCCATCACGTAGACCGCGCTCGCGAGCGCCTCTGTCACCACGCTGTCGGCCTTGGCGTAGTCGCCCGCGACGATGTAGTCCCGCGCAGTGCTGGCCTGCGCTCGAAGGTATGAAGGAGCGATCACAGCGAGAGCGGCGGTGACGAGCAGACGACGCGACACGGTTCTGATTATCTGATGTCCTGGTCCCGCAGCGTCAACCTCCAGCCGATCAATGCGTCATAATGAAGCGCGCCACCACCTGGTTGTAGTAGTTGGGATTCGCGGCGTGGGGGGGATGCGCCGCACCGGGAATGACGACGGTGGTGTCGTTCCGCAAGCAGCGCGCGAGCTCGTCGCTGATGAGCTGAAACATGCGGGGGCTACGCTCGCCCCTGACGATCAGCACGGGAGTCGTGATTCGCCCCAGCTCGGCGCAGGAAACCGGCGGCAAGTAGTCCGCGCGCTCGGCGAGCATTTCGCGGCGCATCTCGAACGTATGCGCCAGCATGTCGGCGCGAGCGGCTGCCGGCAGCCGCTCGAACGATCCCCGCCCCGCCAGCCCGTCAACGAACAGCCGTACCCCGGCGACCGAATCGTGGCGCACGAATGCGGCGCGTGCCGGGTCGAGTGCATTCCTATAGAATGCGCGCCGCGCGGCATCACCTTCTTCGGAGCCGGTCAGGAGCGAAAAGATCGGCGGCTCGGCCAGCACGAGCGAACGCACCAGCTGCGGATGGTCGCGGGTCAGCTGCAGAGCCGTATAGGCGCCGTACGACGAGCTCACGACGTGCGCGGGCGCGAGGTCGAGCGTCAGGAGCAAGGCCGCGAGGTCTTCGGAGTGCAGCTTCGGCGAGTACGTCTGGTCGTCGTTTACCGGTGGATTGGGGGGATGATAGCGGCGGCTGTAGACCAGGACCCGGTAGACCTGTGCAAAGGCGTTTTCCTGGCCTGCCCACGACCTCAGGTCCCCCAATGAGCCATGGACGAAGACGACCGGCGCGGCTCCGCTGTCACCCGTGAGCCGATAGGTGAGGCGCGTGCCGTTGACGTCGAGCGCGTGCAGCGTGCGCTCGAACGTCCGCATGGGTGGACCAGCCGGCGCGGTGGGCGCGGGCGCGGCGTTCTCTGGGCCCGGCTTGCCGCCGCAGGCGACGACCAGCAGGCAGCACAGCAGGATTCGCATGCCTACACGGTGGCGCGCTGAGTCTCGAAACGCAATTAGCTGACCAGCCAGGCGGCTGCCGCGGCGACTTTTTGTTCCGCCCGCCAGCGGCCGACGCCCTCACCCAGCGCCGCGACCTGGGTCTTCACTTGGTTTGGA
>JBGQKD010000024.1:0-46287 GCA_041499375.1 Gemmatimonadota bacterium
AACAACGGTGCACGGCGCCGACGCTGTGGCCACAACAGGAGGGAGCGTTATGAACGCTCAATTACGCAGGCGGCTGGAGATGGCCGCGCGGGCTCGGGACTTTCTTCGGGCCCACCAGATGGACGGAGTAGGGCAGGACCTCGGGCTGACGAAGCTCGAGCAGCTGTTGGAGCACGCCGAGAACCTGGCGACCCAGCAGCGGGTGGGGGTGGCGGTGGAGCGGTCGGCCGTGAAGCAGCGGCAAGAGCTTCGGCGCGCGCTGCAGCCCAGGATACTCGGCTATTTGAGTGCCGTGGGCGCAGTGGTAGGCACCCAAAATGCGGAATTGGCGGAGCAGTTCCGCATGCCGCCGCCGAACACCACGCACCAGGGGTTGCTCACGATGAGTCGAGCGATTCTGGAGCGGGCGACGGCGCAGAAGGAGCTCCTGGTGAAGCTCGGGATGTCGGAGCAGGTGTTGGACGAGCTCACCACGGCGCTCGGGCAGTACGAGGACACGCTGCAGGCAACGAGTGCAGGCCGGCGCGAGCATGTAGGCGCGCGCGCTGATCTGAAGGTGGTTGCCGCGGACATCAGCAAGCAGCTTCGCTTGCTGGACAAGGTGGTCCGGTATCGGTTCGGGGATAATGCCGAGCTGATGGGAGCGTGGGAGAGTGCCCGCAATGTGGCTGGGGGGGGGCCGTTCAACACCACGAACGCGCCGCAGTCCGGGGCGGGCGGTAGTGAGACGCCGAAGGCGGCGTGATGCTCAGCGCTGATTTCGGAGGAGAGCGACGAGGCGCGGTGGCGTGATCAACTACCGCGCCTCTTGCATCGCGAACGTCACCGACTAGGTCACCTCGAAACGCGGGGCCCAATGGGAAGGCTGATAAAGCTTCCGGTCAGCCACTGGACTTTCAGCGGTGCTCCGGAATCACCGCTGCTCTCCTCACTGACCACGCGGCCACTGCCATAATTGATTTGCGCCGAAGACTGCTTCAGGACGTAAAGAACAACCACCACACGACTTCCTGCTGACAGCAGCTTGCTGATCAGGCGTCTTGCCTGGAAGTCGATCACCTCGTCCCGTCCAGGATGCAACAAGGCACGGGCGCTTCGATTGCGAGCATAACTCGCTCGCGTGAGAAATTGCGTCAAAACGAAGTATTTGTTGTCCGCGGTCTGCTCGTAGAACGTAACGGCGACATCGAAGTCGCGTTTGTTTGTTACGAATGCCAAATGCCCCGACAATAGTCCACTCACCTCTGTAGGCGTTGTGAACGGCTCGCTCACGAACCGGACGCCATGACGAACATTCACAATTGTGTCCAACAACCGCGGCCAGTCGAAGTTGATCTCGAGCTCGGACTGATCCACATCAGTGCGATCGGCTAAATCGACCGAGATTGTGGCGACGCTTCTTTGACGCGGCGCCCTGGTCGACAGACGCAATGACTGACCAGGTCCTTCCGTACTCAGGTAGAGGCGAGTGATCGATTCGTGCATGGCTTCAATCGAAGGCGCGTGCCGCCATGTGTTCGCACCCATGACCTGATAGTTGACGCGATCCTGCAGCAGCGCGGGGATCGGCTTCCCCCGGAACACGTGATCGAACCATTCGTACCGCAGCTCCCCGATGTCGAGATGCGCAACCGGATCGAGCGCGTAGCCGCCCAGTGAATCCAGGGTTCGCCCCAGCGGAGTCATCGTGCCCCGTTGACCGCTGATATGGTCGTAGGGACCAATGATGAGGTAATGCTCGGCACGCGGGTTGTACTTGTAGTGTTCCGTGAAATAGTACAGCGCGCCGAGCTGGCCCCCATCGTAGTAGCCAGTCGTGGTAAGAACCGGGATGTTGATGCGCGCGAATTCCTCACGATAGGGAATCATGCGACGCCAATACTCGTCATAGTCGGGATGTTGCAGCCACCGCATGAAGACGGGATTGGGGTGACGGTCGATTTGTTCCAGCTCGTTATAGGGACGTCCGGATGTATACCAGCTTCTGTTCAGCCGCTGCCAGCGATCCGCGTCGAAATAGGTGCGGTTGTCCAGCGTTTTTGTCGTCGTCGTATACAGCGGCCACGGGTAGGCATAGTTCATCCAGATTCCGCCGTCCATCGGAAAATCGATCCCCGGGGCGTGAGTCACCGAGGGCATGATCGCCTTGAGCGCGGGGGGTAAATGCTTCGCGGCCGCCCACTGCGTGAACCCCTCGTAGCTGCCTCCATACATGCCGACCCGGCCGTCACTCCAGGGTTGCGCAACGATCCAGGCGATAAGGGCGTCCGCATCCGCGCCATCGTGCTCGTGGGACACCGGACTCTCAGGACTGCATGCCTTGCCCCGCGTAAGCCCCTCCACACCGACGTAGCCGTGCGAAGCGGTGCGCCGAGCCTCAGACGAGTTTTGCTGCGAATCTGCGTAAATGGTGAAGTTGAGCAGCGCGGTGAGTCTTCCGGTCGCCTGTCGTGGACGGATGGTGAGCGCACAGATACGTGCGCCATCGCCGGTGGTCACGAGGATGTTGCGGTCGATCACGTAGCGCCGCTCGTCATCCTCGTCCAATATTGTCGCCGAACTGGTAGCGAGTACCTCATACGCCCGCACCGCGACATACTTTCTGGCGAGATCGAGACCATCCACCAGCGAGACTGACGTCGCGCCCCGCAGGCGTTCCCGCGCGGCGTCGAGTTCGCGTCGCAGTCGCTGCGGCGCCGTGCCGAGCGCATACCGGACCTGGTGTGCCGCCGCCCGGTCATCGGTGCGGAGCATAGACTCACGGAAGGCGTTTCGGAGCGCCGAGTCGAGCGGTACGCGCAGCGTCCCCTGTTGGTTTTTGGCCGCTGCAAAGATCTCGTAGGCGACCATGCTCCACGGCGAAGGCGGTCTACGGTTGCCGCCGCGCAGCTGTCGCAGCTGCGCGAGCAGCTCGAGCGCGGTGGCGTAATCGCCGGCAGCGATCCGGAGACGCACGGTGTTGTCGAGGCGTCGATCGAGATCCGGTTCCACATACGCGGCCAGTACGGCCCGCGCGAGCTGCGGCATCGCGGCGTCGAGCGCCGAGTCGCTGGAGAGCGCGCCGGGAACGAGCCGGAGCAAATCTTGCGCGTGGAGCGTCACAGGTGTTAAGACGAAGCACAGGGCGGCGAACACGATGCGCGGTAATATCATGCTTGAATCATAACGCAGGCTTAAAAAAACAGCAACCTTTTTAATTGGCGTGGACCACACCATGACCAGACCCTATATCGTGGATTCACCGGCGCAGCTGTTCGCGCTCGCCTCTCCAGGGCGCGAGGACCTCGTGAATGCGATCGGTCTCCTGGGACCGTGCAAGGTCAGCGATCTGGCGCGTTTCCTGGGCCGCACCCCCCATGCGCTGTACTACCACCTGCGACAGTTGCGGAAGCATGGCTTGATCCTCGAGTCGCGGCGGCTGGATGAACGCAACACGCCCGCTGCCTACGATCTGCCCGGCCGGCCGATAATTGTGTGCTACGATCTTTCGACCAAGCGTGGACGCCGGGCGGTGAGCAATCTCGGGACGTTGCGGTTTCGTTCGGCGCTGCGAGGCTTTGTCCGGGCATGCCGTGCCGGCACCGCCAGGACCCGCGGGCCGCAGAGAAATCTTTGGGTGGCGCATTGGAAGGGATGGCTGTCCGATCAGGATGTCAGAGGCGCCAATCGGATCTTCCAGGAGCTGGTCGCGCTGTTTCGCCGTGCCAGCAGCGCACCACGGAAAGGCCGACGCCCGCACGAGATCTCATTTGCCATCGCACCGATCGTAACAAAGGACGATAGTTCTCGTGGTCAGAAGCGCTCTCAATGACGGGGGAGGTTACCGCGACGCCGGGGGAACAGTAGGCTCCTGGAGATTTTTGAGCCGCGAAGCGGGGTGCCGGCGCGTGCGCCGATCTAGGTGGTTGCCGCGGACATCAGCAGGCAGCTCCGCTTGCTGGACAAGGTGGTCCGCTATCGGTTCGGGGATAACGCCGAGCTGATGGGAGCGTGGGAAAGTGCCCGCAACCCTTCGCTGCGCTCAGGGCAGGTCGTGGCTGGGTCGTTCCAGACCAAGAACGAGTCCCAGTCCGGGGCGGGCGGTAGTGAGACGCCGAAGGCGGCGTGATGCTCAGCGCTGAATTCGGAGGAGAGCGACGAAGCGCGGTGGCCTGATCAACTGCCGCGCCTAGTTGTTGGGGCCTCCCGGAGCGCACTCAGCGTCATTTCAGCAACAACAATTCCTAGGTCCGTAGCTCAATCGGCAGACCACCGGTCTCCAAAGACGGCGGGTCCATGCGGGCCCGCTGTTTTTGTAGCTAACACGGGTCTTGTCGGGCACTCTTGGCATCACTGGCAACATGTCCGCGTCCAACATCCGTCCAACAGAACGCGCACTTCCACCCGCGGGTATCTTTCAGGTGTCAGGAGGTGCCCACCATGACCACCACCGTCAACATCGAGCAGTGGAGGCGCGAAGGGCGCGAGCAGGGCGCGCGCTGGATGCTCGTCGTGTGGGACGAGTTTCCGTGGCCGCCTGAGCCTTACCCCCTGTACGTGATGCCCGGCGAGAACATCACCGAGCGCTTCGCTGCGTTCGACCGAGCGAGCATGCAGAACGTGACCGGGGTATACCTCCTGAGCGAGTAGGCCGCCCTCGCCAAGCGGCGTTAGATTCTCCCGCACCATGCCGAAGAAAACGTGTTTCATCATCGGCCCCATCGGGGACCCGGAAACCGACATCCGGAAGCGTGCCGATGATCTCCTCAAGTACATCATCAAAGACGCTTTAGAGCAGCCGCCATTCGACATGACCGTCGACCGTGCCGACGAGATGCAGAAGCCCGGTCTTATCCCCGGTCAGGTAATTGAGCGGGTCGTTAATGCGGATTTGGTTGTCGCCGATCTAGCCGATTCAAATCCAAACGTGTTTTACGAGCTAGCGCTGCGACACGTCTCGCAAAAACCCGTCGTCCACATGCTTCTAGAGGGGCAGAAGCTACCGTTCGACATTGCACCGCAGCGAACGATCTATTACAGCACCACAAGCCTTGCCAGCGCAGCAGAAGCAAAAAAGGACTTGGCAAAGCACGCCGCAGCGGTGCTAGAGAATCCAGACTCGGCAGACAATCCCATCTCGGCGGCGCTTCTCACACTCGACTTGGTGAGAAGCAAGGCCACGGGGGATCAGGTCATGGGCCGCGTGCTCCAAGAAGTTTCTGAACTTCGTCAAGAAGTCCGGTCACTGCGTGAGCCACCCGTCTTGGATGCGACTTCGACCGGCCCAATCCAAGAGGCATTCAGGAACTTGCAGAAAAAGCGGTTCGCGGAGTACATCGCAGAGTCCAACCTCAACAGGGCGCTCTCCGCGTCGACAGGATTGTCACCAGAAGCCCTCCGCAAGCTGGGCTCTCTTAATGTTTCTACCGAGGGGTCAACAGGTCTTTCGCCGGACTTTGTGCGGAAGATCGGCGAGGCCATCGGTGCGTACACGGTGTGCGCGAACTGTGGACAGCCAATCGCAGGGCCGATTGGTCGGCGCTCCGCAGATAACGCGCCGATTCATTGGGAAGGGAACTGTCCCCCGAGCACGCCGCCCGCCAGCGCCACGCCATCGACGTGACAAACCCCGATTTCGAACTTTTCAAGCAGCACCGCGATGAGCAGAGCAAGTACGTGTATTTCATCCTCGCGGCTGCGGCGGGTGGTATCGCGCTCGCCGTTCGCGTCACTACGGACGCCAAGCTCCACTGGTCACTGATTCCGCTCGCCGTGGGGGTGGTGTGTTGGGGGCTCAGCTTCTACTACGGATGCCTTCACCTTCAATGGGTACAGGAAGTGACGAAAAAGAATGCAGCACAGTTGAAGATGGCGCGCGGCGACGATCCTGTAGTTGGCAGCGACCCCGCCATGCGAAGATTCGCCGTGGAAGAACTCAAAAAAATCATCGATAAGGATCTTGATAAGGCGGCAAAGTACTACATGCGACAGTTCTATTTTCTGATTGCCGGGGCAGTCCTGTTTGTCGGCTGGCACGTGCTTCAAATCGTTTTGCGCTCGGCTCCATAATCAGTGGACGTTCGAGCGCTTGTCCGAAGGCTTCACCCGGTACATTGGGTACCGATGTCCAAGGAACGGCGTTTGCGCTGGTACCTCGCTAGAGCGACCCGTTTCTATCGACGCGACCTCGCGAAGGCCCGCAAAGAAAACGCCGACAAGGATGCGCGCGACGAGCTACAGCACGGCTATTGGGCCGAGACCGACGAACTCCAGCAAGAGCTTGAAGCCCTTCGCACGGAGCGGTTGGTGCGACAGGCTCATTGGCTCAACGTCCTGTACTCGCCGATACCGTGGCACAGCGAGGAACAGCGCAACGACTATTGGGTGCAAGGCAGCATGACGGGCAAGTGGTATCTGACGGCCAAGGGACATCACGAAGTAGAGACAGCAATCTGGGCGAAGATGAAGGCGCGGCACGAGGTCCGAGCATTGTGGATTCCGTGGATCGTGGCGATCACTGCTTTCATCACCGCTGTCGGGGGCGTCGTGGGTGCCCTAATCGGCTTGTTTAGCATTCTTAAGAAATAGCGGAGCTGTCGCCGGGAGAGGGCTCGCAGAAATCATCTGGCAAAAACCGGGAACGAAGTGATGACCGACAAGAAAGCACTCCACGTAGTCGAACCGACGCCGGAACACGGGCAGCGGGCGGCTCTAAAGCCCGACAAGAATCCGGCGCTCAAGGGCAAGGGCGACCTCTCGTTGATCTGCGGGAAATGTCGCGCGGTGCTCGCCCGCGACATTTGGGATCGTTCTCTATTCGACCTCGGCATCATTTGCGCGGAGTGCGGCGCGTTCAACGACACGCCTTCCGCTATTGGCGGCACTGTCTACGGGAACGTCGTCTATTGCCCGGTGGGAACGTACCGGCTGGGCAGCACGGTTGAAATGCGCAAAGGCGTGCCGATGATTGGGGAGCTATTCCCCGGTGCAGGGCCACCGTCCGCGACGAACCTCGTGCGCATGGGTCACTGAAAATGCGCGGGCAAGGGCTCGGCCTTGTAATTCTGATAGTCGGCAGTGTGTTCTACCTTGTGACCGGCTTGTGGCAATTAGTAACGACCAAGCGCTTCGCAACGGCGTTCGTTGTGATCGGTGCCGTGGTGCTATGGCCCTTTGCGTTTTGGCAGGCGTGGCACATCGAAGACGAACATCTGCGGATGTGGGTGGCATACCTTCTGTGTTCAATCCTCCCTATGTGGTTGCTTGCCGGGTATTTCGTTCGGCAAATCGCAAGTGGAGAAGCCAAGTTGGGCGGGACCGGCGCGCGCCGTTGGAGGGGCGCGGCCCTGTTCGTTGTCGGCGCGCTCGCCTGGGCATACGGCGCTGCACATTCGGAACTGACCACGGGGCAGGGCGTGGTCGTCTTGATGGTCGCCTTGTACTCTCTTTTGATGGGTTCCTGTTGGCTGATTGCCGGAAAGAAGATTTCGGAGTTGCACTAGAAAAACCGACGTGGCCTTTCGGAGTCGGACATCATGGAGCTGTGCCGCAGGGAGACGCGCGAGATGTTCAAGCGCTACGCGATCAAGGACGAACCCGCGCTCGCTGCAGCAGTAGCGAAGCTGGCCGCTGCTGCGCCGGATCGGCAGGTACTCCCGATGAAGCGAAAGGCGGCAGCAAAGTGAGTTTAGATGGCATCTAGGTTTCGAATGTAGCGGCACGATGGGTAGTTCGAGCAGCCGAGGAAAACGTTCCCTTCATAACCGGGTTTTCTCGACTGTCGCTGGATTAGTCTACCGCCACACTTAGGACATTGAGTCGTACTCTCGAAACGTGCGTGAAGGTCCTGCACGTGTCGGTCAAAGGGCGCACTATCAGACGACGTATCAAGGACATTGAGCCGCGCGCAAATCGCGTCAAACTCTTCAGGGTCCAGTGCAATGTTCTCGTCGGAGCGAATGAACGCGACGTGGTCCCCCACCAGCACGTCTGAAGGTAACCGCGTCACGAAGCGCGACCGCCGCGAGAATGCGACGAGGGACGACAACATGGATCGAGGAATACCTAGATACGACTCGAGCGCCTTGATGTGGCGATAGTTCTGGCGAATCGGATTCTGGAATCGGTGCTTCTCACCGTTCCGATAGACGGCCGTCCAATGCTCGTCGGTTTCGCTCCCGAAGATCCACGCACCAAAGTCCTCTTTCTCAATGACGAAGATGCCTGCAGGAGTTACGAGGACTTCATCAACCTCTGTCGTCCCTCTTTCGTCTCGAACGATGAGACCGACATAACGGCGAAACCTGTCCGACGAGCGAGGTTCCCATTCCCGTCGCCGGCGACGCTTCTTACGTCCTACCGCCAGCCATTGAACAAAGAGGACGAGCAGCACACCGAGAGTCGCAGCGACGAGGTAACCAACCGTGTCCTCCGCGCCGGTCAGTCTGCGAAGATCGAGCAGGTACACAAATAGAATGTATCCCCCACTTGATTGGCGCGGGCCGTCCGCACGATCCATGGCTATGACGCGGCTGTGATGTGCAGGGGGGCGCACGTCTCTTCAGCATGATAGGTGGGAGTGGTGTCGCGGGCGGTGGGGTGTGGCGCCACACCCTCACCGCCCGGCGCCCGTTACGGCGTCACGCGCTTGGGGCTAGCGGTTAACGCATGGAAGCGGATTTGACCGACTGCGTGACGTAGCAGTCAGCGATTGCGCTTCACCAGCGACTCAAGCGCCTCGAGCGCTTCGCCGGCCGCGGACAGGCGCTCCACTTCCGACGTGAGCTCCCGGCAACGTGCCTCGGCGCGCGCGCGACCGGACTGCGCCTCCTGCAGCCGCCCGTCCAGGTCGGCCAGCTCCGCCTCCGCTTCCTGCAGCAGCGCCGCCTGGTCTTCGAGCCCGCGCTACGCCGCTGCGGTTGCGGAAGACTCGGTTGAACATACCCCGGGCTCGGCACAGAGCCGGACCGGAGCATCCTGCAGAGAAGCCGGGCACGTGCGACGGCGGGTCGGTGAACTGCCTGATCACGGGTCTCACCGCGACGTCGACGGCGGGCGGCAACGACGTGGACGGCGAGCAACGTCGCTAGCGCGTGGACGACGCGCACCGCGAACATCAGCGCCTGGGCCGGTCAGACGATCCAGTTGCGCGTCGAGGCGCTGGACGCGAACCCGGGCAGCCTGATCGAGGCGGGCGTGGAACAACGTGACGATCATCCGGCAGTAGCGCCGAGGGTGACGAGCAGCTCGTCGAGCTGGCCGAACGTCTCGTGCATCGCATCCTGCGCGCCGGTGCCGGCGGCATCGAGCGCTTCCTTCGTGGGGTAGCGCTCGGTCAGCACGATCAGCGTCCTGCCGTCTTTCTCGTCCAACGTGAGCGTGGTCACGGGTCCGGCGTCGCCGCTTTCCTCGTTGGTCCACACGAGTCGCGACGACGGCACCACCTCGAGGTATTTCCCGAAGAACGCCATCGTGTTCGCGGGATCGGCGCCGAACAGCAGGCGGTACCCGCCACCGACGCGAACGTCCAGATCGCAGGAGCGCAGCGTCATGCCCATCGACTTCGGCACCCACCACTGTTTGAACAGATCGGCCTTGGTCCACGCCTCGAACACGAGGCGCGCCGGCGCGTCGACGGTGCGCGTGACGACGACTTCGCGATCGGACTTGCGTTGCACGGTGGTGCGTTTATTCATGGTGTCCTCGATTTCTTCTGGCGGCGGCGGAGTTTGTCTTTGCGTTTCAGCTCATCGACCACGCGGTCGAGCGCGTCGAAGCGCGCGTCCCAGACCTCGCGGTATCTCGAGATCCACTCCATTTCCTCTTCGAGGCGGCACGGGCCGATGCGGCACGTGCGCACGCGCCCGACCTTTTCGGTGGTGACGAGACCGGCCAGTTCGAGCACGCCGACGTGTTTCTTCATGCCCGTGAGGGTCATGTCAAAGCGGTCGGCGAGGTCGGTGATGGAGGCGTCCGCGCGCGCGAGCTGTTCGAGGACGCCACGGCGTGTGGCGTCCGCCACGGCGGCGAACGAGGCGTTGAAGTGGGTCTGATGATGCTGAACCATGTGGTTCAGTATTAACCAGCTCGCCGACGCCGCGCAAGGGCATCGGATTCGGGACGGTTCCCGGGCTCCGCTCAGGACAGGCTGTCCGCGCACGGCCCAACTGGAATCCTGGTCACTCTTTCAGCTGCGCATTTTCTCGGTCCCGTCGGAACCAAATTGATCTTCGGGTTCGCCGAGCGTACGTTAGGAGGACAGGAGGGCGCCGAGTTTGTGAATTGGATGCATCAGGTGGACGCGCGCGAGCGCGACGTCGCAACGCACGGCGATCTTGCCCAATTACGTGCGGACATCGCCGAGTTGCGACAAGAGATGCAGGTGGGGTTCGCGAGGCTCGAGACCCGGTTCGAGCGCCGCTTCGGCGACTTGATCAAGTGGTCGTTCGTTTTCTGGGTCGGCGCGGTCGCCGCGATTGCGATGCTTGCTCGGGTTTTGCCCTAGCCGATCGCTGTCAGTGACTGCGTCTCACCAGCGTCTCTAGAGCCTCGAGCGCTTCGCCGGCCGCGGACAGGCGCTCCACTTCCGACGTGAGCTCCCGGCATTGTGCCTCGGCGCGCGCGCGACCGGACTGCGCCTCCCGCAGCCGCCCGTCCAGGTCGGCCAGCTCCGCCTCAGCTTCTTGCAGCAGGGCCGCCTGGTCTTCGAGCCCGCGCAGCCCGGCAATCTCCTCGAGCACCTGATCGCGCTCGGCGGCGAGCGCTTCCGCCTCGGCCACCGCTTCCTCGGCGATCCGCCGCCGCTCCTCGGCCTGAGCCTCGAGCGCGGCCCGGGCCCGGCGCTCCTTCTTCAGCTCAGCCTCGCCCCGGGCGAGCGCGGCGCGAACTTCCTCCAGCTCCCCGGCTAGCCGGGTCCGTTCCTCGATGGCGGATTCGAGCCGGGCGCGCATGGCCTCGATCAGCTCCCGCACCGCGGCAGCGGTTTGCTGCGGCTCGGCTCCAGCGGCAGACCGGTGAGCGGTCATCGCCAGACGCTCCCGCAGCGACGCGGCCCCCGCCCCCGCCCGCTCCTGACCGCTCTTCCCGCGCGCCGCGCGCGGGCCTGGTTTCGGAGCTGCAGGGGGAGGCTCGGCAGCCAGCTCGATACTCGCCGGCGGCTTACCGTTTTCGGGGACGGCCGTGAGCTCGGTGAGCACGCGGGAGATCGTCCGCGGCTTGCGGGCTGGAACGTTGGCGTCGAAACCGGTGGTCACGCGCTTCTCTCCATCGCGCGCTCGACGCGCGCGCTCATCATCTCGGTGATAAGGGCGTCGATGTCCCTGGCTCCCTTGGACGATGGGGCGTAGGCATTGATGGGCAGGCCGTCGCTCGATGCCCTTGCGAACTGCGTGCACTGCCGCACGATCGTGTCCGACAGAAACTCGCGATAGTGCGACTCCAGCGCGGCTTTGGCCTCGCGCGCGATCCGGGTCGTGGGGTTGTACTGATTGATGACGATCCGGATCCGCTGCAGCCGGTGGTTCAGGTCGTCCTCGAGCTGGCCCAGCGTCTCGAACAGCAATTTGAGACCGTGAAACGACAGGAAATCCGGAAGCACCGGCACGAGCAGGTCGTCGGACGCCATCAGCGCGTTGAGGTTCAGCAGCCCAAAGGAGGGCGGGGCGTCCATGACAATGAACTCGTAGCGGTCCGCCACCCCGGCGAGGGCCCGCTGGAGCTTGTACTCGCGCCCGGCCATCGGCATGAGCGAGATGTCGATGGTCGTCATCCGCAGGTTGGCCGGAAGCACATCGAACTCGGCGAGCGCGTGCGGCAAGATCACGTCTTCGATCGGTACTCCGTTGACCAGGATCTCGAAGACCGTGCGCTCGAGGCTCTCGGCAGCGAGGCCCAGGTGCTGGGTCGCGTGCCCCTGTGAATCGAGGTCGATCAGCAGGACCCGATGGCCCAGCTCCGCGAGCCGGTAGGCGTACGCCACCGCGAGGCTGGTCTTGCCGGTGCCACCCTTGAAGTTGAGGAAGAGCTGGCGGCGCGACGGTTCCCGGCGAGGGTGGCGGTCCAGCACCCTGCGGTACGCCGACAGGTGTCGCGGCTGGTACGAAGCGGGTCCGCCGCCGAGTGCCTTCAGCTCGGGCAGTTTGTCCGCGGCGGACAGTTGCTGGTCCGTGAAGCCCAGGAGCTTGGCGAAGTGGCTGCGCTTGTAACGGATCTCCACTATGAAGCTCGCTGCACGATGCCGGCTTCCGTGCGTTGAGGGTCTTGGGTGCGAAGGATCCGATGGACGATGCGGCGCACCTGGGGGTCGGGATCGCCGCTCAGCGGCTCGAGGAGCGACCGCAGGGCGAGCCCACGCGCGGCGGCCGCGGCGAGCACCGCGCGGCGCCGTACGTGAGGGTTCGCATCAGCGATCCCCGACCGGATGTGGGGCGCGAGCCGCACCGGATCCCGTTCCAGCAACTGGCCGAGCGCCTGGTACGCCGCGGCGCGCACGCTCGGATCCTCAGCCGCAGCCCAGGGGCGAACGGCGTGGACAGCCTCGTCCACGCCACGGCGGCCGAGACGGAGGAGTAAATCCGCCTGGTTCTGGGGGCTTTTCGCCGCCGCCAAGGCCGCGACCAGATCGTCAGCCGGGGGACGCTTCGCTTCCGGTGCTGTCGCCTGCTGCTCCAGCTGCTGGCGAAGAGCGGCCTCGCGACGCTCTCCCAGGGCGTTGTCCCGTTCGAGGTCGAGGACTGCGCGGCGCAGGCTGGCGATGAACTCGGCAAGGTCGACGGCTTCCGTGTCGCCCTCCCGAACTGCGCGTTGCCACTCGACCACCCGGGTGAGCAACGTCTCGCGGGATGCCGCCATCTCGTCCACGCGAGCCCGCAGCTGCGAGGCTGTCTGTTCGCTGGCGGCGATGCGCTCCCGGGCCGCAGCCACTTCCCGCCGCAGGCGCACCAACTCCTGCGCGTCGTCGCGAGGCTCCGACTCGAAGAGATGTCCCTGTAGTTTGGCGCGCAGCGCCTCGGAGTGTTCCAGTCGCCGGTGCAGCGCGGCGACTTCCTCACGCGCGCGGGCGACCTCGTCTTGGAGCAGGCTCATGCGCCGGGTCTCACCGGCCTCACGGGCCGCAGCCTCGGCGAGCCGGACGCGGGCCTGATCTGCTTCGGCACGCGCCTCGTCGAGCGCGCCGCGCAGCTGCTCGAGCCGGCACTCGAGCAGCAGGGTCCGATCCGAGCCGGTTGGCGTGCTTCGACGCGGGGCCGTTACGCCTTCTCGCAAGGCAAAGGGACCATGTGTCACTATAGCAAAACGCGTCAGTTCGCGAAACCCTTACGGCGTCGCTCCCCCCGTGCAGCTCCCGTCCGCCGCACGCTCGGTCGGGTAGGTGATGCCGAGCTGCTCGAGATACGTCCGGTACTTGGTCGGATCGTAGTAGTAGCGGCGCATCTGCGGCCGGAGTCTCGCCATCACGTCCCGATTCAGCTCGATTGCCGGCCGGTCCTGCGGCCGGATCAGCGGTTGATACTTGATGTCCTTGGTCTGCACGTTGCGGAAGTAGTCCCACGCCTGCGTGACGAGCTCGGGCCGCATCAGGAAGTCGAGTACCGTCATCGCCATCACCTTGGCACCAGCGGTCGCGCCCTTGTGGGCGATCGGCGTCGCCATCGAGATCGCGTTCGCCCAGTTGTGCCCGGGCAGCCCGGGAATGTTCGAAGGAAAGCGCAACGTCACGGTCGGCACGTTCCACGACACGTCGCCGATGTCATCCGAACCGCCGCCGGTACGCTCGTTCGGCTTGAGCGCGGGCCGCAGCGTGTCGAGCCGCGTGGCGAGCCCCGAGTCGGGCGCGCCGATCTCGCGCTGCAACGCGTGCGCGAGCCGCTGATCCGCCTCGCTCCACTGCGGCAGCCCGACCTGCTTGATGTTCTCGTACATCGCTTCGGCGATGACGCGATTGAAATGGCCGGGCCACGCCGATCCGAGGATCCGCGGCGGCATCAGCGTGGTGCTCGTCATCATCGCCGCGGCCTGGGCCATGGTATCGGCGAGCGCGAACATCTCCTGGATGTGGGGATAGTCGAGCTCGCGCAGGTAGTACCAGACGGAAGCGGTCGGAGGGACGACGTTGGGCTGATCGCCGCCGTTGGGAATGACGTAATGCGAGCGCTGCTGCAGCCGCAGATGCTCGCGCCGGAAATTCCAGCCGATGTCCATCAGCTCGACGGCATCGAGCGCGCTGCGCCCGCGCCAGGGCGCCCCCGCGGCGTGCGCGCTCTTGCCCTGGAAGCTGAACAGCACCGACACCAGGCCGTTGCCCGACACGTCGCCCCACGATGTCGCCAGGTTGTCGTCCACGTGAGAGAAGATCACGATGTCGACACCTGAGAACACGCCTTCGCGCACGTAGTACGCCTTGGTGCCGACCAGCTCCTCGGCCACACCGGGCCAGATCTGCAGCGTCCCGGGCAGGTGCTCGCGCTCCATGATCTTCTTCACCGCGAGCGCCGCCGTGATGTTGACCGCTTGCCCCGAATTGTGGCCTTCGCCATGCCCCGGCGCGCCCTCGATCAGCGGCGCATGGCACGCGACCCCGGGCTTCTGCGAGGCCTGCGGGATGTCGTCGATATCGGAGCCGAGGGAGATGACCGGCTTCCCCGATCCCCAGGTGGCGACCCACGCGGTCGGAATCCCGGCGATCCCTTCGCGCACGGTGAAGCCGTTCTTGCGGAGCAGGTCGACGAGATAGCGCGACGTCTCCGTCTCCTGAAACCCCAGCTCGGCGTAGCTGAAGATCTGATCTACCATCTGCTGCGTGAACTGGGCGCGGCTCGCAACGTCGCGCACGGCTTCCTGCTTGAAGGCCGCGAGCTGCGGCGGCGGGGCTGGAGACGTTGCAGCCTGCAAAGCGAGCAATAGTGTGTTGAGGGACGGCATCTTCACCCCCGGGCGATTGGCGTGAGCGGGAAAGCTGTATATTCTCGCAACTCACGTCCAGCGGATACTCTCGCATGTCACGCGTTCTCGTCGTTGCTCTCGCCGCGCTGCTTGTCGCGTCCGCACCACAGGTTCGGAAACCGGTCTGCGCTCCGGATAATGCAGGACTGACACTGCAGCCCGGGTTCTGCGCGCTGGTCGTCGCCGAATCGGTCGGCCCGTCCCGCCACATGGTGGTCCTGGAGAATGGAGATCTGCTGGTGGCCGTGTCGGGACCAGGCGGCGGCGTGCGCTTGCTGCGTGATACGACCGGAGATGGAAAGGCCGACGTCGTAAGCAAGTTTGGCATCGGCGGGGGGAACGGCATCGCTTTCGCCGGAGAGTATCTCTACTTCGCCACCAACGATGCCGTCGTGCGGTGGCACTGGAACATCGGCCAGCTCACGCCCAGCAGTGGTCCCGATACCGTCGTCAGCGGCCTCACGAACCGGCGCCAGCACGCCGCGAAGAGCATCGTCGTCGGCTCGGACGGCCAACTGTACGTGAACATCGGCGCGCCGTCCAACTCGTGTCAGGTGCAGGACCGCAGTCCGGAGTCGCCCGGACAGGACCCCTGTCCCCTTCTCGAGATCGCCGGCGGCATTTGGCGCTTCGACCCCCGGCGCGGCGGGCAAACCCAGACGGACGGCCAGCGCTACGCTACCGGGCTGCGCAATGCGGTGGCGCTCGCCGTAGATCCGGGAACCGGTTCTGTCTTTGCCGCCCAACATGGGCGCGACCAGCTCGCGGCCAACTGGCCCAAGCTCTACACCGACGCGCTGAGTGCGCAGTTGCCGGCCGAGGTGGTGTTCAGGCTGGAGGCGGGGGGCGACTACGGGTGGCCGTACTGCTATTACGACTGGCGGCGGCGCCAGAATGTGATGCAGCCGGAGTACGGCGGCGACGGCAAGACGGTGGGACGCTGCGAGTCAACTCCCCGGCCCGTCGTCGCATTCCCGGGACATTGGGCGCCGGACGGGATGACGTTCTACAATAGCCGCCAGTTCCCGCTCAAGTATCGCGGTGGTTTGTTCATCGCGTTTCACGGGTCGTGGAATCGCGCGCCCGAGCCGCAGGACGGCTACCGGGTGATGTTCGTGCCGATAGCGCGTGGGATTGCGACCGGTCCGTCTGAGGTCTTCGCCGACGGCTTTGCGGGCACGGAGAAGACACCGAACGGCGCACGGTATCGGCCGACCGGCGTGGCGGTCGGTCCGGACGGCTCGTTATTCGTCGCTTCGGACCAGGGACAGGGAGCGGTCTTCAGGATCCTGAGTCAGCCCTAACGCCCGAGCCGGGCGCGCGTGACGGAGTCCGCCGTCGCCAGCGCCCGCTCCGAATCCCACTTGTAGTAGAGCGTCAGACAAGACGAGAGATTGAAGTCGCGCTTGGCCATGCAGGCCTGAAGCTCGCGGCGGTGCGCGGGCATCTCCGCATTCCACATCGAGTCGGTCGTCGCGCGCACGCGCCGGATGGGCCACCCGGCGACGAGCAGGCAGTTATTGAGCTGCTCGGTCCCGCGCCGGCAGGCCTGGAAATCGCGTTTGTGTTTGGCCGCGCCGAGATTCCAGACGGAGTCTTCCTGCCAGGTTCTCAGCGAATCCAGCTCGTGCGCCCGCGCTTCGGCGGCCTTCTGCGCGTCCGGGAGCTTCCACTTGTACAGCTGGACCAGACAGAGCGTGGTGCCTTTTGAGTCGAGCGAGATCGAGCTGCACTCGACCACTTCCGATCGGCGCGTCCGCTTCTTGCTGCACCCGACCCCTGCGACGAGGCAGGCCAGTACGACCAGCTTCACGAGATGGGCTTTCATGGTCGCCTAACATAGCGAACGGCACTTTAGCGGAGCAACAGGAACACGTCGTAAAGTGCGTGGGTCCAAGCAGTTATGCCGAATCCGCGGAGCAGGTAGAGACCACTGAAAAACAGGCCCGCGATCGTGCGAAACACGAAGGAATAGACCTCAAAACGATCGCCGAACGGGCCTATATAGTGAAAGGCGGAGAAAATGAGCGCCCCGAGCACCGTCGCTGCGATGCCGGCGACCAGGGGGCGCCAACCCAGCAGTTTTTTCGCTCCCCAGGCGAGCAGCCCGACCAGGACGACGCGGAACAGCAGCTCCTCGTAGATGCCGGCGCCCAGGGACAACATCAGCATCGTCCAGCGGCTCAATTGCTGGGTATGGAACCCCACAACCATCGGCGGCGGGGGCGTGCCTAGTAGGGCCGCGGTCAGGCTGCCGACAACGAGACCGAACACCAGCGCGAGGAGGACCGACTCGAGCAGCATGCCCGCGAGCACGGCGGGTGACAGGTTGCGATTCGCTCGGAGGTCTCGGGCGATGAGCCAGGCGCCAACGCCGACCAGACACAGCATGAACAGGCGCGGCCCCCAGGCGCCGGCGAGCCAGACGAACACGGATTCGAGAATGACGTCGGCCCCATTCCGGACGCCCATGCCGCCGGGTCCCGGCGGTGCGAGCGCCGCCAGGATCTGATAGATGATCAACAGGGGTAACGCGAACAGCAGGCTATAACGGGGCGCTCGGCTCGCCTGCCAGTAGGTGTGCATCATGCTGAATCTTATCCTTGACCCGGGTCCGTACAGAGGCCTACGTGAGCTTCGCGTTCCTCGTTACCGCCGTCCTCGCAGTCCAGGCGCCCGCCGCCGCCGCCGGAGATAGCTCCGCCTATCTCGATCCGGCCGCGCGTCGCCTCGTCGCGGCGGCGCGCACGCGCCGGGAGACGATGGACCGATCCATCACGGCGTATCGGACGCGGGTGCGTGAGCGCATCGGTGTCGGGGTCCGCGCCCTGCGGCGCGATCGCATGCTGTACCGCCGCGAGATCGCGCTGCTCGTCGATTGGCGGCGCGATGGCGTGTCGCAGATCTCGGTCATCGGCGCGCGGCAGTCGGTGCCGGCGGCCGTGCCCAAACCCACGATGCCTGAAGACCTGAAGAGCGATGCTGGGGATTATGCCTTCGATCCGGCAAATGACCGCCTGACGATCGGGTGGTCGAGCTCACGGGGGGGGCGGGACAGCACGCAGGACTCCACCAGACATCGCGACGTCGACTTCCGTCACCCGCTCGCACCCGGCAGTGAAGCCGACTATCGCTTTGCGTCCGGCGATTCGAGCGTCGTCGTGTTTCCGAACGGCCGCACGATCAGACTGCGTGAGCTCAGAATCATTCCGCGCCGCCTCGACTTCCGCCTCATGTCGGGATCGTTCTGGATCGACGAGGATTCTCACGGGGTTGTGCGGGCGCTGATCCGTCCGGCCAGGCCGTTCGATCTCGAGCAGGATCTCGGCGATGACGACGACAAAGACATCCCCGGCTTCGTCAAGCCGATCCGGGTTGAAGTACGATTCCTCACGATCGACTACGGCTTGTGGGCCGGACGCTGGTGGTTGCCCCGCCTGGTCGCGATGGATGCGGTCGCGACCGCCGGATCGTTCCTGCAGATGCCGATGCGCTATGAGCGCGTCTACGATGAATACGAGGTGAGCGGCGATACCGCGGCGCCGCGTGCCCGCCGCCCACCCATGGCCACGGCAGCCGAGGACTCGATCGCGCGCGCGGCGTGTCACGCACGCGAGGCACGCGAGCAGATCTCGTGCAAGTGCGCCAACGGTCAGTGCGCGGCGTTCACGGTGCACATTCCCATCGATACCGCCGCACTGCTCGCGAGCACCGAGCTGCCGCCGCCGTTCGGAGCCGCCAACGACACCCTCATTTCCGAAGGGGAGATGCAGGAGCTCACGCACGGGCTCGGGGATCTGCCGCAGGCGCCGTGGCAGCTTCACGCCCGGCCGCCCCGCTGGGGCCTGGCACGATACAACCGCGTCGAGGGCCTCTCCCTCGGCGCGCGCGGAGACCTCGATCTCGGTCGCCTCCAACTGGATGGGGCGGTGCGCATCGCCACGTCGGACGCCGAGCCCGACCTCGTGGCGGGCGTCCTGCGCGAGACCGGCACGGCACGCTTCCGTCTCGCGGGCTACCGGCGGCTCGCCGCGGTCGATCCGACCGCTCGACCGCTCTCGATCGGGAATTCCCTCGGGGCGCTGGTGCTGGGCCGCGATGACGGTGACTACTTCCGCGCAACCGGTGCCGAGCTGACCATCGCGCCGCCGGTGACGCTGCCGCAGCGCTTTGCGATTCGTCTCTACGCCGAGCGGCAGCGGCGCGCGCGCAAGCGCACCGATTTCTCTCTGCCACACGCACTGCATGAGGTTCACGTCTTCCGGCCTAATATCACCGCCGACTCCGCCGACCAATTCGGCGCGTCGCTCACGGTGCGGACGCAGCGCGGCATCGATCCCGAGCGGCCGCAGTGGACCGCCGATGTGACGCTCGACGGCGGCGTCGGGACCTATCGGTTCGGGCGCGTGAGCGGCACGATGCGCGTCGCAGCGCCGCTCGGTCCCAAGCTGGCGACCGCCGTCGAGCTGGCCGGCGGGGTAGCGGATGGATCCGTGCCGGTGCAGAGCTACTGGTACCTCGGCGGGCCGGGTACGCTACGCGGCTACGGCGGCAACGCGTCCAGCGGCGACGCGTTTTGGCGCGCCCGCCTCGAGCTCGCGAACCGCTGGCCTGCGGCGCGCGTCGTGCTGTTCGCCGACGTCGGGCGCGCCGGTCCGCGCGAACAGCTTTCGCTGGCGAGGCCTCTCGCCGGAATCGGCGTCGGCGCGAGCTTCATGGACGGATTGATCCGGCTCGATCTCACCCGCGCGATCAGAACACCGACCGGTTGGCGTCTGGATTTCTATACCGACGCCGCACTCTGATTTGCGCCGCCGTACGGCGCGCGCCATCGTTGTTCACACACTGAAGTGTGTGCTCGGCAATCACTGTCCTTAAGGACAATGTCGGCCGAGCACAGGCTTCAGCCTGTGAACACCATGACCTCACCGCCGCAGTCATCTCCCGTTACCACCGATCTCAAGCGCGAGCTCGGCCTGTTCGATGCCGTGATGATCAATGCGGGCACGATGATCGCGTCCGCGATCTTCATCGTCCCCGCGACCGTCGCCGCCGCGGTCCAGGGGACGGCAGTGATGACGTTGGTATGGGTGATCGGCGGTGTTGTGTCGTTGCTGGGCGCGCTTTCGGTTGCCGAGCTGGCGGCCGCCTACCCGGAGGCGGGGGGCCAGTACGCGTACCTGCGGGAAGCCTACGGAACGGTGTGGGCTTTTCTCTATGGCTGGTCGAACTTCTCGGTCATCAATACGGCGTCGATCACCGCCATCGCGGTGGGATTCGCGAAGTACATCGGGTTCTTCACCACGTTGTCTGAGTCAGGTATCCGCATCATCGCGATTGCCTCGATCATTGGCCTGACGCTACTCAACTGCCGCGGGGTGCGGCTGGGCGCGACCACGCAGAACGTGCTGACGACGCTGAAGATCGGGGCACTGATCGCCTTGATTGTGACCTCGTTCGTTATTCCTGGCGGATCGGTTTCGCATTTCCAGCCGCTGTGGCCCTCCGAGTCGGTGGGGGGGGGCCACTGGATCGGGGCGTTCGGCGTCGCAATGGTGGCGGTGTTGTGGGCGTACGATGGCTGGATCGAGACGACGTATGTCGGAAGCGAGATCGTGAATCCCGGTCGAAACCTGCCGCGCTCGATCATTCTCTCTACAGTCATGGTGATGGTGCTGTTCGTACTGGCCAGCGTGGCGTTCCTCTATGTGCTCGGACCGGGCGGTATGGCGAGGTCGGCACTCGTCGCCTCCGACGCGGCGAGGGTGACCATGGGCTCGCTCGGCGCCACGCTGGTGGTCGCCGCGATTCTGATCTCGACGCTGGGAGCGAATAACGGGATCATCCTAACCGCGGCACGCATCCCGTACGCAATGGCGCGTCAAGGCGTGTTCTTCCGGGCGCAGGGGTTGGTGCACCCTCGCTACGGCACGCCGGTTGTTGCGCTGGTCACTCAAGGGGTGATCGCCAGCGTGTTGACGTTGGTGCCGAGGTGCGTTTTCGGCATCTGCTCGCCGCGCCCGCTCTACGATCAGCTGGCCACGTATGTGGTGTTCGCGCAGTTCGTGTTCTACGCCCTATCGGCGGGGGCGGTCATCCGCTTACGCCGCAAGGCGCCCTACCTCGAGCGGCCGTACCGAACGTGGGGCTATCCAGTCACACCGATCGTGTTCATCGCGTTCGCAATTTGGCTCGTCGCCAACACGATCGTCGAAACGCCAAAAGACTCCGCCATCGGCGCGGGAATCATTCTGCTGGGGTTGCCCGGCTACTACTACTGGCGTCGCCGCGCGGGCCGATAGTTGATCAGCTCCGCCAATGACGGCGGAATCCGAAGGCCCCACACATCGCGCGTCGGTACGGTGACGATCTGCGGGCGGGTCCCCGGTAGTCCGTCGCGCCCATCCTGACCCTTCGCACCGGGTGGCCCAGCCGCGCCCGCCGTGCCGGCGACGCAGCGTGGATCGTTGGCCGGCTCGGCCGCGCCGCCCTTTCCTCCCGCGCCGCCCTTGCCACCGGCGCCGCCGTCGCCACCCTCGCCACCGGGGACTTGGCCATCGACGAGTCCGGCGAGGAACGGCTCTTCGGCCGGTGCGATGATCGTGATCTGCCCGCCACGTCCGCCCGGTCCCCCGGCGCTGCCGTTACCGCCGGCGCCGCCCGGGCCGCCAGCGCCCCCGGGGCAGCCGGCTCGGCCATCCGTGCCGGCAACGCCTGTCTGCCCGTCGGCGCCACGTGATCCGCGCGAGCCGCGGGCCTCGATGATGAGCCAGTCAGACGGAGGCACGGCGCGCGCGTCGGCGAGCACATAGAAAGGCGGCGCGGCCTCGACTTCGATGCTGGACACCAGCAAGCGATCGTAGAACCGCGACTGCACGATGCCCAGGCGCACGGTGACCTGCGGACCACTCGCGCCCGAGCCCGCGCCGCGGAAGCCGAACGCGTGCTGCAGGCAGGTATACTCGGGAGTCACGACAGTCGACGTCGAAATGCTCGGTTTGGCTTTGAGGGAAGCCGAAAGACGGAAGCCGGTCATGGCGGTGGCGAGCGGATCGCGGTAGGTGCTCCAGCCGCTGCCCTCGAGCGGCGTTGCCTCCGGGCTCGACAGCGCCAAAAACACGACGTGCAGCCGCGGCGGATTGTCCTTGTCGTAGCGCGTCTCGAAGGGAACGAGCGACCCGTCGTTCAAGACGGCGGTGTAGACCGCACCGAACGACGCCCCAGGGCAGGCGCTCGTGCTCGTGGACATCCGGATCTCGCGGATCTGCGCGACGAGTCCGGGATCGGGAGCAAACGTCGGCGGCGGACGTTTCGGTCCGCAAGCCGCGGTGACGATGAGCATTGCGACGACAGCCCGCCTCATGGCCCCCTCCTCCGAAAAGGTCGGCCCAAATGTAGTATTTCACGCAATGCTGCGCGTAGAGGCGCCGGTCCAAATCGGGTTGATCGAGACCATGCGGGTCAGGGAGGGGCGGGTTCCGTGGCTCGAGCGTCATATGACGCGGCTGCGAGCCTCAGTGGCGGGGCTGGGCGCGCGGGAGCCCGCGGACGACCTTGCCGAGCTGGTGCGCTTCGCGGTAGGTCACGGTGACAGGGTGGTGCGCCTCCAGCTGACCGATGGCCATGTCGAGATCACCACTCGTGAGGTGAAGGTCGCGCCGGCGATCAATGTGGTCGTCGCCGGCGAGGTCCATCACCCCTATCCTCACAAGACGACGCAGCGAGAGCAATTCGGCCGTGCGTTGGCGAACGCGCGCCGGATTGGTGCCGACGACGCCGTCCTCCTCACGGCTGACGGGATTGTCGCCGAGGGGACGGCGTGGAATCTGTTCTGGTGGGAAACCGGCAGCCTGTGCACGCCGGCGGCAGACATCGGTATCCTCCCGGGGCTGGGACGCAGACGCATCATGGAGCTGACCGATGTGAAGGAGGAGCGCGTGCCGGTTGGGGCAATCGCCGGCCGGAGTCTGTTCATCGTGAATGCCGTACGCGGGATTGTCGAGATCGGCGTGTTTGACGGCGCGCCGGTGCCGCGCGATTCCAGGACGGCGGAGCTCGCGTCCGGCTTCTGGCCGTCCTAGAGGCGCGGGCGGCGAGCCGGGCTGAGCTTTCATTCAGGTTTTCGCGCGATTAGGTTTGTTTTCCCAAGGCATGGTGGCTGTAGCTCAATTGGTTAGAGCGCCGGACTGTGGCTCCGGAGGTTGCGGGTTCAATCCCCGTCAGCCACCCCTGAAAAGCTGGTCCTCCGGAAACGGGGACCGGTAACAGACGCACCGCGGGTCGGGCAACAGTCTAGGTCCGTAGCTCAATTGGTAGAGCACCGGTCTCCAAAACCGGGGGTTGCAGGTTCGATTCCTGCCGGGCCTGTTTAGTCAGCAAACGCCGGCCGTTCCGGCTCTCGCGAGTCGGGGCGGCTTTTTTCAGCGGGCGACGGACATCACTGCAAGTTGGAGAATGAACCATGGCGCCAAAACCAAAAATCCACGGCCAGCCGGATTGGCGCGAGGAGACCCTGGCCCGCATGCGGGCGCTGATCCTGGAGGCCGATCCCGAGATGATCGAGGAGCGGAAATGGAAGAAGCCGTCGAATGCGATGGCAGGGGTCCCGGTCTGGTCACACGATGGGATCGTCTGCACCGGTGAGTCGTACAAGGAGGTCGTGAAGCTCACGTTCGCCCACGGGGCCAGCCTCCCCGACCCGTCGCGCCTCTTCAATTCCAGCCTGGAAGGCACCACGCGAAGGGCGATCGACATCTACAAAGGGGAGAAGGTCGACGCGCCCGCGTTCAAGGCGCTCGTGAAGGCCGCGGTGGCCCGGAATACCGCGTCGGCCAAGTAAGGATCTGTCTTCGTCCGTAGAGATCCACTGCCGAATCCTGTCACACCGTCCCGCTCGTTTGCTGCAGGTGTACGACACCCCCTTTGTCGTAATCCCTTGTGAGAGCACCGGTTTCCCCCGTCAGCCTTTGGCCCGGGAGATGCAGAGCCTCGGGCTCGGTCCCCCGTCAGGAGTCGCTCATGCAGCCCTCCCGCTATGCGGTCGTCTGCGCCAAGGCTTTAGGCGCGTGCGTCGTCCTCCTTGTCCTGTTGCACGCCTGCCGAGAAGCTGACCGGCCCACGGCTCCGCCGATTGAGGCGCGCAACGTCGGCGGGATCAACGGAAGCAAGATCGCCCTGTCCTACGTGTGCGATAACAAATTCCGGGTGACGAACGCCAACCCGTCGGCGGCGACAGTGACCTACAAGGTCGTCAACACGGCGGAGCAGGGGACCTTGAACCTCCCCGCGAAGCCGAAGGGGGCGGGTCCCAGTGAGACGGACTTCACCACGCAGAATACCGGCACCGTAGAGCTCTACCTCGGCACGACGCTCGTCGCCTCCCAAACGAACAACGGCGTGCCGTGCTCGCCAGCACCGCCACCGCCACCGCCGCCCCCCCCCCCGCCGCCGCCCGAAGCGCAGTTCGGTCAGTGGTCGTCCGTGCAGTCAGCGCCGATCGTGCAGCTGCACCTCCACCTGAACCTCGACGGCACAGTTCTGAGCTGGGGCCATGACGGCGATCCCCAGGTGTGGAATCCGGCGACCGGGACGTTTACGGCCGTGCCCAGTCCTTCGCTGATGTTTTGCGCCGGCCATAACTTCCTCCCCGACGGGCGACTGCTCGTGGCAGGAGGGCACATTACGGACGGGCACGGCTTGCCAAATACCAACGTGTTCAATGCCGTGACGCACTCCTGGCAGACGGGGGCGCCCATGGCCAAGGGGCGCTGGTATCCGACGAACACCACGCTCCCAAACGGCGAGGTCGTGACGATCGCGGGGACCGACGAGGGCGGAGCGAACGTCACGATACCCGAGGTCTGGAACGGCTCCAGCTGGCGCCAATTGACGACCGCGAGTTTGAGCCTGCCGTACTATCCGCGCACGTTCGTGGCGCCCGATGGCCGCGTGTTCTACGCCGGCGAGCAACAGCAATCGCGCTATCTCGACGTCACTGGCACGGGGACCTGGACGAACGGCCCGCTGCGGAAGTTCGGGACGCGCGATTACGGGTCTGCGGTGATGTATGAGCCCGGCAAGATTCTCTACGTGGGCGGCGGCCCGCCGACCAACACGGCCGAGATCATCGACCTGAATCAGCCGAGTCCGGCATGGGCGTTCACCGGCTCGATGGCGTTCGCGCGCCGTCAGATGAACGCCACCGTGCTGCCTACGGGCCAGGTGCTGGTTACCGGCGGTACGAGCGGTGGCGGCTTCAACAACTCTACTGGCGCCGTCCACGCTGCCGAAATGTGGGATCCCGCCACAGGGGTTTGGACGACGATGGCCAGCAACGCGGTTACCCGCATCTACCACTCGACGACGCTGCTGTTGCCGGACGGGCGCGTGCTGCACACCGGTAGCGGCGACGGCGCGGGGGCCCCTGACGAGCTGAGCTACGAGATCTACTCGCCGCCATACCTCTTCAAGGGTGCGCGCCCGAGTATCACCGGCACGACGCCCGACGTCGTGGGCTACGGCCAGTCGCTGTTCGTCGAGACACCGGATGGCGCCAGCATTACCAAGGTGACGTTCATTCGGCTCGGTTCCGTGACGCATGCGTTCGACGCGGGCACGCGCCTCGTTCCGTTGAGCTTCACGCAAGCGACTGGGGGACTCACGGTGACCTTCCCTGCGAGCGGCGCGGTCGCACCGCCCGGGCCGTACATGCTCTTTCTCGTGAACGGCAGCGGAGTCCCGTCTGTGAGCAGGATCATGCGCGTACAGTAGGCCGGATCTGGGGATACCTTGGACGTACCGCCGTACCATCCCAACCGAGGAGGGTATATGCGTTACTGGGGTAGGGTCGTCGCCGCACTCGCCGTCGCCGGATGCAGTGGATCAGCTCCCAATGCCGAGCGCATTCTCGCCAGCAGCGTCGCCAGTGATCAAGCCCCTCCGATCGTGTTCGAAACACAAATGCGCTCCGATATCGAGGTACCGGCGTGCGCATCGGAGTCCCAGGGGCACGCGCAGATCAAGATCTTCCAGGATGGGACGATCGAGTCCATCGTCATTCTCAACAACAAGGGAGACGAGAGCGTCCGATTCGGACACATTCATCATCTGAGCGCCGGCGCTACCACAGGACCCATCATCTGGTGGCTCTCGAGTCCCGTCGGCGTCGATCTCAATCTCACCGACCGGCACACCGACATCCGGCAGACCGGGATCTTTGTTGCGAACCCACACTTCTCGAGCGGCGCAGCGGCGCTCGCCGAGCTCCTCGCGAACCCGAGCAACTTCTACGTGAATTTCCATTCGGACAACTGCCCCGGCGGCGTAGCGCGCGGATTTCTGCCGTGAGATGATCGGATTTCGTGGGCATGCAAAAGCCGCCTCCGACAGAGGCGGCTTTTCTCCGCTAACGCGCGGACCAGGTAAGTCCTGCATAGGCCTGCACGCCCCAATCCGCTGACGTAGTCATGAGCCGATGCACTGGACCGAGCCACTGGAGCTCAACGTATGGACGGAGTCGGCCGCTGGGAAGCTCGAGACCGGTGATCCAGAGGTCGTAGCCGGTGGTATTCGGGCCAAAGTTTATCGCTGCCAACCCTACGCCCACATATAGAGGAGAGGAACCCTCGTTCGATCCGAACGGACGATAGCGCAGTGCCCCACTGACCTCCCACTCGGCGCCATCCAGGAATCGACTCACTGACGGGTAGAGGCTGAAACGCGCCCCGACCGGCAGGATGAGCTGCCCGCCGACACGATACATGTCGAATGGCCCATTCATCATGTTGCCGGCGACGTGAGTCCCGATTCGGAATGGATTGTGAGTTTGAGCGTTCAACGACACCGCCGTAAACGACGTGAACATGAGCACGGCAACGAGCGTCCGCTTCATGGTGCACCTCGCGTTGAGATCCATGCATCTGGCGTTGCGAATTGAGACTCGATTGGATACTCCGCGAGGTCGAAAAACGTTCCGAGCTGCGAGATTATGCAGCCGCACCAACAAAAAGCCGCACCATACCATCTGGTGCGGCTTTTTTCACGCCCGCCCGCTTCGATGCTCGGCGTCTACTGCCCGCCACGGGCTGCAGCGTCTGCGTAGATCGCGACCTCAACCCGTCGGTTCAGCTGGCGACCCGCGTCCGAGGTGTTCGTGGCGATTGGCTCACCTTCACCGCGGCCCGCTGTGCTGATGCGGGCGCGATCGACACCCTCTCCTGTGATGAAATTCGCGGCCGACAGCGCGCGCCGGTTCGACAGATCCATGTTGTAGTCGGCGCTGCCCTCGGAGTCGGTGTGCCCCACGATCAGCGTTCTGGTGTTCGGATACTTCTGTAGGCTCGCCGCAAACCGGCGCAGGTTGTCCTGCGCAGTGGCGTTGATCTGATCGGAGTCGAACCCGAAGAGCAGCCCCTCGGGGAACGTCACCGTGATGCCCTCGCCGATGCGCTGTACGACGGCTCCAGGAAGCGCGTACGCGAGCTCCTCAGCCTGCTTGTCCATCTGGTGCCCGATAATCGCGCCCGCGGCGCCGCCGACCACCGCCCCGATAATCGCCCCGCGGACCGTCGAGCCCGTGGCCTTGCCGATGACGGCGCCCGCAGCTCCACCGGCACCCGCGCCGATGATCGCGCCCTTTTCGGCTTTGTTCATGGCGCAACTCATCGCCAGCGGCATCAGAGCGGCCAAGGTGAGTACGCGAGTCAGGGAACGTCTCATACGAGTGTCCTGTCTTTGAATGAAGGGTGGAATCCTATTGCTCAAGGTTAGGCCAGATTGCAGCCGGCAGGTATCGGTCAAATGAGGTGCTGCGCGGAGGTTATCACCTACCGCTATTGAGGTATGCAGCAATCCCGCCCTAACATGCCGCAAAAACGCCCTAAACCTCTCATCCAGGTGCATGGTATGTTGCAATTCGCCCCATGCTGGTCGAACGAACCGAAGTCGGCGTGCCGTCGGCACACGAACGCGAAGTACTACGGCAGGCCGGTATCGCTCTAGGCGGTCGCATCGTGACGTTGTGGGAGATCTCCCCGACCGCGACCGCCGTGCCGGTCCTCAGTGGCGTTCCGAATCCGAACCCCAGGGATGTCGAGCTCGATCTTGAGACCACGCTCCGGCGCTGGGGCGCGCCGATCGTGCAAAAGACCCGCTGGGTGGGGTGCCGACTGCTCCCCGGGGGTCTGTGGGTCGTCGCGCCGGTTCGCTCGCGCCCGGCGGCCCCGCCGCCTTCCGGTCTGGAGCGCCGCAGCCGCGAGCGGTTGGTCCTCGAGCTAGCCGGACTGTCCCTCGGTGCCATTGCGGCCGCGTAGGACGGGGCGCGTCGCCGGCTTGCCCCCACTGAGGCACTCTGGGAACTCGCCCGCCAACCCAGCGTGATCGCGCACGAGGTGGGCAATCCGCTGGCAGTGGCTTTGGGAAACCTCGATCTCGGCCTCGATGCGATTCGCAGTGCCACCGACCTCGACGGGCCGTTTCGCGCCGCGCTCCTCGAAGATCTCGCCCATGTCGCCGAAGGCATCGAACAGGCGGCCGAGTATCTGCGCTCGATCCAGGATCGGCCCTTCGGGGGTGCGGGGCGCGTGGCGCGCTTCGACGTCGCCCCGGTGATCCGGTCCTGCGTCACTCTCGAACGCCCGCTCGCGCGCAGACATGGTGTCGCGTTGCGGTGGCAGACCTCGGTCGACTCGTTGTACCTCTACGGTGATTCCGGGGCGCTGTATCAGGTGCTCACGAATCTGATTCGGAATGCCGTGGACGCCTCACGAAGCACAAGTAGCGCCGTGCGGGTCTCGCTCGACCGTATCGACGACCGCTTGAATCTCGCGGTCCAGGACTCCGGGCAAGGAATCGCCTCTGAACATCTGTCACGGATTTTCGATCGCGGGTTCACGACCAAGCCGCCCGGGAAGGGATCCGGCATCGGGCTTGCCGTCGTGAAGGAAATCACGGAAGCCATGTTTGGCGGAACGGTCGACGTCGAGTCACGTGTCGGAGTCGGAACGACATTCACCTTAGCGCTGCCGATCCCGCCGCAGCGCGACGCGGCGCGACCCTAGGAGTCGAGCACCTCACGCACCCGCTCGGTGAGCTGGCGGATCGTGAAGGGCTTCGGGAGGAAGGCGGTGTTCGGCGCGACGATGTCGTGCTGAAACACCGCTTCCTGCGAATAGCCGGACATGAGCAGGATCTTGGTCTCGGGCCGTTGCGCGACAAAGCGGCGCAGCAGCTCCGGAACGCGCACCCCAGACAGCACACCGTCCGACAGGAGCAGGTGGATCGGGCCCTCGTGCTGAGCAGCCAGAACCATGGCGGCATCCCCATCGCCGGCCGCGAGGATCTTGTAGCCGTTGCGCTCGAGCGCCGTCGCGGCCAGCAACCGAATCGGCTCCTCGTCTTCGACGAGCAGGATCGTTTCGGTGCCTCTGACCTCGACCGGCGCCTGCGAGGGCCGGGAGATCCGGGCCTTCACTTCGCTGACCGGGAAGTAGCACTTGAACGTCGTGCCCACCCCGGGCTCGCTGTACACGAGCACGTGGCCCTGGCTCTGCTTCACGATCCCGTAAACCGTGGACAGCCCGAGTCCCGTACCCTTGCCCTTTTCTTTCGTCGTGAAGAATGGCTCGAAGAGACGGGCGAGTGTTTCCGGACTCATTCCCGCACCCGTGTCACTGACCGCCAGCATGACGTAGGCGCCGGACGGCACAGCCGCTGACCCATGGGCATACGGTTCGTCCAGGCGCACGTTGCGCGTTTCGATCGTCAGCGTTCCGCCCTGTGCCATGGCGTCGCGGCCGTTCACGGCGAGGTTGAGGACCACCTGCTCGATCTGATTGGGGTCCGCCATGACCGCGGACAGGTCGGCGTCTGTGGCGGTCACGAGACGCACCGGCGGGCCGAGGAGCCGGCGCAGCATCTTCTCCATATCCGTCACACGCTCATCGAGGCGGAGCGGTTTGGGCTCGAATGGCTGCCGGCGGCTGAACGCCAACAACTGGCGCGTCAGCGCCGTCGCGCGGTCGCTCGCTTTGATGATTTCGTTGAGGTCGTCCGTGTGGCGGGAATCCGCCCCCAGGTCATCCCGCAAAATGTCCGCGTAGCCGATGATCGCCGTCAGCAGATTGTTGAAATCGTGTGCGACTCCGCCCGCCAGACTGCCGAGCGCGTCCAGTTTTTGCGCCTGCCACAGTTGCTGCTCGAGCGACTTCCGGTCGGTGATGTCGATGAAAATGTTGTCGAGGATCGGCTGGCCATCGTCACCCTCACGCTGGGTGAGATTGGCCAACACCCAGAACGCCGTGCCGTCTTTGCGCCGCAGGCGGGCCTCGAGATTGCGAACGACCGACGACTCGCGCAAGCGCTCCACCAGCCGATCGCGATCACGCGGCTCCCACCAGAGGTTGCGGGGTTGGTGCGCGATGAACTCCGCGACGGAATCATAGCCAAACAGCCTCGCGCACACGTCGTTGCAGCGCAGCATCCGCCCGTCGGAGAGCCGCGTGGTCGAGAAGCCGACGATCGTTTCGTCGAATATGTCGTTGAAACGCCGCTCGGCGCGCTGCTGCTCCTTGTTCGCCCGGTCGATCTCGTTCGCGATGTGCCCCGACAGCCGCGAAACGAGCAGGGCGACGAGCGCTACCCCGATCACGGCGAACCACGCGGCGATCAGCACGCGATCTCCGCCGAACAGCCCAGCAAGACGTGAATCGAGCAAGCCGATCAGCACGATCAGGCCGGCGGTCGCCGGGAGGAACGCACGCAGCATCCGCGCGCGGGCCTCGTCGCCAACCAGGCGGTCCAGCGGCCACACGTCGCGACCCGCCGCGAGTACCGTGGCGATGCCGAGCACGAGCAGGCTCAAACCGGTCGGCAAGGCGACGGGGATCGTCCGACTGCCATAGAGGAGCGGGGTGCCGTAGGCGTAGCCGAGTGCGACGGTGGCGCCCACGATGGCGGCGATCGTCGCCAGCGCGCCCACGTAGTGCGAGCGGGTTCCCGTCATGGCGATCGCGAGCGCCAACGGGACGATCGCCGCGGCGGTCACCGGTGACATCACACCGAGACGCACCCGACCGAACTGTCCTGCTCCACCCCCGAGGAATTGATCGAGCACCGACGGCAGCGCGATGTTCACGAGCGCCAGCGTCGCGACGATCCACGACAGCACGGTGCCGGCGTTGCGGAGCGGGGAGCTCGCGGGCGCGACGAGCCGCGCGATGAGCGCGAGACTCAGCGCGAGAAACGCGAGCGCCGTCGTGGGCGCCATCGGAATGAAGCTGGGTGAGGGAAGAAGGAAGAGCGACCAACCAGCGGCCCAACCGATGAGGACGACACCGCTGTGGGCGGCGACGACGACCGCGGCCAGGACCGCAGCTCGGGTGCGCAGTCGCTCGGCGCGGGCCGTGCTCATACGTTCACGATTAAAGATTCATGCGGGCATTGCAAGGTCACGAGTCACAACGTGTTGCATGTCAGCGGACCCTTACGAGGCTCTCCGGGCGGTCATAGCCTCCATCTGGGGTCAACAACCAGGCTGTCGGGGCGATCAACTCCTCGGTCAGGATCTTGTCCAACGTGCGCCGAGCGGCTGGATCGAACACCGGGGCGACGACTTCCACCCGACGCCGCAGATTGCGCGGCCGCCAATCCGCTGACCCGATGTAGTACTCCTCGGCATCGCCCCCCCCCTCCCCCCCCTCCCCCCCATTGGCGAAGTGATAGATCCGGGCGTGCTCGAGAAAGCGACCGAGGACGCTCACCACGCGAATCCGCTCGGATAGCCCCGGCACGCCGGGGCGCAGGGTGCAGATCCCGCGCACCACGAGATCGACGTCGACGCCCGCCTGCGATGCCTTGTAGAGCGCCTGCGCCACCGTCGAATCGGCGAGGCCGTTGAGTTTGGCGCGAATCCGCGCCGGTCGTCCGGCGCGGGCGTGCGCGGTTTCCCGCTCGATCATCGCAAGCAGGCGGTCGAGCAGATCGGCGGGCGCGACGAGCAGATTGCGCAGCCCTCCACGCGGCGGCCGGCTCGAGCCGGTGAGCTCATTGAAGAGCGCGTGCACGTCCCCAGTGATCCGCTGATCGGCGGTGAACAGGCCGACGTCGGCGTAGATGAGCGACGTATCGGGATTGTAGTTGCCGCTGCCGATGTGCGCGTAGCGTCGCGCGGTGCCGCCCGTATCGCGGCGAACGACGAGGGCGAGCTTCGCATGTGTCTTGAGGCTCACCAGGCCGGTCACCACATGGATCCCGTCGCGCTCGAGACTCCTGGCCCACGCGATGTTCCGCGCTTCATCGAAGCGCGCTTTCAGCTCTACCATCACCGACACGTCCTTGCCCGCGGCGGCCGCGCGACTCAGCGCGTCCCCGATCGCCGAACGCCCGCCGGGACGGTACAGCGTGAGCTTGATGGCCTGCACTTCCGGGTCGTCTGCGGCTTCGACGATGAACCGCTCGAAGCTCGCGATGAAGGAGTCGTACGGGTGATGGACCAGCACATCGTGCTCGTCGAGCTGATCGGCCACTGACCGGCCCGGCGCAAATGGCTCCGTCGCATCGTGCGGCGGATAGTCCGGCAGCGACGTCGCTACGTCGCGCAGCGCGCCAAGATGGACGGGCCCGCCGGCGACATACACGTCGGCGGCGCCGATCGTGCCGTCGCGCTCGCTCTCCTCGAAGTGGAGCTCGCGCTGCAGCAAATCCTGAAGCGGCGCCGGCGTGCCGGGCTCGATCTCGAGCCTGATGACCGGCTGGAGCGTGCGGCGCGCCAGCTCTTCTTCGATCGCCTGGAGGAAGTTGCCTGCGGACGTCTCGTCGAGCTGCAAGTCCCCGCTGCGCGTGACGCGGAAGGCGTGCGCACCGGCGACGATGCGGCCTGGATACAGGAGATCGAGGTTTGCTCGAACGGCATCTTCGATCGGCAGGAGGCGACTGCCTGCGAGGCTTATGAAATGCTCGAGCGTCTCCGGAATTTCGACGAGCGCGTAGTGCGGCGGCGCGCCGGCCTGGTCGCGCAACACCGCGAGTAGCGCGACGCGACGATCGGTCACGACGGGAAACGGGTGGCCGGGAGCGCGCGTCAGGGCTTTGGGACTGAGAAACGGCAACACGCGATCGGTGAACTGGGCGCGCTGCTCCGCCTGCTCCTCTTGCGTCAGCTCCGACCAGTGCACGACCGTCACGGCGCCCGCATCCGCACGGTTCCGCAGCAGAGCGTCGAACAACCGGTACTGCCGGGCGATCAAGGGACGCAGCCTGATGCCGATCGCGTCGAGCGTTTCCTGGGGACGGAGCTGGTCCGCGGAGGGCCCGGTGCGCTTCAGCGCGGCGAGCTGCTTGAGCGCGCCGATCTTGGTCGCGACGAAGTCGTCCAGATTGGTCGAGAAGATGCCGAGGAAGCGAATGCGCGCGGCGGGCGGGATGCGCGGGTCTTCGGCCAACGCGAGTACGCGCGCGTTGAATTCGATCCACGAGAGCTCGGGATTGAGAAACTGCTCCGGTGCCGCGCGCGCCGGATCCAGCAGGTCGGCCTTCAGGACGGGGACGCGCATCTCGCTCAGCGTGACGCGGCTGGCGCGCGCGACATCCTCCGGCGCCGCGTCGGCGGCCTGGGCGCCGAACGCCGCGCCGGACCACTCGGGAATGAGCGGCGAGCGCGCCGCCATCGTGAGTGCCGCCAACGTCGCGGGATCGCGCAGCACCGGCGATCCGACGCGCTCGAGCAGCTCGGTCGGCGCGAACCACTGCAGCGTCGAATTGCCGCGCACGCGACGTGCGGTCCACACTTCCAGAGCGGCGCGGTCGCCGGCCGGCGGGACGACGCCCAGGAGCCGCAGCGATCCTTCACCGCTGCCGACGATCCGGCGCAACGCGGCGCGGCAGTCCGCTTCACCGCTCCCGCGGTCGACCGGGACCCGGAGCTCGGCGCCGAGGCGGCAGAGTCCGAGGCGACCATGCTCGACCGCGATCAACGCAAGCTCGCGGTCGCCCCGAAGCTCGCGGGCGAGGATCTGGGCTTCCGCCGCAGACAGGGCGGCCTGCGCCCGCTGCAGCGGCTCCTCGCCGACTGCATGCAGCTGGAGTGGTGCGGCTTCACAGCGACGCGCAATCGTGCGCGCCGCCATGGCACCCCACGGCCGCGGACGAATCGCAAGCTCGTGTGAGGAGGCCCGCAGCTCGCCGCGTCGCACCGTGATGGTGTCGCCCACGAGGTCGCACAGCGGCAGCCGCACCAGCGGCACACCGATGGTGCGCCACCGCCGCGCGACGTCCCGCTCGATCCAGGGTGCGACTTTCGCGGGATCAACGAGCGCGCGCACGCGGGCGGCGATCGCCTCGCCGTCTGTTCCCGGCGTCTCGAGTCGAGTGCCGTCCGGGAACCAGACGGTGAGGCCCTGCTTGCCGTCGGCGGTGAAGCGCATGCGGTAGCGGCTGCCGCGCTGGCGGAGCTCGCCGTCGGGAGTGTCGTAATAGACGTCGCGGAAGTAGGTCGTCCGCACCACCGAAACCCGGAAACCAGCGGCGGGAGGATGGTCGATGAGTTGTCCGAGCGCTGCTGCGTCAGGAACGTCCCACTGCCGAGTCATTCCTATCGCAGATCCGGTTCGAACCGCACGGCGGTGATCTGGGCGGCCGCGTCACGCCGCAGCGCGGCGAGGAGTGCGTCGGCGCTGGACTGCCCGCGCAGCCGCACGGCAAAGGTGAGCGCCGTATGTCCCGGCGCGGCCGATTCGGAGCCGATCAGCTTCCAGCGGCGGGCGTGCTGCTCCAGCACGCCCGCGATCGTGGTATGGGCGGCGGTCGGGATCGGTGTCTCCACGATCAGGCGGCCCTGGACGCGCTCGGGCGTCGGGGCGGTCCCGATGTCGAAGCGCCAGAGGACGAGCACCACGACTACATAGATGAGGGAGACGACAAATCCAACAGCGAATGACTGCACGCCAGCGGCGAGGCCCACCGCAATCGCGAGAAAGATGTAGACGGCATCCTTGGTATCGTGCAGCGTGTTGCGGAAGCGCACCGCGGCAACGATGCCGGCGAGACTGAACGCCAGCGGCACGCTGTCGCGCACGATGAGCACCACGCCGGAGATCACCACCGGCAGGACGATCACGGTCTGCACGAGGGACGGATCGTAGCGCAGCTTGGGCTTGGTCCGCATGTACATCCACGCCACGGGCGACATCAGCCCCAACGCGCTCAGCATCGCGACCACGGCGGCGCCCGGTGTCTTCTCGCCGAGTAGCGCGCCCCAGCGGGGAATCCACTGCGCCACCAGCAATGCCACAGCCGCGAGCGCCGCATAGTAGATCGCCAACCGGATCACCAATCCGAACGCTCGTCGCTCGTTCATTAGGGCATCCTCCGGCAGGGGCGCACGAGCTCCCGATTCACCGCGCCTGGATTGTCGAGGACTTTGTAGAACTCGTCGAAGTACTCGAGCACATTGCGCACGTCGCGCTCGGGGAGATCAGGGACGGCGCGCACCGCCGCATAGATGGAATCCTTCACGACGCGGAAGCGGGCGAGGACGCGGGCCAGAACACTGTCCGGCTGGCAAAATCCGCGATACGCGCGCTGGCGCACCGATACGAGCTTGAGCTGCTCCGGTGGGGCCGCGTAGGGCGCGTTCACCGCTCCGGAAAAATCGTAATCGTATGGCACGGCGAGCAGCGGGCGAGGCTCCGCGGTCGTCTGGAAGATCGCGATGTTGTGCCGTTTCCAGACCGACCAGTCGGTATTGCCGATCATATACTGAAAGACCGCGACGAGCGTCATGTACGACGGGTCGGTCATCGGGTCCCAGACGTTGTCGGCGTGCACCGGCGTGGCGCTGATGCGCTGCGCCAAGGCGGTATCGGACTCGATCAGGAATCCATAGCGCGTCACGGTGTCATGGCGGGCGGGATCCACGTAGGTCATGTGGGCGAGCCGCACCCGGAAACTGCTGTCGGTCACCGCGTTGAAGACGCGATACAGCGCGTACTCGCGGAGCAGGTTGCGCTCATAGGAGCGGTCGCCCTGGCAGTGGGTGACCAGCTTCAGCTTGTCCTCGCCGGCGAACGGTGTGTCGTCGACCTTCTTCGCGGGGAGATCGAGACGAATTGGAGGAAAGCCGCAGGTCTTCAGCCGAAAGATGCCGCGGGTCCGCAGCTTGACCTCGATGCTGCCGGTGTCGGCGGCTGCGCCGTACCGCAGTGTTGCCGGATGGTCCTTGCGCTGTGTGCCGCGATCGTGAAACAGGGCACGCAAGTCGCCTTCGAGTCGCAGGGTGAGCGGCGCATGATCGACGAACAGCGTGCTTTGCGCGCCCGCACCAGCGGGGGCACATAAGAAGAAAGGAAGGATCAGGTAGAGACGCGGTTTCGTCCTGCCTCCTTGGCCCTGTAGAGAGCCTTGTCCGCCGCCTGCACGACTTGATCCGGCGACGCGTGCCGGTGGTTGCGTTCCGCCACGCCGATGCTCACCGTGATCGTAATCGCCTGACGGCTCTTCCTGCCCTTGTCGTTCTTCGGCTTGACCCGCGGACGGAACCGCCGCCGCATGGTAAATCGGCTCGTCTCGACGATTTCGCGCAACTCCTCGAGATGCGGGAGGCACTCATCCTGGCCCTTGCCGGGGAAGACGAGCGCAAACTCTTCGCCGCCGTAGCGATACGCGGTGCCACCGCCGGGCGCCTGGGCCAGCCGCGCCGCGACGAGACGGAGCACGTGGTCGCCGGCGTCGTGCCCGTAGGTGTCGTTGAATCGTTTGAAGTGATCGACATCGACCATCGCGACCGTGAACTGTCCGGACAGGCGGGGGAGGGCCTCGTTCAGCGCACGCCGCCCCGGCAGCTCGGTCAGGCCGTCGCGGTACGCCATCATGTACGACGCCTCGATCACCGCGACGACGAGAATCAGACCCGCGGTCCCCAGCAGGATCTCCTGGCCCGGTCCCGGCCGCTGCCACGACAGCGCCGCGAAGACCGCGATCAGCGCGTAGAAATAGCCGCGTACCGGAGATTGTGGCTCGCGCCACCACGCCAGTGCCAGCAGTACGACGATCGCGACGAACGCGATAATCGACGGCTGCGACAACGGCGTCCACGCGGTCCATCGCAAGGGAAGCAGCCGTGCCGTGAGAAACTTGAGCGTCTTGTCGGGGAAGTACTTCCACAGGAACACGACAACGAGCACCTGCACGCCGAGGAGCACCCAGCGCAGCAGCCCTGCCGGCGTGAGAGTCCCGCGCTCGGGGAGGAGGGCGACCAGCGCCAGGTTGATCGGCAGCAGGAACGTCATCGCATGGAAGTAGAAGCGGTCCCGCGGGACGTCGACGCCTTTCAGGAGCAGGTATTCGGTGAGCGCCAGCAGCGCGATGGCGAAGACCAGCCGCGAGCGGTTGAAGCGCCAGCCGAGCAGCAGGGCGGCGGCGACGACGGTAAAGGGGAAAACGGTGGCGAGACCGGTGGCTGTGCCGCGCAGCGCCGGCATGGTCAGCAGCAGCGCGGCGGCGACCAGAATCAGGACTTCGGGTACGAGCTTGGAGAGGAGGCGTTTCATCGGGCCAGTAACGGTACGTGTTCGAGCGGCGAGGTCAACTACGGGATCGGCCGGGTTGACCGGGTCCGCGCGCACTGGCGATATTCACGCGCCACCCCCGCCCGGGGGCGGGGCGGTATCGTCTAGGGGACTAGGACGGAGCCCTCTCAAGGCTCAAACACGGGTTCGAATCCCGTTACCGCTACTTGCACGCCCCCATCGTCTAACGGCTAGGACACCACTCTTTCAAGGTGGGAACAGGGGTTCGATTCCCCTTGGGGGCACTGCTGGGGATTATTCCCCCTCTTGATACTCCCGCTGCACGACGCAGTTGCCGCCCGAATTCTTCGCTGCATACAGGGCATGATCCGCCACGAGCATCAGCTGCGCGGCTGAGACCTCCATCGCGTTCCGGGGCAGCTCGACCAGGCCGCCGCTGACGGTGACCATGGTGGACGCGTTCTCGACGAGGTTGCGGCGGATGCGGGTGGCGACGATCAGCGCGGCGACGGCGTCGGTATCCGGCAGGACGATGGCGAATTCGTCGCCGCCCAGGCGGGCCGCGATGTCGGTGCCGCGCAGGCTCTTCTGAATCGCGACGGCGACGCGGCCCAGCGCCTGGTCGCCGGCATGATGGCCCCATCGGTCGTTCATCAGCTTCAGGCGATCGACGTCGACGAGCAGGAGTGAGAGCGGCACGTTGTAGCGATGGCAGCGGGCGATCTCTCGCGTCATCGTCGCGTCGAAGTGATAGCGATTGAACAGCCCGGTGAGCGGATCGGTGATCGAGCGGTGCTCCAGCAGCTCGAGCGCCTCATGCTCCACGATCGTCGGGGAGACGAGATCGCCGCTGATGTTTAGCAGGTAGTCCACGGCCGCGACGACGGCGCCGACGTTGCGGCCCAGTCGCGACCCGAGCTCGCGGCGATGAGCTTCGATCGCGGCGGCGCGCTCGGCGGCTTGGCTTTCGCTGAGCCTAGCGTGCGGGAAGACCTGCTGCAGCGGCAGCGTGGCAGCTTCCTCCACGGCCTGGTCGCGGCGGTCGATGCCGGTCCGGCGCTCGATCCCGCTGCGGCGCTCGTCCACCGGATTACCAGCCGATGGCATAGTTCGAGAGTGTGTGGTGCTGGAAACTCATGCAGTCTCCAGCAAGTCATCGAGCTTGTCGATCTCGGCGCGCGCCGAGAGCCGCTGGAACGAAGACCGCGCGCGCTGGGCAGCCGCTTTCCCGCCGGCGGCGTCGCCCATCTGGATCAGCAGGTGCGCGAGGTCGCGCTCCGCCATCGCGAGCAGCAACGGACGGCCGTGCTCGGTCGCGCGGGCGACGACGTCGCGGAACATAGTCTCCGCTTCCACGCGGCGTCCCGCCAGGGCGAGTGCCCCGGCCTTGATGCGCAGGTCTTCGGCTTCGCGCACGGGATCCTTGAGCTCGCGGTGGGTTGCGATGGCGCGCTCGATTTCGGCCAGGGCGCGGTCGCTTTCGCCACGGGAGACGTGAATTTCGGCGAGGCCCGCGACGGCCTGGGCCGTGAGCTGCTGGTCGCCTAACGCGCGCGCCTCGTCGATCGCCAGCTGCGCGGCTTCCAGGGCGCGGTCCAGCCGGCCCTGGGCGCGGCACGCGATGCCGAGGTTGTGGCGGGCTTCGGCCACGCCCCGGGCGAAGTGTGCCTGCTCGTACGAGGCGATCGCGCGCGTGTATGCGATGACGGCCCGGCGATAGTCGCCCTGCATGTTGGCGATGATGCCGAGGTTGTTGGCGCAACGGCCGACCGTAGCCAGGTCGTTGCCGTCGGTCGCCTCTTCCTGCGCGCGTGTGAAGAAGTAGGTCGCCTCGTCGATGCCGCCGCGCTCCAGCGCGATGGCGCCGCAGACGTTCAGCGCCCGCACTTCCATCATCCGGTCCTTGAGGGACCGGGCGCGCAGCTGGGCGACCATGGCCCATTGCTGGCCCACCTCGAGACGGCCGAGGCGGCTGTGCGCGATACCGAGGAGGAGCGTGAGCAGGGCTGACTCTTCCAGCTCGTCCTTTGAGCGCTGCTCGAGATAGGTCAGCAGCTCGGCATACTTGCCGGCGTCGGCGAACTGCTGCGCGACATGGATCGGGGCGAGCGAGCCGCGGAGCTCGGCGGCGAAGGCCTCGTCCCAACCCTGACCGGCCAGCTTCCGGATTTCACTTTCGGCGCCCATGCGGGCGAAGATGCCCTTGGCGGACTGCGCCGCGGCCTGCGCTTCGGCGGTGCGGCCGGTGCGGCGCAGCACGAGCGCGAGATCGCGGGTGGCCTCGCCCTGCAGGAGCAGCCGCTGATGCAGCTCGGCGCGACCGATCACCTCGCGCAACGACTTTTCCGCGCGGGGCAGCTGGTTTTCAACGGCCAACACCAGCGCCATGATCCGCAGGTCCTCGGCCTCGGCCACGGGGTCGGGCATCTGGCTGCGGATGGCGCGGATGCGGTCGAGCTCGCGGCGGGCGAGCTCCGGCTCGCTGCGGATGGCGCGGATTTCGGCGCGACCGCGCAGCGCCACCGCATACAGGGCTTCGTCGTGGCTCGCTTCCGCGGCGGCTACGGCCTGGTCGGCTGTCGCCAACGCTTTGTCCAACGCCCCCTGCTCGCGATACGCGTTCGCCAGGTTGTGATGGCAATCGGCGACGCCTGACTGCATGCCGGCCCGATGATGGGCCGCGGCGGCGATCTCCCACGAGGAAATGGCTTCGGCGTAGCGGCCGCGGAGATGACTGATGATGCCCAGGTTGTTCGAGGCGCGGCCCGTGGTGGCGTGATCGCCATCGCGGCTCGCGGCCATGAGGGCCTGAGTGCAGAAATCGGCCGCTTCGGTGAGGTTACCGCTGACGAGGGCGATCGCGCCCCGCGCGTTGAGGGCATGGCGCTCGACGCCATGCTCGCGGCGCTGACGCGCAGCAGCGAGGGCCTGATCAATCCACTGCAGGCCCTGGTCGTGCCGGCCGAGCCGCGCCTGCGCGATGCCATAGAGCAACGCGAGGGTCGGATCGGCGAGCTCATTCTGGTCGCGCGCGCCCAGGTACTCGACTACCGCGGCATGGTGGCCGGCGGCCGCGAGTGCACGAGCTTTTGCGACGACGGGCGACGCCTCAACGAGGCGTTGGTCGCGTGTTGGTTCTTTGGACATTGGAGTGTGGTGTCCGGCTTACCAGCCGACCGACCAGTCCATCAACGCTTCCGCGACCTCGTACTCACAGAAATGTGGCAGCGCATACGTGAACGACTTCTCGTCGAGCGACTGGCTCGCGCCGAGTTTGGTCCACGGTTCGCTGTCGTCTTCGCGGGTCCAGAGGCCGAGGAGCTTCGCTTCGATGACGACGTCACTGCTGTCCGCTACGCCGTCACCGTTCAGGTCGCCGCCGGCGCCGTCGTACCAGATCTTCATCTGCGCGGGCTCGCCGAACTGCAAGCCGGTCGGCTCGAGCGTTACGGCAATCTTGCTGGTATCAACGGTGACGGTGATGAGGACCGAGTCCCCCAGGGCGAGCTCACCGACGCCCGGGACGAACTGGGGATCGGTGGTCGTGAGGAGGAGGAACGGATGCGTCTCGCTATCGATGCTGCTGCTGTAGTTGATTTGAACCGAGCGCGACTCGCCGCGAACCGCCCAGAACGACACGACGTACTGATCGAGACTCAGGGGCGGTGTCAGGGCCATCGTTCCGGAGCGGCGCGTACGAGCATCAGTGCGTGCTGTGAACTGCGGAGACGCTGCCCAGCGTAGTGCCTGGGGACCCGCGGGAGCCTTCACCGCTGTGGGTTGATCCGCGCAACGCGCAACAGATACTGCCAGCGCGAACACCAAGAGTGAGCGGCGAACGAACATCATGAGGATCTCCAAGGGCTCCAGGGTTCCTGGTAACTGCAAGGGCGACTTGACGGCGGTGCTCCTAGGCGTCAGTATTGGACAGAATCGGTCACTCTGCTGCCTTTCCACGACACCGAAAGTAGGCATATTTTGTCACCTGTCAAGCCCGAACCTGGCCCGAAACGAGTCCCGGTAGCGAACCGGCTGGCGGTACTCCTCGACGTCTTCAGCCCGTGGGATGGGATCTCTTTGAGCTACCGGCAGTTCGCCGCGGCGCTGGGTGGCGCCGTAACTGAGGCTGCTATAAAGAAATGGCCTCATCGGGAGAAGTTTCCGGCGGACGTGGCGCGGCAGATCGTCGCGAAAGCGAAAGAGCTTGGAATCGCAGACGTTACGCTAGAGTGGGTACTTTGGGGCGAGGGTTCAGGTCCCAAAAAGGGAACCAAAAAGGTTCCACCGCCGACACCGCAGCAGGAACATCAGGAGTTAGCGGCGAGCATTGCGGAGGCGTTGCGGACCGATCTGGCCCATAACGAATTCGGCCAGTGGTCCTCGGTCGAGGTGCAGCGCACGGTCATCTGGTCGCTGAAGGATCTGGCGCGCCGACTGTGGGTGCTGCGGTTCCCGATGGCAGAGACGTTCAAGCTGACCGATGAGTGGGGGACCAAGATCGGGTTGCCGAGCCGTTCCCTTGCTTCGGCAGCGGGTCCTGATGATTTTTCCGCCGCGCCACCCGCCTCCTCCACGGGCCGATAGCTCAACTGGCAGAGCAACTGACTCTTAATCAGTAGGTTCTCGGTTCGATTCCGAGTCGGCCCATCCGCAGGAATGTCCAATGATCAAGGTCCAATGATCAATGTCCAATGACCATTGATCATTCGCGGCGCTTCAGCGTCGCGTTAGCGACGCGCCCACCTGAAAGAAGCTCACCGTCGCGCTGCCCGCGGCCTGGCCGCCGTTGAACTTCACGTCGCCGCCGAAAACACCCACCGAGTAGTGCGCGAACGGCGCCAGTCGCCAGGAGCGGCTCACCGGATATTCGTAACCGACACCCAGCTGCGGGCCGATCCCCGATGACGTGACCACGTCGGTGCCGTCGTTGACGCGGTGCATCACGAGCGTCGCGCCGCCGCGCAGATACAGCTGCCGCCGGACGTTCGGATACCAGTAGGCGGCGGCGCCGAAGGACAAGAGCGTCTGGGTCACCCCGCCGTCGCGCTGGCGCCAACCGGCGAGCTCCGCGCCGACGCGCACCGCACGGCCGGTGCTGCCGCCGACCCCAATGAAAGCGGAGAGACCAGTTTTCCGGCGGCCGGCGCAAATGTCGCAGGTCACCCGCGCCCAGCCCGGCGCAACGCCGACGCTGTACCACAGCCCGGACGCTTCGCGCCGCTGCGCCGCCGCACTGCCCGCGCCAGCCAGCAGGCTCGCCGCCAGGACCATCACGCTGGTTCGCATATCGGCACTATAACTCAATTGCTGTGGCCAGTTTGGGAGTGACCACGGTCACTGCCGGGACTGCCGCAATGGGGCGAACGTGAGATGAATCCATGAAACCCGCATCCCTGCTGCTCTTTCTGGTCGCTGCCGCAACAGTGTCGTCAGCGTGTCACGATATGCCGGCGGCGCCTGATTACGGCCCGGCCACCGGCAACGCCGCGTCCTTCGGGCTCTGGTCGCCCGGTGTGAACGACGACTGCACCAAGGCCCAGCACGACGCCTACTCGGTCGTCGGGCCCGATCACAAGCTCTATCCCACGTGGCATCCGCCGATCGACCCGGTGACCGGCTGCTCCTTCGGACATGATCATGGTCGGGATCCGCGCGGCTCGGCGCTGTATCGCGAGGTCGGGCCGATCCCGTTCGGATATGCGAACGAGCAGCTCGATGTGTACGATCCGCTCACGACGCGGCATGAGGACCACTTCGGGCACAAGGTCGAATGGCAGAACGACGTCCCGATGCATTTCGGCAGCGACGCCGCGGATGCGCTCTTCGCCGTGACCTGCGACATCCTCACGAAGCTGCATCAGGGCACGCACTCCAAGGACGCGTTCACCAACAACCTGCACGAGCTGGTCTACCACATCCGCTGCACCGACGGAACCGAGATGCACATCACGATGCTGGCGGCGATCGGGACGCCCGGCCAGTTCGAGCGCAGCTGCGACGGCACGACCGTCGTCGTCGGACCGGCCACGCCCCCGAACTCGCCCGATGGCGGCGGCGTGCGGATCATCCCTGATCGCACCTGCGTGGACAGCGAGATTCTTGTCCCTGCCGGACAGTCCTCGAATTTCGGCGCGTTGCACGAGAGCTGGCAGACCTCGAACTCGGTGCGGCGCGAGGACGGCCACACCTTGGCGTTCTTCAATCCCTATTTCCAGGTGTCACTGCCGAGCCGCTTCTACGACCCGGCCCTGACGGGAATCACCGGCCGGCCGATCGACGTGTGCTACGAAGTCACGCCGGCGGGAAACGCCGCGCGCGGCGGGGCGTGCGCTCGCTCGACGAGCAACGGGACGATCCTCGGGATCACCTTCGACGATCCGCGCTCGGTGTTCGATGGCACGGACCGTGTCGTCGATGTCAATTCAAACTTCATCGATAATTCGGCCGGTCCTGACGTGTGGTACACGGACCCGTTTGGGAAGCATGGCCGCACCACGGCGTTCCCGGGGTCAATTCGTCAGTTCATCGCGCGGATCAACAACGACCGCGGTGGGCTCGAGCTAGCGGGGCCGGGCATCGGCGGGGACAGAGACTACGGTGGACCGAGGGTGCACGCGCCAAACTGATGGACGCAACTACTTCTTCCGAGATACGGTACCGATCGCGTTGATCAAATCGCCTAAATCGTAGGGCTTCGTCACCGACGGCTGCCCGCAACTCTCGAGGAACGCCCGCGTCTCGCCCCGCGCCTGGTCTCCCGTCACGAACACGAAGCGCCTCGCAATGAGCGGCCGGCTGTTGACCAGCTGCTCGTACATCGCCCGCCCGCCGAGTCGCGGCATCTGGAGGTCCGTGACGATGGCGTCGAACGTGTTGTCGCGATCGCCGAGCCGCTCCATTGCCTCGAGCCCGTTCTCGACGGCGACGATCTGATGACCCTCGCGCTCGAGCAACAGCACCATCGCCTGCCGGTTCACGGCGTCGTCGTCCACGACGAGGATGCGCATGCGGGGCAGATTCTCCGCCGGGGTCGAGAGCGGCGTCTGCGCGCCGAGCAGGCTGCGTGGCAACGTCACGACGACTTCGGCGCCCGTGCTCCCGCCACGCGGCCTGAGCCGCAGGTTGCCGCCGGCCGACTGTGCCAGAGCGCGGGCGAGGGCGAATTCCACCTCGCCGCCGCCACCCGACTGCGTGAAGCGAAACGGCGACGTGAGCCGCTGCTCCGCTTCAACGGCCAGCGGCGTGCCGGAATCCCACAATGTCGCGACGACCGACGGTCCCGTCGCGATGACGTCGAGCCGCAGCTCGCGCGGTGGCTGCGACGCGCGCAAACGGCGCAACGAGAAATCCAGCAGCTTCGTCAGCATCTCGGTGAGCTGGGCCATGGGGCAGGCGACCATCGGCAAGTCGCTGGGGACCGCGCGAATCACTTTGACGCCGAGCTCGCGGAAGGTGGACTCGCGCTCCGCCAGGACGCCGTTGATCACGACCGCCGCGTCGCAGGGCTCAGCGGCTCCGGCCGGATGCGCGGCGAGCTCGAGGAAGTGGCTGGTGATCTCGGCGGCGCGCCGCACCTCGCCGTGCAGCAGCACGAGCGCGCGGGCGCGCTCGGGATCGAGGGGGCTGCCGTGGAGCAAGTCGGCGAGGGCGCCGATGGCGGCAAGGCGGTTGTTCAGGGCATTGAGAACGTTGGCCGAGCCTTCATCGAGAACGACGTGCTTGACGTCCGCTGAGGCCGGGGAGAAGGGTTTCGCTGATGGAGGAAGTTGTGACGGGGGTGCGGGGCGAGCACGCGACGCTGCGGGGACCTGCCTTTGCCGTCCCAGCACATAGCCGATCAGCGCGCCGACTGCCGCGCCAAACCCGAAGGCGACCCATAGCTCCATCCCGAAAAGCTATGCGCCGCTCGAGTTTGCGCGAGCAGCCCGGCGTCACGACCGTAACGAGACCCGCGTCACGCCATGCCCTGGCTCGGATTCGAACCGAGACGCCTTGCGGCACTGCCCCCTCAAGACAGCGTGTCTACCAGTTTCACCACCAGGGCGGGCCAGAAACATAGAATCGTTCGGCCATGAAGTACAGGCGCTCTCAGCCAAATCGCTTCGTCGCGCGCTCCCGCGCTTTGCGAGCCTCTTCGTCCCGGTTGCGGGGTGGCGCCTTGATCGTCAGGGAATCGATCAGCCGGCGCGCGATTGTCGTCACGTCGTCCACGGCGCTGTTGAAGATTGCCTCGTTCGCATGCGAGGGGTGCGTCGTGCCGCTGAGCTTGCGCACGAATTGCAGCGCCGAAGCACGAATCTCATCGTCCGTCGCGGGCGGGGCGAAGTTCGCCAGCGTCTTGATGTTCCTGCACATATCAACTCCTCGTGATGCATGCGGTAGAGAGGGCTACCACAATGAGTTTGGCGTATGTCGATTTCTCGGAATCTCGTTCGTCGCTTGGATGGGAAGCAAGTGATGCACCACGAACCTAATCAGAAAGCGAGATGGCGATGCGATTCATGGTGATTGTGAAGGCCAACAAGGACTCCGAGGCGGGCGTCCTGCCGGATCTGAAGCTGCTTGAGCCGATGGGCAGGTTCAACGATGAGCTCGTGAAGGCCGGCGTGATGCTCGCGGGCGAAGGACTGCAGGCAAGCTCGAAGGGCGTGCGCGTCAAATTTCAGGGGAAGCAGCGGATCGTGCGCGATGGGCCGTTTACGGAGACCAAGGAGCTGATCGCGGGATTCTGGCTGTGGCAGGTGCGGTCGAAGGAGGAGGCGATCGAATGGCTGAAGCGTGCGCCGTTCCAGGACGGCGATGAGGTCGAGATCCGCCAGGTCTTCGAGCTGGACGATTTCGGCGCCGA
>JBGQKD010000025.1:0-45831 GCA_041499375.1 Gemmatimonadota bacterium
AGGATCGCGGTGACGCTGGCCTCGATGGTCGCGCTCTCATTGTAGGCCGGGACGAGAATCGTGATCGGCGGCAACGCATCGCTCTGCATCAGACGCTGGAAATCCTCGTCCTCGGCCAGACGTGTCTGCTCCCAGATCTCGGGAATCGAGAGGATCAGCAGCACGGCGTAGAACGAGTTCAGGACCAGGAAGTAGATCAGGATCGACAGATCGGTGGTCCCGACGAGAGTGGTGAGCACGCTCATGCGGCGAACTCCGCCAGCGCCTGCGCCGGCAGCCCCAGGACCATCTGGGCCATCGCACGGGCAACGGGATCGCCGCCCACCTCCGCTTCGAGCAGCGCGTTACGCCCCGCCGCGGCGAAGCGCATCAATGCGAGAGCGCCTCGCAAGCGCACCCACCACACGCCGTCGCGCAGCGCCCCTTTCAGCAGCGGCAGCGTGCTCACGTCGGCGATCATGCCGAGTGACCGCATTGCCTGCGCGCGGACCGGCCATGCGTCGTCGGTGGCCAGCCGCTTGAGCGCGGCGACGGACTCGCGGTGCGGAAAGCTGCCCAGCGCGCGGGCCGATTGCACGCGGACTTCCGGATCGGTGTGATCGGCCAGCGCCGTCAAGCGTTCGCGCAGCGCGGGCTCACCCAGGCGCGCCGCAAACTCGGCGAGTCGGGGCAGGGCAGGATCGTCGGCGCGGCGCAGACGCTTCTGCAGGTGCTCGACCACCACCGGCCGCGATCGCAGCAGCATCGCCGCGTAGTACGCCTGAACGGTGGGGGCGAGCTGCGGCAGGCGATCCAGCGCCGTCAGGGTGAGGGCAGTGTTCTCCATCCGCTCCAGGGACGCGACGGCCGCCACGTGAACGGCGGGATGACGATCGTTGATCAAGCGAGTCAGTCGGGCCACGTCCCCCGGCATGGCGGCGACGCTCAGGAATCGCGCGCATTCCAGCCGCTTCCACCACCGCGCCGACGTGCTGTTCGTCCGCACGAACCTGGCCCACCAGGTGTGTTCGAGCGCCTGCGCAAGCTGGCGCCACCGTTCGCCCGGCACGCGCGCCGACCATTTGACGAGGGCATCGATAGCGAGCGGCGTCGGGAGCCGGCCGAGCCCCACCAGCACTCCCGCGAGCGGTGCGGTGCCGGCCGTCCAGCGCCGCATCGAGGCGTCCACGGCCTCACGCCGGGGGTTGAGACGGCCGCTGCGCCGCAGCCGGAACCAACGGTTCAGGACGATCAGCACCATCAGGGCCGCGAGCAGGCCGCCTTGCACGATGGCGACGATGGTCAGAAAGTGGCGCGCCGTCATCGCCCCACCCACCGGCGGATCTTTTCGAGCGCGACGCGCAGGCTCATCGGCTTTACCATGTAATCCATCGCGCCCGCCTCGAGGCCACGCAGCTGCTCCGTCTCGCTGCCGTGCACCGTCGTAAACACGACACGAAATTTTCCCGGGCACTCCTGCTGCAGCTCCTCGAAGATCGAATAGCCGTCGAGCGCGGGGAGATCGACGTCGAGCAGGAGCAACGGCGGCTGTGAGCTCCCGCGCGTGTCCATCGACTTCAGCAGGTCCAGCGCCTCGCGGCCATTGCGAAAGTGGAGGAAGCGGTACCCCCGGGCCTCGAGCCCGAACGTGAGCAGCTCGGCGAGCGCGGGATCGTCCTCGACGACGATGACTTCCGGGACGTCTGTCGCCCCGTCTGGGGCGGAGGTTGTGAAGGGTGGTGGAGATTGGTGGAGGGTTCGTGGAGGTTCGGGCGGGGCCGGTGGCGGCGCGGCTGCCGATTGCTTCGTGAACAGGGCCGCTGCCAGCCGACGGACAAACGCGCGCGCCGCCTGGCCTCGATCCGCGACACCATTTCCCGGATGCTCCAGCCACCGCTTTGCGGCTTCCTCGAGCTCCGCGGCAACGACCGACGCTTGGGGGAATCCGAAGGAGCCGGCGGAGCCGCGCAGACGATGGGCGTCGCGGCGCAGTGTTTCGATTGCGGCCGTGTCGTCGCCCGCGGCGATCAGCCGTTCGGCCAGCTCTGCGATCGCCCCCAGCTGATCGCGGGCTCCTTGCAGGTACTCGTCCCGGACTCCGGGGGGCAGCCCGAAGTCGTCGACCTGAGGGGAGCTCACGGGCTCCAAGATATAACTAGCTTGTGTTTCGACCTAATGAATGACCCTGCGGTAGGGCTTTGCGAGACCTGTCGGTGGGCGCGGATCGTGACGAACCGGCGGGGGTCCGTGTTCTACCGGTGCCTGCGCGCCGATACGGCCCCCCCCGACCCCCGGTTTGTTCGGTATCCGCCGCTACCGGTGCTGCAGTGCCCCGGGTACGAGGGGGGGCGGCGCGACCCGCTTACTCAACCCCAGCGCGATGGTGACGAGCGCTAGCGCGTCGCAGACTTCGGCGACGATGTGCGCAAACAGAAAATGCGTCAGACCGGCGTGGTAGGTGATGTAGGAAAGCTCAGCGAGGACGAACAGGAAGAAACCGTTCAATTTGGTTTTGCGCGCGAGCCAAAACCCGACGAGAACGAGGACGCTGTGAATGATGATGAAGGCCCAGTGGGGGATAATTGGCGCCGTCTCCGGGGGGGGCCTCTAGGACGCGCCAGGCCGTCCCCCCCGTCTCGTCGCCTCCTTAAAGCGAATTCCATGCCGAACGCCGGCTCGTGCTCGTTTGTGCTCGAGTGTGACCCTTCTCACTTGCAGATTGCCCACCCGTCGCTCACTTTGGTCCCGCGCTACCTATCTCCTTGGATGAAAGGGTTTTGTGATTCAGCGCTTCGTGCTGCGGTACTTCGAGCGCATCCTGGTCCTGCTGCTGGTGGCCTCTCTGCTCGTGATCAATTCCCTGATCGAGCAGAAGTTCGCGTTTCTCAGCTTCTACTATTTGCCGATCATCCTCGCCGGTTTTTATGGCGGCCGGCGTTTTGCTGTGGTCTCCGGTCTGTTCATCGCGTCGCTCGTCTTCTTCTTACAGGCGACTCAGGGAATGGGGATGGAAGCGGGGCTAAGCGAAGAGGCGATGCTGACGTTGTTTCCGTGGGCCGGCTTTCTGATCCTGACCGGCTATGTGGTCGGGGGGCTGGCCGAGCAGCGCGCCGCACGGCTCACCGACCTGAAGAACGCGTATCTGGCGACGCTGGAAGTTCTCACCTTCCACATCGAATCTGCCGAAAGCAATCAGGAGGGCCACTCGACGCGTGTTGCCGAGCTCGCTGCGGCGGTGGGCGCCGAATTGAAGCTGTCCGACGGTGAGCTGGAGAACCTCCGGATCGCGTCGCTGCTCCACGAAGTCGGGACGGCGGATCAGCGACTGCTCAAGTTGCTGTCGCGCTCCGTCACCGACGAGTCGGTGGCCGTCGCACGCGCATTGCGCGGGGCCGCGGAGATCATCGCCGAGTACTCGCACTACTACGAGATCGTGGGCGACGACTGGGACATCGAGGCGCTGCCGATGGCGATTACCGTGAAGGTGCTGGCCGTGGCCGATGCGTTTGAGACGCTGCAGATGGCCACGCCGGTGCGGCCGGCGTTTACGCGCTGGAGCGCGCTGGAAGAAGTCGAAAAGAGTGCGGGGAAGACATTTGCGCGGGAAGCGGTGCGGGCACTACGGGTCGTGGCTGGGCGCCCTGAGCTGACGGCGCCGGCGGCCAAAGCATTGCGCGCCAGCTAACTCCCGGGAGGGAGTGCGGGGGGACCCGAGCGACCGCTCGCGACGCCGCCCGCGACACCAACTCCAAATGCGATCGCGGTCCCGACCGTGACGATGGGTAACACCGCCACCACCGGCCAGGCGATCGCGGCTCCCGCCGCTCCTGCGATCCAGGGCGCCGCGGGATGTTGAATCGCATCCACAAACCGCAGCTTGCGCCGCACAAAATCACGGGCCACGAAAAATCCGCCGCCTAACGCGGCGGCACTCACCGCTAACCAAAGCAGCATCGTTGCGCTCCTGTAGGTACGCGCTCTACGCAACTTGCGTGAGTGGCGTTTCAGGCGCAATTGTGGGCGCGATGGCTAAAGGCCCCCAGTACAGCGATTCGACCGATGTCATTCGCTTGCTGCGCGTGGCCGCGTGGTTCGGGCCGGCGTGCTTCACGATGCTATCGTCGTTGTGGTATTTCATGATGGAGAAGGGGTGGATTTCGTCCAGTCTCTTCGTCGTCTTGCTCATTCTCAACCTTCCCATCACCGTTGCCGGCATCCTGGCCATTCACCGCACCGTGGGCGGCGCCGCAGTGCTGATGGTCAAGACGATCTACGCGGTGGGCGACATCCCGCCCCCGCCCACCTACCCGCGCCAGGACGTCCTGATCGTGCAGGGGAAGTATGCGGAGGCGGCGGAGTGGTTTCGCGACCATCTCCGCATCGAGCCGCAGGATCATGAAGCGCGGCTCCGACTGGCGCACCTGCTGGAAACGCAGCTCAAAGGATATGACGAGGCGGAACGCGTGTACCTCGAGATCCGCAACGCCCAGCCTCCCGCCAACCCACGCGAACAAATGAGCGCGACCAACGGGCTTATCGATTTGTATCGCAAGGTGGGCCGGACCGCCCGATTGAAAGTGGAGTTGGCGCGCTTCGTGGACCGCTATCGGGGATCGCCGATGGCCGTGGGTGCCGCGCGAGAGCTCAAAGAACTAAAAGAGATCGATCCTACCAGCGAATCGCCGCACTCCCCCACGTAAAGCCCGACCCGAACGCCGTCAGCACGAGCAGGTCCCCCCGCTTCAGGCGCCCTTCGGCGAGGGCTTCATCGAGCGCGATGGGGATCGACGCCGCCGTCGTGTTGCCGTACTTCTGAATGTTGCTATAGACCTGGTCGTCGCGCAGGCCGGCCGCCTTCTGAACCATCTCGATGATGCGCAGGTTGGCCTGGTGGGGAACGAGCAGCTTGACGTCGGCGGGAGTGAAGTGGTTGGTCTTGAGCGCGATGGCGACGGACTCGGGCATCTTGAGCGACGCGAACTTGAAAACGTCGCGCCCCTCCATCACGGCGCGATGCAGTCCCTGCTCGAGCATCTCGACGCTCACGTACGGATCGTGCGCGAGACCCGGCCCGTCGACCCACAGCTTCTCGGCGTACCGCCCGTCGGCAAAGATGTGCGTGGACAAGACACCGCGGCCGTCATCATCGATAGGGCCGAGTACCGCGGCGCCTGCCCCGTCGCCGAACAGCACCGCCGTGTCCCGCCCGCGCGTCGTCTTGTCGAGCCCGCGCGAATGCACCTCGGCGCCGACGAGCAGGATGTTCTTGTATTGGCCGGTCCGGATCCACGCATCGGCGATGGATAACCCGTAGATGAATCCGCTGCATTGATTGCGTACGTCGACGGCGGGAATGTCGGTGAGGCCGAGCTCGCGCTGCAGGAAGACGCCGTTGCCGGGCTCGAAGTGATCGGGTGTGCACGTGCAGTAGATGATGCAGTCGAGGTCGCTCGGCGCGAGCCCCGCTTTGTCGAGCGCTTTCTTCGACGCTTCGCGCGCGAGCGCGACGCCGGTGTCACCCTTGTCCACCCAATAGCGCGTCTTGATTCCGCTGCGTTGCACGATCCACTCGTCAGACGTGTCCATGATCTTCGCGAGGTCGTCGTTGGTGACGAGACGCGCGGGGACGTGGAAGCCGGTGGACAGGAATGTGGTGCGGGGCATCAGTGCTCTGGGTTGCGAGTGACAGGGAAGCTACCAAGATTAGCGCATGGACCTGACGGTGACCAGACAACAGTACGATGCGGTGCGGAATGCCAAGCACTTACCCGACGTGCTCAAGAACTCGCTCGAGAAGGCGAGCAAGAACGCGAGTGGGCACGTGCTGCATCTCACGTATGAAGAAGCGACCGCGCTGAACGAGCTTGCTGCCTGGAACGTGCGCACCGATACGGACGGCAACGTGACGCCGGAATCCCAACTGTTCGACGATCTGGTACGCGCAATCCTCACCCACCCGGAGTACTGAATGCGCTTTGCCTGTCTGCTCCTATTGATCGCCGCTCCACTCGCCGCCCAAAAACGCGCCATCACATTCGAAGACTACATCGCCCTCAAGGCCGTCAGCGATCCGCAGCTCTCGCCCGACGGCAAATGGGTGGCGTACACGGTGTCGACGCCGTCTCTCGAGGACAACCGCAACGTCTCGCGCGTCTGGGTCGTCGAGGTAGCGACGCGTAAGTCCCGGCAGCTCACCGGCGGGCCGGGCTCGGACCGGCAGCCGCGCTGGTCGCCTGACGGAAAGACGCTCGCGTTCATCTCGACGCGGGAAGGCGGGGCACAGGTCTGGGTGCTGCCGATCGCCGGCGGCGACGCACGCAAGGTCTCGAGCCTGGCGGACGGGGCGTCGGATCCGCTGTGGCTGCCGGACGGCTCGGGTTTGCTCGTGGTCAGTGACATCAAGTGGCCTGCGAACCAGGAGATCGATCAGCGCAACGGCGCCTATCCCACCGAAGCCCACATCTGGACCGGCTTGATGTGGCGCCATTGGGACGATTTCCGGGTTGGGAAACGCCAGCATCTGTTCCGTGTGGATGTCGCGACGGGCACAAGCACCGATCTCACGCAGGTCGACCATGATGTGCCAGCGATCGCCACGGGTGGCGATGGCGACGTGACCGTTTCACCGGACGGCAAAGACATTCTCGTTGCGATGCACAACGACACCACCGTCGCGGACAATACGAACGTCGACATCTACGCGGTGGATGGCCCGGTCCTGCGACGAATCACCACGAGTCCCGGGGCGGATAACACGCCGCGCTATTCGCCGGACAACCACTGGGCCTCATACCTGTCGATGGAGCGAGCGGGTTTCGAGGCGGATCGCGTCCGGCTGATGCTTGCGGACCGTCGAGCAGGCGTCCCCACGCCATTCGACGCGACGGCCGGGTGGAATCTGTCGATTGGTTCGTACACCTGGTGCCCAAATTCCAAATGCATCTACGCGGTCGTGGAAGAGCGTGGCCGCGACAACATCTATCGTATCGATATCCCCGGGTACAAACGAACTCGCGTCATCACCGGCGGCGTGAACGCGGGCGTGCAGGTGGGTCCCGACAGTAAAGCCCTGGTCTATCTCCACCAAAGCAACACGCAGCCGCCTGAGGTCTGGGCCTCGGGGAAGGCGCTGACCCATCACAACGATTCAGCGCTGGCAACAGTCGACCTGCCGCCCCTCGAGGAGTTCGGTTTCGTCGGCGCGCTCGGCGACTCGGTGTTCGGCTGGTCGCAGAAGCCGCCGGGCTTCGACCCGACGAGGAAATATCCGCTCATCTATCTGATTCACGGCGGCCCACAGGGGGCGTGGACCGACAGTTGGGGGCCGCGGTGGAACAATCAGATGTTCGCCGCCCGGGGATTCGTCGTCGCCGAGGTGAACTTTCACGGCTCGACCGGTTACGGCCAGAAGTTCACCGATGCCATCTCGCAGCACTGGGGCGACTACCCGTACGAGGATGTGATAAAAGGCGTGGATGTCGTGGCTCGGCTGCCCTATGTTGACTCGACGCGGATGGGCGCGGCGGGCGCCTCATACGGCGGCTACATGGTCTACTGGCTCGCCGGACACACCAATCGTTTCAAGGTGCTCGTGGACCACGATGGCGTGTTCAATACGGTGAGTATGGCGGGGTCAACCGAGGAGCTGTGGTTCACAGACTGGGAGTTCGGCGGTACGCCTTACGCGAACCGCGCGCTCTACGAGAAGTGGTCGCCGCTGAATTTTGTCGGCAACTGGAAGACGCCGATGCTGATCGTGCATTCGCAGCTCGACTATCGCGTCGATCTGTCAGAAGGCTATCAGGCGTTTACCGCGGCGAAGCGGATGGGTGTCGACGCGAAGTTCCTGTACTTCCCCGACGAAGGACACTGGGTGCTGCGGCCTCGCAATCGCCGCATCTGGTGGGGCACCGTCCTCGACTGGCTGGAGGTGCATCTGCATGAAAGCGCTCACCCGTAGCACGCTGCTGGCGATACCGCTGGCGCTCGTGATCATGGTGATGTTGCCCCGCCATGGCACGTTCCTGTGGGATTTTCTGGACGCCTTCACACTGGCGTTCACCTTCACGTACGTGGGCCATTGGGTCGAGGTGCTGCTGCTCAAGATCCCGGGAATCGAGACCTCGGGCGGCAAAGTCATCCGGGTCCTCGGGTGGTTTGCTGGCGGACTCTGGTGTTACGTGCTTGCCCGCTGGGCGCTGCTCGCGTACGGGCGCAACACGAGCGAGTTACCCGGTCTGATCTGGGGCGGACTGTTTTTCGTGGGTCTCGAATTCGTGATTCACGGCCTGCTCCAAGCGTCCGGCAAGCCGAACTTCTATAGCGGACAGCTCGCCGCATCCGAAACTACGGCCGTACGCTAGTCGCTTCCGACCTCGTCCAGGTGTTGTTCTGCCGGCGCACGTCCGGGAAATTCTTGTCTGGATCGATCTCGACTTTCACGAGGTCCTTCGGGAAGATCCGGACGTACACGAAGTGGTTGCCCTCAAACCACGCCTCCACGGGTAGCCGCGTGCTCTCGACGCTGCCATCGGCAAAGGTCAGGCGCAGGTCCACCGGCATCGGCAAACCGCCGGGACTCGAGAGGTACATCGCGGTGAATGTGGTACCTGACGAATCCGTGGACGTGCGCACCGAATCCACCGCCTGATCGACGACGTCGGTCCGCAGGAACCAGCCCCGCCAGAAGTAGGAGAGGTCCTCCCCCACGCCGTCTTCCATCGAACGGAAGAAGTCGGCGGGCGTCGGATGCTTGAATGCCCAGCGGCTGATGTAGTCGCGGAAGGCCGTGTCGAAACGCGTGGAGTCGAGGATCGCGTGCCGCAGCAGGTAGAGACCGGTGGCCGGTTTGTTGTACGCCACCTGGCCCAGTAGCTGCGGCGTCACACGATCGGCGGGTGTGATACCCGGCTCGTCGCGTCCCGTCGCGGCGAATAGCGCCCATTGCTCCGCCTGCCCGCGCCTGCGCAGCCATGCCTGATCGGGGAAGTAGGTGCGCGTCGAATAGATGTTGATGAAGGTGTTGAAGCCCTCGTCCATCCAGGCGTACAACCGCTCGTTGCTGCCGACAATCATCGGGAACCACTGGTGGCCGAGCTCGTGCGTGGTCACGCCAAAGAGCCCTTCCCGGCTGCGGCGGCTGGCGCAGAACACGAGCATCGGATATTCCATCCCGCCGACGGGACCGTTGACGTTGATCGCCGTGGGATAGGGGTACTGAAACCATTTCTCCGAGTAATGCTTGATCGAATGCCGGACCATGCGTGTCGATTCCCGCCAGATGGAATCGGCGACCGGCGGATAGAACGATTGCATCAGGATGCCGTTCCAGCCGCTTGCATCCCAGATGAAGTTCGGCGCGGTCGCCCAGGCCACATCGCGGACGTTCTGGGCCGAGAAACGCCAGGTGAGGGTCGAGCCGGTACCGGCTGGCCGGCTGGACGGTTGTCCGACTTCGTTCTTCGCGATGATCGCGACCGTGGAGTCCGAATGCAGCGCGCGCGCGAGCCGGGCGCGCTGCTGCGCCGTCAGGACCTCGAGCGGGTTGGTCAGCCGCCCCGTGGCGGCGACGATGAAGCCGCGCGGCACGGTGATCGCAAAGTCGATGTCGCCGTACTCGAGATAGAACTCTCCCTGGCCGAGGTACTGCTCGGTGTTCCAGCCGCGCACGTCGTCGTAGACGGCGAGGCGCGGGTACCACTGCGCGATCTCGTACAGCCAGCCCTCGGGGAATTGCTCGCGTCCCATGCGGTCGGCGCCGTGCTCGGGAACCTGAAACGAGTAGCCGATCTCGAGTGATGTGACGCCGCGCGGCGCGAGCGGTCGGTCCAGCTCGACGCGCATGAGGGTGCCGTTTTCCGTCGTCTTTAGAGTGGTTCCCTTGGCGGCCGGACGGCTGGACGGCCTGACGGCCGAAACAGCCCACACGCCATCGATCACGAACCCTCCCTTGAATCCACGTGCCGCAAAGCGGGCATCTGGAGGATTGAGCACCGCGCCGCGGCCATCGTCCCGGAAGAGATTCTGATCGAGCTGGAGCCAGATATAGCGCAGCGTGTCCGGGGACCGGTTCGCGTAGCGGATCGTTTCGCGGCCCGCGATCGTGTGCGTCGCCGTATCGAGCGAGACGGCGATCGTGTAGTCGACGCGCTGCTGCCAGTATGCCGGACCCGGCCGGCCGGATCCTTCACGCAGCAGTGTTGGCGTTGAAAGCTCGAGTCGCCGGAATGGCGAGGTGTCGGTGCGCGCGGCGGGCAACGGCGGCAGCTGGGAAGGTTGCGTGGGTTGCTGCGCGAGCGCGAGGACCAGGGAGAGAAGGATCATGGCGAGAATCTACCCGGCTCGACGTCAATCGATTCGTCGTACGCTGAAACGATTCCGCCGCTGTTACGCAGGCCGCCCCGCAGCTTCCGCATCGGCGGTCGGTTCCTTCCTTAATCCCTCCAGCATGTAGCCCGCGGCCACCCCGCTCATGACCATGAGTAGACCCAGCCAGCCCAGTGCGGTGAGCCGCTGGCTGAAGAGGAGCAGCGCGAGCAACGCGCCGACGACGGGTTCGATGGTCGCAGCCACCGAGGCGGGCGCGGCTTCGATCCGCTTCATCGCGCCGAAGAACAAGAGGTTAGCGGCGATCACGGAGCCGGCGGCGAGTCCAAGCAGACCGCGCCATGCGGCCGGGGAAGGAGGCAGCTGCGGCGGCCGGCCCCAAATTGCCAGCGCAATCCAAATCAGCAGCACGCCGCCGATCGCCTCGAGGAAAAGAACCTTCACCACGCCATAGCGGGGCGCGGCGTATCGTCCCATCAACGATGTCAGGGCATAGCTCAGCGCCGACAAGAGGCCGCCGGCAATACCCGCGCTCACGCCCATGCGCGCAGCCTCGGCTCCGGCATTGCTGCCGCCGGTGACCGTAAGGGCAACACCGACCATGACGATGACTGCGAGAGCCACGCGCGTCGGCGTCAACGCTTCTTTCAGAATCACGCGAGCCAGGACGGCAACGATGACGGGAGCGGTATAGAGCAGTGCGGCCGCTCCCGCGACGCCGACGCCGCCGATCGCGAACTGATACGCGATCTCGAACAGCGCGACCATCGCTCCACCACCCAGCCCCACGAGCAGCCAACCACGGCGATCGGCCCGAAACAGATCACGACGGAACAGGATGCCCCAGATGGCGAGCGCCACGGTTCCGATGAGCACACGCCAGAACCCGATACTCGTGGCGGGCATGAGCTCGTAGAGGCCGGTCGAAAGCGGGCCGGTCGTACCCCACGTGGCGCCCGCCCCGAGCGCCATGAGATAGCCGACGACGCGATGGGGGGGGGGGCTCTTGGAATCCGTCACGACGCCATATTGCCCGCGGTCAGTTCCCCACGCAACACCGTGACGGCTTGGCCGCCGATGCGCACCCGATCGCCGACGAGTCGCAGCCGCAGCTCACCGCCGCGCGCCGACGCTTGAAAGGCGACGAGATCGTCTTTCCCGAGCTTCGCGCTCCAGTAGGGCGTGAGCGCACAGTGCGCGGAGCCGGTCACCGGATCTTCGGGAACGCCCGATTGCGGCGCAAAGAAACGGGAGACGAAGTCGTACTGGCTCGTAGCGTCGGCGCGGCTCGTCACGATGACACCGCGTGCTTTTACCTCGGCAAGCGCGCTGAGGTTGGGAGTCAGTCGTCGAACCGCTGACTCGCTGTCGAGCTCGACGAGGTAGTCGAAGCGACTGCGGCCGACGAAGGTTGGTTCAGCGCCGAGCGCTGCGACGAGACCATTGGGCGGCGGCGCTGCGGCGGGAGGCGTGGCGGGGAAGTCGAGCTCGATCCATCCATCGTTCTTGTCCGCCGTCAGCAAGCCGCTCTTCGTGTGAAAGCGTGCCTGGATGTCCGGCTTCAGATGACCGTCTTCCCACAACACATGCGCGCTCGCGAGTGTCGCATGGCCGCAGAGATCGACTTCGACAGCCGGTGTGAACCAGCGGAGATCGTAGCCGTCCTTTCGGGGAACCAGGAATGCTGTCTCGGCGAGGTTCATCTCGCGCGCGACGTTGAGCATCCAGGCTGGCTCTGCCGCCTTTGGGAGAATGCACACGGCGGCAGGATTGCCGGCGAAAGGCTGGTTGGTAAAAGCGTCGACCTGCGTGATGCGGAGTGGCATGGACCAAGAATCTAACCGCTCCAGACACCAGACACCTGGCACCTATCCCGGCAAGCGAAAGGTAGTCCTGCCGTGAAATAGGCTGTTCTCGTGCCCGATGATGAACGTCGATTCAGGGTCGTCATTGCGCAGTACCAACCGCAGGCCCTTGGCGTCTGCGGGCACGTCGAATACGATGTCCGTCGTGTACGACTCGCCGGGAATGAGTTTGCGCTTCAACCCGTCGGTCGATCCCGGATACTGGTGGCCCGCGTCATCCACCAAGGCCACGTATCGGCTGTTGGGTGAGAGCGTCGCGTCTCGCGGCCGGCGCGACGAGATCGTCTCCTCGTCGAATCGTACTTTGACCGTCACCGTGTGGCGCACCAGCCCGCTCGGCAGCGGTTCCGATTTGGTCGCCGCGACCGCGTACGCAAGGTGGCAATCGATCTCGCAGATGTGCTTTTCTTGGCCGACTGCCAGCACGCGATTGTGACTGAACAGCGAGGCGCCGAGAAACAGCAGCAGATACAGTCCCGCTCCACCCAGCAGAGTCCGGAGGGTGATCCGGGCGAACGGCTCGCGCTTTGTGACGCGCGCGACCACGTAGACCACGATCAGGATCGCCCCCGCGAGCACGGCGCCCACAAAGAGCAGTACTGTGAATGGATTGAGGCCGTCAGTGATCATTGCGCTGCTCCTTGGGGGGAATCGGACACGACGCTCTCAAGGCATCGGCTTGATTGCGGACGAGCGCGCGCGCGCGTGCGCGACTCCAGTTCCAGGTACGCCAATCGGATGCGGCGTTCTCGCCAGTCACCCACCGCTTCAGGAGGTTGGTCGCGACCGTGCACCGTTCCTGGGCCGCGAGCCGGGGAAACGCTTCCAGCAAGGCCGGCACGGCATCGGCGCCGAGCGTCGTCGCGTATGCGGCGTCGAAGGGCCGCTCCGTCACGGGGCGTGCGAGATTCGTTCTGACGATAAAAGCGTTGGGGTTGAGGATGTGCAGCCCGGCAAGCACCGCCAACGCTTGCATGAGCGCTCCGAACGCGAAGCGCTGACGAACGCCCCGCAGCACCGTCCCGGCGAACCACGCAAATACGCCGATGAGCAGAATCATGAACGCCGTGGCGTAGAGCCGGTCGTCGGTCAGTCCGTACGCTCCCACGTACAGCCGCATGCGCTGCAACGCGGACCCCATGATGACCGCCAGGAGCACGAGCAAGAGCCCGGCGAGCTGCCGGAAGACGCGCACCTGCGGCCCGGTCCCAGCGCTCACCACATGATCGGCACCCAGGAGGATCGGCAGCACGAGCCCGCTGGCCACGACCAGCTGGAAGAAGCCCTCGCGCGCGTACTCCGCGAAGGTGAGCCCGCTCGTCTGTTCCACGAGGGACGTGCCGCCGAAGAAGTATCGGAGCTGCACCACTACAAACGTGAGGAACAGGAAATTCAAGAGGCCCAGGGCGGTCGCGAGCGGCACGACACTCGCAATCGGCTTCGCCGTCGGACTCTGCAGACCCACGGGCCGACCCAACAGCGCCCAGCGCAGGTACCCGGCCGTCAAGGCGCCCCAAAAGACGAAGAGGAACGAGTGCTGGATGACCGATTCAGTGTCGAATGCGAAGAGGTTCGAGAGAACGTTGTTGAACACTGGATCGGCGGACGCAAACAGCGCCGCGAAAATGACGAGCATTGGCGCCGCGATCAGCACGCCCAGCAATGCGCCGCGCGTGTGACGCGTGCGAGGGTCTTGCGGTAATTCCTGCCACTGGATGTCCCTGAAAATCAACAGGAGGCTGCCCACGACACTGGAAAACGTCCCGGTCACGACGCCCCGCGCGTAATCGAATGGATACCAGTTGATGATCCATTCCCCCTGAAGGCTCGCCGCGGCGAGGCACAGGGTGACGATCATCGCCAGCATGTTGAAGGCCGCCAGCTGTTCCGAGTCGCGGCGCAGGAACGCGATGCCGAGCAGCAGCAGCGTGATTGCGAGCCACGCGGTATCAGGTCCGGGCTTGATGTTGTTGCGACGCACGAGCCAGGTGCCCGTGGCGACGAGCAGGAGCGTGCCGATCGTGGCGTTCAGACCCCACGGCATGGCCCGGAGCAGCGCGTCACCAGTGATTCCGCCGACGAGTCCCGCGCCGGCGATCTCCAGTCCGAGCTTGGTCCGTTGCGTCAAAACGTTCACACAGCCTCCTGCGTCGGTAATCCGCCGAAGCGGCGGTCGCGTGAATGGAACTCGTGAATGGCGGCCGCCAGCTGCGGCGCCCCGAAATCCGGCCACATGCGTTCGGTGAACCACAGCTCGGCGTACGCGCATTCCCACAGCAGGAAATCGGACAACCGCTGCTCGCCCCCGGTGCGAATGAGGAGATCGACGTCGGGCAGGAGCTCGCCGGAGCGGATCGCGGCGCGGCCGGAGTAGTCTACGGCAATGCGCAGGTCGAGGCGCGTGCCACCTGCCGTCTCGAGCTCGGCAGCGGCGATCGCCGTGAGGAGCGAGTGGGGCAACCGATCGCGCCGGCCGACGATCATGAGCTTGACGCCCTGCGCGACGAGCTCCGCCGTTTCCGAGCGGAGGTAGCGCGCGAACAGACGCATCAGGGTCGAGACTTCGGCGGCGGGCCGGGTCCAGTTGTCGGATGAAAAGGCGTAGAGCGTCAGCGCAGCGATGCCGCACCCTGGCGCGATCTTGACGACGCGGCGCACCGCTTCGGCGCCGGCCCGATGTCCGGCCACGCGCGGCAACCCGCGCCGCGTCGCCCAGCGCCCGTTGCCGTCCATGACGATGGCGACGTGGAAGGAAGTACTTTGTTTCATAAAGCTATCCCGCAAAAAAAAGAATCCACGTCAGCGCGCCCGCGTCACGCGAATCAACGCTTCCATGTGGTCGAGGTAGCGCTCGAGCGCCCGCCGGCCGAGGGCGGTGAGTCGGTATTCCGTCCTGGGAACACGGCCTGCGAAGGACTTGTCGCAGGTGATGTACTCGGCGTCCTCGAGCTTGCGCGCGTGGACGCTGAGATTGCCGTCGCTCGTCTTGAGCAGCGCCTTGAGCTCGTTGAACGTGAGGCTCTCGCGCACGGCGAGCGCGCTCACGATCGCGAGCCGCACGCGCTCGTGAATCAGCCGGTCGAGGTCCGCCGGCGCCGGCTGTACTTTCGTTTTCACCGGTCGTTCCGGCTCCGCGCGGGTGATCCGCGCCGTGTTGCTCTTAGCCACCGTACCTCCGTGCGATGATCAGTCCAAACACGATGTGCAATCCGCCGAAACCGACTGCGAGCAGCCACACGTGCAAGGCCGGCGGTGTGAACAGTGCCACCGTGCCCAGCAGCATGAAGCAGAGTCCCATCACCGGCACCACACGCAATGAGAACGCGCCACCCGTCACCACGCCTGTGCCGTAGCACAACAACCACAGCGCGGGAAGCAGTGCGAGCTGCTTCGCCTGCCCAAGCACGTATGTCAGCAGCGCACCGACGATGAACGGCGGCAGCACGCTGAGCCCGAAACGTCGCGCCGGGCCGTGGATGATCGTATCGCCCGCGCGCAGTGCCTTGTAGAGCAGTGCCGCGGTTCCGATGCCCGCACCGAGTAAGGCTTCGAACATCCAGACCCAGAGCCAGCGACCCTGCGGCTCACCGTAGACGGGTGCGACGGGCAGGGATCCCGCAATCGCCGAGGCGGCCAGCGCAGTCACGCCGAGCACGACCATGCCCCATCCGGGGACGGCCGTGAACGAACCGGCGCGCTCCATGGTGGAGCGGATGAACTTCAGATTATCGAGCGCGCGATCGTGGAGCGGCTGCGGCGACGTCATGGCAGGAATCTAGGCCACAGCGTCCCATGTTGTCAAGTACTTTGTATTGTAAAGCTGAATCACCGATGTTTAAGGCGGCGCACCAGCTTCAGGCCCGACCACACGTCGTCCACCGCGGCGACTTTGACGTCGACCAAGCCGGTCGGTAGCGCCACCGCGCGCACGACGTCTTCCGTGATGTCGGTCGGAACGCCCGAAGCCTTCTTAGGCCAGGAGACCCAAATCATCCCCGCGGGCTCGAGGACGCGCAGCAGCGCGGGGATCTTCTGCTCGAGCTCGGCGCGGGCGACCGTAAAGAATTGTATGAACGAGACCTTCCCCTGTAGCGTCGCCGCAACTCGTACGCCGGCCGGCAGCTTCCCGAGCGTCGTTCGGTATCCACGCGGGGCATTGAGAATCGCGATCCGCATGCCGGGCGTGATGCCGAGCTTCTCGACCAGCGAACGCTGAGAGTAACCCGCAGGCATGATGGGAAGGTATCATCTATCAGATGATGCGCACCCGGAGGCTCTTGCTCGCCGCTGCCGTAATGCTCGCAGCCTGCGATACGGCTACCGCGCCGCGCTCCATGCAATCGAGCGTCGACGACTCGCAGGTGCCGGCTGGGCTGCGCGCTGCGTATCTCGACGATGCCAACCGTCTGGCGCTGCGCGATCTACAATCGAGCGGTTACACCGGGATTCAGATTCCGTCTGAAGCGGTTCAACCGTACTACGACGCCCTCCTGCTCGTCCACAACGCCACCGCGTTGCCGGCACGGGACACCGTGGTGGACGTCTACGGCATTCATACGTTTGGCCATCCGGGCACCCGCAGCTTGCTGCTCTGGCTGTCCCGAACCCAAGAGTGGATTCAGCGTCTCGCCCGCCGAGAGGTTCCTACGGGCGAGCCGTTGATCGATACGCTGCTGGCTCGTTACTCGTTGTCGTTGGGTAGTGCGACTGTCATGCACGACGGCGACGTGCTTGTCACACTCGGGCCGCCGGAGCCTCTGAACATCGACGCGCTGGCGGGGCTGTTTCGCGGGATCGCCGGCGTGCGGTTCGCCGAGCCGAACAACATGATCGGCGACGGCAACGACATCACGGGATCGATCGAGGGAACGCGGGTGATACTCGAGTACAGCGTCGGGTATGGCGATTGCCCGGCAGGCTGTATTGCGCGCCGCTCCTATCACTTCGCCGTCCACGAGGACGGTAGGGTCGAATACCTGGGTGCCTCGGGCTCTCCGCCACCGCAGCCCGGCCAGCCCTGAAAAACAAAACGGGCCCCCCGAGGGGCCCGTTTGCATTCTTGGTACCGGCTACTGTACGCAATTCCCGTGCGGATCGGGCTTCGGCTTGTCCACGACCACGCGATGATCGAGGTTGGCGACCGCCGTCGCGATGTCATACACGAACTGCGACACATGCGCCAGCTTGTCGTAGTCGATGTACTCGGGCTCGTCCGTCACCTGATGGTAGTCGCGGTGGTTGCCCGTCGTGAAGAACGCAATCGGGATGCCGTAGCGCGCGTACATGTAGTGGTCGCTGCGGCAGTAGTACTGCTCCGGATGCCCCGAGGCGTCGAACTGATAATCGAACGTGAACGGCTGCTTCCGGGCCTTGTTCACGGTCTCGATCAGATCGCCGAGCTCCGTCGAGAGGCGGCGCGTGCCGATGAGCTGCAGGTATCCCGGCCCGCCGCCATTCTCGTCATCGGCGCGGCCACGGCCCACCATGTCCATGTTGAGCTGCGCGACGATCGAGTCGCGGGTGACCGTCGGGTGGTCGGTGAAGTACTGCGAGCCGAACAGCCCGAGCTCCTCGCCGGTATGCCAGACGAAAATGACCGAGCGCTTCGGCTTGACGCGCGCGCCGGCGAACGCTTCCGCGATCTCCAGCACCGACGTCGTCCCCGAGCCGTCGTCATCGGCGCCGTTGTAGATCGAATCGCGCCGCGCAGGATGCACGCGGTGTAGGCTGTCCACGTTCACATGAATCTGCCGCACCTGATCCGGCCTCACCCGATGATCGGGCGCGGCCAGCTCCAGCCGCCGCACGGCGTCGTTGAACGCGCGCAGCGAATCGTGATCCGCCGGGGTGTTGTCGAATCCGATGTGATCGTTGTGCGCGCCGATCGCCACGTACTCGCCCTTCAACTTCGGATCGCTACCGGGCAAAATGGCGACGACGTTGCGCGCCGGCGCGGGCGTCTCGACGAACGCGACGGATCCGTGCACGGTCTTGCCTGCAGCGCCGACCCGCGCGCTATCGAGCGGTGCACCGAGGAGCAGCCGGGCACCGGCGGCGCTCACGTACACGTACACGGGCAGGCTGATCGTATCGGCCGCCTGCGGCGCGTCACGGAGGATCGTTTGTGGCTGCCGGAAGAAGTTGATTGCCTGCGGCGGGAATGTTTCCAGCGCGACCACCGCGATGCCCGCGGCGCCGCGGTACCGCGCGAGCATTGCGCCACGATTGATCTGCTGCGCCGGCGGCACATTCGGTCCGGTGTGCGCGCCGATCACGAGAAATTTCCCGGCCGCCTCGCTCGGACTGATCATCCCGCTGTCGGGCCAAACACCGCCATAGACGGCTTGGGCGCCATCGAACGCGCGCGTCGTCCGGCCGGGATCGCGCGGCACGAACTCTTCCCAGGGTTTGAACGTCGTGCCCTCGACGGAGAAAACGGAGCCGGGCTCGAGGCCGCGCTTGACGAGCGGCACGTTCTGGAAATAACCGCCGGAGTCGCCCGCAGGCTGGAGCCCGAAGCGCTTCACTTCCGACGCGATGTACGCGGTGGCTTTCAGATTGTATTCGCTGCCGGCTAACCGGCCCATCATGGAATCGTCCGAATAGAGGTACAGACGAGTCATGAGGTCCGCCGGCGTGATCGCCGTTTGCGTGCGCGCCGGCGCGTGCTTCAGCGGCAGCGCACTTTGCGCCCGCGCCTGAGTCGTGAGCGCGACGAATGCGAGAACTACGAACCGACGTGCTACGTGCATGGGACCGTCTCCAAAAGAAAGAAAAGAAAGAAGGGGAGGAACTTCGCTGATTGGCTGCGCCGTGTCATGTCGGGGTTTCGTTAGGAACGCTCTTCCTGCTGCGCCGCCCCAGTGACCGCGCCAGGATCCCGAGGCCCGCCCCCTGACCCTCACGGCGGGGCATCGCCCGATACAGCAGGATGATGACGACCCACGTCAGCCAGCTCGCCCGCTCACTCCAGCTCAACGATCGCAGCAGGAACCACGGCTGGGTCACGGCCGCCGTCCACGGCTGCCAATCGCCCTGCACCAGCGCGAGCGGCCGCGCAAAGACGCGGTTGGTGTGGAACCCCTGAGCGCCCGGCAGCGAAACATTCCAGACGCAGGTGACCTTCCCCCAGCCATGATTGTCGCTCGCGCCGACCACCATCAAGTCATGGCTGCCCGCGAGCGTGAGCACCTGGCGGCGCAGCTTCGACGGGAACCCCAGCGCCTTCGGCGCGCAGTTCACGATCTCGAACCCGTCCAGGCCGCCCACGACGAACGCGCCGAGATCGTCCCAGTGATAGCGCCAGTACTCGGGGAGCGAGGCGATACTGAGTCCACCCTGGCGCTCGATCGCGGCGAAGATCCGGATCATGCGCGCGGTGCTCCCCTGAAAGCTGTCGCGCGGCAGCGGCTCGACCGGCCCGATCGCCACCACGTGTTGGCCGTAGACGCTCCATTCGACGCCCGGCAACAAGTTGATGGACGTGCCTTCCGGGACTGGAAGCGAGCCGTCGTACACGACATTGTGATCCGTCACGTACGACGCTTCGAACCCCTGCCGCTCGTGCCACGTGGCGAGCTTCGCCAGCGTCCACCCGGGCCGGCCGTCGTGTGAGGCATTGGTATGCGCGTGGTAGTCGATGACGGTGCCCCCGACGGTGCCTTCGGTCGTGAGGCGCGGCACAGGCCGCGGCAACAGCACAGCGGCCACGGCGAGCAGCACCAGGACGCCAGGGCCGACCAGCGCGCGCGTGGTGCGGCGGCGCCACGTGAGCGACGTCGCGGAGCGACGCAGTGCGCCCCAAGCGGCGAGCGCCAGGATCCAGACGGCGAGCGCCCACTCCGCGCGGGGCTGGCTGAAGAACGTGAGCGCGTCGAGGGTGTTGGAGAGTGGGGCAAGGAGGACGTACGTGACCGGTCGCTCGAGGTCTACGTCGCCGGGCGTCGAGCCGGTGACCGCGTCGATGAGCGGAGACAGCGGGTGGATCGCGGTCGCGAGAAGCAGGACCACCAGCGCGATCGCAACCGGGTGGCGGCGCAGCAGGTTCACTCGCAAATTCCCCGCATGTCGGGTCGGGTAGAAGCTAGTGCGCTATTGCACTCCTCGCGATGACGATTTCACTGCCCTGGCTGTTGTTCGGCGGGCTTGCGGTGGTGCTCGGTGGACTCGCGCTCCTCAAAACCGCCCGCAATCGCAAGCGTCGCGCTGCTTACGCTGAATACAGCCTGATCCGCGGATTCACCTTCGAAGACAATCGTCCCGAAGGGGAACGCCGGTACGGGGACGCCTTCGAGCCGTTCACCACGGGACACAGCCGCAAGTGGGGCTGCACGATCCGCGGGACCAAGAATCAGGCGCCGTTTACCGCGTTCGAGTATCGCTGGATCACCGGTGGCGGTAAAAGCTCACATACACACTGGATCGGCGGGATCGTCTGGGAGCACGACAAGGGCTCGTTCCCGAAATTCGCGTTGTCGCCTGAGGGCTGGTTTTCGCGGCTCGGCCAGGTCTTTGGAATGCAGGATATCGATTTTGTCGATTCCCCGGAGTTCTCCAAGATGTACCGCTTGAAGGGCCCGAACGAACCGCTGATCCGGCAGCTGTTCACGATCGACATCCGCCGCTTCTTCGAAGCGACGCCGAATCAGCAAGTCGCCGGCGGCGGCCGGTTTCTGTTCTGGTTCCGGCACGGTCTCTTGCCGTCCGTCGACGACTTCGACGAGTGGCTCGAGCAAGGCGATCAGGTGCGACGCCGGTTCTTGAAGGGATGAAGCCGCTCGGAGAGTTACCCGACCTCGTGCTGGGGCCGTTACGGGGCCGGAGCGACGCGGACTGGGAGCGTGGCCCGGCGGGAAAGTGGACGCCTGCGCAAATCGTCGAGCATCTCGCGCTCGGACTTACGCTGAGCGGCGACGCGTTCCTGGCGCGACGCAACCATGCACCCATGTCGCGACGCACGCGCTCGCCCGCGCAGCAGGTCGCCAGGTTCTTCATTTTCGGATTGCGCTGGTTTCCACCCGGACGGAAGGCGCCGGAGCGTACTACGCCAGCAGCGAGCATCGATCGCGCGACAGCGGAAGAGCATTTCCTCGCCGGGGTCGAGGCGTGGGACCAGGTCGACCGCGCGCTGTTGCCGGAGCGACGCCACAACCTGTTTGTGAAGCATCCGCGTATGGGCGACCTGACGGTCGAGGAGTGGATGCGCTTCCACGTCATCCACGCGCGCCATCACGCCAAGCAGATCCGGGAGCGCGTGGGCAATTGAGTCGCAAGCGCGAGAAAGAGAAGGTCGTGATACGCGTGCCGAACCCGAGGGCGCCGGTGAAAGAGCGCTTGAAGACCCCGTCGCACAAAGTTCACCGTTCCAAAAAGGCATATCGCAGGCGCGAGAAACACCCGAGCCGAGACGGCGAGGGGTAGGGAAATGCCTTCATAATCTCCAAAGGTCTTGTTTGACAACCCGCGTGCAGCGGGATAGATGTGCAGGAAGCTGTCACCGCCTGTTATCGAGCAGGGTCTCTCCTACCGAGGGGAGGTCACATGGTCAAGCGGTTTCTGCGGGCCGCTGCACCTCTGGTGATGTTGATCTGTGCAGCGATGGCCCCCAACACCCGCGGCGCGATTGCCGTCCGGACGTATCGCGAGGCCTACGCCAGAATCTCCGCGATTCCCGCCTTCGCCCGAAAATACGGCCTGCGATGCTCGGCCTGCCATACCGTATGGCCCGAGCTCAATGCCTTCGGCCAACGGTTCAAGGACAACGGCTACCAGCTCGGCAATGACCGCGACTCGCCGATCTGGCAAAACAACGGGTACTGGCCGATCGCGATGCGGACCACACCGCAGCTGCACGTCGAGAACACCACGCACCAACCCATCGACCCGGCTCCGAGCGAGGCGACGATCACGCAGGCCGGATTCGACCTCTCCGGGATCGACTTCCTGCTCCTCGGGACCCTGTACAAGGACATCACCTTCGGCCTCGTGCCCACGTTGGATCCGGACGGCAGCGCCGGCGTTGAAGCCGCGTTCGTCCGCTTCGACAATCTCGGCAACTCGCCGTGGGTGAACCTGAAGGTCGGCAAGTTCGAGCTGGACAACCTGCTCGGCGAGAAGCGGATCACGTGGCTCTCGAACAACGGCGGATTCTATTACGCCTACCATTATCAGCCCGCCGGCAGCGTCGATAACTACACGTTCGGCCTCGGGGACAACCAGATCGGCGCCGAGTTGTCGGGTCACTCGATCAATAGCTACACGCGCTACAGCGTGGCTTTGCTGAGCACCGACGACGGTGAGGCGGGGTTACCCGGCGGTAAGAGTCTGGACGCCATGGTCTCGCTGAGTCGCGCATTTGCCATGGGCGGTGGTCTGGGCCCGCAGCGGATCGGCGTGTTCGGCTATCTGGGGCACCGTCCGACCGCGTTCGATTCCGCCAACGGTGAGCCGATTCCCGGCACCGGCTCGGCCAACAAATCGTTCGTCCGGCTGGGGGCGACGGCCCAGATCTGGCTTGGGAACCTGGAGCTCATACCCCTCGTCTCGCATGCGTCGGACGATGCCGCGCTCGGCGGAAGTACGCAGAAACCTGCCTGGAACACGGCATTACTCGAAGCGCATTACGTCGCGCATCCACGGTTACTGGTACAGGCGCGCTACGAGATGCTGCGCATGTCCAAGCAGGCCGATCCCGCGACGCCGAAGACGTTCGGCAACGCCGACGCGTTCTCGGTGGGCGTCCGTGCCTACCCCTTCATGTTCAGTCGTGACGGGATGGCGCTCCACCTGGAGTTTGCCACAACCGGGACGATCGGCATGGCCCCATTGAGTGGGGACGGTTCCGGCATCGATGCCTATGATCCTGCGACCAAGATCTGGAGCCGGAGCCTGATGTTGGGTTTCGACTTCGCTTTCTGAGAGGAGGCCACAAATGAGACCGCAAACGCGATGGATTTCGCTCGTGTCGGCCTGTGGCGCTGTGCTCCTGCTCGGTGGCGCGACGCCGTCCCCTGCGCAGGAGGCGCATGTCGGCAAGCTGGCTGGCCGCGCCGCATCCGGGAAACCGCTGTATACGCGCTATTGCGCCGGCTGCCACGGCGATGAAGGTGACGCACGGGGCGAGAACGCCCAATGGATCGATCCGAAGCCGCGCGATTTCACGCTGGCGACGTTCAAGTGCCGCTCGACGCCGTCCGGCACGCTGCCCACCGATGAGGACCTCTATAACTCGGTGACGCGTGGATTCGTGACCACGAACATGCCGCCGTGGGTTGCGCTCACGCCGCACAACCGCATTGACCTGGTCGCCTATGTCAAGACGTTTGCTGCGCGCTGGAGAACGGCAAAGCCAGGCGTGCCGATCACGATTCCTCCAGAGCCGGCGCCGACCGTGCAAAGCATCCTGCACGGGCGCGAGCTGTTTCAGCGCCTGGAGTGTTGGAAATGCCACGGCCCAGCCGGTCACGGCGACGGGCCCTCCGCAAAGACATTGACGGACAACAAAGACGACCCGATCCGTCCGTACGATTTCCAGACGGGTACGCGGTTCATGTGCGGCAATACGAACCAGGACCTGTATCGCATTTTCATGACGGGGCTCGATGGCTCGCCGATGCCGTCGTTCGCCGATCAGCTACAACCGGCAGAGGCGTGGGATCTCGTGCATTTCTTGCGCACCCTGCAGCCACTCAAGACGCCGGAGGCGACGATTTGGCGGTCGTGGTTTTCCACGCACGGCCACGAGCTCAAGCCGATTGGTCCAGAAGGGGGAGGACAATGATCACGCGGTACATAGCCGCATTGGCGTTGGCGTCGGTCGGTGGTGCGGCGGCCGGACCGCCGCGCCGGCCGCCGCCGGCGGGCGCGATCAGCGGCAAGGTGACGTACACCGGCACGCTGCCCAAGCTGCGGCCGATTGATATGTCCAAGGAGCCGGCCTGTGTGACCGCGCATCCGACTCCCGTCATGACGCAGGACGCGGTCACGGGCCCGGGCAACAGCGTTCGCTATGTCGTGGTGTACATCTCCGCCGGAGACCAGGGCGCGCCGGCCGCGACCGATACGGTGCATTACGATCAGAAGGGCTGTCTGTACATCCCGCACGTTGCGGCGATGCAGGTGCACCACCCGCTCGAGATCTCCAATGACGATCCCCACTCGCACAACATTCATCCGCTTGCGCGGGTCAATGCCGAGTGGAACAAGTCGCAGCCCAAGGGAGCGCCACCGATTCGGACGGCGTGGGACCAGCCCGAATTCATCCCGGTGAAATGCAACGTACATCCGTGGATGCACGGCTACTTCGCCGTTCTCGCGACTTCTCATTTCAGCGTGACGGATTCGACCGGTGAGTTCAGCATCACGGGCCTGCCTCCCGGTACCTACACCGTGACGGCGTGGCATGAGAGGTTCGGAACGAAGAGCCAGGAGGTGACAGTCGGCGGCACCGAGACGAAGACCGCCAACTTCGTTTTGACCGCGCGACCCTACTAGCCGATGGGGAAGTTATTCGCCGTCGTCGTCACGCTGATCGCGCTGGCGTCGGCGACGATCTTTGCCCTCCACATCTGGTGGTTGCCCCTGGACATCTCTACCCACGGAAGCCGCATCGATCGTCAGCTCAACGAGACGATGGTCGTTGCCGGGGTGCTCTTCGTGGCGGCGCAGCTCGCGCTGGCGTTCTTCGTCTGGCGCTTCGGTGCGAGCGGGTCGGCGCGCCCCATCAAATCGTTTCCCGGCGGCCCGACGCCCATGGTGGTGCTCGCCACGGTGCTCGTGGGCGCGGAGATCCTCGTCCTGACGTTCGTGGGCTCGAAGGTGTGGGCGGCTGTGTACCAGACGCCCCCGGCCCCCGGGGCTCTCCAGATCGAGGTACAAGCCGAGCAGTTCGCTTTCTATTTTCGCTATGCGGGCGTCGACGGAAAGTTCGGCGCGATGCACCCCGAGCTGATGAACGATGCCAGCGAGAATTTCTTCGGCCTGGATCCCGCCAATGACACGACGGCACGGGACGACATCGTGGTGGGCAGCCTGGTGATCCCCGCCAACCAGCCGGTGGAGCTGCGACTGCACGCGAAGGACGTGAACCATTCGTTCTACGTGCCCGAGCTGCGCATCCAGCAGGACATCGTGCCCGGTCTGGTGATCCCGCTGCATTTCACCGCGACCAAACCCGGCAAATATGAGCTCGTGTGCACGCAGTTGTGCGGCCTTGGCCACTACAACATGCGCGCCTTCGTGGAAGTGAAGACCAGAGCGGACTTCGACCAGTGGCTCAAGGAGAAGGCGGCGGCGTTATGACGCACGGCGTCACGACGGCCCACGCGCCGCCCCAGAGCTTCCTGCGACGCCACGTCTTCAGCGTCGATCACAAGGTCATCGGCCGGCAGTACCTCGACCTGGCGCTCGTCGCGGTTGTCACCGGGATGGTGCTGTCCTGGGTCATGCGGTTCCACCTCGGCTGGCCGGAGACGCCCGTGCCGGGGCTGGGCAAGCTCGCGCCCACGGGAGCCGCCGGGGGCGTGATCACACCCGAGTACTACCTCGCGCTGATGACGATGCACGGCACCATCATGGTGTTCTTCGTGCTGACGACGGCACCGTTCGCGGGCTTCGGCAATTTCTTTCTGCCGATCCACGTGGGCGCCGAGGACATGGCGTTTCCGCGCATCAACATGATGTCGTTCTGGGTGACGCTGCTGGCGTTTCTCGTGCTCCTCTCGGCGTTCTTCGTCGGCGATGGGCCGCCCTTGTCCGGGTGGACGGCGTATGCACCGCTGAGCGCCGTCGGCAAGGACGCGGGGCCGGGGCAGGGCGTGGGGCAGACACTGTGGGCCGTGTCGATCGCGATGTTCTGCGTCGCGCAGCTGCTCGGCTCGCTCAACTTCATCGCCACGACCCTCGACCTGCGGACCAGGGGCATGTCGCTCGCGCGTCTCCCGTTCGCAACGTGGGCGTGGTTCATCACTTCCGTCATCGGGCTCATCGCGTTTGCCGTCCTGATGCCGGCGTGCATCTTGCTGATCCTTGACCGCGTCGCGGGCACCAGCTTCTTCATTCCGGCGGGACTCGTAATCAGCGATCGCCTGCAGCCGCACGCGGGCGGCTCACCGCTGTTGTGGCAACACCTGTTCTGGTTCTTCGGCCATCCCGAGGTATACATCGCGATTCTGCCGGGATTCGGGATCGTCTCCCAAATCCTGCCGGTCTTCGCGCGCAAGCCACTGCTCGGCCCGCGCGTGCTGATCGTGTGTCTGATCGCGATCGCGTTCCTCAGCTACACCGTGTGGGGTCACCACATGTTCCTGAGCGGGATGAACCCGGTCTCCGCAACGCTGTTTTCCGTGCCGACGCTCGTCATCACGATTCCGGCGACGATCATCTGCCTGCTCTGGATCGGCACGCTGTACGGCGCGCGCCTGCGCTTCACGACGGCGGCACTGTTCGCGCTGGGGTTTGTGTCAGTGTTTGTGAGCGGCGGAATCAGCGGATTTTTCCTCGCGCAGCCCTCGACCGACATCTACCTGCACGGCACCTACTTCGTGGTGGCGCATTTCCATTTTGTCATGGGCGTGGCCGCCATGTTCGGCATCTTCGCGGGCACCTACTTCTGGTTCCCCAAGATGTTCGGCCGCATGATGAACGAGACGCTCGGCAAGTGGCACTTCTGGCTGACGTTCATCGGCGTGTATTGCGTGTTCATGCCGATGCATTACCTGGGACTGGCGGGTAACGTCCGCCGCTATTCCGCGTTCACCGACGACTACCTCCAGCCACTTATTCCGCTCCATCGATTCATCACGATCGCCGCGTTGTTCACGGGTGCGGTGCAACTGATTTTTCTTTTCAACCTGATCCGCAGCCGCTTCCGGGGGCCGCCGGCGCCGGACAATCCCTGGGAGGCGACGACGCTCGAGTGGTCCACGTCTTCGCCGCCGCCCCATGACAATTTCGGCGGCCGCCCGCCTGTGGTCACACACGGCCCCAACGAATTCGGCGGCGCCGGTCCACGGGACTATGTGATGCAGGCCGAGCCGCAATGAGCACTACCATGGTGCCGCCGCCGTCGACGGTACCTGCCGCGTCGGTTGCGACAATGGGCGGACGACCGGAGCGCCGCGTCGCCGAGACCGGCGTGTGGATCGCCATCGCGACGATTTCGATGTCATTCGCCGCGCTCACCAGCGCTTTGGTCGTGCGCCAGAGCAGCGGGCCCGATTGGCGGCACCTGCAGCTGCCGTCGTTGTTGTACGTCAACACGCTGGTGCTGCTGGCCAGCAGCGTGACGCTCGAGTCGTCGCGACGCCGTCGTGGATCCTTCGGCCTGCATGCCACGCTGATTCTCGGAGTGCTGTTCCTCGTCGGTCAGGGGTTGGCGTGGCGCCAGCTCGCTGCGCAGAACCTGTTGCTGGCGACAGGTCCGAGCAGCGCGTTCTTCTACGTGTTCACCGTCTTGCATGCACTGCACGTGTTGGGCGGTCTCGGTGGGCTTGGCTATGTGGAGCGGCGGCTCGCAGCCGGCGCGTTGTCGCGGACAACGTTCAAGGCAGCGGCGCTCTATTGGCACTTCATGGCCGTCCTCTGGCTCTATCTCCTTGCCCTGCTGACGATCCGTGGCTGAGCTCACAGCCCTGCATGAGCCGTCGCCGTTCGGCGTCTCCTCGCGCAAGCTCGGCATTTGGATGTTCATCGTCGCGGACGCGGCGACGTTCGCGGCGATGTTGGTCGCCTCGGGATACCTCCGTATCGCCAATCCCGATTGGACGCGTCCGTTTGCGTTCTGGCCCAGCATCGTCAACGGCATGGTCATGACGGTTGTCCTGCTGTCGAGCAGCCTCACAATGATCGGCGCCGTGCTGGCGGCTCAGGCCGGACGGCGCGCGGTGGCGCTGCGCTGGCTCGTGGCGACGATGGGGCTGGGCGTGTTGTTCGCCGCCCTGCATTTGCGGGAATGGGTCGGCATGATCGGCGAGGGCTGGCGATTATCCCACAACCCCCTGGGCGGCACCCCGCTGGTGGGCGCTACCTTCTTCAGCATCACGGGTCTCCATCTGCTACACGTGGTGAGCGGCGTGATTGTGATCGCCGTGATCGCGCTCGGCTACCGGCGCGGGCGATTCGATCCGGGTCACCTGGAAGCGACCGGTCTGTATTGGCACTTTGTCGATCTGGTGTGGATGTTCGTCTTCCCACTGGTCTATCTTCTGAATGTGCGCTGACGCGCCGGTGGAAAGCGCAAGATGAGACGCTACGTCGTGGTATGGGTCGTGTTACTTGGGATCGTTGCGCTCGAGGTGATCCTAACGCTGCTTCGGCTGCCCACTGGCGTCCTGTTGACAGAGCTGCTGTTGCTCGCGGTGATCGAGGCAGCCCTCGCGCTGATGTACTTTATGCACTTGCGATACGAACGACGCAGCTTTGCGTGGAGTGTGATTCTCGCTGTGGTGATCACCATCGTCCTGATGGATCATTTCTGGCTCGACGCGTTTCGTCTGCTGCACCAGCGGCTGTCCGCGCCGTGAGCTCCACTTACATGCAGGCGACGATGACCGCCATGGTCATCCTCATGGTACCGGCGTTTCTCATCTGCGCCGGCGTCGCCATCGTGGCGTACCGTAGACGGAAACCGCCTTCGGCTCCTAGAACCTGAAACCGGCCGCCAGGTTGAGGTGATTCACCGTAAAATCGCCCGCTTGGTAGCGCGTCTGGAGCCGTCGGAACTCGAACCCGAAGACGAGCGGTCCCGGCGGACGCCATTCGACGTGTCCTTCACACACAAAATTGCGGAACCGGCCGTTGGGCAGAACGTCGGCGTCCTTCGGGTCGTCGATGCCGCATCCGCCACCGAACATCCATCCGCGCCGCGGACGGAAGTTCAGTTGGCCCCAACCGCCTTTCGTGTGCACCGGCGCGCCCGCAACGCCGGCGTTCTGCCCCACGGCGCCTCCGCCCAGGCCCGCGATCGCCTGACCCGCGAACGCCTCGCCGATAATCTCGGCAGGCCCGAGCTTCAGCCGGGTGTCGAGCGTGACGGCGCGAGAGGTGAGCAGCGAGTCACCAGACAACGAGTCGAGTCCGCGCAGCCAGCCGATGTGTCCGCCGATGGCCACTTCGCTCGGGTCATCCGTTGGGCCCCAGCCGAGCCGCACGCGACCTTGGAGGTAGGGCCGGGTGGTCCGTTCTCCGGAGTCGGCCTGTGTCGTCAGCAGTCCTTGTGTGCCGGTGATCGGCGCCAGCACTGCCGCCTGAACCGCGAGCCGGAGGGTGTATCCGTACTCCGCAGTAACGCGCACTTGGGGAATCCAAAACCACAGATTCCCCGCGAGACTGAAGTCCGGCACGCCGACGCCTGCCAGCGAGCGCGGATTGCGATCGGAGACGAGCGCCGTCTCCTGTCCAAGTAACAACTGCAGGTGGGTCCATTGCACGGTCGCGAGAGCGCGCCGCAGCCGCAACGTAGGAAAGTTTCGGTTGCCCGCGGCCGGTTGTTGGCCGCCGAAGAAGTCGACGTCGACCTCACCGCTGAAGCTCCCGCCCAGCACCTGCGGATCGGTGACGAGCACACCGAGCCGCGTCTGCCGCATCGTCGCGCTCGTCCCTTTTGCGCCGACCGCATCTGTGTCGGCGAAGACGGGGTCGTCACTGTTGTTGGTGTGCGCGCTATTATAGAAGCCGTTCATCAGAACGGTGCCCGTGAACTCCACGGTACGCTTGGCGGGCGTTGGTGGAGGTGGTGGAGGTGATGAAGGTTGCTGTACAGCGAGAGCGAGAGAAAGCAACACAGGCATCACGTGCCCGCTCCTGGCGAGTTGGATAGCACTACAGTAAGCTCCACGCCCTTGGACGCAACAGTTTGAGGAGATTGACGATGCGTTTGGTGGTGGGAATCGCTGCGCTGCTCGCCGCTGTCGGGTTTTCCACTGCCGGTCGGGTGGCGGGCCGGATCGTCATTCTGGAGAAAGACAACAAGCCGTCGCCCGATCTCAGCGATGCCGTACTCTATCTCGAGACGCCGGCCGCGGTGACGACCGCCGCGCGACCCGTGACGGTCGAAATCGCGATCACGGACAAGACCTACGCTCCCCACGTCGTGGTCGTGCCGCTCGGCTCGACCGTGCGGTTTCCCAACCACGATCCGTTCAACCACAACGTGTTTTCGGTGAGCGAGCCCAACAGCTTCGACCTCGGGTTGTACGGCCGCGGCGAAGCCAAGAGCTATACGTTCGCGCATCCCGGGCTGGTGCGCGTCTACTGCAACGTGCACCCGCGCATGGTCGCGTACGTGCTGGTGATGGAAAACCGCTACTACGCGCAGCCTGCCAACGACGGCAGCTTCGCGATCGACAATGTCCCGGCCGGGCGATATCGCCTGCATGTGTGGCACGAGCGCATCCCCAGCGAGGTGATCAAGGACGTCTCGGCCGACGGCGGCAGGGAGACGCAGCTCCAGATCGCGCTGAACGCCCGCGGCTACACATGGCAGCCCCATCGCAACAAGTACGGACGCAACTATCCGACCAATGCCGGGCGCGAGCGCTACTAAACCGGCGTTCGGACTGACGGCGAAGATCTTTCTCGCTTCGACGCTGCTCGTCGTGGCGGTTTTGGGGATTACCTTCGGCGTCACATCGGTCAAGGCGCACGGTACCGCCGATGCGTCGATCCACCGTGCGCTCCTCGCTACGCGCCGCGCGGTGGACGACTATCTCGCGGCCCGCACGCGCACGCTGGGCCGCGCGAGCACGGTGGCGACCGACGTCCCGCAGTACCGGCAGCGGCTGCTCAACCAGCGTGCGCGCGCCGAGGCGCTGGATCAGGCCGACGACATCCGCGGGCTCATCGACGCGGCATGGGTGCTGGTCACGAATAGCGACGGCATCCTGATCGCGCGCACCGACTACCGCGAGCAGTATGACCGCGACCTGTCGATCGCTCCGCTCGTGGCGAACGCGTTGAGCGGCGAGCAAACCAGCGGCGCGTGGCTGGACGACGTGCGGGGCACGATGTTCATGGCGATCGGCACGCCGCTGCGCGATCGCCCCACGGCGGCACCGCTCGGCGCGCTCGTCGCGACTTACCCGATCGACGACTCGCTCGCGACCGCCATCAAGCAGGCCACGAACTCCGACGTCGTGTTCTTCGCGCTCGATACGCTCAACCAGCCCGTCGTGGTCGGGAGCACCGTGCCGGCGCAGGACATCGCGCCGGCTCTCCAGAGCACGGTGAAGGCGGATGCGCTCGCCGGCGATACGGGAGGTGAGGGCATGGCGCTCACGGCGTCGATGGGGAACCAGCATCTCATCGGCCTTGCGGGCGCGATTCGCTCGCCGTCGGGCGACGTGCGCGGCGGCTTCGTGGCGCTGCGCTCGCGCGAGTCGGAGCTCGCTGCGTTCAACGCGCTGCAGCGGACCATGCTGTGGGCCGTGGGGCTGGGCGTCGTGCTGGCGCTGATCTTTGCGTTCGTGCAGGCTCGCCAGATCGCGGGGCCGGTACGCCGGCTCGCCGTGGCAACCCGTCAGGTTCAGGAAGGCGATTACAGCGTCGAGATCGCGGTAACCTCGCGCGATGAAATCGGCATCTTGTCGAAGGCGTTCAAGGGGCTGGTCGAAGACCTCAAGGAAAAGGCAGCTCTGGTCGAGTACATGACGGCGGCATCCGCGTCCGCCGCGACCCAACAGATCGCCACGACGCAAACGGGATCCGCGATCCGGCCGGGCTCGACGTTTGCAGGTCGCTACGACATCAAGGAGATCCTCGGCGCGGGCGGCATGGGCGTCGTGTACCGGGCGTTCGACCGCGAATTGCAGGAGTCAGTCGCCATCAAGACCCTCAAGCCGGAAGCCATGGCCGGCGGGTCCGCCGCGCTCGAGCGGTTCAAGCAGGAGATCCGGCTCGCGCGGCGGATCGCGCATCGCAACGTCGTACGCACCTACGACCTCGGCGAGCAGAACGGGATGTACTACCTCACCATGGAGTATGTGGAAGGCACGTCGCTGAAACAGCTGATCGTTTCACGAGGCAAGCTGCCCGTGGCGGTGACACTCACGGTGGGAAAGCAGTTGTGCCGAGCGCTCGAAGTCGCGCATGCCGAAGGGGTGATCCATCGCGACATCAAGCCGCAGAACATCGTCGTCGAGCCGAGCGGCTTTTTGAAAGTAATGGACTTCGGGATCGCGCGCCTCGCCAATCCGCCGCAGGGCAAGGGGCTCACCGAGGCGGGCACGTCGATCGGAACGCCCGACTACATGTCGCCCGAGCAAATCTCCGGCGCCGAGCTCGATCCACGCAGCGATCTCTACGCCGCGGGCGTGGTGCTGTACGAGTGCCTGACGGGCCGAGTGCCGTTCGAGGCGGAAACGACGTGGGCGTTAGTCGCCAAGCATCTGGAGGAGGAGCCGCCCGATCCGCGCAAACTGAACGCCGATGTACCGCCCGCGCTGGCGGCGGTGATCGTGAAGGCGATGGCCAAGAACCCGGCGGATCGGTACGGCACGGCCACGGAAATGCACGACGCGCTGGCGCGCCTCGGGTGAGCGCACTTCGCTCTGAACTGAATTTCCTCCTCCAAGCGTCTCGTCCTGGTCTGTGGCTCACGGCGATTGCGTTCTACATGCTGCCGCTTGGGCAACGAGATGTTTTTCACTCCGCCGCTTTCTGGCTCGGTGTGCTGTACGTCAGCTTTCCGATGGGCCTGCTGATCTACGGCTGGAACGACATCGTCGACTACGAAGCCGATCGTCTCAATCCCCGCAAAGGCACGTTTCTATTTGGCGCGCGCGGCACGCCGGAGCAATTGCGCGGATTGCCTCTGCGCATCGTGCTGGTCCAGGTGCCATTCGTCGTCACATTCAGTTTGCTAGCTGGAGCAAAGATGCTGCTGGTCTTCGCCGGCATGATTGCGGCGGCGGCGCTCTATAACTGGCCGCGCTTCAATTTTAAGGCTCGGCCACCGCTCGAGATGTTGAACCAGGCGGGGTATCTCTTCGTGTTTTTGCTGAGCAGTTGGATGAACCAGGTCCCACTTCTACCCTGGGCCACGATGCTGTTCGGCGCGCTGTTTGCCATGCATTCGTTGGTGTTTGGCCAGGTGATGGATTTGGAGCCTGACCGCGCGACCGGGCGGCGTACCACAGCCACGGTGATCGGCCGGGTCCCGGCAAAGCTGTTGATCGTCGTTCTGTTATTGTTTGAAGCGGGGCTGATCGTGCGGTTCTTCGGCGCGAAGGAGCTGGCTGCTTTCCTGTTGGTGACGGCGATGTGGTTCGCCATCGATGCCACGCTGATTTGGCGCAGCGGGCCCTACACTAACAGGGAGATGCGCTGCTTCATGTTGGCCTGGAATGCGATCGCGCTCATCAGCATGCCGTGGATGTGGTCGAAGGCCATCCTGCTTCACATGGGCCGGACCTGACACGCCGGCCGTCCTTCTTCCACGGCGGGCGCGATCGGCGTTGAACCAACAAAGATGGCGCAAATAGTTCTTGTCTTTGCATTACCCATCGTCGCCACCCACCCATCCGGAGTGAGACGCATTTCCACAATCTTGTTGTCGGGCGAGAGGTGATAATCGACGCCTCCGACTCCGATCGTCGTGGTGTACTTGACGGAGTCGGCGAAGAAAGCCTCTTCTGCAGTGATCAGGTTACGCAGATCCGACTTCATCCGGGATTGCAACGCAAAATCGGCGGACGGGCCGCCAGACCGGGCCAGGCTATCCTGAATCTCCCTCCCGATTACTTCCCCCCAACGCCCGCCTATCTCGAGGCTTTCCCGCAGCATCTCTGGTTGTGCGTCGCTCAGGTGATGGCCGACAGGACTCGTGAAGAACTTGATCAACTCGTTGAGCTCAGCCTGGCTGAACCGCGTGGCGTAAACCGGCACAAGGGAGTCCACGATTTGGGGGAGTTTCTGACGAGCTCGCGCGAGGAACGCATCCCAGACCTCGTCGGGCACATCGGGGTAGGCACGTCGCTGCGCGGGTACCGCCGCCTCCATTCCCGTGACGATGGCTTCGCCGGTCTTGGTCAGCTGCAGGAGGCGTCGAACCGTGGCAGTCTTCGTGGAATCAGCGGCAACCCGCGGCCGCTGCGCGAAGGCTGGTCCGCTGGCGAGCACGCTCAGCAGGATGCCGTTGATTAGCGAGCGAAGGGGCATTCCCTAATCTACGTCCCCCAGTCAGCTATCGGCCTAGCATGATCAGGATCCCGGCCAGGAGAGCAAGGATGGCCTCTAGAGTGCCGAGTCCTCTGAAGCTGAGCCCCACCAGCGCCTCAAGGCTTTGTACGATGAGCCAGATGCCGAGGAGGAGCATGCCGAGATTCTTCGTGAGTCTCATGATTGTGCTCCCTGTCTAACGGTCGAGGATTCCGCGGTGGAAGGTGCGCGGCCCGCATTCAGACCCGGGATAGTGGCGCATCACCCAACACGAGTGGATAGGCGAGCGCAGCAAGAATGGTGTGGGAGCCGGCTAGAAGCCAGAGGTTTGGCCACCGGCGTGGAGCAGCGACCACATCCCACCAGCCGCAGAGGTTAGGCGCCACGCGCATCGGCATTCGGGTCCTCCGTTCAGCCGACGATGTCCGGACGATCACGAACTGCCATGATCGTGGAAAGCATGGTCGCCACTAAAGTCTCCGCGCCATCCGACAGCATCGAGGCGTCGGCCTGGCACACCGTGATTGTCCGACCTTCCCGCACGACACGACCGCGTGCGATCAGCTCCTCTCCGCGGGCGGGCGCGAGGAGGTTTGTCTTGAACTCGACCGTCAGCACTCCGACGCCCTCGGGCATCAGGCTGAGCGCGGCGTATCCGCATGCGCAGTCGAGCGCGGACGCCACGACTCCAGCGTGGACGAACCCGTGTTGCTGGGTGAGATCGGATCGGAACGGCACGCGGATCTCGATCTCGCCAGCGGCAACGAGCGTGAGGCGCGCGCCGATCGTCGCCATCAGTTGCTGCGCAGCGAAGCTATCGCGCACGACTTGCTGGAAATGCGGGTTTCTTTGTTCAGTCATTCTTGGCGGGAGAAGTGGCGCCTAACAACCCATCCTCCCCAAATCGGTCTGCATGACGGCGCACCAAACCGCGATGCTGGTTAGCCTGCATTGAATCAGTCTAACACGCCGTCGCGCGCGTTAGACTGCTAATTCAATCACACTCCCCCGAACCACGGATATCCCTGATCCTCCCAATACCCGCCCGGCCGCTCGGCGGTGAACGTCAGCGACACGAGATACTTCGTCATCTTGTAGCCGAGCTTGGTGGGCGAATAGAGGCGCAGCGGCGCGCCATGTGTGGGCGGCAGCGGATTGTCGTTCAGCCCGTACGCGAGGATCGTCTGCGGATGCATCGCGCTCGCGAGATCCCAGCCGTTCGAGTAGCCGGAGTCGAACGAATCGAAGCGCACGTAGCGCGCCTGCGGGAGCATGCCGCAGCGCTCGGCGACCGCGGACACTGGCACGCCGTGCCACGTGGCGATCGCGCTCCATCCCTCCACGCAATGATGCTTCACCGTATAGCTGGTCCGCGGCATCGCTTGCAACTGATCGAGCGAGAGCGACTGCGGCTCGCGCACCAATCCACCGACCTGCAAACGCCAGGCGCTCGGATTCTCGAGCATCGGCATCGTCGGTGAGATGAAGTAGCTCGGCAACCGAGCGGTTCGCTCGGCAATGGGGTATTCGCGCGCGAGCCTGTTCTTCGAGAAGAAAACCTTCTCACCCATCCAGTCGTTGAAGCGGCTGATATCGAGCAGCAGCGGGCGAACGGCATTGCCGCCGTCCCACCCGCACGCCGCGACGAGCGAGGCCGTACCCGCGCCGGCGGCGAGTCGCAACAACGCACGCCTATCAATCACGACTGGGAAATCGCCCACGATACCAGCCGGAGATCATGGCGCGCAGCGACGCAGGGTCCACGATGAACACCAGCAGCACGTGCACGACGAGAAAACCGGTGAAAATCCACACCGCCCAGAAGTGCCAGTACCGCGCCGCCTGGAAGCCGCCGAACAGCGCGGTGAGCCACGACAGCTGCGTGGGCTTGTAGATCGCGAATCCCGTGAGGACCGACAGCACGCCGAGCAGAATGATGAAGGTGTAGGCGGCCTTCTGAAGCGGATTGTGCTTCCCCTGCGGCGGGTGATCCTTCCGCAGCCGCAGGTAGTATTTCTGCATCTCGATCGCGCCGCGAATGTCGCGCGGCCGGAACAGGAGCGACCGCCATTCGCCGCTCGCCCCGAGGTAGGAGAGATAGAGCAGGCCGCCCACGATGAGCGGCCACATCAGTGTGAAGTGCCAGTTCAATCCGCCGGCGAGCCAACCCCCGAGCCGGCTCCACTGGGGAAATCCGTGGTCCTGAAAGGGATTCGGTGCGTAGAACGGACCGTCGCGCTCGCCGAAGCGCGCGTAGGCGCCGTAGATCTGCAATCCGCTCATGATCATCCCGGCCAGCAGCACGAACGTCATCCAGTGCGTGAGCCGCACGATCCAGTGATGGCGCTTGACTGCCGGAATCGGAGGCGGGGGAGGTGGCGGAGTCTGCGGACGCGAGGGAGCCGTCATGGGCTAAGTATATTGTCTGCCATGCGCGCGGCAACACTGATCGCAGTCACACTCATCGTTTCCTGCAGGCCGCAAAACGCGGCCGTTACAACTCGCACATCCGATTCCGACACGCTCGGCTTCACCGACATGACGCCGCGCGATTCCGCGGACACGTCGCTCAGCAAGCCGCGCCTCATCACCGGACCGACCGTAGTCGTCTTCTGGCTGGCTGGCGCGGATACGTTGTCGGCGGCCGATCAGGCCGAAGCGCTGGACGAGCTCAATTACACGACCGAAGGCATCGCGCCCACACTGACGCGACACAACATCAAACTGGTGCCCACCAATTCCGACACGATCTACGTCGCGCTTCCCAACCGGCAGCGCCGCATGATCCTGTTGACCGGCGTGGACTACCCGTTCGGCTACGTGCTCGTGGAGCCCGGCACCGCTGAGCGGATTCTCGCGGGGGTCTACGGCGACGACGAGCTGCTCGACGAGGTCGAAGCGTATTTCGACCTGCCGCCGGCCTCGGACAGCACTGCAAAGTATCCGCGGATTGCGACGTGACGTCGTTGCTCTTGTTGGCCGCCACGCTGTTCCTGCAGGACATCAGCTGGCAGCCGGCAACGCCGCGCCAGGGCTCACTCATCGAGGTATCCGCACCCGGCGCGATCACGGGTGAGGTCGCGGGTGAGCCACTGCACTTCCGAAATGGCAAGGCGCTCGCCGCCGTGCCGTTGAGCAGCACGGACAGCACCAAACTCGAGACGCTGTCGATCCGCTGGGACGGCGCGGTCGTAGGAAAAACAGCCTACGTGCGGGTGGCGCCACGCAAAGCGCCGGTGAACGAGCAGGTCCGCGCCGCCGAGCGATTCACCCCGCCGCCCGACAGCGCGTTGCAAGTGCGGATCGACGGCGAGCGAGCCCTGATGCGCGACGCGGCTCGGCGCGCGCACGAGCTGCCCCGTCTCTGGAAATCGCCCTTCATGCGTCCGCGCACGGCTCGCATCACGAGCGTGTTCGGTTCCGGGCGACAGGTCAACGGAGTGTGGCGGAGCCGGCATGCGGGCCTCGACATCGCCGGGCCGAAGGGCGCGCCGGTGCGGGCGGCCAATCGCGGCATCGTGGCGCTCGTCGGGGACTTCTTCTACGGCGGCATCTCGGTCTTCGTGCACCACGGCGATGGCGTCATGACCGTCTACCATCACCTCAGCCGCGCGCTCGTCGCCGTGGGGGATACGGTCGAGCGCGGCCAGATCATCGGGCGCGTTGGCGCGACGGGCCGCGTGACGGGACCCCATCTGCATTGGGGAGCGCAGTACGGCGGAGTTGCGTTCGATCCCACCGATCTGCTGAAGCTCCCTTGAGCAAAGCGCTGCTGCTTCGCGGCGGCCGCCTGGTAACCGTGGACGCGTCCCGGCGCATTCTGGAGGCGGATGTGCTCGTAGAGGACGGACGTATCAAAAGCGTCGGGCCGATGGGCCGACGGGCGGATGGGCCGTCAAAACCGGCCGTCATCGATTGCAAGGGACTCGTCGTTCTTCCCGGGCTCATTCAGGCACACATTCATCTCTGTCAAACACTCTTCCGCGGGCTCGCCGACGATCTCTCGCTCGAAGCGTGGCTCGCGAAGCGCATCTGGCCGCTCGAGGCCGCGCACACCGAGGCGTCGGTTCACGCGTCCGCAATGCTCGGTGCCGCCGAGCTGCTGCTCGGCGGCACGACGGCGATCCTCGACATGGAGACGGTGCGGCACACGAGCGCCGCGTTCGAGGCACTCGAGTCGATCGGCATCCGCGCGACGGCAGGCAAGTGCCTGATGGACGCGTCCGCGAACCCCGCGGCGCTGCGCGAGTCGACGGACAAGGCGCTCTCGGAGAGTGCGGACCTGTGTGGCAAGTGGCATGGCGCCGCCGGCGGACGGCTACGCTACTGCTTCGCCCCTCGCTTTGCGCCGAGCTGCACGGGCCCGCTGCTCAGGGCCGTGAGCGACCTGGCGGAGCGGAGCGGGGCCACGATTCACACGCACGCGGCCGAAACGCCGCTCGAGCTGGACACGGTGAAGCGCGAGACGGGCCACGACGAGATCGCCTATCTCGATTCGGTCGGGATCTCGGGGCCGCGCGCCGCGCTGGCGCATTGCGTCTGGGTGGACAAGGACGACATCGCCGTGCTCGCGCGGCAGCAGACCAACGTGGTCCATTGCCCGAGCTCGAACCTGAAGCTCGGCAGCGGCATCGCCCCGATTCCCGAGATGCTGGCGGCCGGCTGCCGCGTGGGGATCGGCGCGGACGGGGCGCCGTGCAACAACCGGCTCGACGCCTTTGCCGAGATGCGCCTGGCGGCCCTCATCCAGAAGCCACGACTCGGCCCGGACGCGCTGCCGGCGACACAGGCGCTGGAGCTCGCGACGCTCGGCGGCGCGCAGGCGCTGGGGCTCGAAGCGGAGATCGGATCGATCGAGGCAGGGAAGTGCGCCGACCTGATAGTGATCGATCTCGACGGTCCGCACGCGCAGCCTGAGGACGCCGACCTCATCTCGCGGATTGTCTACAGTGCCCGTGCCTCCGATGTACGTCACGTGATCGTGGACGGGCGCATCGTCGTTCGGGATGGTGTGTTGAAGACGGCGGATGTCTCAGAGATTCGTCGCGCCGCCAACGCTCAAGCCGGTCGTCTGCGTCACGCGGTGGGCGTCTAGCGGCGTGTTTTTCTAGCCGCCGTTGCCCTTTACGCGGAAGCGGCGAATCGTCTGCGACAACATCGCCGCCGCATCGGAAAGATGCTGCGACGTCGTCGTGAGCTCGCTAAGTGACGCGATTTGCTGCGCGGTGGCTGCGGACGTCTGACGGGCGCCGGTAGCGGCGCCTTCCGCGATGGCCGCGACCTCTTCCATGCGCCGTAACACCTCGCGCATCCGCTTGGTCTGATTCTCGGTCTCGGCGGCGAACGTCGTCGCAAACTGGACCGAGGAGTTGAGATCGGCGAAGATGGCATCGAGCGCGCCTTGCACGGTGCTCGCCACGCTGCCCACGCCCTTCGCCGCCTCACGGCCCTTCTGCATGGCGTCCACGACGCGATTGATCTGGTCCTGCGTCGCCCGCACCTTGGTTCGGACTTCCTCCGCCGATCGGCCGCTCTGCTCGGCCAGCTTGCGGACTTCACCGGCCACGACGCGGAAGCCGAGGCCATGCTGTCCGGCGCGCGCGGCCTCGATCGCCGCATTGAGCGCCAGTAGATCGGTCTGGCTCGCGATGCGCGTGATGCCGTCGACCAGCTTGCCGATCTCCTTGGATTCGCGGTCGAGTACGGCCGCCACCTCGGAGGCATGGTCCATGTGGACCATCAGGTTCATGAGCAGGGTGCTCGCGCGCGCCACCTCCTCGCCGCGTTTGTGCGCCTGGAGGGCGATCTCCGTGATCTGCCGCTCGGCCTCCTGGGCGCGGGCGTGGAGCGTCGTCGCCAGGCCGGACGCGGCCTCGGAATCCTGACGCCCGTAGCCGATGAGCTGGCGCTGGCGCTCGGTTCCCTCCGAGAGCTGATGTGTCGTGCTCGAGATCGACTGCGAGGCCGCTTGTAGCTCGCGCGCCGACGTGGCGAGGTCGCCCGCCATCGCCGCAAGCGCGCCGCCCTGGCGCCCGATCTCGCGAATGATGTCCGCGATGGCGGCGGTCGTGCGGTTCACGCTGACGCCGAGAAACCCCAGTTCGTCGGTGGCGGCGTCCGCCGCGCCGCTCTCCATCTGGCGCGTGAGATCGCCCCGCTCGATCTCGCCCAGTACGCCACGCGCGGTCCGCAGGCGATCGACGATCTGCACCAGCATGGGCACGAGCGCGACGCAGACGAAGACCAGGACGAGGCTCTCCTGGATGTAGAGCGACCACGCCCATCCATGGCCGGCGACCTGGGCCAGCTCGGTGACGAGCGTAAAGGCGGCGAGATTGATGATCAGCGCGCCCCACGCCTCGCGGCGTTCGAGATACAGCGCGGCCTGCAGCGGAGCGATGATGTACGCGCCATACAGCACATGACCGTTCGGTCCCATCGCGAACAGCACCGCGGAAATGAGCAGGCAGCCGACGACGAGGTTGAGCTGCGCGTACCACGGCTCGAAGGCGCCGCGCTCGACCAACCGGCGCACGCCGGCGTTCGCCGCCGCGAAGAGCGCCGCGAAGACGAGAATGAACCACGGCGAGATCGTGGCGATGCCGGCAAGCTTGACGCCGATCAGCAGCGCGATGCCGAAGCCGACGAACCCCCAACGGGCGCGCGTGTTCGCGAGCACGTACTGGCGCTGCTTCGCGAAGCGCTCTTCCTGGAGTTGAGCTCCCAGGCTGATCACATCCGGAACAGGTAGCTCGCTTTCAGGAAGAAGCCGTCGCCGGTGCGTGAGAGACGGCGGAAGCTGAACGGATCGGGCTCGCTGAGCGACGAGCCGTAGCCAAAGAAGAGGACCGTCCCCGGCGTCGGCTTGTAGGAAAACAGAAAATCGTTGCGGAACTCCGTGTTCGTGCTGCGCCCCTGCAGGGTACCGTTGACGATCAGCTGATCGCCGGTCCGAGGGTCGCGCAGCGTATCACGCACCTGAGCGAAGTACTGTCCGACATATCGAAAGAAGATGTCGCGCGTGAGCTGATACTCGACCTTGAGCCGGGGAATGTTCGCCGTCGAGAACCAGCTGCCGTCTGCCGCGCGCGTGATCACCTGATGTGGCCATTGCCCCTCGAAGCGGAGCGACGATGTTGGCTTAAAGGCCAGCGCGAGAAAGAGATTGAGCGCGCGGCCTTCGGATGCTTCGGCGAAGATCGGACCTGACACACGCCCGAGACTGAGATCCATCTTTAGCGTGCGGTTGGGCGAACTGAGCGCGGCGAGACCGCCCCACAGATTGTACAGGCCATGCGGAACCGCGAACGGCGCCGGCGTGCCGGCGGCGTCGACCTGGTAGGCGGCGTAGTCCGGAGGGTCGAATCGCTGATGAGCGTTGCTCCAGAGTGCGGTGACGAACCACCCGCCCCTGATGTTCAACTGGAGCTGCTGCGTAATGCTGCCCTCGAGGGTGCTCCGCAGATTGAGGAAGTCCTGGTATCGCCACGTCGGCTGAATCAGGATGTAGGTGGTGGCGTTCTCGAGCAGCGCCCCCGGCTTTCCATATCGCGTGAACCGATTGAAGATGCGTCCTTCCACGACGTTCACGCGGTTGACGAAGCCGCTCGCGGCGGTAAAGTCGCGGCTGAAGCCGACGAACTCGCCATGGTTGCCGTAGGACCGCCCGGTGAAATCGTAGAGCGTGGCGTCCCACAACGTGCCGGTGCGCAATCCCGAGCCCGCGGTGTCGTGCGTCCACGAGCCGGCCACCTGCACCGACGTGAACCAGCGCTTCAGCCAGATGATACGGGCATCCACGCCCAGCACGCGATTCGACGCGTTGCCGTCGATGCGGTCGGTGTAGGCGAGTCCCACGGTCGAGCTGGTGCCGAGATCGCGCCGCAGCCGGAGCAGGTTGACGATCGGATGATCACCCGTCGCGGACAGGTTGTTGTCATCGACCGCGCCGATGTAGGCGACACCGGTTCCGCCGATCTTCCCGGTCAGTTTGGCGCCGCCGACAGGGGCAGAGATCCGCCGGGTATAGATCAGCGCGTTGGGCGTATCGAATTGCTCGAGTCCTTCGAGAAAGAACGGACGCTTTTCGGGGAAGAACACCGCGAACCGCTCGTTGACGGTCACCTGACCGACGTCGGCCTCGACCTGCGAGAAATCCGGATTCACCGTGCCCGTCAGGCTGAGGTTCTGCGTGACGCCCCAGCGCAGATTCACACCCAGCTGCGGGTCGACCTCACCGTAATGGTATGCAGATGCCGTGGGCGCGCCGTCCACGCGCGAGGTGAACTCGGGACTCAGGTCCATCACCAGCCCGCGCCGCATGGCGGTCAACCCTTTCAGCGTGCCGGACTGAATGAGGAAGCTGGCGCTGGCGCGCACAACCGGAGTCCAGGTGTCCTCATAGGCGGTGTGCTGCGTCACCCGAACAATCTGGATGCCCCAATCCTGAATCGCGGCGCTCTGGTAGCGCAGGCTCTTGAACGGAATGCGGACCTCGACCTCGAAGCCACTGGGGGTAACTCGGCCCCGCGATTCGTAGACGTAGTCGGGGTTGAGATCGACGACGCCGTCAAAGCGGCCGCCCGCATTCCCCCCGCCGGCGGCGCCGGCAATCCCCTCACTGCGAACGCCGTCCTGTTGGGCGCCCAGCGGGTTGACGGCAAAGAGCAGCGCCCGGCGGCGATCGTTGAAGGTGTCGAGCAGGATCTGAATGTTGTCGTCGGCCCCGATGTTGTCGCGGTCGGCGAGCGTCGCGCGCACCACATTGCCGTGCTTCTCGAATGCGCGGATGCCGAAGTAGATCGCATCGGCTGCATAAAAGACGAGGACCTGGGTCGAATCCTCAGCCGGCCGGCTGTCCACCGGGCGGTATTGACTGAATCCCGTGAGCAGCGCCGCCTGGCGCCACACGTCCTCGTCGAGTACGCCGTCAATGTGGACGGTGGCCTCGATCCGCGGCACGCGCACGTCGAGCTGGCGGAGATGGCCGTCGTACACTGGCTGCTGGCCGACGGATTGGACGAGAAGGAGAGCAACGGCGAGCATGTGACATAAAATAACGTGAGGCGTGCGGCGTGCGGCGTGTCAGAGCACTGTTCGAAGCGTCCTACGAAACGTCAGCTTTCAGGTCAACGCCGCACGCCACGCCCCACGCCGCGCGACTATTCGTACCGCAGCGCTGCGATAGGATCCAGCGCGGCCGCCCGCCGCGCCGGCCAGATGCCGAAGAACAACCCCACGATCGCACTGAAGATGAAGGCAATCAGGATGGCGAGGATGCTGATCGACGTGTTCCAGTGCGCGAGCTTGGACAAGGCGACCGCGCCGAGCGTGCCGAAGAGAATCCCGATCATGCCTCCGGCGAGACACAAGACGAGTGCCTCGACAAGGAACTGGAACAGGATATTGAAGCTTGTGGCGCCGAGCGCCTTGCGCACGCCGATCTCGCGCGTCCGTTCCGTGACGGAGACGAGCATGATGTTCATGATGCCGATGCCGCCCACGAGGAGGCTCACCGCGGCAATTCCTGCGAGCAAATACGTGAAGGTCTTCGCGGTGTCCTGAAATGTCGCCAGAATGTCCGACTGATTGCGGATCTGAAAATCGTTCTCTCCGCCGGGGCGGATCTTGTGCTCGCGCCGTAACACGCGCTCGATCTCGATCATGGCGAGGGTCATTTGCGGGACACTCGCCGCATCGACCGTGATGGATCGGAGACGGTCCGTCCCCATGATCCGGTAGCGCCCGGTCTGCAGGGGGATCAGGATCTGCTCGTCCGGGTTGCCGAAGCCGCCCGCCGATCCCTTGGCGGACAGGACACCGATGATCTCGAACGGGATGCCGCGGATCTGGATTTCCTGGCCGATCATGGCGGCAGGATTCCGGTTGAACATGTCGGGAATCGCCGAGCCGAGCACCGCGTAGCGGCGCCGTCCTTCGTCTTCTCCCGCGGTGAACATCCGCCCCGCCGTGAACGTGTAGTTCTTCACGATGGGATAGTTGGGCGTGGTGCCGACGATACTCACGTTCCCGTTCTGGCCGCCGAATTTGATCTGCAGATTGCGCGTCACCTCCGGGACGACGCCCTTGACGTAGCGCGCGTCGCGCGTGAGGGCGTTCGCGTCGTCGACCGTGACGCTCACGCGCTGATCGAACATGATGGCAATGCCGCCGCGGAACGATTGCCCCGGATAGATGGAGAGCAGGGTCGGACCGAGCGCCTGGAGACGCGCCTGGACAGCCTTCTGCGCTCCGCTGCCGAGCGCCACCATCGTGATGACGGCGCCGACCCCGATGATGATGCCCAGCATCGTCAGGAACGACCGCAGCTTGTTGGCGCGGATCGCCTGGAGCGCGACCTGGAAGATCTCGCCGAGGAGCATGCTAGGGCCTGGTCGGCGCAGCCTGCGGCCGCGCCGGTGTGGTCGGCTGTTGCTGCTGGACGCCGGGCAAGCCGCCGCCGGTGACGTTGCGCATGCGTTGCTGCATGTCGCGCTGCGCATTGAGCAGCGACGCGCTCGGCAGCACGAGCACCGTGTCCTGCTCCGTCAGGCCGCTCACGACCTCGATGTAGTCGAGATCGGTGAGGCCCGTGCGGATCTGCACTGGTGTCGGCTTGCCGTTCTTGAGCGTGAAGACGATGTAGCTCGACGGCTCGCCGGTGTTACGACGTAATCCGCCGGCGCCCCCGCCTCCACCTCCGGCGCGCTGCATCATCTGCCGCATCGCCGCCATCGCGCTCTGCTCGGCGGGTGTCAGCTCCTGGCCCGACATGCGCTTCTGGAACGCCGATCGGATCTGCGCTTCGGTCACGCCGGGCGGCAGCTGGATCGTCCGGCCATCGGGAGTGGTCATCGTATTCCCACCGCCGGACGCCTTCGTTGAATCGGGCTTGCCACCCGTGCTATCGCGCCGCGCCGTACCGCCGCCCAGGGACGCACTGTCGCGATTGGTCGGCGTTTGCGGCTGCTGGCGCGCCGTCGCCGCCGCGAGCTGCTGCTGTACCACGTTCGGATCCAGACCCAGCACCTGCGCCGCCAATGCGACGTCGCGCTGCGTCCGCAGCGCCGCGTTCGGCACCGCGAGCACGTTGTCGCGACGCCCGACGTGAATCTCGACCTCGGTGTTCATGCCGGGCTTGAGCAGATGATTCGGATTGGGAATCCGAACCAGCACGTTGAACATCGTGACGTTCTGCTGGACGGTGGCTTGCGGCTCGATTTTCAGGACGCTGCCCTCGAACGGACGATTGGGATACGCGTCCACGGTGATCGTCGAGAGGAGCCCCGGCGACACCTTGCCGATATCCGTTTCATCCACGAGTGCGCGGATCTGCACCGTGTCGAGGTTCGCCATCCTGAACAGCACCGTGCCGCCGCCCACGTCCGTCATCGGCGACGAGATCACGGTACCCAGCTCGACGTTCTTCGTGATGATCGTGCCGGCGAGCGGCGCGCTCAGCTTCGTATCGGTCATGCGGTCCCGCGCGTTCTCGAGATCCGACCGCGCG
>JBGQKD010000026.1:0-45640 GCA_041499375.1 Gemmatimonadota bacterium
CGAGCACCCCGTCCCGGTACACGCGGTAGCGCGTGATCCCGGTCTCGGGATCCTCGGCAGGCGACCAGACGAGATCGATGCGTGTGCTGCTCACTGCCGTGGCCGTCAGGTCGGCCGGGGCGGAGGGCGGCGTGCCGTCGAGCGTCCGGGCAGTGGCGGCCGCGCTCCGCGATCCCTCGGCTCCGTCGCCGTTCACCGCGGACACCTCATAGGCGTACGCAGTGAACGGGGTCAGCCCCGCGTCCGCGAACGCCGTCGTGGGACTCGCGCCGATCCGCACGCCCTCACGGTAGATGCGATACTCGCGGATGCCCGTCTGGTTATCGGCGGCCGCCTGCCACCGAAGGTCGATCTGCGACGCGCTCGCGGCCGTGGCGACGAGCCCGGCGGGCGCGGCGGGCGGCGTGGCGTCGAGCGTCCGCACGGCGAACGGCGCGCTGCGCACCCCCTCGAGCCCCGCCGTGTTCACCGCCGAGACGCGATACGTGAAGGTCGTGAACGGCGGCAGCCCGGCGTCGCTGAACGCGGGGGTGCCCGCCGTCCCGTGCAACGCGTCGTTCCGGTAGACGCGGTACTCGGCGATCCCGGAGGCCGGCCCGCTCGGGTCCCAGGCGAGGTCGATCCGCGCGCTCTCGACCAGGACGGAGCGCAATCCCGTGGGCGGGGCCGGTGCGGGGCAGGCGACCTGGAGCACGACCCTGCTCGAGTCGACGTCGCTCACGGTGTGATCGACGCCGGGCGGCGCGACGCAGCTGCGCTCCACATCGGTGATCCGCACGACCGCCGCGCCCGGCGGAACGCCGGCGATCGCGACCGTGTCGTTCACACCCGCTCGCACCGTGTCGGCGGTGCCGGCGGCACTCTCGATCACGATGGCGTACCCGTCGGGGTCGGTGCCGGGACCGCTGGTGCGCGTGATCACGTGCAGCCGCTCGACGCACTGGATAGCGAAATCCGCGACCGCCGTGTCGCCCGGCAGCACGGTGATGGCGCGCCCGAAGTCCTGCGCTTCCCGGCAGCGGTTGGACGGGCTCGCGAGACCGACGACGTAGCGCCCAGGCGCGCCGCTCGCGTTGTACAGCGGCACCAGGTCGCTCACCATCGTGCTGTCGCCCGCTGGCACCGGCCCCGGCGGGCTGGGCACGGTGTCCACGGGATCCTGCGGCGTGATCTGCGGCGTGAAGCGCAGCGGCCCCGCGCTGGGCGGGTCGGGGTCGCTGGCCGCCGCGAGGATCCGGACCCCGCCCGTCGGTACGCACGTCACAAGGAACTGCGTGGTCACCGTGTCGCCCGACCGCACGGCCACTTCGTTCTTGGCCGGGGGAGCCGTGGCGCAGTTGCGCCGCACCGCGGCGAGGGAGACAGCGAGCTTCCCGCTGGCGCCGTTGCGCGGGTTGGCCGGGATGAAATCCTCGAGCACCGTGTCGGCCGCCCGGCCGCCGGCAAAGACGATCGTGAGCGCGGTGTCGCCCTTGCCCACGCCGATCTTCTCGAGCCGCTGCAGCGTGACGGAGTAGCGCGCCGGCACGTTGCGCCCGCTGGCGAGCACCGCGACCCGCACGTCGCCGAGCGGGATGCAGTTCACCGCGAACACCGTGTCGGTCCGCGTCCCGCCGAGGCCGATGAGCAGGCGGGAGCTGACGATGACCGTGTCGGGGTTGGGGTTGGTCACGGCGCAGTTGCCGGCCACGCCCACCAGCTCGAGCCGATGGCGGAAGCGGGGACCCGACCGGATGTCGTACAGCGTCGCGGTGTCGTTCGCGGCCAGCGTGGTGTCCCGCGTCGAGGTCTGGTGATTGCGGCCGAGCGGCGCGTCCTTGGGCGTGAAGGCGGGTCGCAGCTGGATGCCGTAGCCGGGCGGGATGTCGTGGCCGACCGACGTCACGCGCACCGTCAGCGGGCCGTCGCTGAAGGCCTGCACCAGGCGGTAGGGCCGGATGATGGGGATGCCGAAGCGCACCTCGAACAAGTTCTTCCGCCCCAGGACGGACAGCTTGGCGCCGATGTTCAGGTTGAGCCCCAGATCGACCTTAGTCTCCCAGTCGAGTGCGGGGGGCGCGAAGCCGACGACGGCGGCAACGGCGGCGTCGGCGTAGGGCTCGAGGCTCACGGATGGGCCGGCCACGCCGTAGAAGGCGACGTTCAGCTCGGGCACGACGGCGATCTTGACTGACAGTTTGCCCTCGACGCCTTGGAACTGCGGCGCCGTAGCGTCGAAATACGAGGATGCGCTCCTTAGCGGGTGCCACCCCCCGCTGCTGGTCCACTGCACGCCCGACACCACATCGAATCCGGTGCGGAATCGGCCCGTGAACACCGTGCTGCCCGTGTACGTCGGCGTGATCTGGAGCTTGAGGATCTTGGTGACCACGCCGAGCAGCGGCATCGGCCCGATGAACGTCGCGAAGGGCCGCTGTTGGACAAAGAACGTCTGGCTTTCCGTCTTCATGGAATCGGTTAATCCCTGGGCGACCACCACCGACAGCTTGACCTCGTAGAGATCGATGTTGAGGCCGAGGTTGCCGCGGTTCACCGCATGGAACTCCGTGATCCCGGACGTCCCGAACTGCGCCCCGATGTCCAACAGGGGGCTGAACACGAGCTCGCCTTTCTTGATCGTGAAGTTGAGGCTGCCCGGGGCGGGGATCTTGGGGCTGGGGTTGATCTTGATGGCGAAGGTCAGGCCGTTGAGCGAATCGTGGCCCGCCGGGGCCAGCTGCACGCCGGGCGCCACGTAGACCGTCCGCCAGGGGCCCCACCAGGTCTGGCCGGCCACCGGGGCGCCGGTCACCTCCTCGGTCGGCGACGTGAGGGCGAACGCCCCTTGGTGCACGGCCTCTTCGACCAGCGCCTCCGCCGTCTGCACGGTGATCAGGTCGCCGGTCCGCACGGCGTGCTCGACCCGCCGCAGGTAGCCGCCGCCTTCTGCCCCGACCAGGATGTCGCCGGGTGCGAACGCCGGGGCCGGCCCGCGGATCACGCGGAAGACGTACACGCCGGTGGAATCGTCGCGCTGAACGAGCGTGACCTGAGTCGAATCGACGACGACCGTGCAGTCGCACAGCACGGTGGTCTGGACGGCGATGTCCACGGTACCGCGCGTGCCGCCGGCGGTGGCGACGATGGTCGTCGCGCCCACCGAGTCGGCGGTGACGAGCCCGTCGGCATCGACCTGCGCGACGGCCGGAGTACTGCTGGACCAGGTCACCGGCTCGGTGGGGAGGACCCGCCCCAGGGAGTCGAGCACCTGGGCGGTGACGCGGAGCGTGTCGCCGGGGGCGAGGATCTGGCGGGTCGCGGTCACGCGGACGGCGGAGACGCGGTCCGCCGTGGGGCCGGTCGGCGAATCGTGACACGCCCCGGCGAGTGCCGCGACTACCAACCCGAGTGCGCGGAGCGACGATCCGGATCTGCTGTGCGATACAGACTGCACGGCACCTCGCGGGAGGCGTGGGGCCTGCGATCTGAGTCGGCGGAGCAGCGGGGGAGAGCCTGGGGCGCCGGCAGCGGCCGCGCCGCAAGGGACGGCGTGGGCAGTGAACGTGCGCCCCGTTCCGGACGGACGCAAGGCCGTGCTCAACCCGACGCATCGGATCGTGAGCGAGCCGAAGAAAAAACCCCACAGCGAAAGTCGCTGCAGGGCTTGCTCTTCACTCAGTCGGGACGGCGGGATTTGAACCCGCGACCCCCTGAACCCCATTCAGGTGCGCTACCGGGCTGCGCTACGTCCCGAAACTAACAGTTGCATGTCGCGAAGTTGCCCAGACGGCGAAATGGCTTCCAAGCTTCAGTCTCTAGGGTGACGCAAGATAGCCGCACGACAAAAGGCCGCAAAGCCCGAACCACGCTCCGCGTCCGTACATCCAGCCCAGGCAGTCGTTCGGTACAGGGTCCCGAGTCCAACCCCCACAGATTGCGCACCACTTCGGGAGGACGGACAAGGGGCCCCTACCAGCCCCGTGCGGTAGTGCCGCCCACGGTGGTGAGCGTCGTCTAGCGGTCTAGGACATCCGCCTGGTACGCGGGAGACGCGCGTTCGAATCCCGTCGCTCACCCCCCCGAGACTTGACGGCGATTCTTGCGCTCAAGGACGGTCTTATTAAGTTGCACATGCGTACCAGGCGGATCTGGTGCCCCGCGGGGCACCAAGAGCAGCGGGCCACTCCTCGGAGTGGCCCGTTGTGCGTTCGACCTTACCGCCCGCGCGGTCGCGAGCACGTCGGCTCGCCCTCCACGACGCCGCGCGGCACGCTGGCGCCGACCGCCACGCGGCACTCGGTTGTGGCATCCTGATGCCGGGCGAGCGCCCTCCATCCCCCGCGGTTCGCCTCGAGAATCTCAATGGTCACGCCCGGCGTCGGGGAAAAGTACGGGAAGGCAGCGAGCGCGGTCGTGTACGTCGCATGCTCGGCGAAGTACGCCTCCTCGGCCGACATCATATTCCGCAAGTCCGAGCGCATCTCGGCTACGTATGCAAGCCCCCGCCGCCGCTCGAATCCGGCTCGCATATAGGGCCCCAGACCCTCGACGCCGACCACACGCCACTCCCCAGCGACGCGCTCCATCCGCACATGCACGAGCGCGGCGGAATCGACGTCGTTCAACCGGATGCGAACTCCCGCCAGGACCATGTCGCCTCGCTGCTGCACATCCGTGATGCCGTGGAAGCGGCCGGTCGCCGCCGGGTCGAGCAGCGTCGTCCAGATGCTCTGCTCGACGGCGGTGACGAGCAATGACTTCGTGCCCTCGTCTGTGCTGGACGAGTCTCCAGCCGCCAGCGCGGCCGCCCTGGCCTCGTCCACCACGGACTCGGCGGTGCGCCGCACATCGAGGTACTGCTCGATCGCGAGCCGATCCCTGGCACGTACACCGTCCGCCAGCCGCTGCAGAGAAGCACGCGGCGAGCCTCCCTGCCGCGCGCGCCTGGCGACGAACGCCGCGGCGACGACGGCGAGCCCGACAACGGCGAGCAGCACGGCACGGAAGCGAGACATGGCTATTGGCACCTCAGTGGTCGAATATTAGCGGATGCAATACCGTTCGTTTTCCCTCGTCGTCGTACTGCTCTCCGCGTGTGGCGGTCCCGATCGGTCCCCCTTCGTTCTCTGGTGGGAAGGGGACGCGTTGGGGAGGCCAACCGGTGGAATCCGGACCGGCATGCCGCTCGACAGCGTGGCACAGTTCTGGATTGGGCGTGACGGGCTGGGGCAGAACGCGAAGGTCTGGGATCGGTGCGCTCCCGTGGACGCCGGCGCGAAGCGGTGCGAGCGGGGGACCCTAGCGCCTCGCGGCCGATTCGACGTGGTCGCCGCCGCCGACGGCCGCGTGGTGTACATGGCGTTCGCCCCGGCAACGCGAGACATCATCTTCGACGATTCGCTCACCTGGATGCAGCGCCCGTGGACTCGCACGCGTGGCGTGCGGCTCGACCCCCACGGGGTCAGTGACGAGAATCCGTATGGCGTCGCGGAAATGCGGCTCGGCCGCTGGCGGGCATTCAATACCTTCGACGGCAAGCGGTGCGAGAACACGCTCCACCCCCGCCCCTGCCCCAGTTCGATCCAGCTCGTCGATTGGCGGGACGGCCGACAATATGCGGACACGACGGTGCCGCATTGAGGCCCTGAAACCTACCGCTCCTTCGCCGGCTTGAGTCCCAACGCCCGATTCAGCCACCGCACCAACGGCATCATCAACGCGAAGTCGGCCTCGAGCAGCGCGGGTAGCTTCGGGCCGAGCACCTGGTTGTCGCCGAGCTCCCGTCCAATCGTAAACGACTGATAGCGCAGCCACCGCGCCGCCGGATGATCCTCCGCAAACCCGCGCGGCATCCGCTTGAGCATCTCCTCATCGTCGAGCCCACCGAACCGCCGACGCGAGCGCGGGTTCTCAACGACGCGTGCGAAGCCCTTGGCATCCTCGGCGATCGCATCGCGAATCTTGTTCAAGCCGGGCCGCGGCGGCATCCAGATCCCCGCGCCGACAAATGACTTGCCCGGTTGAAGATGAAAGTACAGCCCGGCACTTCCCTCCTCCGCCTCACCGCCCACCTTGTGGCTCGCGTCGCGATGCCGAAACCAGCACGCCGCGTGCGTCTTGTACGGCGACTTGTCCCTGGAGAACCGGATGTCGCGATTGATCCGGAACATCGAGCGTTTCGGGTCGCCCGTGATCTCCGGCGCGAACCGCGCCAGCCGCACGTCCAGCTCCTCGATCAGCGCACGCATCGGATCGCGGACGTCGTTCTCGTAGCTCTCGCGATGTGCCTCGAACCACGGCTTGTTGTTGTGCCGGGCGAGGCTGCGTAGAAAGGCGAGCGAAGCGGGGGTGAACATGACCCCGCTAAACTTGCGCCCTCGCGCGGAAGGCGCCATTGTCTCCGCCTCCCAACCGAATCGACGGAGACACCATGCGCCTTCATTATTATCTGCTGTTCCTCGCCAGCACGGCGTTCGCCTGCCAGCCGGCCGATACCTCGGCCAGCGCGAAGCAGGCGATCGACGCCGCCAACGCCCAATGGCCCAGGCTCACGAGCTCCGGCCATGCCGACTCGATCGCCGAGTTTTATTCGGCGGACGCGGTCATCAGCCCGCCGAACATGGCCGCCATGAAGGGCAAGGACGCGATCCGTGCGTTCTTCGCGACCATGAACACGATCGACCCAAAGCCGACCCTCACGCTCCGTGCCGTGACCGTGGTTGGGAGCGGACCGGTGGCCGTCGAGTCGGGCCGGTGGAACTGGACCTTCCCCACCGGAGCCAAACTCCCGCCCGGCATGGCGGCCGCGGATTCGGGCAAATACATCGTCCGCTGGGCGCAGCAAAACGGAAAATGGGTCATGGTCGATGACGTCTGGAACAGCGACTCACCGCTACCCACGACTCCTCCGCCTGCCTCGGCGCCGGCGCGCCGCCGGTAGGTTCGTCGTGGCCCTGCCAGCGAATCGTGTAGGGGTCCAACATTAACAAACGTAGGGGCGCAGCATGCTGCGCCCCTACATCATTCGAACCTCGCGCTGTTTCGGCCCAACCGGGCTTGCCGTTTGCGATCCCACCTGACCGGATTATCCCGGATATACCGTCGCACACGATCGAGCTCGGCACGACTGCGGATGATCTGATCGAAATAGTTCCGTTGCCAGATCCCGCCGGGCCGAGCGCCGCGCTCGGAATTGATCCGGGCCGTAACCGCCGATTTGAACGATCGAACGACGGCGCCGAGCGATCCGACGCCTATCCGGCCGATCGCGGACGCGCGCGCAGCGCGACGACCCAGAACCAGAATGCCATGGACATGGTCGGGCATGACAACGAATGCATCTAAACGGACGTGCGAGAAGTGATTTGGAAGGTCCGTCCAACATTCACCGGCGATCTTGCCAAATCGACTCAGGACCATCGCGCCAGTTTGCACACGACCAAACTGGTGCGAACATGTGCAGATCGTCACCAGATATGTTCCGGGAGCTGAATAATCGCGTCCACGCAGTCTGATCGACCGGCGGTGCATGCTCACGCGCGGATGCCATGGCCTGTCCATTGGTACACGATGTGATTCGGTGGGCACGCACGGATAACCATTTTCGCGCGGATGGCGGTGCATCTAATGACGTAGGGGCGCAGCATGCTGCGCCCCTACCCATAACGATCTCGCAAATCACTACCAACAGCTGACGCGCGGATGCTGGCCTGTCCATTGGTTCGGTGGGCACGCACGGATAACCATTTTCGCGCGGATGGCGGTGCATCTAATGACGTAGCGGCGCAGCATGCTGCGCCCCTACCCATAACGATCTTGCAAATCACTACCCAGAACCCGGGAACATCATGTGCGGGCGCGGACATCCACCGACCGTAGAGGCGCAGAAAAGCTGCGCCCCCTACCCATAACGATCTCGCAAATCACTATCCAGAACCCGGGACATCATGTAGGGTCGCAGACATCAAAAAACCGTAGGGACGCAGCATGCATAGACCGTATGGAGACAGCATGCATAAACAGTAGGGGCGCAGCATGCTGCGCCCCTACATCGAACACCCGTCTACATTCTGCCTGTCGTGAAAGCTACGCGGATTTTTTCGACGGCCGGTCCTCCGACCGCCGCTCCTCGCGCAACTGCGTCACCGCGGAGCGCACGTTGTCCGTGATCTCCCGCTCTTGCCTGAGCGCCGCGATCACCGTCTCTGCCTGCTTGGTCTGGAACTCGAGCGCGCTCGCCTGTGTGACGGCTTGATCGAGTAGCGCCTTCTGGCCATGCAGGCGCTCCAGCCCTGCCTGCACCTCCGCCAGGATCGCCTCCGCCCGCGCGAGCCGCTCTTCGGCTTGCTCGACCTGGCGCTTGCGGTGATCCAGCCCATTGGCGGCGTCGTGCACGTGCGTGACCATGCTGAGCACCGACTCCAACATCGAGCGCGTCTGGCCGACTTCCTCTCTCGCACTCGCGATGGACCGGACATCATCGGTGGTCTTCTCGGCGACTTCGTACAGGCGATGCATATCCGCCTGCATCGCGTCGACGGTGACCTGGCGCTGGCCCATCTGCTCGAGCGCGCGCGTCAGCTGCGACTCGACCGCTTCCCACTTGGCGAGCCGTTCCTCGAACTGCGCCATCCGCTTCTGCGCGAAGCGGAGAGTCCCGGCGCGATTGTCCAGCTCATCCACCGTGGCCGTCAACTCGAGCAGGCGGTTGCCTGCCGTCGTCACCGCGGTCCCTAGCTGTGACGAGCGCTCTTCGAGCTGCTGGGCGGCAGTAGCCGCTTGCTCGCGCAGCTGGGCGACGCGGTCCAGGTGCTCCGTCGCTTTCTCAAGCGCGCCCTGTTTGAGCTCGAGCTCCTGTCCCAGCGCACGCGTGCGCTCGGCGAGTCCTTCGATATTCTGTGCGCGTGACTCGAGCGCCGTCACCGCAGTGTCCACTTCTCCGACGCGGCGCTCAGCGCGCTCGACGGTGGCAACCGCGGCCGGCACGAGCTTCTCGATGCGCGAAGCCTCGTCGGCGCGCGCCGCCAGCGCGGCGAAGCGCTCATCCGCACCCGACATCCGCGACAGCAGCTCGCGGCTGCGCTCGTCGAGCTGCGAGCCGAGCGCCGTGAGATCGGTCAACCGCTTGTTGAGATCTTCCACCATGCGGCTGCGCGCATCGATCTGTCCCATCGCCTGCGACACCCGGTCCGCTTCGCCGCGCACCGATTCAACGGTCGGCTTCAGATCCTCGATTGCGGCCAGCTCGACACGCAACGCCTTGATTTGCTCGGTTACGCCGGAGAGCCACGCCTTGGTTCCTGACTGCTGCTCGAGGACGCGCGCCATCTCGTCGGCGGCACCCGCCACCTGCTCCAGCGCGCCCCGGACCGATTCGTGCGTGCCCCTGAGCATCGCGACATCTTCCAGCGCCGCCCGCACTCCGGGGTGGGACTTCTCGAGTTGCGCCACCCGCTGCGTCATCTCGTCGACGGTGCTGCCCAGCCGGGTGGTGCTCGTTTCCATGGCGCGCACGCGCTCGGCCTGCGTGCCGAGCAGCGCCACGTTCTCGGCGATGCTCTCGAGCTGCGCCGTCAGACCGTCGGCCTTGGAACGGACGTCGGTGATGCCGCGGCTCGATTCCTCCAATGATTTGAAGCGTCCCTCGATAGCCGTGAGCGAGCCGCGGAGATCGACGATCCGCTGCCCGACCGCGTCGAGCCCCTGGTTCTCGAGCTCGAAGCGCTTCACGGCGCGCTGCACGTCGTCGCGCAGCGCCGCCAGCCGAGCGCGCAGCTCGTCGTCTGCCTGCTTGACGGAGTTGTGGTTCGCCGTGATCTCGGTCGAGCGCTCCAGCACTTCCGCGTGCAACGCTTTGAGCTCGCCGACCCTCGACTCGAGCTCGCCGAGTCCCTTGGCGCTCGCCTCGTGCCGGCGGATCTTCGCATCGACGTCGCCCATCAGCTCGTGGAGCTTGCCCACTTCGGCCGTGGCGCGATCGACGACGTCACGCTGCTGCTCGAGCGCGGCGACTTTCTGGGTCACGCCGTCGGCGAGAGCTTTGAGCGTGCTGAGCTGCCGCTTGGTCTGCGCGGCCTCGGCCGCGGCCTGCGTCAGGTCCTTGAGCGTCTGGCCGACCGTCGCAGTGCGCGACTCGGTCTCGGCGACGCTGCGCTGCGCGTCCTGCTGCCGGTCCTCGAACGCGCTGAACCGGGCCGCGACCGCCTCGCTCGTCTTGCGCAGCTCCTCCTGCCGGGCGCGCACCTGGTCGAACCCCTGCGTCAGCTCGCGCACGGCACCGCTCAGCGAGTCGGCATCCATCCGCAACGCTTTGAACCCGCCGCCCAGCTCGAGGAACCCGGCGACGTCGTTCTTCAGGGCCAGCGCCTGCTCGAGCACGCCGCGCAGCTCGTCGATTTCGGCGCGCAGCTGCTTGGCGCTGTCGGAGTTCTGCGTCAGCTGCGTCTCCGTGCGGCGCTGCGTCTTGGACACGTTTTCGGTTTGTTCGTCGAGTGTCGCCAGGACCGGGACGAGCCGCTCCAACGATTTGACCCGCGCCTGCAGCTCGCTCACGACCTTCTGCGCTTCGGTGATCGGCTGCATGAGCTGCGACAGGCTTTGCCCGGAGTCGCGCGCGGCGGTGGTCAGGGCTTCGAAGGCGACGCGCTCGCGCTTCATTTCGGCGAGGATCGCGCGGAGCTCGGCGGGAAGCTGCTCGGCGGTCGTTTCGCGACCGAAGATGTTCCAGGCCATAGACCCGATCCCTCAGGAGAAGCGAGTGCGGCACCAGGGTGCAGCAGTGAGGGGCGGGTGGGCGGGTCCCGTCCTGGGACGACTTGAGTGCCGACGGCAAATGTAGATGGATTGGAAACGCACAGCGTGACAGGCATCACCCAGATGCTGGGACGGACGAAGTCCCGAAATGTCCCTTTATGTAGGGGCGCAGCATGCTGCGCCCCTACACCGCTACCGCCTTTCGCCGCCCAACGGCATCTCGAACCGCGTTTTGAAGACCAAACGGTCACCGGCGGAGGTGCCGCCGAAGCCGACGCCAAGGTGCAGTGTCATGTCATCGCCAAACCGGAGATCCGCGGTCGGATAGTACTGGTGCTTCTGCAGGGCCGACTCAAACACGCCGTAATACTCGAATCCCAGCGTCAGACTCTTGCTGACGTCCACGCCCGCGCGCGCGCGAGGTTCGAACTCCCATTCGTGCTCGGGACCGGCGAGATCGCGCTCCAGCGTCGGATTGGCAAGCAGTTGGACCCGTCCGAAGCGGCGCTCGACGATCGGGGTCAGCTCGAGGGTTCGTGCGCTCTCGCTGAATGCCGGCCGCGCCGTCTCGTACTCGGCGCTGAAGCCAAGGCCGACGGGCAGGCGCCACGCTTCAGGTGCGCGGACGCGAGATCGCAGGCGCCAACCTGCATAATCGAGCCCCAATCCAGGCGTCTGCGCGCCGAGGAGGTAGGCCGTCATCTCCCAGTGATCCGTCATCCCGCGGCTCACCTCGGCAGTCAGGCGCCACTGCCCCTGGGTCGGCGCGACCGTCCCATCGAACCGGTTCGTGCCACGACTGGAATAGTTGAGGTGGCCTTCGAGCTCCCATTCGCCGCGATGGGCGGTGGCGTAGGGATAGACCGCGATATCGAAGCGTTCCTGCGCTGAGAGTGGATGAGTGACGATTCCAAGGACACCGAGCAGGCCGACAATTCGGAGAAGACGTCGATGCATTGCCCTATCGAGTGGGTTGGAGGAAAGCCGAGTTTAATTGTCGGGATTCAACGACGCAAGCCTTCCATTCGTAGTCCATTCGCTGCAAGGTTCCACCACTCACCATTTATCGATTGAGGGCCGTCATGTTCCAGCGCCTGTGGGCGGCTGCCGCCGTCCTCGTGATCGCCGCACCAGTTCTGGCTCAGAATCCTCCCGCACCGCCTCCGGCTCCCCAACCTGCCCCATCGTCCGCTGACACCGCGCGAGCGCGACAGCTTCCCCGCCCCCAACGTCCCGCGCCGAGCAACGTCACCGTGACGACGGGGATGCAGAATCGGGCGTCCGCCGGCGGCATCACGCTCGACTCGACGCTGCTCGCGGGATTCCGCTGGCGCAACATCGGCCCCGCGAATATGGGCGGCCGCGTGTCGAGCGTCGCGGGGATTCCGAGCCCGTCGCGCACGTTCTTCGTCGCGGCCGCGGCTGGTGGAATCTGGAAGACGACCAACGCCGGCACGACGTTCCGGCCGGTTTTCGACAACGAGAAATGCGTGTCGATGGGTGAGCTGGCGATCGCTCCGTCCGACACGACGCAGGTGTGGGCCGGCACCGGCGAAGAGGATTCGCGCAACACGATCTCGCCGGGGTGCGGCATCTTCAAGTCGACCGACGGCGGCCTGTCGTGGAAGCGCGTCGGATTGGAGAAGTCGGGCGCCATCGGCCGCATCGTCGTGCACCCGACGAATCCCAACATCGTCTACGTCGCGGCGCTCGGTCAGCCGTGGTCGGCGAATCCGGAGCGCGGGCTCTACAAGACGACCGACGGCGGCCAGACCTGGCAGCTCGTGAAATTCATTTCGCCGCAGGCGGGCTTCATCGACGTCGCGATCGATCCGTCGAATCCCGAAGTGCTCTTCGCGGCCAGCTGGCAGCGCGTGCGCGGGCCCTACTTCCTGAATAGTGGCGGACCCGGCAGCGCGTTATGGAAGACGACCGATGGCGGCAAGACGTGGACTGAAGTCAAAGGCGGCGGTCTTCCCACCACCACCAAAGGTCGCATCGGGATCGCGATCGCAGCCTCGGATCCGAAAGTCGTCTACTTGATGCTCGAGGCCGACACGAATGCCAATTCTCAGGGCGGTGCCGGCAAGGCCGCGCAGACTCGGCCTTCCGGACTGTACCGGTCCAGTGATGCTGGATCCACCTGGGAAAAGATGAACGGCAACGACGTGCGCCCCTTCTATTACTCTCAGGTGCGCGTCGATCCGAAGGACGCCAACCGCGTCTACTTCTCCTCGACCCCGCTGAATTACTCCAGTGACGGCGGCAAGACGATCGGCAACGCGACCGTCGGCATTCACGTCGACCATCACGCGATGTGGATCGATCCGAACGATCCCAATCACATCGTCGTCGGCAACGACGGCGGGATCGCGCAGACCTGGGACAAGGGCGGCAACTGGGACTTCCTGAACACGTTCGCGATCGGGCAGCCCTACATCGTCAGCTACGACCTGGCATTCCCGTACAGCGTCTGCGCCGGCTATCAGGACAACGGCTCGTGGTGCGGGCCCTCGCGCCGGCGCCAGGGTGAGCTGACCAACGCCGATTGGACGACGGTGGGCGGCGGCGACGGCTTCTATACCGCGCAGGATCCCACCGATCCGAACACGATCTACGTCGAGTCGCAGGGCGGGAACATGTCGCGCCTGAATTTCGCGACCGGCGAGCGCACCAACCTCCAGAAGCCGAACTGGCGGCCGCGCTACCAGATGTTCGAGGACTCGATCGTGATCGAGCGCCCCGACACAACCAGGCCGGCGACCGGCGCGCAGGCACGCCACCTCGCCGATCTGCGCGCCCGTCAGAAGACCGACTCGGCCGAGATCGATCTCCGCTGGAACTGGAACACGCCGTTCCTGATCTCCGCGCACAATCCCGAGATCTTCTACGCCGGCGCGAGCAAGGTGATGAAGTCGACGCGCCGCGGTGAAGACCTCTACCCGATCTCGCCCGATCTGACGACCAGGGATTCGATGAGGATCCGGGTCAGCACGCGCACGACGGGCGGTGTCACACCCGACGTGACCGGCGCCGAGACGTATTGCACGATCGTGTCGCTGGCGGAGTCGCCGCTCCGGCCGGGCATCCTGTATGCCGGCACGGACGACGGCAACGTCTGGGTCACGAAGAACGACGGCGGCACGTGGGACAACATCACGGGGCGGTTCCCCGGCGTCCCCGCGGGCACCTACGTCAGCCGCATCGAGCCGTCGCGCTTCGACTCGACGACGTTCTACGTCACGTTCGACAATCACCGCAACGGCGACTACGCGCCGTACGTGTTCGTCACGACCGACTTCGGCAAGTCGTTCCGCTCGATCGCGAACAATCTGCCGAAGGGAGACGACGGGCCGGGCTACGTCCACGTGATCCGCGAGGACGTCGCCAACCGCGACCTGCTGTTCGTGGGAACGGACGTCGGCCTGTACGTGTCGTTCAATCGCGGCGGGTCGTGGCAGCGCTTCATGAGCGGTTTGCCTACGGTGCCGGTGCACGATCTCCGCATTCATCCGCGCGACCGCGACCTCATCGCGGCGACGCACGGGCGCGCGCTGTGGATCGTGAACATCGCGCCGCTCGAGCAGCTCAACGACAGCGCGATCGCGGCCGGCGCCTATCTCTTCCAGCCGACGACGGCCTATCAGTACGGCCAGCCGCCGCTCGGCGGCGGGAATTCCGGACAGAAGGCCTTTCGCGCGTCGAGCCCGCAGTACGGGGCGGAGATCGCGTATCGCCTCGCGACCGGCAGCACCGATCGCCGGGCGCGGACGCAGATCGTGATCCGCGACGTGCGCGGCGACACGGTGCGCACAGTTCAGGGCCCCGCGGGCCCCGGGCTACACCGCGTCGTGTGGAATTTCCAGGGCAAGACGCCGCCGCCCGTCGCGCTCTCGCCATCGCAGAAGCGTGATAGCGCGTGGCTCGTCATGCGCATCAACGTCGTCTTCGATTCGCTCGCCAAGGCGGGGGGGGGCACCAACACGCAGCAGCTCGAGCCGATCAAGACCGCGCTGCTGGCCGGTGACCTTCAGGGCTTGGCGCAGCGCTTTGGATTTGGCGGCGGTGGTGGTGGCGGCGGCGGCGGCGGAGGTGGCGGCGGATCGCCGTTCAACGCCGCAGGGCGGTTCAACGAGCGTCCCGGTGAGACGACGCCGCGCGCCGCGTCTGCTGGCGCCGCGCTGCCGGCCGCCGGCAGCGAAAGCGGCGGCGAATCCGGCGACGCACCGCCCGACGCGACGTTCCTGACGACGCTCGGCAACCTGCTCCGCAAACCTGGTCAGGGAGGCGGCGGTGGCGGCGGTGGTGGCTTTGGAGCGCTCGGCTTCGTGGCCCAGGCGTTCGGCCGCGCGCCCGCCGGCGGGGGGGGGGGCTTTGGCGGATTTGGGGGCGCCCCGAACGTGGTCTCGACAGGCGACTATCTGGTCACTATTACAGTGGACGGGAAGACGTTGACCCGGGTCCTCCGCGTGGAGCGAAGCAGTCGCTAGAGACGTAGCGTTTCTCGATACCAAGCATCAGCGCGCCGCGTTCATCGTTTTTGCGTTGGGCGCGGTGCTGCTGTGGTCCGTGTGGGATTATGCCACAGGGATCATTGGCATCCCGGTTCTCGCCGTGCTGTTCGCACCCTTGTACACGTGGCTGGTGAAGCGCCGGATGCCGTCGGGCGCCGCAGCCCTGGTCGTCACACTGCTCGGCCTAGTGCTCCTCGTCGTACCCGGGATGTTGATCGCGGGACTCCTGATCGGCCAGGCGCAGCAGATCGCGGGGAGCGTGTTGCAGAGTCCCATCATCGAGCGCTTCTCCACGTTGCAGATACGCGGCATTCCCATCGGCCCGCGCATCGCCGAGGCGGGCGGCCGCATCGTGGCGGCCATCGGGTCGAGCGCGTTCGGCCTCGTCGGCACCGCGACACGGCTCGCGCTGAACCTGTCGATTGCGTTTTTTGGTCTCTACTACGTCTTGAAGCATCCGGGCGATGTGTGGCTCGATGCCCGCCCCTACATTCCTTTCTCAAAAGAGAACACGGAAAAGCTCGGCAAGCGCTTCAAGGACGTCACCGTCTCCACGGTGATCGGAACGGGCGCCGTCGCCGCGATCCAGGGCCTGCTGCTCGGTCTGGCGTTCGGCGTCGCCGGTCTCCCCAACGCCCTGTTTTGGGGCGTCGTCACGATGGCGTTCGCGATTCTTCCCGTCGTAGGGTCCGGCATGATCTGGGGTCCAGCGGCGATCGTGCTCTATATGCAGGGCCGAGCGCCCGCGGCCATCCTGCTCGTGATTTGGGGCGTGGTCGTAGTCGGGAGCGTGGACAACTTCATTCGACCGCTGATCTATCGCCGCTTCTCCGAGGTGCACCCCCTCATCACGCTGATCGGCGCGATCGGCGGCGTCGCGCAATTCGGGCTGCTGGGCCTGCTCATCGGTCCGCTCGGCCTGAGCTACTTCTTCGAAGTGATTCGCATGTATCGCGAGGAGTATCTCGAGCCCGAAGCGCAGGCCTGAGGACGCGTCACTGACCCTGCGATGGCTGTTGGCCGGCAGTGCACCTGTTGGCGCTCGGCATCGGGCTGGGGGCAGTCTGGGCGCGCGGGCGGGCGCTGCAAGGCACGCTCGACGCGACTGAAATACGTCGAGTGCTCTATGCCGACACCTGCTGGGGTATTGCGGCGCTGCTGTGGATCGCCACGGGCCTGATCCGGGCGTTCGGCGGATTCGAGAAGGGCAGCTCCTACTACCTCAGCAACCACTTCTTCTGGGCCAAGATGGGCCTGCTGATCGCCATCCTGGTGCTCGAGCTGCGTCCCATAATCGTGTTCATTCAGTGGCGTCGCGTTCTGTACACCGGTCACGCAGCATGCACGGACGTTTGCGCGAATCAGCTTGGTGAGGGGGTGCTCGTCGTGCTCATGGTGCTGGCCGCGACGGGGATGGCTCGCGGCTTAGGGATTCCAGCGCGATAACACTCTGTGACGCCGGGCACGCAGCAGCGGGTAGTACAGAGGTGAGGAGACTTCGCGCATGATTCGCCCGAGTGTTGCTGCCGTCGCACTGCTCGCGGTTTTGGCCTGCGAGCAGTTCCCCGATCCAGGGTGCGGCCCTGCCGCGGCGTGCGCGCTGCGCGCGCTGCGCCCGACGCTCGTCGTGATTGGTCTGGTCCGCGCCAGCGCGAATCCACTTGCGGGAGTCTTCGTACGCCTCACCGCACATCGCGACAGCTGTTCCGGAAATGAAGTGCTCCTCCTTCCATCACCTTCACTGGCCCGCACCGACTCCAACGGCGTGTACCAAATCCCGGTGGAGCCGACGCAGTCTCTCGCCTCCGCTTGCCTGCGCGTCGCCTACTCAGATGCGCTGTTCACCGACACAACTGGCGTCAGGCTGCGGGTACCGCCCGCCCCGCCGGAGACCTTGCGCGTGAACATCACGGCACCTTGAGGGTCACGATCTCTGCAGTAGTCTTCCTGGTGTGATCGTCCAAGATGTGACACCGATTCTGAACGTCTCGAGCCTCGAGGAAAGTTTTGCGTGGTTCGAGCAGCTCGGATGGCAGAAACATTGGGAGCACGGGGATCCGCCAACCTTTGGCGCTGTGCTCTCGGGCCACTCCGAAATCTTCCTCTGTCAGGGCTGCCAGGGCGCGCGTGGCGGCCCGATGTCGCGCGAGCCGTGGGACAATCAGGCCGGCAGCACCTGGATGAGTTGGTGGCAGCGTTCACCAGCCGAGGTCGACGCGATGTACAAGCTCGCCGTGAAAGTCGGCGTCGTGGCGCCGTGGCCGCCAACCGATATGCCCTGGAACGTGCATGAATGTCACATCCGGCATCCGGATGGTCACATGATTCGTGTGGGGGCGAGGCTGGGGGAGGCATAAATCGCGAAGACTCGATTCGAAGGTGCGTCACCCATTCTGCGCGTCGCGAATATGAAAGCGAGTGTCCGGTATTACGTCGAGGTGCTCGGGTTTGAGAATGCGGACTGGGGGTCCGATGACTTTACCCCAGTCAATCGCGATTCCGCGAGCATCTACCTGTGTCGGGGCGACCAAGGTTGTGGCGGGACGTGGGCGTGGGTCGGCGTCGAAGACGCGCAGGCGCTCTATGACGAATATCGCGCGAGCGGCGCGAGAGTTCGGCACCCGCCGCGCAATTATCTCTGGGCCCTCGAGATGCACGTGGAAGATCTCGACGGCCATGTCCTGCGGTTTGGATCGGAGCCACTCGCCGATCGACCATTCGAGAAGTGGCAGAGCTGAATGACGACGAGCCGTTGCTACTCGTCACCGTTGTGTGGATCCGCTGGCGGCGGGCTCGCGCAGCGAACATTTGACACTGGGGGCCTCGATGCCACCTCGTCTGCGAGTCTTCTACTCGCTTCTCACTGTCAGTCTGCTGCTCATCCCGGTCGTTGCCCTCTACAGCGAGCTCGCTAGGCGCTCCGATATCTGGTGGACGCCGCCGGCCAACGCCCTTTCGCTGACGGAGAGCAGGGACCGCGTGCAGATCTTCGCGGAAAGTCGGCCGCTCGAAACCCTACTCGAGCAAAAACAGGTGTCGATCACTGACGGCGCGGCGTCGCATTTGCTCACAACTCAGGAGATCGGACTGCGATTCAACAACTGGGACCGAGTGCGCGCGCAGCGGCTGCCGCTCATGCTGTTCTACGCAGCCGCATGCGGCGGCGGCGTGATACTCCTGCTGGTGATTGCCACGGGTCGGCTCGCATATCGAGGAGAGCGGGTTGCGGTGACGCCGTGATCCAACGGCGACAACCATGGCGACTTGGATTGCTGACGCTCTCTCTCGCGGGCTGCATGCGGTCCGGTGGACCCGCGCTCGCCGGAAACTGGAAGCCCGTCAGCGCCGAGCTGGCCGGCAAGGACTTTCCCGTTGCGAATTTCGCCGGCGCGACGCTGCAGTTGACCGACAGCACGCACGAGTTCGCCGGCGACAAAGGCACTTACGTGGTGCTGTCGACGAAGTCACCGGCCAAAATGGACATCCGCGGACAATCAGGCCCGAACGCGGGGCGCACGATTCCCGCGATCTTCGAGCTCTCCGACGAACAGCTCACGATCGGTTATCAGCTGGGTTCAGGAGAACGGCCGATTGAATTCGAATCGCCGCCGGGCTCACAAATCCTGATCGTGGAATACCGGCGCATCCACTGACGTCAGCCTAGCGGAGCGCCGCTCGCGCCTGCGCAATCTCCGCACGATCGCCGTCGCCAGACCCCATCTGCGCCAGATATTCGTCGTAGCGGCGCCGCGCACCGGCGGTGTCGCCTGCCAGCTCGGCAGCGCGCGCCGACCCGAAGAGGCTCCGCGCGCGTCTCGGTTCGCGCGTCAGCGTCGTCTCGTACGCGGCGCGCGCTTGGGCATATCGACCCGTCGCGAGCAGCATGTCGGCCTCCAGCTCGCGCGCCGGCAACAGCTCAGCCGGGGTGACCGGCTGTTTCTCCGTCACGTCCTCCAGATCGGCCGCCGCTTTTGCTTCGCGGAGCGCCTGGGCGGTGTCGCCGGCCGCGAGCTCCGCCCACGCCGTCACCGTCTGCCGTTTGATCGCAACGACCCGCGCCCACTCCGTGTCGCCACGCCGCGTCATGTCGGCTTCGATTGCCGCGAGCGCGGCGATCTCCAGCCTCGATTGCGCCGTATCGCCAAGCCGAGCCGCCCCGATCCCCCGCGCGAAGTGGTCCAGGGCCGCGCCAATCGTCAGCTCTACGGCGCGCACCGGGAGGCGCGCGGCCGCGGCCCAGTCGCTCCGCTCGAGCGGCAGACGCGCCTCCATGGCGGCGCGATTGTAGTTCGCGATCAGCATGTCGGGCGTTGCGGTCGTGACGAGTCTCCGCGCCGTGTCGATCGTGCTGCGCGCGGCACGATCGCGTCCTTCCTGCAGGAACGCGTAGACCATGTAGTCGAGCGCGTGCAGCCGCTCGGGCGCGACGGGCTCGTTATGCGCGCGCTCGTCCTCGAGGCCCGCCTCGAAGGCGCGCGTGTTGGCGGCGATCGTCTCGTCCCACAGGCCGAGGCGGACAAAGATGTGCGAGGGCATGTGCTGCGCGTGCGGTGCCGACGGCGCGATCTCCGCATACCGGCGCGCGGCGTCGAGGCCGAGGGGCGCGAGGCGCGGCGAGTCGTTGGCGTGGATGATGTAGTGCGCGAGGCCCGGGTGCGCCGGGAACCGCTTGAACAGCGGGTTCAGGATTGCCGCGGCCTGCTTTTGGCGCGCGAATGTCGTGTCGGTCTTGGACGCCGTCTCTACCAGCGAGAGCGCGTAGTAGATCGCGACTTCGGTATCGGTAGGGAAGTCGCGATAGACGCGCGCCAGTGTGTCGGAGTACGCCTGCAGCCGCCGCGCATTGGGAATCGAATCGAAGCCACGATACAGCGCGGCGCTCGCCGCGATGAATCCGCGCTCGCGTGCCGTGCGCGCGCTCAGCGCCGACGCCCGCTCGGCCGCCGCCGCGCCGCGGCGCAGGGGATCCCCCTTCCCCGCGTTGCCGCCGGGACCTCCCGCAAACGGATTGCCCCAGGCGTTGAGCGCCATGCCCCAGTACGCCATCGCGCACGTCGAATCGGCATCTGCGACGGCCTGAAACGCCGCCTGCCCTTGCTCCCACCAGAACGAGTGGAGCAATGCCATCGCGCGGCTGAAGCGCTGCTGTGCCTCGGGATTGCACGAAATGGGAAACACGACGCGCCCCAGCTGCTCGGCGGACCGACCGTGCTCGTGTTGGGCCCAAACGGGGCGTGACAGCGCCATCGCCAGGCATGCAATGAATAACGAAGTCCGAGTCATGGGCGGCTCCGCCAATAAAGAAACGCGGGGATTCCGAGTCCGATCAGCCCGGCGCCAATCGCTGCGTTGCGGGGATTGGACACTATTGCGCTGTAAACTACGAAGGCTGCGGCGGCCACAAAGAGTATCGGCGTGACCGGATAACCCGGTACACGAAAAGGAGCACGGAGCACGGAGCTCGGAGCGGTCTGCTCCCTGCTCCGTGCTCTTTGCTCCATACGTCGATACACAAACAGCGCGGCCGCGGTCAATCCAAAGAAAATCCAATCCCCAAACGTCACGTAATCCACCAGCTGCCCGAACGTCCCCGTCAGCGTCAGCAAAACTGCGAACGTTGCGAGCGCAACAATAGCAGCGGTGGGCGTCTGGTAGGCAGGATGCAGGATGGCGAAGCGACGGAAGAACACGCCGTCGGCGGCCATGGCCTGCAGCACGCGCGGCGTCACGAGAATCACGAGATTCAGAAAGCCGAAGGTGGACAGCGCGATCCCGGCCGCGATGATCTTGCCGCCGGCTGGACCCAAGACCCTCCGCATCGTGTCGGCCGCGGGCGCGGTGCTCGCGGCCAACCCCGCGTGCCCGAGGACACGGAGATAGGCGAGGTTCGTCAGGAGGTACACCGCGACGACGATCGTCACGCCGAGGACCAGGGCGCGCGGGAGGTTGCGCTCCGGCTCGATGATCTCTTCGGCGATGAAGTTGGTCTGTTGCCAGCCGCCGTAGGTGAAAAGGATTGGGACCAGTGCAGCACCCAGACCGGCCGCCGGACGGCCGGACGGCCCGACGGTCGGAAGCGACGGCGCAGCAAGTACGAGTCCCGCGGCTATGAGCGCTGCGAGAGCCGTCAGTTTCAGGACTGTGAAGATGTTTTGCGTGATTGCGGCAGGCCGGACACCGACGTAGTTGATGGCCGCAAGAAGGACGATCGCAGCCACGGCCAAAGGCACCGAGAAGCGATGCGGCAGCCCGACGAGCGCCAGGGTGTAATCCGCGAACGTCACCGCCACCGCGGCAATCGCGCCTGTGGCGATGATGAGCACCAGTGTCCACCCGTACAGAAATGCCGACAGCGGACCGAAGGTCTCGCGCAGATAAACGTACCCGCCCCCTGCCCGGGGGCGCCGCTGGCCCAGCTCGCCCCAGCAAAACGCGCCAATGAGCGCGACGGCGCCGCCGAGCACCCACGCGAACAGGACTCTCCCCGGCGTGCCGAGTCGTTCAGCGACGGTCGCGGGCGTGCGGAAAATCCCGCCCCCGATGATCCCACCAACGACGGCCATCATACCGGAGAACAGGCCGAGGCGACGAGCGTAGTTCGTCATGGAACACCCTAACTAGCCACTTCTCGGTTTCTCCGCCACGTTTGAGTCACCACCCTTACCCAGGCCCTGCCTATGCCCTCGTACACCCTCCTGGTGAACGGCCGGCGCCGGACCGTCGACGTCGCCGCGAACACGCCGCTGCTCTGGGTCCTGCGCGACAATCTTGGAATGACGGGGACGAAATTCGGTTGCGGCATCGCGCAGTGCGGTGGCTGCACCGTGCACCTGGGCGGCGACGCGGTGCGCTCGTGAACGATGCCGCGATGAGCAACATCTGCCGCTGCGGGACGTACCAGCGCATCCGGGCCGCGATCCATCGTGCGGCCAAGGAGGCCTGATGGAACGCCGCGACTTTCTCCAAGTGGCGGGCTCGATCGGCGCCGGCCTGGTCATCGGCTTTCGGATTCCCGACCGCCGTGGCGTCGTTCCGTTCGCGCCCAACGCGTGGCTCCAGGTCGGTACGGACGGTGTCGTCACGCTCACGATCGACAAGTCGGAAATGGGCGAGGGAAACCACACCGCCCTCGCGATGCTGATCGCCGAAGAGCTGGACGCCGATTGGACCAAAGTGAAGCTCGGCCCGGTGCCGGATAATCCGGCCGGCTGGTCGCGCCGCATGTCAACCGGCGGCAGCACGAGCGTGCGCACCTCGTGGGACATCCTGCGCAAAGCGGGCGCGACCGCGCGCACAATGCTCGTCACCGCGGCCGCGCAGACCTGGGGCGTCGAGGCCGCGGCCTGCAGCACACAGAACGGCGCCGTGACCCACGCCAGCCATCGATTGACCTACGGCGCGCTGGCGCAAAAGGCCGCATCGCTGCCCGTCCCGGAGAACCCGCCACTCAAGGATCCGAAGGACTTTCGCCTGCTCGGCAAGCCCACGCACCGTCTGGATACGCCATCCAAGGTCAACGGCACCGCGCAATTCGGCATCGACGTCCGCATGCCGGGGATGCTCGTCGCCAGCATCGAGCGCGCGCCGGTCTTCGGCGGCAAAGTGAAAACCTTCGATGAGACACGCGCGAAGGCGCTGCCCGGCGTGCGCCAGGTCGTGCAGATCGACGGCACGCCGTGGACCGGGACGAGAGGCGCGTGGGGCGTCGGCAACGAAAGCGGTGTGGCCGTCATCGCCGACACGTACTGGCAGGCCGTCCAGGGCCGCCAGGCGCTGCAGATCACCTGGGACGAGGGACCCAACGTTGCACTCGGCGATATCCCAAGCAAACTCGCCGCGCTCGCTGGGGGAGCGGGAGTGACTGCGAAAACGGTCGGAGATGCAGCCGCCGCGCTCACCGGAGCGGCGAAGAAGATTGACGCGGTCTACGAGGTCCCGTTCCTGCATCACGCGACGATGGAGCCGATGAACTGCACGGCGCACGTGCGCGCCGACGCCTGCGACGTGTGGGCGCCGACGCAGAACCAAACGCGCGCTCAGGAGGTCGCCGCAGAAGCCGCGGGTTTACCGAAGGAAAAAGTCCGCATCCACACAACCCTGTTGGGGGGCGGCTTCGGGCGGCGTCTTGAATCCGACTTCGTTGCCGAAGCGGTGCGGTTGTCGAAAGCGGCGGGCGCGCCGGTCAAGGTGATCTGGTCGCGCGAGGACGACACCAAGCACGGATTCTATCGGCCGGCGACATACAACCGGCTCGCCGCCGGGTTCGACGCACAGAACAAGCCGATTGCGTGGATGCATCACATCGTCGCCCCGCCGATCCTGCTCAAGTTCGGCCCGCTGCAAAATGGCATCGATGCAACGCTGATCGACGGCGCAGCGGACGTTCCCTACGCATTCCCGAACCTCTTCGTGGATCAGGTCCCCGCTGACTTGTCGGGGATCCCGCTCGGGTTCTGGCGTTCGGTGGGCGCCTCGCAGAACGCGTTCGTCGTCGAGTGCTTCATGGACGAAGTCGCGGCCGCGGCGGGTCGCGATCCGTACGAGCTGCGCCGCGAGCTCTTACAAGCAAAGCCGCGCCATCTCCGCACCCTGGAGCTTGCGGCGACAAAAGCGGGCTGGGGCACACCACTTCCCGCCGGTCACGGACGCGGGATCGCAATCGCCGAGTGGGAGCCAACGGTCTGCGCCGAAGTCGCCGAGGTTTCGGTGGCGCCGGATGGAACGGTGCGAGTGCATCGGGTGGTGTGCGCCGTCGACTGCGGCCCCGTCGTAAATCCCGATACGCTCGAGGCGCAAATGCAGGGTGGCGTCGTATTCGGGCTATCGGCCGCACTGTACGGAGAAATCACAATCGAGAACGGTCGGGTGAAGCAGAGCAACTTCAATGATTACCCGGTCCTGCGGATGCCGGAGATGCCGGTCGTCGAGGTGCACATCGTTCCTAGCACCGACGCATTGGGGGGGATCGGCGAGCCTTCCGTTCCACCGACAGCGCCCGCGGTCTGTAATGCGATCTTTGCGGCGACGGGGAAGCGGATCCGGAAACTACCAATTGGGAAAGTGAGTTAGCGATGCCTTCCTATACTCTGCTGGTGAATGGGCGCCGCCGCATGGTCACTGTGGCGGCCGATACGCCGCTGCTCTGGGTACTGCGCGACAATCTCGGACTCACGGGCACGAAATTCGGTTGCGGTATCGCGCAATGCGGTGCGTGCACCGTGCATCTCAACGGTGAACCAACCCGTTCCTGTATGGTGCCGGTGTCCTCGGTCGGCACGCAGCGCGTCACCACGATCGAAGGCCTGAGCCCCGACTCCACGCACCGTGTGCAGAAGGCGTGGATCGCCGAGGACGTCCCCCAATGCGGCTACTGCCAGTCGGGCCAGATCATGGCCGCCGCCGCATTGCTCGCCCGCTCGCCAGATCCCGGTGACGCAGCAATCGACGCGGCGATGAGCAACATCTGCCGCTGCGGCACCTACCAGCGCATCCGGGCCGCGATTCATCGCGCGGCGAAGGAGGCCTGATGGAACGGCGCGGGTTTCTCCAGGTGGCCGGCAGCGTCGGCGCCGGCCTGGTGATCGGGTTCAAGATTCCCACCCGGCGCGGCGTTGCGCCGTTCGCCCCGAACGCGTGGCTGCGCATCGGCACCGACGACAGCGTGCTGGTGATCGTGGACCGCTCGGAAATGGGCCAGGGCGTTACCACGGCACTTCCGATGTTGCTGGCCGAGGAGCTCGAAGCCGACTGGACGAAGGTCCGGTTCGAATTCGCCCCGGCCGACAAGGCTTACATCAATCCGCTCTTCGGCCTGCAAGGCACGGGCGGCAGCTCGAGCGTGCGGGCGGCCTGGAAGCCGCTGCGCGAGGCCGGCGCCCGGGCACGCACGGTCCTGATCGCTACGGCGGCGGCCCAGTGGGGCGTCGAGCCGTCGAGCTGCCGGGCGGAGAACAACACCATCATCCACCAAGCGACCGGCCGGCGCTTGCGCTACGGCGCGCTCGCCGCGCGGGCGGCAGCGATGCCGGTGCCCGCCGACGTCCAGCTCAAGGCTCCCAAGACCTGGCGCCTCGCCGGCAAGCCGACGAAACGCATCGACACGAAGTTCAAGGTCAACGGCACCGCCCAGTTCGGGATCGACGTGCGGCTGCCGGGGATGTTGACGGCCGTGGTGGTCCGCAGTCCCGTGTTCGGCGGCAAGGTGAAGGGATTCGACGCGGGCCGGGCGAAGGCGGTCCAAGGCGTACGGAACGTCGTGCAGATCTCGAGCGGCGTCGCCGTCGTGGGCGACGGATACTGGCCGGCCAAGCTGGGCCGCGAAGCGCTCAACGTGACGTGGGACGATGGGCCGGTCGCTCAGGTTTCGAGCGCGAGCATCACGCAACTCTTCGCCCAGCGCGCTGGGCAGGATGGTGCCGTCGCGCGGCACGACGGCGACGCCGTCGCAGCGCTCGCCGGCGCAACCCAGCGCGTCGAGGCAGTCTACGAGATGCCGTTCCTCGCGCATGCCACGATGGAGCCGATGAATTGCACGGCGCACGTGCGCGCCGATGCCGTGGACATCTGGGCGCCGACCCAGTTCCAGACGGGGGCGCAGATGGCGGGCGCCAGGATCGGCGGCGTACCGCCGGAAAAGGTCGCGGTGCACACGACGTACCTGGGTGGCGGCTTCGGCCGGCGGTTCGAGCTCGATTTCATCATGGAAGCGCTCGAGACATCCAAGGCCGTTGGGGCACCGGTCAAGGTGATCTGGTCGCGCGAGGACGACATCCAACATGCGCAATACCGGCCCGCCAACTATCACGTGCTCCGCGCCGGCCTCGATGCCTCGGGCAAGCCGGTCGCCTGGACGCACCGCATCGTCGCGCCGTCCATCATGGCGCGTCTGTTCCCCAACTCCATTCAGAACGGCATCGACGGCGAAGCCGTCGAGGGTGGGGTCGGCATGCCGTACGCCGTGCCGAACGTGCACGTCGATTACCATCTCACCGACACGGGCATTCCAGTCGGCTTCTGGCGATCGGTGAACAACTCCTTCAACTCTATGGCGGTCGAAGGCTTCATCGACGAGCTGGCGGCCGCCGCGAAGCAAGACCCCTACGAGTACCGCCGCGCGCTGCTGAGTAACGCGCCCCGGCACCGCGGCGTGCTAGAGCTCGCGGCGACGAAGGCCGGGTGGGGCACGCCGCCGCCCGCGGGACGCGCGCGCGGCATCGCCGTGTACAAATCGTTCGAGTCGTATGCAGCGCAGGTCGCGGAGGTGTCCGTCTCACCCGCGGGAGACGTGCGCGTGCATCGCGTGGTCTGCGCGATCGATTGCGGCATGCACGTGAATCCGAGCACGATCGAAGCGCAGATGCAGAGCGGCATCGTGTACGGTCTCACGGCCGCGCTGAAGGGCGAGATCACGATCGAGGGCGGGCGCGTCGTCCAGAGCAACTTCGACGACTACGACATGCTGCATCTCGACGAGATGCCGGTCGTGGAGGTGTACATCGTGCCGAGCAACGACGCGCCGGGAGGCGTGGGCGAGCCCGGGACTCCGCCCATCGCCCCCGCGGTGTGCAACGCCATCTTTGCGGCGACTGGGAAGCGAATTCGCCGCCTGCCGATTGGGAAAGTGAGTTAGTTAGCGCAGCGACGCCACCAGCCCCGCGTGATCCGACGGCCAGATTGGGTACGAGGGCCCAGGTAGCCGATCCGCCGGCACATCGCCGAAGCGATCGATGCTGCCCTGGATCTTGCCGTCGTCCCGCGCGAACCCGCGCGTCCAGACGTAGTCGATGCGCTGATCGAAGGTGGCGAGCTGGTCCGACAGGTCAGCGACGTGGCAACAGGTCAAGCCTGCGGCACCGGCTCCAGGACGCGTCGCGGTCCACGTGTCCGTGAAGCCGGCGCCCGCCAGGACGCCATACATCGGCGAGCCTGGGGTGTCGTTCAAGTCACCCATCAGCACGATCGGCTCCCCGGCGCCGAGCGTCGCCACCATTTCGCCGACCTGGGCGGCGCGAATCTGCTCGAGCAATCCCGGCGGCGCACCCGCGAGGTTCGCTTCGGTGTGCGCGCTGGCGAACGTGACGGCTCGGCCATCGATCGTCGTGCGGGCAAACACCCAACCCCGAATCAGCACGACGCCTTGAGCAACCTGACCGAGGTTCACGGAGAAGTCCTGACCGCTCGCCGCATTGACGCTGACGCGATCGACATTGACGAGCAGCGCGTCATGATCCACGAGATGGACCAGGCCTCCCACGAGGCTGACGTTGATGTTGTCTGACGTCGCCGCGACCTGGTAATGCAGCCCGCGGTCGGCCAGCGCTGCCTGGATCAGTGCCAGAAAGTCCTGGTCCACCACGAACGGGGCGCCGAGCGGGCGCAGATCGATGTTGATCCGCGACACCTCCTGCAGTCCCACGGCGTCCGGCAGCCGGCGCGCGATTTCCGCGGCGATGGCTTGTGCGCGCGCGGGGAAATCCGTTTTGGCCACAGTTTCGATCGCGAATTGCAGCGCCGGGAAGTCGTCGCCGGGATCGGGTGTGCCGAGCGCGCGGATTACGAGATCGACATCCGCCCCCACGTACAGATTCTGCGTCATGACCGAGACTTCGGATGAGGCCCTCACGCGCTGTGGGGAGAGTTCAAACGGCGTGTCCTTGCAGGCGGCACCAACAAGAAGCAGCGCGAGCGTGAGAGGATACAGGCGGTTCGTCATGAAACGGACTCCGGGTTGAGGACTGAACGTCGCGATTGACGACGTAGCAGCATGGCCGGAGGCCGTCAAGCGTGCGTCAAGGTTTGGCGAGGCCGGTGCGAGGGTCGATGTCGCGCACGCCACGCAACACCATGATGCGGAAATGAATCCGCTGGATCTTCGTCCAATAACCTTCCAGCGCGCGCGACTCGAGCGCGAGGGCGCCGCGTCGCGTGACACCCGGCGGCGGCGGCACGAGCGCCGCGAGGCGGTCGTACACCACACCGCGCAGCGACGGATCGACGCGCTGGAGGACGTGCCAGAGCGAGATGGCATCCTGTGGACGCGCCAGCGTGAGCACGGTGCGAACCGCGCGGGCTCGCGTGCCACGCCGCTCGAGATCGAACGCAAGTAGCGCGCGCACAAACGGCGCCGGCGCCTCCTCGACGTAAGGAACGCCGGGTCCCGTGGCGGGTTGGATCTGCATCAACGCGCCCAGTGGTACGCGCGACGAGCGAGACCCGGTCTGAAACTCGACTTCCCCCGCGGTGACATGCAACAGTCCTTTGCCAAGCGAATCGGTCTCGAGCGTATAGGCACAGCCGAGGTCAATGGCCGTTCCGGCCGGCGTCTCGACGAAAAAGAGGCGCGGCACCGCGTCGACCTTGGCGTCGATCGTGCCGCGCGCGAGCGCGAGGCGGTGCTCGTTCGCCTTGGCGACGACGAGCTGTAGGCGCGTGTCCGGCCGCACTTCCACCTGCCCGATCCGTCCGACGGCGATGAGCGCGCGCGAGGAGTCGTCGGTCTGCAACCAGTCGCCGACGCGCAGCCGGCCCGACGCCGCGAACCGCCTGGTGCCGATGAGGGGGCGGCCCGCGAGCGCCGTGACGTCCCAGGCGCTGCGCTCGCCCCGTGCGAGCAACAGGAAGACAAGCACGGCCGCGGCCGCGAGCGGGAGCCAATACCACACTCGCCGCGGCTGGCGCAGCCGAGCCTCGATTCCCGGCCACAGATCGCGTGGCGGCTCGATGCTCTTCGGCAGACGGTTGACGGCGTCTTGCAGCTCGCGTTCGTTCATCGCTCCAGCTTCTCCCGCAACAGTCGCCGCGCGCGAAACAGCTGCGCCTTGGATGTCCCTTCCGCTATGCCCGCGAGCTGCGCGATCTCGCCGTGCCCGTAGCCCTCGATGTCATACAGCACGAATACCTCCCGCGCTCCGTCCGGCAGCTCCGCGATCGCTCGCTCGAGATCGATGCTCAGTCCCGCCGGCGGCGCGGCATGCTGCGCCCCTACAACATCGTCCGGATCCTCCGCCGGCATGACGCGCCGCTCGCGCCTGCCCGTCGTGCGACGTTCGTTCAGAACCACATTGACGGCCAGCCGGTGCAGCCACGAGCTGAACGCGCTCTCGCCCCGGAACGAGCGCAGCTTGTCCCAGAGCCGCACGAAGACGTCCTGGGTGCGCTCTTCGGCGTCGCGCCCATCGCCGGTGAGGCGGAGGCACAGCGCGTAGACACGGCCGGCGTGGTGGCGATACAGCTCCCGAAAGGCGGTCTGGTCGCCGGCCTGGGCGCGGGCGACGAGATCGTCCGACACGGTACTAGGACGCCGTCGGGTGCTGCAACGTTTGAAGGGGCTTCACGGCAACCGGATTCGCGTGAGTTCGCGCAAACGCTGCTCGAGCTGTTTCTGGAGATCATCCACGCGAGCCCGTTGCTGCGCGATCTGGGCCTGCCCCTGGGTCTGCACTTCGTTCACGCGCGCGCGCACCGGGCCCACCTTGTCGTTGATCAATGCGTCGACGCGGTCGCGCATCTGTTTTTCCGCCGCGGCGACCTGCTCGCCGAGGACCGCGCGCAGCCGCGACGCGACGGCCTGGTCGAGATTCGACCGCACGGCGAGATCCGGATGGTGCAGCGGACCCGAGAGGCGCGCTTCGACGTCGAGATTCGAGATGCCGGACACGGCCTGCCAGATCAGATCGCCGATCGTGCTGCTTGCGAATCCTGAATCGCGCATCCACCGCGCGTGTGTCGAGCGGATCGCGAAGCGCGCATGGATCGTGTCGCCGTTCAGAGTGAGGCCGAGCTGCGTCGTGGCCGCGCCCGGGTCGAGCCGTAACGGCACGCCCGGGACTTGGAACGCCGGCAGCGTTATTCCACCGACCGTCGCACCCCCCGTATCGACCGGAATGTCGCGCAGGTGATCGAGCAGTGCGCCGGCGGCGAGCTGTGGTCCGCCGGCCCGGAAGGTCGTGGGCCGGCCGTACAGCGCCGGTTCGCTCGTCAGGCCCGTCAACCGGCCGGCGTATTGCTGCGGCTGGTCGGACGTCGGATGCAGCAGGAACGACAGCTCGGCGCTGCGGAGCAGGAAGGCCGGCAACGCGCGCTCTTTCGGGAAGCGTACGTCTTCCCCTGCGCGGCGCGCGCGGCTCGGCCCGGTCGTGGCACGCGGCAGCAGCCCGGGCGGCATGTAGCGGCGCGCCAGCTGCGCGTAGTAGAGGACGCGCTCGAACGGCTTGATGGCGCCCGGCGCGAACAACGCCGCCCCGATCTCCGGCGCATCGAGGCTCGGGAATTTGAGCAGGCTCCGCGCGAAGGCGTAGTCTCGTTGGCGAGCGCTGTCCAAACCGACGAGACCGGCCTGGAGCTGCGAAACGCCGGTCTGCACGTTACGGTCGAGCGTGCCCACGCGGTCGCGCGCCCGCTTCAGCCGGTCGATCGCCTGGCGTGCCGCGTTGATCGTCGCGAGATCGGTGGCGCGCGCGCGGCGGAGCTGCTCGAGCGTGGCGCTCGCCGAATCGAGCGTCGGACCCAAGCGCAACGAATCGTACGCCGCCTGCCAGGCGCGCCGCGACGAGTCGGCTCGCGCGCTCAGCGCTGCGGCGGCAGGGATCGTGGAAAGCCGCCGCGGATCGAGCGAGTCGATGCTGATCTTGCCGGTGGCGAGCTGCAGCACCGGGATCTGGAATTGGCTGGCCCACTCGCGCGTTTCGGCGAGCACGCGCCCCGCGATGCCTTCGCCCGACTTCGCGGCGACTCGACCGTCGGTTGTGCGCGGCGTGCCGAAGCGCAGCCCTTTGGCGACGATGCGGTCGACGACGAGTTTCTTCTCCGCGAGCGGGATCATGTCGATATCGGCGACGAGCTCGTCCGCCTGGAGCAGGTTCTGGAACGCCTCATGCGGGCTGGCGATCGTGAGGCCGCGGATCGTGACGTCGCCCCGCTTGAGATCGAGGTGCAGATCCTGGATCTCGACCTTGGCGCCCAGCAGCTGCGTGCCGACCTTCTGCGACTCGCGCCGCGCGATCGTGTCGGCGAACAGCCACCACAACGCGCACCCGATGAAAAGGAGCAGGAGCAATGGCCCGACCGCGCGCCAGCGGAAGATCTTGATCTTCACGGACGGAACATCTTGTAGACGTTGTAGACCTTGGACGCCGTGAGCGCGCGATAGAACTTCGACTGCCGCACGCGCTCGCCCACGGTCACGCGATAGCGCGCCACCGCCCGGCGCGTGGCAAAGAAGAGCGGCAGCGAAAAGAGCAGCGCGAAGACGAGGCTGCCGAGGACTACGGTGTTATTGAAGTTGGTCAGCGGGACGATCGGCGTGTTGTAGAGTGACGTCCAGAGTCCTCGCAGCGACGGCGCGAGCAGCAGACCGTGCCCGATCCAGTCGAACAGCGGGTCGAGCAGGAATCCGATCGGGACAAAGAGCGCCCAGCCCAGCATGCCTCCCGCGAAGGAGATGTTCAGCAGCACGAGCGCCGCGAAGATGAGGGCGTTGTGAAGGTTGAAGAGCGGCGTCAGTCCGAGAAATGAGCCCAGCACGATCCCGGCGGCGAGCTGTCCCGGCGTGCCCTCGGAATGCAGCGCGCCGAACAGGGATTGGATCAGCCTGATCAGAGCGAACACTACCGCACCCCAGTCTTGAGACGGTCCTCGGCGATCGCCAGAATCTCTCGCAGCGCCGTGCGCCGCTCATCGTCGCGCGAGCCATGGAGCCGCGCCTCCAGCAGGGGCACGATCGCCTCCTGGGGTCGCCGATTCACGAAGACGACGAAGCGAAATCCGAACTTCTGTTCGTACTCGTCGTTGAGACTGGCAAGTCGCAGGAAGACCTCGGGTGGCGTCGTGTCATGGTGATAGCCCTGCTCCGTGAACGACGCCGCCGACACCTTGTCCGGGCGCTCGCCGATCCGAGGATGCGCGTTGATCACAGCGATTTGCTCGGCCTCTGACAGGTCATTCAGGATCGCACGCGCGCGCGCGAGCAGCGCGGCGCCACTCGGGAACGGCTCCTCAGTACGGAGCCGCTCCAGCAACGGTCCCGCATGCTCAAAGAGGTTCAGCTGCCCCGATAGCTGGCGCACGAGAACGGCGACATCAACAACGGGATGTGATAGCGACGGTTGGGATCGTTAAGGGTAAAATCAATCGTGACTCTCTCGAGAAACGAGGTCGCCCCTTTCTTCTTATAGTATGCGCCCACCTCGAATGACAGCCGGTAACTGCCAGCCGACGGCGCACCATCCCCCAAGTCACCGATGCGGCCATCTGCATCCGTCTCGCGGGTCCCCAGCGATACGGGCGCTGTGCCGTCGAGGCACCAGAGCGTCACCGCGACCCCGGCGGCGGGCTCGCCGCGCGTGGTATCGAGGACGTGCGTCGAAATCGTTGGACGGTTAGTGTTGGGCATGCTCAAGATCCGCGTGGGAACCCTGACGTTTACGGCGCGGCTGGAAGAGCAAGCCGCGCCAAAAACGGTGGCTGTGATTCGCAAGATGCTGCCGCTCAAGTCCAAGATAGTCCACTGCCGTTGGAGCGGCGAGTCGACATGGATTCCCATGGGCGACCGCAAACTCGGACTCGATTTCGAGAATCACACCAGCCATCCTGCTCCAGGGATGTTGCTCCTCTATCCGGGCGGTATCAGCGAGACGGAGCTTCTGTTCCCGTACGGCTCGACCATGTTCGCAAGCAAGGTCGGGCAACTGGCCGGCAATCATTTCGCAACGCTCACCCACGGACAGGAACAATTGCCTGAAATCGGACGACTGACCCTCTGGCATGGCGCGCAGGACATCGTGATCGAAGAGGTGTGAGTTCCGCCGATCTCGTCATCCGCGGGGGCAACGTCGTCCTCCCCACCGGCCAACGACCCGCCGACATCGCCATCACCAATGGCGTCATCACAGCAATCGGTAGCGAAGTGTACCAAGGCGCCGAGGTGATCGACGCGCGCGATCTCGTCGTGCTTCCGGGCGTCGTGGATGCCCACGTCCACTTCAACGAGCCGGGTCGAGCGGACTGGGAAGGCTGGGAAGCCGGCACGCGCGGCGCGGCGGCCGGCGGCGTCACGACGGTGCTCGAGATGCCGCTCAACGCCCATCCGCCGACGACGACGCCTGCCGCCTTCGATCAGAAGCTTGCAGTCGCCTCGCAGAACTCGCTGGTGGATTTCGGCCTCTGGGGCGGTCTTGTCCCTGACAACCTCGACAGCCTCGAGATCCTCCACCAACGGGGGGTAATTGGCTTCAAGGCCTTCATGAGTCATAGCGGTATCGACGACTTTCCTCGCGTGCCCGACGGCGTGCTCGCGATTGGGCTCAAGGTGGCTGCACGTCTGAACGCGATCGTGGGTGTACACGCCGAAAGCCAGGAGATGCTCACCGCCCAGGGCGCGCCGAATCCTCTTGCGTGGTGCCACGCCCGGCCGGCTGCCGCCGAGGTCGACGCGATCCGCCGGTTGCTCGTCTGCATGCGCGGCGCCGGCAAGGGTGTGCGCGCGCACGTCGTCCACGTCAGCTGCGCCGCAGGATTGGCGGAGGTGGACGGGGCACGCGGCAGAGGCGTGGCGATCACCGCGGAGACGTGTCCCCATTATCTCGCGTTCACCGAGGAAGATTTCGAGCGGATCGGCCCGCCGCTGAAGTGTGCGCCGCCGATCCGCGACGCAGCGACGCGCGAGGCGTTGTGGCATGAGGTGCTGGCTGGAAGAGTGGACTCGATCGGCTCCGATCATTCACCCTGCCCTGCCGCCGCCAAGCACAAGGGCGAGCACGATATCTGGCAGGCCTGGGGCGGTGTCGCGGGGATTCAGGCCACGCTGCCGGTCCTCATGACCGACGGCGTGCACGGCCGCGGGCTGTCGTTCGAGCGGGTCGCGCATCTCACCGCCTCTGCCCCCGCCCAACTGTTCGGCCTGTACCCGCGCAAAGGCGCGATCGCCGTCGGAGCCGATGCAGACTTTGCGCTCGTCGATCCCGGGCAACGCTGGACATTTGGCGCGAAGGACCTTCAGACGAAGAGCGGCGTCAGCGCCTACCTCGGCCGCGAATTCACCGGGAAGGTCGTGCGGACGATCGTGCGGGGAAAAACCGTCTGCGTTGGTGGCGACGTGACCGGCCGGCCCGGCTGGGGGCAATTCGTGCGGCCCGCCCGGCCCCCGGCCCCATTGCCACATATCAACAATTATTGATATGTCCCGAATGGGGATTGACCCGTCGTTACTCGAGCGACGACTCGACGAGCTCTACGCGATCGGTGCCGAGCCCGATGGTGGCGCATACCGGCCTCTGTATGGCGCCGCGTGGGCGACCGCGGTCGAACGCGTTGAACGCTGGTTGAAGGAAGCGGGTCTCAAGACGCGTCGGGACGCAGTCGGGAATCTGTGGGGGCGGGTCGAGGCCGAGGGGAAATCGATCGTTACGGGATCGCACATCGACACGGTGCGACACGGCGGCCGGCTCGACGGCGCACTCGGCATCGTTGCCGGACTGTCTGCGGTCGAAGCGCTGCTCAAAGAGAAGGGCAAGCCACGGCGCCCGCTCGAAGTCGTCGCGATCTGTGAGGAGGAAGGCTCTCGCTTCGCGACGAGTTTCTGGGGGTCGCGGGCGATCACTGGAGCAATCGACTCGGTGGACGCCGAGATCGGGGCGGCGATGCGCGAGCGCGGCTTCGATCCCGCCAGGATCGCCACGGCCGCGCGCGACGACATCGACACTTTCGTCGAGCTGCACATCGAGCAGGGTGCAGTTCTCGAGTCTTCAGGAACGCCACTCGCCGTCGTGAGCGCGATCGTGGGCACCGCGCACCTCGAGGTGACGGTCACCGGACGGCCCGACCATGCCGGCACGACGCCGATGGACCTCCGACTCGACGCGCTCGCCGGGGCGGCCGCGATGGTCCAGGCGATCGAGTCGATCGCGAAATCCCTCGGGAAACCCGCCGTTGCGACGGTCGGCAAGCTCGCGGTAGAGCCCGATCAGATCAACGTGGTCCCAGGCAAGGTGGTCTTCACGATAGACCTCCGGCACTCCGACCTGGGCGGCCGGCGTGCGCTCGAGGAGCGCAGTCGATCGCTCTGCACCACGATCGCTCAGGAGCGACGACTCGGCCTGGCGATTCGCACCTTGCAGGAAAAACCGCCAGTGGCGATGCACCCCGATGTGCGAGCGCTGCTTGCGCGCGCGGCGCAGGAATGCGGCGTGCCGGCGAAGGAGCTGGTGAGTGGGGCGGGACACGACGCCCAGATTCTCGCGGCGCGGAGCAAGGTGGGGATGCTTTTCGTGCCGAGTATTGGGGGGCGGTCGCACTGTCCAGAGGAAGCGACGAGCCCGGAGCAGCTACTGGTCGGGACTACTGTCCTGGCGAAGGCGCTGGAGCTGCTGGCCTATTAGATGAATCCCGCAAGATCCGGCCCCGCATTGGCGATTCGCGTGGCGATGTCGGGCCAGTCTCGGGCCAGCGCAAAATCCGCGAAGTCGAAACCTGGTCCCACCGAGCAGCCTGCGAGCGTGTAAGCGCCCAGCGGCCGCGCGGCCTGCCACGTGCCGGCCGGCACCACGATCGTGGGACGAGTTTCGCGCGAGACGGGGCCGAGCGGCACCCGGCCCAGACCCTGGTCATCAAACAGCAACAGCTCGACTCCGTCGCCTTCGTGGTAATGCCAGATCTCGTCGGAAGCCACCCGATGCCAGCGGCTGAACTCGCCCGCGACGAGGAGGAAGTAGATCGTCGTGAGCGCCGCACGTTCCACATTGCGATCGAGCACCTGGACCCGATGCCCTGACCGAAACAGCTCGACGTAGTGCCCGCCCTCAGGGTGCGGCCGCATGCCGAGGGTGTTGACGAGCTCAACGGCGCGAGAGTGCATGTGCCTTCCTTGACACGCGCTTGACGCCGCGCGGCGACCGTCAGCGCCGTACCCCTCTGGGAGGAAGCATAATGTCTACAATGCGACCCGCGGCCGCGATTGCCCTTCTCTGTCTCGCGGTCGGCGCGCACGACGGGCGGGCGCAGACGCTCAGGATCGGACAGCGCGTACGGGTCACGGCGGCACGATACCGCCTGAACTCGGATGTCGCCACACTGATCGCGGTGGATGACACCACGCTGACGGTCGCGGTGACCAGGTCCTCCGGCGTGAACCGTTTTCTGGATACGGTGGCATTGTCGCGAACCGGGATCGACCGGCTCGACGTGAGTCGGTCTCGGACGCGTGGGACGGGCAAAGGGGCCTTGATCGGTTTCGTCTCAGGCCTGGTGGTCGGCGCGATCGCCGGGGCCGCGACTTACAAAGGGGAAGAATGCGGGCCGCCCAATCCGGGGATTGGTGTCATTTGCGTCTCGTCCGGTTCGTCCCGGGGCGAAGACGCCATGGCGGGGGGATTCGCTCTCGGACTAACCGGCGCGGGGCTCGGCGCCCTTATCGGATCGGCCTCTCATAGGGACCACTGGGAAGGAGTAGCCGTCAAGCCGCTGCAACACGGTGGCGTAGGACTGGGACTCGGGATTCGGTTCTAGCGAGCCGAGACCCGCAATAAGTCTTGCAACACGTTTTGCGTGACGGCACGCCGGTACGCCGCCGTGGACCGGACGTCATCGATCGGCCGGATGTCTTCGGCCACAGCCGCGATCGCGCCCTCGACGTCATTGCGCTCCAACGCCGCCTCGGCCCCGCGAGCACGCAGCGGCACTTCGGCGACCGATCCGATCGCGATGCGCGCGGGACGACGGCTCACCGCCATCACGATCTTCGAGATCGCCTGCGCCGCCCGCGTGCCGACTTTGCGGAACTCCACCTGCCGACCGAGCGAAAAGCGAACCGCCGTGATCAGCTCGTCGGCCTGGAGCGCGGTCTTGCGATAGCCGGTGAAGAACTTGTCGATGGCAATCGAGCGCCGGTCTGTCACGACCACAGCGTCGTAGGCGAGCAACACCGGCAACGTATCCCCGGCGGGAGACGCGTTCGCTAGGTTGCCGCCGAGCGTGCCGCGGTTCTGGATCTGCGCGGCCCCAATGGTCCGTGCCGCGGCGACGAGCGCCGGCAGATCCCGTTGCACGTCAGGCGAGCGAATGATCGCCGTGTAGGACTCCGCGGCACCGATCTCCACTGCTTCATTCAGGCGACGCACACCTTTGAGCTCTGGCAACGACCAGACATCGAGCAGCGCCCGCGGCTCAGGACGCAGGGTCCGCGCCTGCAGCATGACCATGAGATCCGTGCCGCCGGCGAGCAGTCGACATCCGGACGTGGTCCGGTACAGCTGTAGCGCCTCCGCCAAATTCCTGGGACGGAGGTAGCTCACTTCGTGCATGCCAACACCGCGTCGATGATTTTGGTGTAACCGGTGCAGCGGCACAGATTGCCGGCCAGCCCTTCCCGAACGTCAGCGGCGCTCAGCCGTTTTGCCTGCTGCAGCAAGACGTGCGCGGCGAGCAACATTCCCGGAGTGCAAATCCCGCACTGCGCCGCGCCGTGCTCGATGAACGCTTGCTGCAATTGGGAAAGCTTGCCGTCTTGCGACGCCAACCCTTCTACTGTGACGACATTTCGACCTTCCACCTGGCCTACGGCCACCAGACAGCTATCGACGACCTCGCCATCGATCAAAACCGAGCACGCGCCACATTCGCCTTCCCCACAGCCTTCCTTGGTGCCGGTGAGGTAGAGGTCCTCCCGCAATACGTCGAGCAAACGGCGTGTACCAACGACGTCGAGCGCAACTGCTGTCCCGTTTAGCGTGAAGCGCATGCCGCGAGCACCTTCTCCGGAGTGGCGGGAATTTCGTCAAGCCAGACGCCGATCGCGTCGTGGATGGCGGCGATAATGGCGGGCGCTGGTCCATCCATCGGGAGCTCGCCGATCCCTTTGGCCCCGAATGGGCCGCGGGAGTACGGATTCTCGACGAGGATGGTGCGAATCCGCGGCGCGTCGAGCGCGGTGGGGATGAGGTAGGTGGCGAGCCGGTCGTTCTGGTAGCCGCCGTCTTTCATTTTGATCTCTTCGATCGTCGCCCAGCCGACGGCCTGCAGGCAGCCCCCTTCGATCTGCCCTTCGGCCATGACCGGATGGAGCGCCTTACCACAATCGACCGCGGTCACGAGATCGGTCACGCGCACCTCGCCCGTCGTGATGTCGACCTCGACGTCGGCAATCGTGCACGCCCAGGCGTAGACCGGATAGGCGTCACCGCGGTAGGTGTTCTCGTCCCAGTGAATCGAGTCGGGCTGGATGTACGACTTCTCGACCCGGAGCGGCGCCTTCTCCCGCTTCAGCCGTTCCTTGACCTCCGTGGCGGCTTCCTGCACCAGGCGGCCCACGATCATCGCCGTCCGCGACGCGACGGTCGGCCCGGAGTCGGGAACGAGCGATGTGTCCTGTGGCGCAAGGACGACCTTGTCCAACCCAACACCCAGCGCGTCGGCGGCGAGCTGACAAAAAATGGTCTTCGTGCCCTGCCCGATTTCCGTCGAGGCCGTGAGGATGCGGAAGGTGCCGTCAGCCAAGGCTTCGAATCCTATTGTGCCCTGAAGCTTCTTCTCTCCGCTTCCGGTGAAGCCTGACCCGTGAAAGACTAGAGACAGGCCTCTACCACGTCGGCACGTCGGCACGTCGGCACGACGCAACGGCGCCGCAGCGTTGAGCGCCGCATCCAAAACCAGCTCGGAACCCACGCTCTCCGTGAGCACCTGCCCCGTGGCGGTAGTGTCGCCGAGGCGCAACATCCACTGCCGCCGCAGATCGACACTCGACATGCCCAGCCGTTCGGCGACGTGCTCCACCATCAGCTCAGCAGCGAACAGCGACTGGGGCGCGCCGAAGCCGCGAAACGCCCCATTCGGCGGGGTATTCGTCGCGACCGCCCGCGCCCGGATGCGGACGTTGGGACAGGAGTATGCGCCGGCGGCATGGATCGCCGCGCGGGACAGGACCACCGGCGTCAGCGTGCAGTAGGCCCCCCCATCCAGCACGATCTCGATATCCTGCGCCAGCAGTGTCCCGTCTTTCTTCACGGCTGTCCGGTGCTTGATGACGCCTGGATGCCGCTTGGTAGTCGCGGCGAGGTCTTCGTGCCGGTCGTAAATCAGACGGACCGGGCGTCCCGCTTTGCGGGCAAGCAGGGCGGCATGGACCGCCACAATCGATGGGTATTCCTCCTTACCTCCGAACCCGCCGCCAGTCTCCGCTTGGATGACCACAGCCTCTGCGTCACTGAGTCTCAAGGCTCTCTTCAGCGCCCGGTGAACGTAGTAGGGGCACTGTAAGGAGCCGATGACCTTGATGGATCCATCACGTTCCGGAATCGCGATGGCTCCTTGGGGTTCGATATAGAGCTGCTCCTGGAGACCAACCCGGAAGGTTCGCTCGACCACAACCTCCACATCCTCCACCTCCTCCAAAACCTTGCCTTTCCTGATCTCGACCGTGCTGAAGACCTCCGTGGCCTTGTCGATGAGGTAGACGGGCTCGGCAGTGTCGTACTCGATCCGGATGTGGCTTATCGCCTCCTCGAGCGTGTCCCGATCAGCAGCCGCCAGCAGGAGGATCGGCTCCTCCTTGTGCCTGATTTCGCCCCCCTTAGGGGCCAGGACCGGCTGATCGTCCCGGATGAGCTGGACGACGTTGTCTCCGGGGATGTCGTCCGCCGTCACGAGGACCACGCGCCTCCAGTCGAACGCGGGGTCGAGCGTGATCGACCGGATCCGCCCCCGAGGGACGGTGGACCGGATGGTCTTCCCGAACCAGGCGCCTGAGATGGCCAGGTCGTCGGTGTAGCGGGCGCGCCCGGTGACCTTGTCGCCCCCCTCCCGCCGCGGGACGGACCGTCCGACGGTCGCAGTCGTGTCACTCATGCTACAAAATGTGTCGTGGCGTTACCGGCCCCGCCACACGCAGCGCGGCACGAGCCTTGCTAATCATGTTCGCAGCAAAGTCGAGAACCGACTTTGGGGGGACCAGCCGCGCAAGGCGGCGCCCACACGCCGTGGGTGTCGCGCCGGCCGTGAGACCGGATGAGTGCACCGTCCGCCTCGGGTCCCCCCATCCCCATCGCGGGACATAGGAAGGGGGAGTTGGTCGAACGAGAGCTTGAGCCGTCCAAGCTTCGACCGCTCCCCGCTTCCACTTTTCCCCCCATGTTTGCCGCCATGCCATCCCCGTCTCTCGGCCGCGACGTAGAAGTCCGGGCTCCGCGCGACGCGCGCTTCGATGAGATTCTGACGTCCGAGGCGCTGGGATTTGTCGCGGGGCTGGCGCGCGCGTTCGAGGCGCGGCGCCGTGAGCTGCTCGACCGCCGTGCCGACCGGCAGCGCGACTTCGACGCCGGCGCCTTCCCGACCTTCCTGGCGAGCACCGCCGACGTGCGCGACGGCGACTGGCGCGTGGCGCCCATCCCGCGCGATCTGCTCGATCGTCGCGTCGAGATCACCGGCCCCGTGGACCGCAAGATGGTGATCAACGCGCTCAATTCCGGCGCGCAGGTCTACATGGCGGACTTCGAGGATTCGCATGCGCCCACCTGGCGCGGCACGATCGAAGGCCAGATCAACCTGCGGGACGCGGCGGATGGCTCGATCGAATTCAGGACGGACCAGAAGGTCTACACCCTAAACCCGAGCCCCGCGACCCTAATGGTCCGGCCGCGCGGCTGGCATCTCGTCGAGCGGCACGTGACGGTCGACGGCGAGCCCGTCTCCGCGTCACTGTTCGACTTCGGCTTGTTCTTCTTCCACAACGCGAAGGCGCTGATCGCGAAAGGATCCGGGCCGTACTTCTATCTGCCCAAGCTCGAGAGCCATCTCGAGGCGCGGCTATGGAACGACGTCTTCGTCGCGGCGCAGGAGGCATTGGGGATTCCGCGCGGGACGATTCGGGCCACGGTGCTGATCGAGACGATTCCCGCCGCGTTCGAGATGGACGAAATCCTCTACGAGCTGCGCGATCATTCCGCAGGACTCAACTGCGGGCGCTGGGATTACATCTTCAGCTTCATCAAGAAATTCCGCAGCCGGCCCGAGTTCGTGCTGCCCGACCGCGCGCGCGTGACGATGGACCGCCACTTCCTGAAGTCGTATGTCGACCTGCTGATCCGGACCTGCCACCGCCGCGGCATCCACGCGATGGGCGGCATGGCTGCGCAGATCCCGATCAAGGGCGACGCCGCGGCGAACGCCAAGGCGCTCGACAAAGTGTTGCAGGACAAGATACGGGAGGTGCATGCCGGTCACGATGGCACCTGGGTCGCACATCCGGGTCTCGTGCCGGTCGCCAGTGGAGCATTCGCCTCACTGGCCGCTTCCCACCAACTCTCGGTCAGACGCGAGGACGTCCACGTCACGCCGCGCGATCTGCTCACCGTCCCCGAGGGTGAGATCACCGAAGCCGGTCTCCGCGCCAACGTGGACATCGGAATTCAATACCTCGAGTCGTGGCTGCGCGGGGTCGGCTGCGTGCCGATCTACAATCTCATGGAAGACGCCGCGACCGCCGAGATCTCGCGGTCGCAAGTGTGGCAGTGGGTCCGTCACGGCGCGCACCTCTCTGACGGTCGCGCGGTGACGCAGGCGCTGGTCGACTCGATCATCGCCGAAGAGATGGACGAGAAGAAGCTGCGCGGTGGCAAGTTCGATCTCGCTGCCGAGTTGTTTGGTCAGCTGATGACGGGCGCCGAATTCCCGGAGTTCCTCACCCTGCTCGCATACGAGCATCTGGAGTAAAGAGCATGAACAAGCACGCATTTGTGTCCGAGCTGGATCGGCGCTGGCGCAACGACCGGCGGTGGGAGGGCATCACGCGGACCTACACGCCCGACGACGTCTATCGGCTGCGAGGGACGCTCGCGATCGAGCACACACTCGCCAGTCATGGCGCCGCCTTGCTCTGGCGGTTGATGCGCGAGGAACCTTACGTCGCGGTGCTCTCGGCGCTCACCGGCAACCAGGCAGTGCAGGAAGTAAAAGCGGGGCTCAAAGCGATCTACATCAGCGGCTGGCAAGTGGCGGCCGACGCGAACTGCGCGATGACGATGTACCCCGATCAGAGCCTGTATCCGTCGGACAGCGTCCCCAATCTGCTCGTCCGGATCCAGAACGCGCTGCGGCGCGCCGACGAGATCCATCACATGAACGGCGACGACTCCGTGGACTGGTACGTGCCGCTCGTCGCGGATGCGGAGGCGGGATTCGGGGGTGTGCTCAACGCCTACGAGTTGATGAAGCTGATGATCGTCGCAGGCGCGGCCGGGGTGCACTTCGAAGATCAGCTCTCCTCGGTCAAGAAGTGTGGCCATCTGGGCGGCAAGGTGCTCGTGCCGACGAGCGAATTCATCGCCAAGCTGATCGCGGCGCGCCTCGCCGCCGACGTCTGCGGGGTCGAGACGGTGCTCATCGCCCGGACCGATGCCAACAGCGCCGGGCTGTTGACGAGCGATATCGACGAGTACGACCGCCGCTGGTGTACCGGCGAGCGCTCGCCCGAAGGCTTCTATGTCATCCGCGACGGCGTCCAGGCGGCGATCGCGCGCGCCCGCGCGTACGCGCCCTACGCCGACATGCTGTGGTTCGAGACGGCGAAGCCCGATCTCGCCGAAGCGAAGCAATTCGCCGAGGCGATCCACAAGGAGTATCCGGGCAAGCTGCTCGCGTACAACTGCTCCCCGTCGTTCAACTGGAAGCGCCATCTCAGCGAATCACAGCTCGCCAGCTTCCAGAAAGAGCTGGGTGCGATGGGCTACAAGTTCCAGTTCGTCACCCTGTCCGGCTTCCACGCGCTGAATCACGGGATGTTTACGCTGGCGCAGGACTACAAGGACCGCGGCATGGCGGCCTACGCCGACCTGCAGTCGCGCGAATTCGCTGTGGAGCGGGAAGGCTACGAAGCCGTGAAGCATCAGGAATTCGTGGGCGTCGGCTACTTCGACGAAATCACGCAGATCGTGCACGGCGGCCGCAGCTCGACCGTCGCGCTCGAAGGCTCGACCGAAAAGGCGCAGTTCGTCAGTTGACAACGCCCTAGCCATCCCTAGGCTACGGGTATGACAACCCTCCGTAACTACATCGGGGGCGCGTGGATCGCCCCCGGTGGCGTCGATTATCTCGATCTCACAAACCCGGCAACCGCCGAGCTGCTCGGCAAGGTGCCGCTGTCGGGCGCACGCGCCGTCAGCGAAGCGGTCGCGGCGGCGCAGGCCGCATTCCTCAAATGGCGTGAGGTGCCGCCGGTGGTGCGGGCCCGCTATCTCTTCAAGCTCAAGTTCCTGATGGAGGAGCATTTCGACGATCTCGCGGCGACCGTGACGCGCGAGAACGGCAAGACGCTGGACGAGGCACGGGGGTCGGTGCGCCGCGGCATCGAAAACGTCGAGCACGCCTGCGGCATTCCGACCCTGATGATGGGCAAGACGCTGGAAGACGTCGCGGCGGGCATCGACTGCGAATACGTCCGTCAACCGCTCGGCGTTTTCGCGGCGATCACGCCCTTCAATTTTCCAGCAATGGTGCCGTGCTGGTTCTGGCCCTACGCGATTGCCACCGGCAACACGTTCATTCTCAAGCCGAGCGAGCAGGTGCCGTTCTCGCCGACGCGCATCATCGAGCTGGCACACGAGGCTGGGATTCCGCCCGGCGTGCTGAACTTGGTCCATGGCGGGAAAGACGCGGTCAATGCGATCCTCGCGCACCCCGGCATCGCCGGCGTCTCGTTTGTCGGATCATCGCCCGTCGCAAAACACGTCTACCAGGAAGCCGCCAAGTACGGCAAGCGCGTGCAGGCCCTGGGCGGCGCGAAGAATCACGTCATCGTGATGCCCGATGCCGACATGGACCGCGCGGTGGCGAACATCAGCGAATCGCTGTTTGGCTGCGCCGGCCAACGCTGTCTCGCCGGCAGCGTCGTGGTCGCCGCGGGCAAGGCCTACGAGCCGTTCCGCGAGCGGCTCCTAAGCGCAGCGAAGGATCTGCGACTCGGCTACGGCCTCGAGCCCGGCGTGAGCATGGGGCCCGTCGTCTCCGCCAAACACAAGGAGAAGGTGCTGTCATACGTGGAGGCGGGGAGCAAAGACGGCGCCACCTTGCTGCTCGACGGGCGCACGACCAAGGTCGAAAAACATCCGCGCGGCCACTTCGTCGGGCCGACCGTTTTCGACGGCGTCCAACCCGACATGACGATCGGGAAAGAAGAGATCTTCGGCCCCGTGGCTTCGATGACCCACGTGAGCAACCTCGATGAAGGAATCGAGATGGTGCACCGCTCGGGCTTCGCCAACGCGACGTCGATCTTCACGCAGAGCGGCAAGGCCGCGCGCGAGTTCCGCTATCGCGTCGGCGTCAGCATGATCGGTGTGAACATCGGCGTGGCGGCGCCAATGGCCTTCTTCCCGTTTGGCGGGACTAAGGGGTCTTTCTTCGGAGATCTCAAAGTTCATGGGCAGGACTCAATCGAGTTCTATACCGACAAAAAAGTCGTGATCTCGAGGTGGTGATGAGAAACGTCGTCGGTGGTCTGATCCAGATGTCCAATCCGATAAACGACCCCAAGGCCTCTGTCTCTAAGATCACCCAGGCGATGGAGGAGAAACACCTTCCTTATATAGAGGAAGCCGGCAAGAAGGGCGTCCAGATCCTCTGCCTCCAGGAAGTCTTCAACGGCCCCTACTTCTGCCCCAGTCAGGACGCCAAATGGTGCGACATCGCCGAGCCGATCCCTGGTCCGACGATCGAGCGCATGCAGAAGCTCGCCAAGAAACACGAGATGGCGATGATCGTGCCGATCTACGAGCGCGAGATGGCGGGCGTCTATTACAACACCGCCGCCGTGATCGACGCCGACGGCAGCTACCTCGGCAAGTATCGCAAGAACCACATCCCGCACACCGCCGGCTTCTGGGAGAAGTTTTTTTTCAAGCCTGGCAACCTCGGCTACCCCGTCTTCAAGACGCGCTACGCCACGATCGGCGTCTACATCTGTTACGACCGCCATTTCCCCGAGGGCGCGCGCCTGCTCGGCCTCCATGGCGCCGAGATCGTCTTCAACCCGTCGGCCACGGTGAAGGGCCTGTCGCAATATCTGTGGAAGCTGGAGCAGCCGGCCCACGCGGTCGCCAACGGCTACTTCATGGGCTGCATCAATCGGGTCGGGGTCGAGGCACCGTGGAATGTCGGGCAGTTCTACGGCTCGAGCTACTTCGTGGACCCGCGGGGCAACTTTCTCGCGCAAGGCAGCGAGGACAAAGACGAGCTCGTCGTCGCCGAAATGAACCTCGACATGATCGAGGAAGTGCGGCGGACCTGGCAGTTCTTCCGTGACCGCCGGCCCGAAACCTATGAGCCACTGACCGCGCAGACCGGAAGGGCCGCAGCCGCTGATTGACGCAGATACCCCTGCTTGTGATGAGATGAGCCCAAAGCCGAGGCCTTAGCTA
>JBGQKD010000027.1:0-43987 GCA_041499375.1 Gemmatimonadota bacterium
CGGGCCGCTCCGGCGCGATCGAGAGCACCGGCTTCTGCCACTGGTCCTCGCGATGATAGAAAATGTCCGGCTCCGCCATGTGATAGGTGCCGTACAGCTCGGTCTGGACGTGAAACAGGTCCTCGGGATAGCGCAGATGCGCGCGCAGATCGGCCGGCATCGAATCGAGCGGGTGGAAGATCCCCGGAAAGATTTTGGCAAAGGTGCGGACCAGCGGATCGGCGGCGTCGGCCTGATAGGCGGTGACGGAGCCGTCGTAGGCGTCGATCACGACCTTCACGCTGTTGCGCATGTAGTTCACGCCGTTGCGCAGCGGCTGCGCATATGGATAGCGCGTCGTCGCGGTATAGGCATCGAGGATCCAGCGCAGCCGCCCGCCACTATCGATCACCATGTACGGGTCGGCGTCGAAGATCAAAAACGGCAGCGCCGTATGCGCCCGCTCGCGGATGTTGCGGATATACATCGCCCGGCTCGCGCTCGTGATGTCGCTCGACAGCAGCACCTTGAGCGAGCGGAAATAGGCGGCGAGCACCAGGCGGCGCAGCAGACCGCCGACCACGACCCCGCCGTCCCCCTTGTAAGTCCCGAAGATGTTCTCATCGCCCGAGGGGTAGTCGAACTCCTGCTGTCCAGTGTTGGCGAACACCCAGTTGTCGGTCAGCTCGCCGAAGTAGATCTCCGGACGCTTGATCGCGAGCGAAACGCTGGAGGCGGGCGGCAGATCCTTGATGAACAGGACAGGCAGCCCTTCCTCGGTCACCTCATTGACGGGCCCCAGCGTCAGTCCCATGCCGTGGGTGAACGTGAGCCGCTCGTTGATGAAGGTGCGCGTCGGCAACGACGCCGAATTGATCTCCCGCGGCGACAGCATCACCTGGCGGTAGCGGCCATCGACGACGTAGCGGTCGTCGTCCACCGACACGAAGTCGTAGTAGGTGCGGATCTCCTGGAGCTGCCCGAACGTCTGCAGCAGGGGGTCGCGGTCCCACAGCCGCACGTTGTCGATGGTGGCGCGATTGGCCTGGATGTCGCGCTCGGTGAGCCGCGCCTCGCCCGAGAGATCGCGCACCAGCACGTTGTCGAGGCCCCAGGCGCGGCGCGTGGCGTCGATGTGACGGCGCAGCTGCGGCGTCTCTTTCGAAAGCTCATTGGGCGCGACCACGAGCTTCTGCACGATCGCGGGATAGACGAAGACGCCCAGCAGCGTGACCGCAAAATAGATCGCTACCGCAAGCAGCGCGTTGCGTCCCAGGCGCTTGCTGCGCAATCCCGCGACCACCAGCCCCGCGCCCAGGATCGCGGCCACCCCTGCGATGCGCAGGCCGATGAGCTTGCCGTGCAGATCGGCGAAGCTCGCGCCGAACAGCGGACCGGTGGTCGAGTACAGCGTCCCCGGCAGCCGCACGAAGTAGATCCGTAGCGCGGTGAGCACGAACATCGCGGAGATCAGCAGCCCCATGTGCAACCGGGCGGACGGCTCGATCGTCACGGTGCGGCGATAGAACACGACGTCGCGGCGTAGCGTGTACAGCGCGCCGCAGGCGAGCAGCGACAGCGTGACGAGTACGGTCAAGAACGCGAGCACGCCGGTCACGATGGGCAGCGTGAAGACATAGTAGGCGATGTCCCGGCCGAACACCGCATCCTTCACGCCAAAAGGCGTTTGATGCAGGAACTGCAGCACCGGCATCCAGTCGGTCGAGATGGCGAGGCCGATGAACAGCGCCAGCACGAGCGCGCTGGGCAGCGCCAGGCGGCGCACGAGACGCGTCACGTCGACCGCCGGCCTCTGGGCGTTCACTTGCATGACCACGGGGTTCGGGACGATGCCTCGTTGGGCGAAGCGCAGATTGGCGTACAGAAACGCAAACGCCACGCCCCCGGCCAACACCCCCAGCGTGAACGATGCCACCAGCCGGGTCGCGAATACCCGTTGGTACCCCAGCGCGCTGAACCACGGCCACTCCGCCAGCAGCCCGACGAGAGGTGAGACAAAGAAGAGCAGCAGGCCGAGGCCCACGATCAGCCACAGCGCCACGCGGCGCCGGCCGCGCCGGACGGGAAGTCGGAGCTCAGGCATTAGCGCAAGCTATAGCTTCGACCCCCGCTCCGCTGGCGCGAGCCGGCGATTCCGGGCTACGTTCACTGCTTGTTATGACCATCCCGCAGTTTTTCACGTTGCTGCGCCGATCCGCGGTTGCGTGGAATGACGACGACGCCTCCAGCATGGGCGCCGCGCTCGCCTTCTACACGCTCTTCTCCATCGCGCCGCTGCTCATCATGGTCATCGCCGTCCTGAGCCTGATCCTCGGGCGCGACGCCGCCCAGGGGCACATCCTCGACCAGCTGCGCGCCGTCACCGGCGACACCGGCGCCGAGGCCGTCGCGGACCTCCTGAAAAGCGCGAACAGCCCCGCGAAAAACGCCCTCACCGCCCTGGTGGGCACCGTCATCCTGCTGCTCGGCGCGACCACCGTGTTCACCGAGCTCTACGGCAACTTGAACCGGATCTGGCACAGCCCCACTGCCCCCAAAGTCAGCGGCATCTTGCACCTGCTCCGGACCCGGATCCTCACGTTCGGGATGATCCTCGGCATCCAATTCCTGCTGCTCGTCTCGCTGGTGGTGTCGGCCGGCCTGGCGGCGGCCGGCGAGTGGTGGGGCGCCCGCTTCACGGGCTGGCCACTCGTGTACCGGGGGCTGACCTTCATCGTAAGCCTGGCCATCTATACCGCAGCCTTCGCGATGATCTACAAGTACCTGCCCCGCGCCCGCATCGCCTGGCACGACGTCTGGATCGGCGCGACGGTAACCGCCATCCTGTTCGAGATCGGCAGACTCCTCATCGGACTGGTCGGCATGGCCAGCCTCACCTCGGCGTTCGGCGCGGCCGGCTCGCTCGTGGTGTTGCTGATTTGGGTCTTCTACTCCGCGCAAGTTTTCCTCCTCGGCGCGGAGTTCACCAAGGTCTACGCCTATCGTCGCGGCTCGCGCGTGGGAGAGGAGGCGCCCGCGCCGCCGCCGCCACGCAAAGGCAGGCCGCTCTAGGAGGCATCATGGGATTGTTCGTACAGCTGCACCAATTCAGCGATTTCGCCCTGCTGGCCCTCAGAATCGCGCTCGGCACCGTCTTTCTCTTCCACGGCTTGCCCAAGAAAGGCCTGTGGAGCGCCCAACCGTCGGACCAGATGCCCGCCGGGCTGCTGACCAGGCTCCGCATCCTCTCGATCGCCGAGCCCGCGGGCGCGCTTGGGCTGATCTTCGGCTTCCTCACCCAGCTCGCGGGCCTGGGCCTGGTCATCGTGATGGTCGGCGCCATCACATTCCTCAGGACCAAAGCTCATCGCAAGTTCAAAGAAGCGAACGCGCCCGGGTGGGAATTCGAATTCATGCTGCTCGTCGTCGCGCTGGCGCTCGCGATCCTCGGCGGCGGGAAGTACGCGCTCGATCGCGTGGTGTTCGGGATTTAGTCCAGTCCTGCCTTGCGCTTAAAGCGCAGTGATTCACCGGGCCCACTCTTCAGAGTGGGTACGCAACGCTCGGATCTGCTCGTCCGTGTGCCCCGCGGCGCGCAGTTTGCGATTCATCTCGACCGTCTTCACCGCGCCCTTGAGTGTCCCCAACGCCAGGAGCGCACACCCCGGCCGAGCCTCCGCGATATCGCGGCCGAGCTGGTCGATGATCGCCTCGGGTGTCAATGAGAGCACCTCCTCAAAGCTCGGCCGATCCCGATTGATCCGCTCCGCGAGAATCGACGCCGCCGCCTGGCTCAGCGTGCACCCCACGCCTTCGAAGCTGACCGCCGCCACGCGATCGGTTTCGGGCTCGGCCTTGAGATAGAGCGTAACGATGTCGCCGCAGCCGGGATTGCCGCCCGGCACGCGCGCGTCCGCATCGGGCAACGCGCCGCGATGGCGCGGGCGGCGGTAGTGATCGACCAGCCAGGCGAGCCGGGTCTCCCGATCCATTACGGCTTCTCGACCGGCGCCCGCACGAGGTTGCCCCACTCTGTCCAGGAGCCATCATAATTGCGCACGTTCTCGAAGCCGAGGAGATAGGTCAGCGCAAACCAGGTGTGCGAGGAGCGTTCGCCGATACGGCAGTAGACGATAACGTCGTCAGTCGTCAGTAATCCGTTTTCAGCTTCGTACAGCGTCCGCAGCTCGTCCGCAGGCCGGAAGGTGTGCGTCTCGGGCGTAATGGCGCGACCCCACGGAATGCTCTTCGCCCCCGGGATATGCCCGCCGCGCAGTGCTCCTTCATTTGGATACTCCGGCATGTGCAGCCGCTCGCCGCGGTACTCCTCGGGGCTACGCACGTCCACCAGCTTCCCGCGCCGCTTCACGTGCTGCTCGACCTCGGGGCGGAACGTGCGGATCTCGGAATCGTCGCGCTCACGCACCGTGATGTTGCCCTCGGGGTAGTTGGCGGCGGTGGTGACGAGCTCGCGACCCTCGTCTGCCCACCGCAGCCGGCCGCCGTCGAGGATCTTGAGGTTCTCCACGCCGAACAGCCGGAACACCCAGAAGGCATACGTCGCCCACCAGTTGTTCTTGTCGCCGTAGAAGACAATCGTGGTGTCGTCGTCGATCCCCTTGGCGCGCAGCAGCCGCTCGAAGCGCGCCTGGGTCACGTAATCGCGCACCAACGGATCGTTGAGGTCCGTCACCCAGTCGATCTTCACGGCGCCGGGGATGTGGCCCGTCTCGTACAGGAGCACGTCCTCGTTCGACTCCACCAGGCGGATCTTCGGATCGTTGCGATGATCCTCGACCCACTGCGTGGAGACGAGCACTTCGGGCTTCGCATAGCCTCGCTGAGCTATGTCGGTTACGGCAGCTAGGGTCTGCGGCATTGTTCCTCCTTTTATTAGTCCCAAACAAAAACGGCCATGGACCCGAATCCTCCGGGACCACAGCCGCGCACAAACTTCAAACTCGTTGCTCTACACGATAGGCGCCGCCTGCGTCCCGACAACGGAACCCATGCTACAGGGGCAGGCTCCCGAACTGAGAGCGGTGGGGGGCGCGGCGGTGTAGGTCATTATCGAGGTAGCTAGTTGGATACGTCACGGAGGTCAAGAGGGCGCGGGGGCGTAGCCGGGATCCCCCGGCCACAGCTGCACGGCGATGATTAGTTTTCGTCTCCGTATGAACCGACGTGCAATTGTTCTGCTGTCCGGTGGCATAGACTCCACGACCACCCTCGCCATCACCCGCGCCGATGGCTTCGACGCCTACGCCCTCTCCTTCCGCTACGGCCAGCGCCACGCCGCCGAGCTCGAAGCCGCGCGCCGCGTGGCCAAGCACCTCGGCGCCACCGAGCACGTCATCCTCGATATCGATCTGCGGCGATTCGGCGGCTCGGCACTGACGAGCGATATCCCCGTGCCGAAGGATCGGCCGGTCGACGACTCGATCCCCGTCACCTACGTCCCCGCTCGCAACACGATCTTCCTCTCCTTCGCCCTGGCGTGGGCCGAGGTGCTCGGCGCGCAGGACATCTTCATCGGCGTCAACGCGCTCGACTACTCGGGCTATCCCGATTGCCGGCCCGAATACATCGCCGCCTTCCAGCGGATGGCCGACCTCGCCACGAAAGCCGGCGTGGCAGGCGAGCAGCGCCTGACCATCCACGCGCCCCTAATTGAGCTGACGAAGGCCGAGATTATAAGGAAGGGGATCGAGCTAGGCGTCGATTACGACCTGACCTTTAGCTGCTACGACCCGGCGCCCGACGGCACGCCGTGCGGGCATTGTGACTCTTGTCAGATCCGCGCACAAGGTTTCGCCGAGGCTCTGCGATGACGTATACGGTCAAAGAGATCTACTACACGCTTCAAGGCGAAGGCGCGAATACCGGCCGGCCAGCCGTTTTCTTGAGATTCGCCGGTTGCAATCTCTGGTCGGGACGGGAAGAAGACCGCTCGCACGCGATCTGTCAGTTCTGTGATACCGATTTCGTCGGCGGATCGAAGTTCAAGAGCGCGGAGGATCTCGCTGCCGCCGTCACCAGCGAGTGGTCCAGGGTAGCGAGCCCCGGGGCCATGCCCCGGGGCCCCTTTGTGGTTTGCACCGGTGGCGAGCCGCTCCTACAGCTCGATCGCCTGCTCATCGATAGTCTGCATGAGCTCGGATTCGAGATCGCGATCGAAACGAACGGCACCCTGCCTGCTCCCCACGCGATCGACTGGATCTGCGTGAGTCCCAAAGCCAACGCCCCGCTGGTGCAGACAACCGGGAACGAGTTGAAGGTCGTGTATCCCCAAGAAGGAATGATTCTCCAGCGTTTCGAGAGGCTCGACTTCGACCACTTCTTTGTGCAACCGATGGACGGCCCCGACGTCGAGCAGAACACCGCGCTCGCCGCGCGCTTCTGCCGCGAGCACCCGAAGTGGCGGCTCGCGCTCCAAACCCACAAGCTGCTCGGGATTCGGTAGATGGAAATCAGGAAGTCGTTCACGATCGAGGCGGCGCACCGGCTGCCCAATCTTCCGGCGGGCCACAAGTGCGCGCGGTTGCATGGGCATTCGTTCACGATCGAGATCGGCGTCGGCGGGCCCATTGATCCCGTCAAAGGCTGGATCATCGACTACGCCGACATCAAAGACGCGTTCCAGCCGATCTACGACCTCCTCGATCACAACTACCTGAACGACATCCCGGGACTCGAGAATCCCACGAGCGAAAACCTGGCGTTGTGGATCTGGGAACGACTGAAAGCGGATCTGCACAATCTCACCGCGGTGATCGTCCACGAGACGTGCACCACGACCTGCGAGTACCGCGGCCCTACTCTCCCCGACTAGCCTCGGCGACGAGCGCGATGCCGCCTCGCACATTCTGAGTAACGCGGACGGTGAGCGATTTGGGCTTGATGGCGTAGACGACGTCGTCGGCGATCTGCGCTGCGAGCGCCTCGCAAAACGCTCCCTCGTTGCGATAGGACCAGAGATAGTACTTGAGCGACTTCGACTCGATGCAGAGCTTCGCGGGCTCGTACTCGATGATGACGGTCCCGAAATCGGGCTGGCCAGTCTTGGGACAGATCGAGGTGAACTCGGTCCCGGTCATCGTGACGAGCTGCACATTCGGCGCCGGGAAGGCCTCCGCTTTCAGCACTTCGCGTGCTTCGCTGGGATTCTGAGGCTTAGGGAGCGGCCCTGAGGCGGGAAGGCTCTTCTTGGACGATTTCATGGCGGGAATGTACAGCTACCCCTTCAGCCAGCGCACTACCTCCATCGCCCCGACGTTCTGCGGATCGAGCGCCAGCGCTTTCTGGTAGTTGGCGAGCGCGGTGGCCGATCGCCCTTACGCAAATACGCCTCACCCAACGAATCGTAGACGTTGCCCGACTGCGGGAATGCGTCGACATTGAGCTTGAAGACGGCGATCGCGTCGTCCGACCGGCCTTGCTGGAGCAGCTTGTAGCCGAGGGTGTTGAGCTGCGCCTCCCGAAGGGCGTCAGGATGGCATTCCTTTGGCGACTGGAAGCTACGCTTGACGCGATCTTGACGCTGGTTCGCGAACATGGGCGGACCACTTCACTGGAGCCACTTATGCGTCGCCGTCCGATCGCCCTTGCCCTTCTCGTCTGGTTTGTCCCTGCATGCACCGCGTGGCACGTCGAGCAGGGGGTCACACCACAGCAGCTGATCGCCGACCGGCACCCCACCGCGGTGCGCGTGACCCTGCCCGATCGCTCGCAGATCGTGCTCCATCAGCCCACCATCGCCGCAGGCGACAGCCTAGTGGGTATCGTCGACGGCTTAGCGTCGGGCTTCGCGACCTCAGACGTCTCGCAAGTGGCGATCCGAAAGGCTAGTCCCGGTAGGACGGTGGGGCTCGTCATCGGCCTGGCGTCAATCGCTGCGACAATCGCGGTGCTCCATGCGCTGGCGACCATGTGCTTCCTCGATTGTTGAGAAGCTGCTTCGGTATATATTCGGGAGATGTCACAGCTCAACTCGGGTCAGCTGTCGGCCTGCACCCACGACTCCTCCCCTCTCCTCATCATCGCCGGCGCGGGCACCGGCAAGACCAACACGCTCGCGCATCGGGTAGCGCACCTCATCAACGAAGGCGCCGATCCTGGCCGCATTCTTCTCCTGACATTCACTCGTCGCGCTGCCGAGATCATGACGCGTCGAGCGGAGCGGATTGTGGGCAAGAAGGCGCGCGTGTCGTGGTCGGGGACGTTTCACTCGATTGCAAACCGCTTACTCCGATTACATGCCCACGCTGTGGGATTGGATCCGAGCTTCACAGTCCTCGATCGCTCCGACTCCGCCGATCTCCTCAACGTCGTCCGCAACGACCTCGGCTTCGCGAAGCTCGCGGCGCGATTCCCCAAGAAGGACACCTGCCTCGCGATCTACTCGCACGTCGTCAACACGCGCGGTGCGATCGAAACGACGCTCAAGCACGCCTTCCCGGCGTATGTCGACTGGTCCGATCAGCTGAAGCGGCTGTTCAAGGGCGACGTCGAAGCAAAGCAACGCCGCCACGTCCTCGATTACGACGATTTGCTGGTCTATTGGTTCTATCTGATGGAAGGAGATGGAGCACCCGTTCGCCGGCGGTTCGATCACGTCCTCGTCGATGAATACCAGGACACCAACGCGCTGCAGGCCGAGATCGTGCTGGCGCTGGGGAAGGACCATCGATCCGTAACCGTCGTCGGCGATGACGCCCAGGCGATCTACGCCTTCCGCGGTGCCACCATCCGCAACATTCTCGATTTCCCGAGCCACTTCGATCCGCCGGCAACGGTCGTCAAGCTCGAGCAGAACTATCGCTCTGTACAACCGATTCTGGACGCTTCGAACGCCATGATAGGTGCCGGGTGTCAGGGGTACGAAAAGAACTTGTTCTCTGAGCGCCGGTCGGATCAGAGGCCATTTCTCGTAGCCGCGAAGGATGAGCAGGCGCAGGCGGACTATATAGTAGAAAGGGTGCTGGAGCACCGCGAAGGCGGCATCCCCCTGCACCACATGGCCGTCCTGATGCGCGCGGCCCACCACTCCGATCTCCTCGAAATCGAGCTCGGCAAGCGCAACATCCCGTTCGTGAAATACGGCGGCCTGAAATTCCTGGAAGCGGCCCATGTGAAGGACGTGCTCTGCATTCTGCGGTGGGCCGAGAACGCCCGGGACGATATCGCGGGATTCCGAGTACTTCAGCTGCTCCCAGGAATTGGGCCGGCGCACGCACGCCGCATCCTTAACGGGGGCAGTGCTATCCCGACGAGCCTCGGCGATTTGTTGGATGGATTGCGCAAGGCCACACAATGGCCCGGCCAGCTCGGGATGGTTCGCAAATGGTATGAGCCGCACCTGGAGCGACTCTGTGAGGGAGCCTCGGTGCGAATCGCCGATCTGGAGACGCTCGAGAGCCTCGGCAGGAATCATTCGTCTCGAGAGAGCTTTCTCAGCGACCTGACTCTCGATCCACCCGAAGCCTTGGGTGATCTCGCAGCCGATCCCCTGATCGACGAAGAGTATCTGATCCTCTCAACGATCCATTCGGCGAAGGGTCAGGAGTGGGACGCGGTCTTCATCCTGAATGTCGTGGATGGCTGCATTCCGTCGGACATGGCGACGGCGAGCAAAGAGGAGATCGAGGAGGAGCGGCGGCTGCTCTACGTGGCGATGACCCGCGCGCGGGATCAGCTGTATTTGATGCAGCCACATCGGTTCTATACGGGGACGAGTCGCAGGAATGGCGATCGGCACATCTATGCGCCGAGAACGAGGTTTGTACCGGAGAACTTGGTTTCGCTATTCGACAGAAGCACGGCGGGCGACCCCGACAGCCTCCAGAACCTCGACAACCTCCAAAACCTTCCGCATAGCGGAATGGACATCGCGGCGAAACTCAGGGAGATGTGGACGTAGCTAGTGCACCACCAGCAGCGCCGTGAACTTGATATTTCCCCACCGCAAACCGCGCCCCATCTGCGCCGCTTCGTAAGCACCCCGCGCGTCGGCGCGATATCGCACGCGCAACGGGTTCAGCTGGCCGAGATGGCGCGCCTGGCGGTACTGAAAGGAGCGCGACAAGGCGTGATCGAGCCGGCGCGCGAGCGCTTCGGGATCCACGGCCGCCGCCGAATGATCGGTGATACAGCAGTAGCCAGGGGTGGGCGGATTGGTGATCGGCGTGAGATAGCTGCAGTGTCCGTCCGGACCAAGCTCAGCCGCGAGCACCGCGCGCGCCAGCGCTTCGTCGAGCTTCTCGCCGGCGAGATCGCTGCTGCAACCGGCGCGGCCGAGAAACTTGAGGCAGGGCGTCCGACCCACACGTCCCGCTACCCGGACGCGATCGCCGATGCGGTAACGCAAGAACCCGCCCGTCTGCGAGACGATGATGCCGTACTCCGCTCCTTCCTCCAACTCGTGCAGCCGTCTGACGCTGCCCCCCCCGTCACGCGACTCGAACTCGAGAAAGACTTCGTTCACGAGCGGCACGGGCGCTGGGGCACTGAAGAGCGGGACCGTCAGCGCCGCTTCCGTGGCGAGCAGTCCCTTTCCTTGAATGAGTGCCTGAGGGAAAGCGTGCCGCAGCGCGGGCACAAACGTGCCTGCCGCGGCTTCGGTCCAGCATGACACGAGCTGCAACTGAGGCCACACTCGGTCCCAACGGATCGGATCATCAGCGAGCAGCGAAGCCCGGGTGGGAGCGCCGGCGGGTAGCTCGATCTCGCCACGTGGACCGGTGCGTCCTGCCCGCAGATCAGCAATGATCTCGCCGCGCCGCGTGGTGATGGTATCGAGAATGGCGAGCAGGTACGTCGGGCTCCAAACCGACACGATCTCGAGCTCCGGCTCGGCAACGAGCACGGCGGCCAGCGCGCGGCGATACGCGTCGCCATCCGTGATGCGCTTGAGTCCTGCTGGTGCGACCAGTAGACGCGCGAGCAGCCGCTGATAATGCGGCGCGAGATAGCCGGCGTCATCCGCTAGCGAGATGGGAGTCCCGTGCGTGGTACGCCCACCCGTCTCGATCGCCGGCGAGACGCCCCAGAACATGCGTGCGGTCTCGAGGCGCGGTCCGTGCCTCAGCACATCGCTCGTCCAGATGACGAAGCAGGCATTGAATGATTCGAGCAGGCTCCGCGTGTACGGCACGAGCTTGCTTTTCCCTGACGATCCCGAAGTTTTTTCGAACAGTTCCGCGGGCTCGCTCGACAGCTGCGGCACGCCAGTCGCGGCTTCGCGATCGATCCAGGGCCGGAGATCCTCGTACTCCACGATCGGCACGCGCGCGGCGAACGTGTCGTAGGAGACATCCGCGCCGATGCCGAGGGAGCGAGCGTACGGCGAGCCAGCGACGATGCGCATGATGCGCCCCAGCGTCTCGGCCTGCGCGCGCTGCGGATCGCGCAGCGCATCCCTGAACCGGCGCGCCCGCTGCATCATGCTAGGCTCGCGCCGGTACAGCGACCCGCGCGCTGTGGCGACGCAACGCCTTGCGCAGCCACTTGGCCGCCATGCTGAGCACGGCCGCGCCGTCCACCCGCGCGATCATCGCCAGCTCGTCGCCCTGCCGGTATCCAGGATTCCGAGCCACAAAGAACGCCACTTCAGGCAACGCCAGCACGTCCGGTGTAATCGGGGCGACCGCGCTCTTCAGCACCGGCTGCTCGCCGCCGAACGACACCACGCCACGCTCTGGGTGCCAGGCCGAGTGGTAGCGGGCTCGGCAAATCGAATCGATGAGCCCGCACTCCCACGATGGGTAAGCATTCTCGTGATGCGGCCAGTGCGAAGGAAAGTTGCGGACCAGCGTCAGGTAGGTCCGGAAACCCGAGCAGATGAGATGCCAGTACAGCGGCTCGAGCGGGTGCCGCACCTTCCACTTGAGCAGCTGCTTCGTCACCGCGCGGTGAAACGCGGTCTGACCCCAGTAGCGCGGCCGGAAGATCGTGTCGCCCGAGAAGTAGACGCCCACACGCCTGCCGCGGTAGCGGTGGTGGTAGAACAGTGCGGTGGAGAATCCCACGAGCTCGCCCGATCCGGCGTCCGTGCCGACGAACACGAGCGGCTTTTCCCCCAGATCACGCAGGAACGTCTCGTACGTCACGTGATCATAGAAATCGGCATACAGCTGCCACATCGCGGACACCGCTGCACGAGACAGCTCACGGGTCCGAACGGCGCGGACGCGCAACACTCCAGTCGCTTTCATGGCTCCTCCTTTAGAGCTTGTAAACGACGTCACGACGTCGCAGCGGCGCGTGGACGTCACGGGCCCCCCGGCCCCCCCGGTAGGCGCGGTGCATCCAGGTCGCGGCGAGATCGGCGGAGACGGCGCGGAAGTCACGCGCCCCAAAGCGCCGAATGCGCTCCGCCTGGCTGTTCAGGATCGCCACGTCCTGCGCCACCACACGACGCGCCAGCCAGCGCAGATACAACGCCGCGATCGCGGTGAACCGGCCGTAGCGGACGCCGGTGCGGTTGTAGACGCGAGTGCGACCGTTGGCTTCGGGTGTGCACACGAGAATCGTGGCCACGTGGGTCGTGTCGCCGATCCAGTAGTCCACGAGCAGGGTGTGCGGCAACACGACCTCGTCGATATGGCGCATCGCCTTGCGACGGCCGAACATCGAGCGCGCATCCTTGGCGCCGGTGGTGTCTTCGCCCAGCGTTTCAGCGCGCACGCCCATCGGCGTCTCTTCGATCCGCGCGGTGACGAGCTGCTTCGGCGCGCCGCGGAATAAGCCCTCGTGCGCAAACCCGGTGTGACTGCAATCGAGGCCGTTCTCGAGAATCAGATCGACCGGCGCATCGACCACGTACTGCAGCTCGAACCACCGATGGTCCGACAGCCGCGGATAGCGCGGCGCCTCGGTCGTGATGGACTCGGGATCCGCGAGGTTCACCCAGATCCAGCCATCCCGTTCGATCGTGTTGTACGACGGCACGCGGCAATTCGGCAGCCGTTCGTCGGGCGAGCGGCACGGCACGTCGACCACGCACCCTGCGGCGTCGAACCGCCAGCCGTGATAGCGACATTGCAGCGTGTCGCCCTGCACGCGGCCGAGCGACAGCGCGACGTTCTTGTGCGGGCAGCGGTCCTCAAGCGCCACGACTCGTCCCGCGCCGTCGCGATACAGCACGAGTGACACGCCGTTCACGACGCGCGCCAGCGGTCCCGCCCCTTCGAGCTCTTCAGTTTGCGCGGCGATCAGCCAGACGTCGCGTGGAAATGCGGGTGCGTCGTGCTCCGATAGACTGGCCTCGAGAATGGCGGTCATGGAATCCTCCTAGACGAGCGCGGTTTCGAAATGCAGCGGCCGGTCGCCCAAATCGGGTCCGCGATACACGCCTGCGGGCGTGGTGACGTACGCATGCAGAGTTGTGGGAATCGCCATCAGGCCGTCGAGCGCGCGTGAGAGCGGATCGCGCACGTCGAGCCCGATCGTGATCAGGACGTACTTGGAGCGCCGATGCTCGGCGTACGCGTGATCGAGCAGCGCGCGCAGTGCAGCCGGCTCGCTCGCCGGCGCGGCAACGCGGAACGCGGCCAGCTGACGCAGCGGCATGCCCGATGCGGGGAGCCGCGGCGCCGCGAACACCGGTGCCGCAACGTTGAGCAGCTGTCGGAGCGCGCCGATTCGCGCCCCGTAGCGCAGCACGTGCGTGCGCTTGAAGGAGTGCTGGTCCCAGAGCGCGATGAATGCGGCCAGCCGGCCGGTCCCGACGCGGTGCGCCAACCAGTAGTCCTCGATGGAAAGCCCGGGGCCATGGAGGTCACCCACGTCATCGACGGGCGCGAACTGGCGTTCGCGCGCCACGGAACGCCACAGGCACGCCATCTCCTCGACATCCGCCGCACTTGCGCGGCGCACCCGGTACTGATCGGGCCGCGGCTCGCGGCGTGGCAGGAAGAGCGGGATCGCATAGTTCCGCACGGTGGCAAAGCGGCGGAGCTCGGGTAGCCCGCGCGGCCCCTCCACACGCCGCTCCACACCACGATTGCCGGCCAGAGCGGTCACGAGACAAGGCAAGTCGTCGCCGCCGATCCCGTGGCAGATTTCGCGCGCGTAGCGAGACAACTCGTCTGCCACGCCGCGCCCGCGATAGGCTGGATGGACTTTGAGATCGCCGATGTAGGCCGTGCGTTGCGCCACACCGCTCACGAACGCCAGCCGCTCCGCCACGCCGATGCAGCCCACGATCCCGGTGGAAGGCGCGGGGCCGTCGACCACTCCCACGTCCCAGCGATCTCCCTCGAGCCGGTTGAGCGCGAAGAAGTCGGGCTCACGCCGGACGCAGATCGTGAGTCCGGCTTCCATGGGACTGGAGGCCGCGAGCGTGACTAGCCCGACGTTGTCTGCGGGCCCGGCCGCCCGCGTCGTAAATCCAGAGGCCGTTGCGATCATGGCGACGAGTCTCGCCTGGGCGAGTCAAGGCAGCGTCAAGCGGCTTGACGGCCACTTGTGGCGGCAAGGCGATGCTCCGGCATGCCACATATCGCGGAGACCCTGATCCGGCAGCGCCGCTGGGTCGTACTGGGCTGGGCCCTGGTCACGGCGGCGCTCGTCCCTGGGGCGCTACGTATCGAGCGCACGCTCGAAGCCGCGGCGCACGTCCCGGGCAGCGAGTCGGAATCGGTGGAGCACGACCTCGCGTCGCGCTTTGGCTCCCCGTACGCGCAGTTCGCCGTGCTCGTCGTAAGCGACGTGTCTGCGGAGTCGCGCCGGCAACTGGTGGACTCACTCGCAAAGCGCGTGTCGCGCGTGGAAGGCGTGACGCGCGTCCGGGCGTGGCGCGATTCGGGCGATACCCTCTTTGTCGCCGACTCGGGGCGCACAACGTTCCTGCTCGCCGGGATCGATGCCACCCGCTATGCGCCGGGTGATGTCGTAGACGGGTTGCGAGCAGCAACTCGCGGGTTCACAGGACCGACGCTGCGGTGGACCGGCGAAGCGGCGTTAAACGCCGACATGCGGCAAGTCAGCGCGCGTGATGCGGCCGCGGCGGAGCATCGTGTGATGCCCCTCGCGGCCGTTCTGCTCGTCGTGGCTTTCGGCACCCTGGTCGCTGCACTGCTGCCGCTCGTCACCGGCGCGCTGACCATCGTCGTCGCCCTGGGAGCGGCCGCGCTGATTGCAACGCACTGGCCGCTCTCGATCGTGCTGCAAACGTTCGTCACGATGATTGGGCTGGGGCTCGGCATCGACTACGCGCTGCTCGTGGTCAGCCGGTTCCGAGAGCTGCTCGCGGCCGGCGCGACACCCGTCGAGGCGGCCGCGGAAGCCGCGCGACGCGCCGGTCACACGATCATCCTGTCCGGCGCCTCCGTGGGCATCGGTTTCTGTGGACTCCTGGCGGCACCGGTGAGCGACCTGCGCTCGCTCGCCGTCGGCGGCGTGCTCGTGGTATCAGCCGCGGTGCTCGTCGCCACGACGCTGCTGCCGGCGTTGCTCGCAGGGATCGGCAGTCGCGTGAATGCGGGACGGCTGTGGCCGAACCGCATCACATCGGACACGGGGGGAGGATGGCGCCGCTGGGGTGAGTGGGTAGTGCGGCGGCCTGGCCTGGCGTTGCTGGCCGGCGCCATTCCGCTGGTCGCGTTGGCGTGGCCGGCGCGTCGCATGGTGGCCGGAACGCCGCAAGGCACAAGCTGGCTGCCTCCGACCCTCGAAGCGGTGGCCGGCTGGCACGAGCTCGAGCGAGTGAATCGCGGGAGCATGTTGCAGGTGATCCGCGTGGTCGTCGATCTGCCGGCCCAGCACGACCTCGGCACCGCCGCTGGTTGGGCGGCGTTGCGCAAACTCCGAGCACGCTTGGCGGAGGACCCACGCGTCGCGCTGGTGCTCGCTCCCACGAGCCGGCTCACGTTCGCCACACTGCCCGACAGCGCGCGTCGCATGGTAGTGACGGCGGACCGCCGCAGCGTCCTGGTGGAGGTGGTCCCGCAACCCGCATTGCGCGCTGAGCAGGCGATCGAGCTGGCGCGCGACCTCCGGCGGCTCGATGTCGCGAGCGTAACCGGCGTGCCCGGCGTCAAAGCCCGAGTCGGCGGCCTTCCGGCGCTGCGTGCCGACTACCTCGACACCGTCCGCCATGGCTTCCCGCTCGCCGTGGCGTTGATCGTGAGCGCGACGCTGATCGCTCTCGCGATTGGCTTTCGGTCGATCCTGATCCCGGTGAAAGCGGTCGCGCTGAACCTGCTCTCGGTAGCAGCCGGCTTCGGTGCGGTGGTGCTGGTGTTCCAGGACGGCGTGGGTGCCGCGCTGTTGGGTGTCACCCGGTTGGACCAAGTGTTCGCCACCGTGCCGACGCTCGTGTTCTGCACGGTGTTTGGCCTGAGCATGGATTACGAGGTGTTCCTGGTCTCACGCGTCGCCGAGGCGCGTCGCGCTGGGCTCGCGGAGCGCGCGGCGATCGTGGAGGGGCTGGCGCGTACGGGTCGCGTGATCACGAGCGCCGCGCTGATCATGGTCGCGGTGTTCGGGGCCTTCATCGCCGCGGATTTCGTGTTGATCAAGATGCTGGGGCTCGCGCTCACCATCGCCGTGCTCGCGGACGCCACGCTGGTGCGCATCGTGATCGGCCCGGCGTTGCTGGCGCTCGCCGGGCGCTGGAACTGGTGGCCAGGCGACGTCCGATGACGTACTTCTCGCAACCCTATAGCCTGCGCGATGCGGCCGCGTGGCTGGTCCACAATGTCGCGGGCCCCTCTCGTCGCCACGCCGACCTGACGTCTGGTGTGCCGAGCGGCGTGATTGCCAATCCCATTCGCCCCGCGATCACCATCGCCTTCGTCGGTGACGTCCTCCCGTTTCGTGGCGCCGCGTACCGAGTGAGCGACGCGCTGCGCGAGTTTCTCGAGGCCGCGGATTACCTGGTCGCCAACTTCGAGGGAACGATCGTGGAGGGGCGGCGGCCGCGGCCGCCGCGCGTTTTCATGGGACAAGCTCACTCGCTGCAGGTGATCGACTTCCTCGCCGACCTGTTTCCGCCCGAGCGCACCGTGCTGACGTGCGCCAACAATCACGCCCCCGATTATGGTCGTACGCTGTTCGACGAATCACGGGCGCTGCTCGCGGCGCGCGGCTTTATGACGATCGGGAGCGTAGAGGATGCAGCCGTTCTGATCGACGGCGTCGTCGCCGTGGCCGCCGGTACCGACTGGTTGAATCGCCCGACCGACTATGTGCAGCGTCTCCACCCCGCTCCACTCCTGCAGGCGGACGCTGCGTTCCGGGTGCTGTGCCCGCATTGGGGCTACGAGCTGGAATCATTTCCGCGACCGGCTCAAGTGCGACGTGCGACCCGATTGGTCGAGGGGGGGGGCTGGGACATGATCGTGGGTCACCATTCACACTGCCCGCAGCCCGTCACGCTGCGCGATGGGCTCGCGACGCGGCAGCTCGTCGCGTACTCGCTCGGTAACTTCACGTTCGGGTACAACCTGCGACATCATTTGCAAGGCGTCGTCTTGAAGGTGTCCGTCGGACCGCGGTGGGACGGCACATGGGCCGTAGGGCGCGTGGACTGGCGGCCCATTGTCATCCGGTTCGCGCAGCGGGCAGCCGTTGTGGACGTCGCGTGAGATCCGAACTCAGGAGCGTCGCTTCCGCCGCTCCGTACGTCCTTCCGTCTGCACGTCTTCTGCGCCCGCGGCGCCCGCGGCGCCCGCGTCACTCTCGGTCGCGAGACGGGCCGGCAACAACTCCGAGCGCAGCCACACACCGGGGACCGGCACGGTGACGCTGAACTCCTGCGAAGCGCGCGCCGGTACCGCATCGCTCGAGGTGAGCGCGCTGCGCCATTCCGGGGTTGTGAACTTGATGGAGCGGAGCGGAAAGGCGACGTAATTGCCCACGCGGTCCACCACGATGTTCTCGATCACATCGGTCAAGGGGCGACCTTGCGGATCGCGCAGCTTGGCGAGCGCAAAGAACCGTTCCGCCGGGTCGCCGGCGGCGATGATCGTGGCAGAGTAATAAGGAAGATGGGCGGCGATGTGCGCGTACACCCGCTGTTCGACCGCGGCCGGCACGTCGTCCGGGCCGCGCACCTGGTCGACGTCGGCGGCGAGGGTGCGGTCCAGCAGGTTGCGGCGAATCGCGTGCCCAAAGCGCTGCACCACCTCGCGCGTGGCGATGTTCGGCAGCCGGAAGGGCACGAGCAGCGCCGGCCGGAAGCGCGGCGTCCGCACAATCACCCGGTGGCGGTCGATCGGCTCGACGAAATGATAGGTGAGCACGCCCTCGGACCGCATGTTGCGCAGGGTGCGCAGCGACGCGCCCGCGGCTTTCTGGCCGTCGAGCTCCGTGACGCCAATCGCGCGGCGGCGCAAAGCCTCGCACGTCCGCGTGGTGCGCTCGGTGAGGAGCTTGACGGTGTCGGCGGCGGCGCCGGGCAAGTCGGACGCGATGCACACGTCGAGCGGCATCGCATCCATCCCGTCGCCGATCTGACGGGCGCCGACCATCTTCGCGACGATCTGGAGCGGGCGCTCGCGCGCGTCGGGCGACTTGCGCCACCGCCCGTCCGACACCGCGACCTTCACCTCCTCGCCCGGGCCGAGCGAGATGCTGTACAGCGTGTCGCCTGCGTGGGCGCCGAGCGACTGCCAGACCAGCTCGATCTCGAGCAAGACGCCGTAGCGCATAGCGGTCGGGTCGGGACTAGCGGCCTCGGTGACATCTCGGTCGTTCGGGAGCACGCCGATGCGCGCGAACCGCATCAAGTGCCCCCCCCCTCCTCCCGGCAGCGGCTGGTCAGCCGTCGTGGTGGCCGCCAGGGGGGGGGGAGGCTGGGGAGTGGGCCGCGGCGCCGCGGGCGCCGGCGCCGAAGATGCGGCTGTCCCGGGAACCGCGAGGTCGCGCGGAGCAGTGAGGGGAATAGTATCGTCGGGCAGCGAGCGCGCGTCGAACTCGATTGCCTCTTCGTTGCGCAGCCCGACGCGGAGCCGCAGCCGCGGCTGATCGTGCTTGGGGATCCGCACGAGCCCGTCGCTGTCACTGACCCAGTACCCGCCGGCGCGGCCGCCACTCTCGAGCACGCTGACCGGGACCCCGGGGACTGCCGCCCCTGTGTCCTGATCCACGATTCGGAACGTCCAAGAGTCCTGCCAGGCGGTCATAGGTGTAGGATCACGGCAATTTGAGGGCCAGATCCCGTAATGCACTGTATCTCAGCGAGTTACGCTAATTGACGCCCCCTCAAATGGATGTGACAGGGGTCTCAATGAGCACGAGGTGTGGGGTTGTGCGACCCTTCAATTGGAGAGGCGTTGCGCGGCTACTCGAGCCCCAGGATCCGTTTGACCGCGAGCTTGAGCTCGCCAGCCGTCACGGGATCGCGCCAATGCGGCCCGCCGCCATGATCCGGTGTCCCGAAGAACGTGAGCCGCGCAATGAGTCCTGGATGACGCGCTTCGACGTCGGCCAGCATCGAATCCACGGTGTTCCGGATCTCGGCCTCAGGGGCACGCGTGTAGATCAAGAACCGCGTGTGAAGGTCGCGATCAGCAAAGTAGGTCAGAAATGTCTTCAGAGGCGGCCGCGGATCGTCGCTGGCCGGTCCGCGGAACGTCGAGTAGTGCATGATGACGAGGTCCGGTTTGAATTGCACCATCTCATCGTAGCGGTGCCAACCCGGCCCGCCCGTCTCCTTCTGCCGCACAATCGGCAGGTCCGCGAGAATGTCGCTGATGACGTCCGCATTGGTGCCGCTCCCCCGAATCGTCTCCTCGTCGTAGACACGATCGGGGTGCGGCGAGTCCATCATGACGACGAGCGGGCGATACGAGGCGCGCCACAGATGCCAACCCCAGCCGAGCGCCACGAGCACCACAACCGCAGCGAGTGCGAGGTGTCGGCGGCTGGTCCGATACCGCTGCTCCGGCACTCTCGTCGCGGGCGCCGCGGCCAGCGCCGCAGCGAATGCCCCGGCCGACGCAAAGCGCTCTGCCGCCACCTTCGCCAGCGCCGTCGCGACCGCGGCCGCGACCCCGGGCGGCACGTCACCGCGCACCACCTGTAACCGGGTCGGCGGCTGCGTCAGGAGTTTTGCGATGACGGCTTGCGCGGTCGGCCCCGTATGCGGCGGCTCGCCCGCGAGCATCTCGTACAGCACCGCCCCCAGCGCGTACACGTCGCTCCGCGCATCCAGCTCGCGGGTCCCCTCCGCCTGCTCGGGGCTCATGTACTCCGGCGTTCCGATCGAGATTCCCGTCGCGGTGAGGCGATCGCCGCCCCCCGCCTCGAGTGCGAGCGCGATACCGAAGTCCGCGACCATCGCTTCACCCTCGTGCAACAGAATATTCTCGGGCTTCACGTCGCGATGGACGACGCCATGGCGGTGCGCGTACTCGAGCGCCCCTGCGACCTGCTGCGTAATGCGCACCGCTTCGCCCACTGCCAGCTGCTTCTCTCGGTCGAGCCGGACGCGCAGCGACTCGCCGCGCACGTACGGCACGACGTAGAAGAGGAAGCCGTCAGCGACGCCGGAATCGATCAGCGTGAGGATGTGTGGATGGTCGAGCCGAGCGGTGATGGCGATTTCGCGAAGGAACCGTTCGGCGCCCAGCGCCGCGGCCACTTCCGGCCGCAGGACCTTGATCGCCACCAGCCGGTCGTGCCGTTGATCGCGCGCGAGATAGACCGTCGCCATGCCGCCGCGGCCAAGCTCCCGCTCGATGCGATACCGGCCAGACAGAGCCTCGGCGAGCCCCATGATCAGTTAAGATTGGCGCCATGCCGCCTCCGGTCAAACGCTCCAGGCTCCACGTCGCCTTCCAAATCGGCGTCGTCCTCAAGGGCCTCAACGGCCTCCTCGAGCTGATCGGCGGCACACTTCTGCTGCTCTTCCCGCCAAGCGCGATCCAGCGCATCGTCGTCGAACTCACACACAACGAGCTCAGCAAAGATCCCAACGACTTCATCGCCACACACCTGCGCTCGGCGGCCGAGCATCTCTCCGTCAGCGATGCGCTGTTCGCGGGGATCTACCTGCTGTCGCACGGCGTGATCAAGGCGGTGCTGGTCTATGCGCTACTCAAGGACAAACTGTGGGCGTTCCCCTGGGCGATCGGTGTTTTCGCCGGGTTCGGCGCCTACCAGATCTACCGCTATTTCGTCGAACCTTCGGGATGGCTGATTGCGCTAACGGTGCTGGACGTGATCGTGATTGGATTGACGTTAGCGGAATGGCAGCGGGCGAAACAGGACCAGCAAAAGTAGGGGCGTAGCATGCTGCGCCCCTACATCTTGATCAGAGCGACAATCCGATCGAAACTCCCCGCCGCCGCTGGCACCGTGATCGTCAGGCCATCCTTCGACATCACAACCGTCACCGCCGCACCACTCGGCCACGTCCGCGCCTTCCACCTTCCCGCACCGAGCGACGGCAACGCGAGCGTGGGATCAGTCCAGTCGAGCACGTGCACGAACACGGTGTCGCCGCGCTGCGTCGTCACACCCCAGCTGCGCGGCGCGATCGGGCCGGCGCGCGTCCCGTAGATCGCGCCGCCATTCGTCGCGAGCCACTGCCCGACTTCGCGCAGGCGCTCCTCGGCCTCCGGCGGGATCGTGCCGTCGGGTCGCGGGCCGATGTTGAGCAACAGATTCGCGCCCACACCGGCGGCCCGCACGAGATAGTGAATCAGCTCGCGCGTCGATTTGTAGTGGTGGTAGGTGAGATTGAAGCCCCACGAATCGTTCATCGTGAGCGACGTCTCGAGCGGCAAACCGCCGATGGTCCTGGTATTGAAGCCGGCGGTGTTCGCGCCGGGCAGATCCTGCTCGAACGTCTGTACATCCTCGCCGGGCAATGGCGCCTGATGATGGTTCGGGACGATCAGCGCCGCGGGCTGCAGCCTATGAATCAGCGCGTAGGTCTGCGGCAGCCGCCAGTCCGCGTTCGGCTTGTCCCACATCCCGTCGAACCAGATCCCGCCGAGTGGCCCGTAGTTCGTGAGCAGCTCGGTGAGCTGGGCGTCGAGGAAGTCGAGGTAGCGATTCCAGTCGCCGCTCTCGGGCCGGCCGGTGTTGTGGCCCGTCGAGCCGCGCGGCCAGTAATCGGGATGGTGCCAGTCCAGCTGGGAGTAATAGAAGAAGAGCTTGATCCCCTGCCGCCGGCATTCGTCCGCCAGCTCCCTTAACGGATCGCGGCGAAATGACGTCCAATCCATCACGTTGTAGCGCGTCGCCTTGGTGGCGAACATCGCGAAGCCATCGTGGTGCCGCGACGTGATCGTGATGTATTTCACGCCGGCAGCCTTGGCGACCGAAACCCAGGCGCGCGCATCGAACTTCACGGGATTGAACGTCGTGGCGAGCCACTCGTAGTCAGGGACCGAGATCGGTCGGTTCTGCATGACCCACTCGCCCTGGCCCAGCAGGCTGTAGACGCCCCAGTGGACGAACATCCCGAACTTGGCGTCTCGATACCAATCGCGAGACGCCAGCCGCTCGGCGGGGACAGAGTCCCGCCCCTGCGCGAGCGCGACGATGACGACGAGGCCGTAGAGGATGGCTTCAAACTGAACTGCCTCCCCGGCATCTTCAAGCGGGACGGGGTATATTGAGACATGCTGCTCGCACTGCTGTTGCTCGCTCAGAATCCAGTCACCGTTCGCATCAACCACGATCAGTTTGACCCCGGTGACCGCGCCCGCGTCTATGTCCAGACCGCGCAGGACGGTTACCTCGTCGTTTTGCACGCCGATCCCGAAGGCCGAATCCGGGTGCTGTTCCCGCTCGATCCCACCGATGACGACTTCGTCCGCGGCGGGAAAAAATTCGAGCTGCGCGGCCGCGGCGATCGCGACGCGTTCCAGGTAGAACCCAATGACGGGTCGGGCACCGTGCTCGCCGCCGTCTCACCCGATGCATTGAAATTCGACGACTTCGTCCGCAACGATCATTGGGACTTCCGCGCGCTCGGCAGTCCGTCCGGAGCGGTGCGGGACGATCCGCTCGCGCGCATGCTCGACATCGTGCAAAAGATCTCGGGCGACTCCGCGGGCCGGTTCGATTACGACTACGCGACGTACGTCGTCAATTCGCGGGAAATCGCCGCGCGCTACGGGTACGGCTCCGGGTACTATCCCCACTTCGGCTTCTACTACAACCCGTTCTTCAATCCATTCTGCGCCGATCCGTTCTACGGTTGGAGCGCAACCTGCTACGCCTTCGGGTATGGGTTTGGGTACGGCGGTTTCGGCTACGGCTCCGGGTTCGGCTTCGGCTTCCCGATCTATCGGCCCTATCGTCCGTATCGGCCCTACATCTTCACCTCGTTACCGGGGCCACGGTTCGCGCAGCCACGCCTCGTGATCCCGGCGAATCGACCGAGCCGATACATCCCGGTCCAGCCTCGGTCCCGCGGCGATTTGGGTCCGGGCTTCTCGAACCCGGGCCGCGGCGTCGAGCCGCGCACCCGTGACTTGGCCAAGCCCAACGTCGCTCCGCGGCCGAATAATGTCGGCCCATCACGCGCGCAGCCGCGCGTTTCGAGCGGCGGCAGCCGACCGAGCGTGTCGCGTGGTTTTGGCGGCTCTCGTCCAGCGCCGCGTTCGTCCGGTGGCAGCCGCGGCGGCGGCGGTGGCGGCGGGCGCAGACACTAGCGCGAAGGACGCTCCCGACGCAGTTAGCTTCTTTACATGGACAGGCTAGCCTATCCGCCCGCGCAGTCGGTCGCAACCACCGTCGAGCAGCACTTCCGCCGCCACATCGAGCGCGCGGGGTTGAAGTCCGAAGTCCCGGACGCCATCACGATCGAGCGCATCATCAACGCCGCCTTCTGGGCGAGCCTGCGGCGCGAAGAAGGCCGCGAGCCGACGATCTCACTGGCCTACCTCCCGCCCGAGGCCGGCGGCACCGCACTGTTCGTCGAGCGGCCGCTGCCCCTCGACCCGGCCAACCTCACGAAGCTGTCGCCCGCGGTCGAGCGGCCCGGCATTCACCTCGGCGTCTGGAGGAGTGGCGGTGACCTGGTCGTCTGGGGCGCGACGCGGACAATCCCGCCGCTTTGTTTTGTCGTGGAAGTGATCGAGCCCGGCTTGCTCGTGATCAAGCACCGGCGCGCCGAACCCGATGGCAAATTCGCGAACGTCGCGGTGCTCGAGGGCGACGTGATCAAGATCGTCGACGCCGAGGGCACCCTGGCGTCCGAGTGCCCGGACTTCGTCACGACGCTGCTCGGCTTCGATCCCGCGTCCGGCAACTCCGACAACGTGCTGCTGCCGCTCGCGCTCTCGATGCGCGCCCACGGCCACGGCGGCTCCTTGCTGGTGGTGCCGCACGGGACGGCGTCGTGGCGCAAATCGATCGTCTCGGTCCCCTACACCGTCGCGCCACCATTCTCGAAACTCGGCGACCTGGTGCGCAACGGGTCGCGCGACGGCGCGTTCAAGGACGCCACGGATGCGATCGGCGGGTTGACCGCCGTGGACGGCGCCGTGGTGCTGAGCGATCGCTGGGATGTGCTCGCTTTCGGCGCGAAGATCGGGCGGACGGAGTCCGGCCCATTCGTGGAGGGCGTGCTCGTGCGCGAGCCGATTCTCGGTCACACGCCGGTCACGGTGCACGCCTCGGAGCTGGGGGGGACGCGACATCTGTCGGCGGCGCAGTTCATCCACGAGCAGCGCGACTCGCTCGCGCTCGTCGCGTCGCAGGACGGCCGGTTTACGGTGTTTGGATGGTCGCACCGCGCGAAGATGGTGCACGCGTACCGGGTCGAAGCGCTGCTACTCTAGCATTTCCTAAAACGTCGTCGCCAGTCCCGCCAGCACTCGCCGCCCAATCACCGAGCCCCCGTACACCTCGATCCGGTTCGATCAGGTAGCGGGAGTCGGGAACAACCAACCCGATGCGTTCGGCGGAGGTGAGCCGATCTACGGCAACGTCTTGCCCGTGGGGCTGCGTGCTGCGGGTAACGTCGCGCTGGTCAACGCGCACAACCTCGAGCAGCGGACGATCGCCAACCTCGAGCCGCCGGCACCGTTCAATCCGATGACGTGCGGTCCGATAGGTCCGCCGACTGGTGCTGGTGGATGCGCGGTGCATGGTGTGACGCCGCGACCGCGGGAAAAGCAGTCGCAGGATCGGTAACAGAAAGACGATTCACCGGGCCCACTCCTTGGAGTGGGCCCTCTAGCGGACGCTTCACGGATCCCGCAAATGCCTCATACACCGGCGCCGACCACCGCCCGCGACACTTCTCGATCTCCAGCATCGCGGCGTCATGCGGCATCGCTGGCCGATACGACCGCGCCGTGGTCAACGCATCGTATACATCCACGATGCCGACGATCTGCGCCGCGACCGGGATCTCGTCGCCGCGCAGCCGGTCGGGATAGCCCGTGCCGTCGTAGCGCTCGTGGTGCCAGCGGATGATGGGCTTCAGGTCCCAGGGGAATTCGACGGCGGCGAGCAGCTCGAGGCCCCAGATCGGGTGCATCTGTACCACCTCGAACTCCTCGCGCGTCAGCGGACCCGGTTTGTTCAGGATCTCGTGCGGTACCCGCACCTTCCCCAGGTCGTGGAGATAGGCGCCGAGGCGGATCGCGGTCTGGGCGGTTTCATCGAGCATCAGCACGCGCGCGACGGCGAGGGCGCTCTGCGCGACACGTTCACAATGGCCGAACGTGTAGCTGTCCGCCGACTCGATCGACTGCCCCCACTCGCGCACCACGTCAAAGAATGTGGCCTCGAGCGCCGACATCTTGCCGCCGACGTACACCAGGTCCACGCGCGCGTCGAGCCGGCGGAACAGGCGGTGGGCGGTGTTCAGCAGCGTCAGCGCGTCCTGATTCCGTCCCATGATCTGCATCAGCAGCGCCAGCTCACGTGCGGCTTCCGCCTCGTTCAGCACTGAGCCGGCGCTGACGGCGAGCTCGATGGCCGTACGGAGCCGCGACTCGGCGAGCGCGGGCCGGCCGGTCTCGCGATACACCATGCCGATCATCTTATAGGCTTCGGACTTGTCGGCGCGGGAATCGAGCTGATCGAAGATCGCCAGCGCGGCCTCGGCGTTATGGCGCGCCGCGTCGTAGCGGTCCCGGAGAAAATGCGCCTCGGCGTGATTCACGAGACATATCCCCTGTAGATGCGCATCCCCCGCACGCTCGGCGATCGCAGAGCTGCGCGTGAAGTAGTCGTCAGCCTTGTCGTACTGTTTCAGGTCGGTGTGCGCGATGCCGAGGTTGACGTACGCCGTGGCGCAGCCGTGCTCGTCGTTGGTGGCGAGATAGGCCTCGACCGAGCGCTCGTAATGCATGACGGCGCTGCCGACGTCGCCTTTGATGTTGTCGAGAATGCCGAGGTTCTGCTCGATGCGCGCCCCGAGCTCGCGGCTTTCTCCGCCGCGCGCCAACGCCTGAAGGAAATAGGCACGCGCGTCCTCGATGGCACCGGTGCCCAGGGCCAGGCCGCCCATCGTGTTCAACGCGTCAGCGGCGAGGATCTCGTTGCCCATGTCGCCGGCGACTTTGTAGCTCCGCTTGCACAGCTCGCGCGCCCGCGCCGACTCGTTGCGGTGATGCAACACGACGGCCAGGCGCCGCAGCGCCTCGGCCAAGATCTTACGCTCGCCCAAGCACTCGGCGCTGGAAATCGCCGCTTCGTAACCTTGAATCGCTTCGGGGATACACGCGTTCCGCTCGCGACTGCGGGCTTCGTGGAGCAGATCCGCCGCGGAACGCGTCGCGTTCACCTTCATGAGCGATCCTTTTCCTCTATAGGACGTTCGGAGGGGGACTTTACAGGGGGACAAAATGGGACTATTCAGGGGTCAATTCCGTGAGAACGGTCACATTACCGAACTGTGGGGACCGTTTTGGTGACATCGCGACGACTTGGCTATAGTTGGCGCCGATGCCTGATACCCTCGTAAGTCTCGGCAACGCCCTCGGCCCCAAGTACGAAGTGCGCCGCGTCGTCGGCTCGGGCGGCTTCGCGGAAGTCTATGAGGTGTGGGATAAGGACTTAGAGCGCCGGCTCGCCGTGAAGGTGCTGCGGCCCGACGTCGCCTGGACCGCCGGTATGATCGAGCGCTTCCAGCGCGAAACCCGGGCCGCCGCCCGGCTCGAGCACCCCAACATCCTGCCGATCCATTTCGTGGGCGATGGCGAAGGACTCGTCTATTATGCGATGCCGTTCGTCGATGGGATGTCGCTCGGCGAGCTGCTGAAGCGCTCGGGTGCGCTGCCGCCCGACCGCGCGCTCGCGATCATCATCCCGATTCTCGACGCGCTCGATCACGCGCACAAGGCCGGCCTGATCCATCGCGACATCAAGCCCGACAACATCATGCTCGACACCGCGCGCGGCCGCCCGCTGCTCGTGGATTTCGGGATCGCGCGCCGGCTCGACAGCGAGGCCGGAGCGGGACTGACGCAGACAGGTCTGGTGATCGGCACGCCGCACTACATGAGTCCCGAGCAGGCACTCGGCGACCCGAACCTCGGCCCGCGCTCGGACCTCTACTCGCTGGGCTGCGTGCTCTTTCAGATGGTGACGGGCAGCCCGCCGTTCGACGGCGAGTCGTCGCAGCAGGTCGTCGGCAAGCACATCGCCGACCCGCCGCCCGCAGCCTCGGACGTGAATCCGAAGGTGCCGCGCGAATTGTCCGACGTCATCCTGCGCTGCCTCGAGAAGCAGCCGAGCGATCGCTTCCAATCGGCGGGCGAGATGATCGCGGCGCTCGAGAGCGACAAACAGCCGAGCACGATGCGGTCGAGAGCCTCGGCGGCACAGGCAGCCACGGAGCTCTTGGTGAGTGGCGCGAGAACGGCGCCGAATGCACGTCGGCACGTTGGCAGGTCGGCACGATCAAGGCGGGTGGGGTGGGTCGTCCTGGCCGTCGCGCTTCCCGTGCTGGCACTCGGTGCCGGGGCGCTGTTCTTCCGGCAGCCGACCCTGGTGTTCGAGAATCGCCTGACCGACATGGTCGCGGTGCAGGTCGGTGGCGAGGAGCGGCGCATTCTACCCGGCGGCTCGTTCACCTTGAAGCTCGATCGCGCGCGCCGGCTCGACCTGTCATGGCAGCTCGTCTCGCGGCTCGGCGTCTCGCTCGGCGACACGATCGCGATCGCGCGGCCGCGTGGCACGGTGCGGGTGCAGGCGAGCGCGCGTCCGACGCACGGCGCCTACTTCGCGCCGCTCATTACTAATGAAACGGGCCGGCCGCTCGCGATCACCGTGAACGCAGGACTGGCGGGAGCGATGCGCTGCGGCTGCAGCGTGCCGCCCGGCGCCGTGCGGATGGCAATCGGCTACTACCCGCTGTTCGAGAACTCGACGGTGCGCGCCGACGCCGAGGGGGGCGGGTGGGAACGTTCGGCGACGTTCAAAGATTTGGGACCGCAAGTTGATGCCATCCGCGGGATTGTGGGACTGCTCTTCAGGCAGGAGGATCTCCAGACCACACGCTGACACCCCTCTGGCAATCCTTCGCCTTGTGGAGGGAAGTACTACAGCGCAGCCTCCTAATATCCTGACTAGGAGTCGACATGTCGAGCCTCCATCGCCCCCTTCTCGCCCTCACAACTGCGATCCTTCTCTCAGCGTGCGGAGCCGCACCGCCGCCGCCAACCGGTCGCAATCTTGTTGCCTTGGACTCCGTCACGAGCGGCATCATGGGCATTCCGGTGACGACGTCGTCCGCCGACGCCCGCAATCATTTCCTTCAGGGTCAGCGCGAGCTCGACCTGGCGCGCAACTTCGAAGCGCTCGATCACTTCAAGCGCGCGGTCGCGGCTGATTCCACTCTCGCGATCGCATATCTGAATGTCGCGAACACCGGCAACTCGCTCGACGAGTTCAAGACCAACCTCGCGCGCGCCGAACAGTTCGCTTCCGGAGCGTCGGACGCCGAGCAGATGGAGATTCAGATCGCGCGCAGGGGGTTCGAGAATGACGTCAGCGGGCAGCTCGCGGCGGCGCAGCAGCTCGTCGCCAAGTACCCCGACAGCCCGCGCGCCCATCTCACCCTCGGGAATATCCAGACGGCATTGAACAGCAACGCCGACGCCCGTGCTTCGTACCAAAAGGCGCTGTCGCTGGCACCGCGGTTCGCGGTCGCCCATATCGCGATCGGCACGTCGTACCTGTTCGGTGAGCCCCGCGACTTCAATCAGGCGTTACAGCACTTCCAGGCTGCCGAAGCCCTCGCGCCCAACGAGCCGTCCATGCACGACTTCCTGGGCGACGCGCAGCGCGCGTTGAACAACCTGTCGCAGGCACGGGTCGAGTACACGCGCGGCCACGAGCTGAATCCGCGCGATGCGGGGATGCTGCAGCAACGCGGCCACGTCAACTCGTTCGCGGGCGACTATGACGCTGCGCGCGCGGACTACGACTCCGCGATGGCGGTGGGACGGGGGAACGAACGGGGCTTCTTCGCTCCGTTCCGCGCCTACGTCAGCGTCTACGCCGGCAACGCGCCGGGGGCGATCGTCGAGCTGAACAAGCTGGTCGCGGCGGCGGACGGGATGGGGCTGCCGGATCCCGTCACGGTGAAGATCAACGCGCTCTCGAATGTCGCGCTGATCGGGATCGACATACGCGATTTCGCGAACGCCGATGCGGCATTGAAGCAGCGCACGCCGCTCATGATGCAGCAGGCCGAGCAGGTCGGCAGCGCCGGGTTCCGCCGCGCGCAGCAGCAGGGCGTCGCCTATTTCAACGCCTGGCTCGCGGCCCGCAAGGGCGACTACCGGACCGCGCAGCGCGAGACCGCCCGTCTGACGGCGCTCGTCACTCCGGATGCCAATCCGCGCAAGATGGAGCCGGTGCACCAGCTGAAGGGGTTCATCGCGTTGTATCAAGGGCACAACGCCGAAGCCGCCGAGCACTTCGCGGAGGGGAACCTGCTGGATCCGTACATCAAGTACAACTACGCCATGGCACTGGACGGATCGGGTCAATCTGATAAAGCGAAGCCGATATTCCGCGAGCTCGCGGTTTACAACTTCAATAGCCTGGGTTACGCGCTGATTCGGAAGGAGGCGCAGCAGATGGCGATGTAGGCTCGGCAAACAACCCAACCTCCGCAATCGCTGGACACACCGGGGCCCGCGTAACACGAAGTCGCACCCGCGACGTCGTGAGGCGCGGGCCTCTGATCAACCGGCAGTTGCCGATGCTCGTCGCCGTCGCGAATTCCACCCAGTGGTCGAGTCGCCATTCATCCAGCGCGACAGACTCGATCCGCTGGCCCAGCGGCAAATACTCGCGCAGGCGAACCACGTTGAATGACACCTCACGGCCGAAATCAAAGCTCAAGGTCGGCTGGGGAGCACGGTCTTCCGTCGTCCAGTAGGTATCGCGTTTCCCGTCGAGCACGTTTTGCGGCACAAATCTCGGGTCCGTCCCATTGCCGCGGACGTTGCTCGCTTCCAGGCGCGCGCCGGCCGCGAGGTCGGTCGCGAACGTCGCATCGACGGTTCTCCGGAATTCGCGCAGCGCGTTGACGTCGTTGTCGTGAATGCGGCCGCGCCGGTCGGGCGGGAGATTGAGCAGGAACGACGCGCCGCGGCCTACGGACGAGTAATAAAGATCGACGAGCTGTGGGGGTGTCTTGACCTCATCGTCTTCATGTTTGTGATAGAACCAGCCGGGACGGATCGAGACATCGCACTCCGCAGGCACCCAATGCGTCCCCGGACGGTCGCCGCTGTTCAGGCGCGCCGTGTCGGCGTTGCCCGGTGAGAAGTCGTCACGGTTGGAGGTCGCCCAACAGGTTTCGCCCGCGATGCCGCGCTCGTTACCGACCCAGCGGATGTCCGGACCGGCGTCGCTGAAGAGCACGGTGTTGGGCTGGAGCTCGCGCACGAGGCGCCACGTGTTCGGCCAGTCGTAGTAGGTCTTGTTGTCGATTTCGCGCCGCTCGTACGCGCCGCCGTAATAGCCGTCGCCGCCGTTAGCGCCGTCGAAGAAGATCTCGAAGATCGGCCCGTAATCGGTCAACAGCTCGCGCAATTGATTGCGATAGTAGGTGAGGTATTCGGGCCGCCCATAATCCTTATGATTGCGGTCCCACGGCGAAAGGTAGACGCCGAACTTCACGTTCTGCCTGGCGCACGCCGCCGAGATTTACTTGATGACGTCGCCGCGTCCGCCGCGCCACGGACTGCTCTTGACCGAGTGCTCGGTGTAGCGCGAGGGCCAGAGACAAAAGCCGTCGTGGTGCTTGCAGGTGAGGATCAGCCCTTTCATCCCGCCGTCACGCGCGGCTCCTACGATCTGGTCGGCGTCGAAGTCGGCGGGGTTGAACAGCGCGGGCGATTCGTCGCCGTCACCCCACTCGCGGTTGGTGAACGTGTTGACCGTGAAATGGAGGAAGCCGTAGAACTCGAGCTCGTGCCAGGCTAATTGACGGGGAGCAGGAAGCGGGGAGTAGGGAGCAGGAGCGTCGGCGAGTCGGAGCGGCAACGGCAGTCCCGCGAGCGTGACGCCCGCACCGACTGCCGTCGCAAGGAATTCGCGCCGCTGGGTCAGACCTGGCTCACTCCGCCTGCTGGTGCGCTTCCACAAACCAGAGCCATTTATCCACGCCGCGCGAGATCTCCGTCAGCATGTCGGCACTGTCCGCGTCGTTCAGCTCTTGCATCTCCTCGATGCCGACCCGCGCCGCCCGGGCAAAGCCCGACAGGGCGTCCGACAACGCCGCGACGTGCTCCGCGCCGGTCGACAGCGCGAGCGGATAGTCGACGAGCGTGGAGCGGCCTTCGACCGCACCGACCGTTCCTTCGGCGATGCCGCCGAGCTGCACGATCCGCTCGGCAATCATGTCAACGTACTCCTCGACCGCTTCATAGACCTCGTCGAACAGCTTGTGCAGTCCGATAAACGACGGACCCTTCACGTTCCAGTGCGCCTGCTTGCATTGCAGCTGCAGGTCGATGCACTCGGCGAGGCGCTGGTTGAGGAGCGGCATCACCTCGGCGCGTGTCGGTTCGGGCAGATCGTTCTTCGTCGAGAACAGCCGCGCTGAGTCGCGCTCGCGGCTTGCCGGCACAGTCGGTTGTTCGGTGATGCGTGCGGCCGCGGCCGCCGGGGCGCGAGTGCCGCCGCCATTCTTCGAGCGGCGTCCTTCCTTGCGAGTTGTGGTGGTACGAGCCATGACGAATCTCCTAGGGAGTCTTTGGAATTGCGACTGCTAGTGAGCGAACACGGAATGCAATGGCCACCTGCACGGCGCCGGTCACGAGGGCAAACCAGGCGACCAACACGACGACCGTCGCCACTGTCAGCCTGGGATAAGCTAGCGCGAGCACGGCGAGGACGAGACTCAGGACACCGCCGACGATGCTCCACACCGGACTGGTGCCCATCGCCTTGTGCGCCCGCGCCAACAGGAACTGCACAACAGCCGCGAAGAACATCCACAGCGACACCGAAATCACGATGTACAGCACGGACAGCTGCGGATTGATGAAAGCCCAGACGCCGAACACCGTGCTGATGAGTCCCTGAATGAGCAGCACCCACCAGCGATCGAACGTCGACCGCATGCGAACCGCCGCGGAGATAGCGACGACCCCATCCACCAGCGCGTACGCGGCGATGAACGCGGTCAGCACGACCACGGTCGCGCCCGGCCACATGAGCGCGAGCACGCCGAATACGATCGCAGCAAGGCCCCGCAGCAAAAACAGCCACCAATGATGACGGAGTGAGGTGACTATTTGGTCGGCGGGCATTGCGAACCTCACGGTGCGGGGGATCTGGAACTTGGAGCCGCGTACCGCGCGAGGGTAGTGGACCACAGCCCCCAAACATTTCCCGACACCGGCGACTGATGCAGCGGCACCCGCTCGTAACTGAATAATTGTCCGCTCTTACCCTGCGGATCAATCGTCAACCGCAGTTGCTCAGCGCGCCACTTTCATGACCGTATCCCAGGTCCGCGTCGTCTGATCCTTCCCGAACGTCTTCTGGATCAGTCCCATGAACACGGGGCCCTTGGGAGTCGGCAGGTAGGCGCTGAAGATCTCGCGATCCCTCAGCGCCAGGATGCGCGCGCCGTCCAGCTCGATGGGTAATGCGATCTTCGCTTTGGGACGGCCGCGCAGGAACGTGACGATGCGTTTGGCCTTGAGACTGACCTTGAACCGCTTGTATGGATCCGAGGCGAGGAGCGCCCGCAGGTGCTCGATCGGGCGCACGATCGTGAAGAACGCCTGGCCGAGGTGCTCGTGCATGGCTGCTTCGGCGCGTTGCTCGAGCGCCTGTTCCGACGTGCTACGAGCGTCGAACACCACGTTGCCGCTTCCGAGCACCGTTTTCACTTCGGTGAAGCCGGCCGCCTCGAACGCCGCTTTCAGCGCCGGCATCTTGCAGTTCATCGGCATTACGCCCCGGAGGAAAGCCGCGTAACGTGGCATGTCGAAATCTAGCCTCCCCATACGACTACTTCGTGTCCGGACGATATTTCAGACTCTTCTGGAGGATGCGATGAAATACTTGTGCCTGGTTTACCAGGAAGAAAAAGAGGAAGTGAACGTCCCGCGTGACACGATCGAGCAGGCCAAGAAGGACTATTGGGCGTTCGCCGAAGCCATCAAGAAAAGCGGCAATTACGTCGGTTCGCACGGCCTGCAGCATACCGATCAGGCGACCACGGTCCGCGTGCGCAACGGCAAGCTCTCCGCCACCGATGGTCCGTTCGCCGAGACGAAGGAGCAGCTCGGCGGCTACTTCCTCATCGAAGCCAAGGATCGGACCGAGGCGATTCAGATTGCCAGTCGCATCCCGTCGGCCAAGTGGGGATCAATCGAGGTTCGTCCTGTTTGGGGGGAACAATGAGATACCTGTGCTTGATCTACGAGAACGAGAAAGCCTGGCAGCAGATGTCGCAGGCCGATATGGAGAAGGGCATGGCCGAGTACAACGCATTTACGGAGGCCATCAAGAAGGCCGGCAACTACGTGGGAGGCGAGGCGCTCCAACCGACCAACACCGCGACTTCGGTCCGCGTGCGGAACGGGAAGGTCTCGACCACCGATGGACCGTACGTCGAGACGAAGGAGCAGCTGGGCGGCTACTACCTGATCAAGGCGAAAGACCTGAACGACGCCGTGCAGGTGGCGTCGCGGATCCCGGGCGCGAAGAATGGCACCATCGAGGTCCGTCCGATCATGGAGTTCGACCAGCCGTAGACACGATCGAGTCGATCTACCGCGCGGAGTCCCGCCGCGTTCTCGCCACGCTGATCCGCCTCCTCGGCGACTTCGATCTCGCCGAGGAGGCGCTGCAGGATGCGTTCGCGGCGGCAGTAGAGCACTGGCCGATAGAGGGCGTGCCGGCGAGCCCGCGGTCCTGGCTGATTTCCACGGGACGCTTCCGCGCGATCGACCGGCTGCGCAAGACTCGCCGCGAAGTCCCGGGTGAGCACGACGTTCCGGAGGAGACTGCCGAGATCGAGAACTACGACGTCGTGGATGACCGCCTGCGCCTGATCTTCACCTGCTGTCACCCTGCTTTGAATCCCGACGCACAAGTCGCCATGACGCTCCGCGAAATCTGTGGCCTCACCACCGAGCAAGTGGCGGCGGCCTTCCTCACCACCGCGCCGACGCTGGCGCAGCGCATCGTTCGCGCGAAGACCAAGATTCGCGACGCCCGGATCCCCTACGAGGTGCCCGAGCGCGCGGATCTGCCCGATCGTCTCGCCAGCGTCCTCCATGTCGTCTATCTCGTTTTCAATCAGGGCTACTTCACCCGTGCCGATCTCGCGGCCGAGGCGATTCGCCTCGGCCGGCTGCTCGTCGACCTGCTCCCCGAGTCCGAGGCCATCGGATTGCTCGCCCTGATGCTGCTGCACGACGCGCGCCGCGCCACCCGCACGACCGCGGCCGGCGAGCTGATCCCGCTCGAGGAGCAGGACCGCTCGCAGTGGAACGGGGAGCAGATAAAGGAAGGCGTCGCCCTGGTGCAGCGCGCGTTGACGTCGCGAGGATTTGGGCCACTTACGCTGCAGGCCGCCATTGCGGCGCTGCACGCCGAGGCGCCGAGCTCCCAGGCGACCGATTGGGCGCAGATCGCGGGGCTCTACGACGTCCTGTTCCGAGCCGAGCCATCACCGGTCATCGAGCTGAACCGCGCCGCCGCGATCGCGATGCGTGATGGCCCCGAACACGGCCTGAAGCTCATCGATGCGATTCTCGCGCGTGGTGAGCTGGAGGACTATCACCTCGCGCACGCCGCCCGAGCGGATCTGTTCCGCAGGCTCGGCCGCAAGGCTGAAGCCGACGCCGCTTACAAACGCGCCCTGAGCTTGGCGGTAGAGCAGCCGGAACGGCGGCTGTTGGAGCGGCGGCTCCGCGAGCTGTTATGACCTTTGGGGCGGTGACTGGCCTCCAAGCGGCCGCGTAGTAGGTTTGGGACATGCGTGGGGTTCTGACCGCATTGCTGCTGCTAGTCGGCGCGGAGCGCGCCGGGGCGCAGCTGTGCGTCGGCAACAGCAACTTCTCGCTCTCGCACTTCCACTCTTCAGTCGATGTCGATATCGACAACCTCGCGCATCTCTACACTGCCGAGTTCAGGTATCGGTATCAGCATTTATTCGCCGGCTTGGAGTACGGACTCAAGTCGTGGGAAGTCACAAGCCTCAACGGCAGTTCACGCGCGTTCGCCGTGACTGTGGGTCTCAGCACTCAGAGCGGCAAATCGAAGTTCGATCTGTGCCCCTCCCTATCCTACCGGTCGCTCGCGGGGCCGGACCAGATCAACGGCTCGCTCTGGAGATTCGACGAGAAATCATACTCGGTGGGCTTGAGCGCGGGCGTCCTGGCGGTACGGTCCAGACTCTGGGACGTCGCGCCCACGGCCAGCCTTACTGTCGCGACGGGCAATCCCAAGCTCACAACTGCGTACGGCGGCAACCTGGCGGCGTATCAGGATTTCTGCTGTGGATCGCAGTCGGTCACATTGCTCAGTCTCGGCGTCGGCTTGGGATTCACCGACGAAATAACGCTGATCCCGGCGGTCAGCTGGCCGCTGGGCGAGTTGGGACGGACGACATACGCGATCGTGGCAAGCTTTCGGCTGGGAAAGGGCATCTAGTCCCCGTACCAGTTCTTGTCCCACGCGTGGGGCTTGAGCTTCGATAACATCCCGGCCGGCAGCGCGCCTTTCGTCGACACCATCGCGTTCTGACGCACGTGCGCCGGCCGGCGCATTCCCGGAATGACGGTCGAGACCTCCGGTGCCGACAGGCAGAATCGCAGCGCGAGCTCGGGCAATGTCTCGACCTGGGCATCCAACACCTGTGCCAGCGCCTTCCCTCTGCGCTCCGCCTCCGCCTTGCGATCGCCGGCGAAGTACTCGGCGCGCCAGTCACCCGCCGGAAAGACGGTCTTGGCCGTGATCTGACCGGTGAGCGCGCCTTCGTCGAACGGCACCCTCACGATGACACCAAGCGGCTTTGTCCTGGCGAGGGCGAACAGCGCTTTTTCCGGGGAGCGATCGTAGATGTTGTAAATCACCTGCGCCGTTTCGAAGAGTGGATCAGCGAGGATGCGGAGCGCCGTATCGGGCGCGTGGTCGTTGATCGAGATCCCCCAGTGCAGGACCTTTCCTTCTTCTTTAAGGCGCACGATCTGCTGGTAGGATGCCTCCCAGTCGGGATGCGCCAGCCACGCGTCGTTCCACACGTGCAGCTGCTGCACGTGCAGCGCTTCCATGCGGAGATTCTTGAGCGATTGCTCGGTGCTGGCTGCGATGTATTTCGCCGGGAACACGTCCGTAAGGTTGTAGCTCGCTTTCCCGGGCCACTGGCGATTCATGGGCGGGATCTTCGTTGCCACGACGACCCGATTGGCACGAATGTCGTCCTTCAGCGTTTCACCAATCACCTGCTCGCTGTGGCCATTGCCGTACGCCAGCGCGGTGTCGAAGAACGTGATGCCCTGCTCGACCGCCTCGCGCAGCGCCTTGCGGCCTTCACTGTCGTCCACGCCGCGCCACATCTCGCCGCCGATTCCCCAGCCGCCGAAGCCGATTTCGCTGACGCGGTATCCGGTGTTGCCGAGTGATCGCGTCTTCATGGCCGTGCCCCTCCCCCCGTGTCCAAGCCACCGCTGATCACGTCGCGGAGCGGAGTCCGCCGCAATTCGGCCGCGAACGCCGGGACTGCCTTCGTCATCAGGTCCGAGAAGCGCGCCGTGGCCTCTCCGAGCCGTGCCACCAACACGTCGTGCACCGCGAGCTGCTGCGTGGTCGGCGCGAAGTCCGCCCCGTTCTCCGCCATGTCCGACTGCAGGGAAGCGAGCCGGCCATAGAGGCGCATCGGGTTGCGAAACGCATCCTCCCGCGCGCCGGTCAGGTTCACGTCGAACAGCGCGCCTTCGACGCGGACGATTTGGCGGTCGAGTGAGTCGGCCAGGCTCGCCATCCGCTTTGCTCCGGAGTCCGCAACGAGCGCCGAGTCGCGGAGTTGCGACGCGAGATCACGCACCTGTTTGCGCACCCACTCGAGCCGGTTGATCATGCGCGCGATGCTGTCCTGCTCGCCGCGAATCGCGCGCGCGAGCTTCCCCTGCGCCTGGACGTCCGCGTCCGTGGCCGTCGTGTTGGGATCCTTGAGGACGGTGAGCGACTGTGTCGCCGTCACTGGGGCGGCGTGAGCGGCTGAATCTTCCACTGCGACACGGACTGTGTAGGTCCCGGGCAGGACCAGTGGTCCGCGCAGCGAGAGATCGAGGTCCCAGGTCACGAGCAGGCGCGTTCCGTCCGCGCCGACGCGTACGAACGCCTTGCCGGGCGGCGGTGTGCGGAGCTTCGGTGTGGTCGGTGCGGTATAGCGCAGGTCCCACCAGACCCGGTTCAACCCGAGCTTCCGCTCTCCTTCGAGCACGCGCACCGTGTCGCCCTGCGCGTCGAGAATCATGACCTTCGCGGCCTTGAGGCGGCGCGTGCTATCCCCGGGCGCGGCCGCGGAGGCGGCAGGAGTGCCGGACGGACTGGCGGCCGGACCCGTCGTCGTGTCGGCCAGCGCGGCTGAGACGTAGTAGGTGAGTGGTACGCCGGCCGGTGCGTTCTCGGCCTGTATTGCGCTGTTCGGCGCGCTCGCGACGCCCTGTTGGTCGCGCAGCCGGTAGGCGGACGGCGGCACAAACAGGGCGACTTTGCCCGCGAGGGCCGCACCGTCGAGCTGCTCGAGCGGCGAAATATCATCCAGGATGTAGAAGCCACGCCCATAGGTCGACACCACGAGATCGTGGAAGCGCGGCTGCACGGTGAGCCAGGACACGGGAGCGTGCGGGAGGTTGGCCTGGAGTGGGAGCCAGCGGGCGCCATCGTCGAGCGTCACGTACAGACCGTTCTCCGTTCCCGCGAAGAGCAAACCCCACCGCACCGGATCCTCGCGCACGATGTGCACGAACGATAGCGGCGAGCGCGGGAACGTCTCCGAAATCTTTCTCCAGCTCTTCCCGAAGTCCGTGGTCTTGAAGATGTAGGGGTCGAGATCGTCGAGCTCGTGCAGGTCGGCCGCGAGATACGCCGTGCCGGCATCGAAATGTGAGGGCTCGATGTTCACGATCTTCGCCCAGGGGGACAGCTTCGGGATGTTGCCCGACACGTCGCTCCAGTGCGCGCCGCCATCCGTCGTCACGTTCACACGCCCGTCGTTCGACCCAACCCAGAGCACACCCGCGCGTATCGGCGACTCGGCGAGCGCAAACAGGGTGGCGCCGTCGAACGTGTACAGGTTATCCGTCGTGACGCCGCCCGAGCTCTGCTGGTGTGTCGTGTCGTTGCGGGTGAGATCGGGACTGATCACCTGCCAGCTCGCGCCGCCGTCCGTCGTCACGTGCACGACCTGGCTGCCGACGTACACTTTCGTATGGTCGTGGGGCGAGATGGCGATGGGGAACGTCCAGTTCCAGCGGTACTTCATGTCCGCGGGCCGCCAGCCGTAGCCCGCCTCGGGCCAGATGCGCACGTTCCGCGCGTGATCGGTCCGGACGTCGTAGACCTCGAGCCCGCCGTCGTAGCAACCCGACCACACCGTGCTGTTGTCCACCGTGTCGGGAATCGCAAAGCCGCTTTCGCACCCGCCCACGTGACGCCACTGGCCTTCGGTCAATCCGCCCGCGAGACTGCGGCTCGGCATGCGGTAGGACGAGCCGTCCTGGCGGTTGCCGTAGAGGTTGTAGGGCACGCGCGTGTCGGTGTGCACGTGGTACATCTGCGCGATCGGCAGCACGACGCGGGTCCAGGCCTTACCGCCCGTGAGCGTGATGCTCGCGCCCCCGTCGTGTGCGATCATCATGCGGTCGGGGTTCAAGGGATCGATCCACATGTCGTGGTTGTCCCCGCCGGCCTGGAAGCCGGAGCGCCCGAGCGACTGGCCGCCGTCGCGCGACATGCTGAACCGCACCGAGACGAAGTAGAGCCGCTCTTCATCGTCCGGCGCAACGGCGAAGCGCACGTAGTACGGCGCGCGCTCGGCCATGTCGTGGTTGCGCGACACGACACGCCAGAAGTTGCCGCGGTCGTCGCTGCGGTACAGCGTCGGGTCGCGGTCCTCGACGAGCGCGTAGACCGTATTCGGGTTCGACGGCGCGACCGCCACGGCAACTTTGCCGACGATGTGCTTGGCGTCGGGCAGCCCGTGACCCACGAGGCGCTTCCACGTGACACCGCCGTCCCGCGATGCCCAAAGACCGCTCCCCGGCCCGCCGCTCTGCAGGTGCCACGTCTTCACCTCGAACTGCCACATCCCGGCGAACAGCGTGTTGGGATCACCGGGATCGATCGCGAGGTCCGAGCATCCAGTGTTCGGATCTACGAACAACACGCGGGCCCAGGTGCGGCCGCCGTCCGCGGTGCGATACACACCCCGCTGCTGCGCGGGGCCGTAGGCGCGGCCCAGCGCACAGACGAGCACCACGTCGGGGTTCGCCGGATCGATCACGATCCGGGCGATGCGTCCCGTCGAATCGAGGCCCATGTGCTGCCAGCTGCGTCCCGCATCGGTGGAGCGGTAGACGCCGTTGCCGAGGGCGGTCATCGAGCGGATGAAAAACGTCTCGCCCGTTCCCGCCCACAACACGTTGTGCGCCGAGGGCGCCATGGCGAGCGCGCCGATCGCCTGCGCCGGCTCGCTGTCGAACACCGCCCGCCAGTGCACCCCGCCATCCTCGGTCTTCCAGATCCCCCCCGACGCGGCACCGACGTAGGCGACGAGCGGGTTGCCGGGCTCGCCCACGACGGCGATGGCGCGGTTGCCTTCGGGCCCGACGAAGCGGTAGTGCAGCCGCGTCCACAGTGTCGTGTCCACCTGCTGTGCAGCGGCGACGCGAGTGGCGGAGGCAGCAACCAGAAGCACGAGACTGAGTGTTTTCATGAACCGCCCCGTCCAAATTGACGTGTGTATTTCACGATCAGCGATCGGGCCTGCGGCCGACTCCATTGGAAGAATCCGTCCGCTTCCTGTCCTTCATTGAAGACGACGAACAATCCCGTGCCGGCGGTGCTGAGCCAACCGAAGCGCGCGTTCGCCGTCCAGGCGCGCGCCTGATTGCTGTATTGCACGAGTGTTTGGACCATGATGCGTGGCGTGAAGAAGTACGCGACCCGCGCGGCCGTCAGCGTGCGGGTGAAGTTTCCCTGGTCCAGGCGCACGTCATTGTACTCGAGGAGTAACGACGTGGTGAGGGAGCTCGCGTGCCGCGCGACGAGCGTCACGCTACCGCCGCGGCGCGTGCCATTGTAGAAGCCCCCCACATCGGCCCGCAGGACGAGCGAGAGGGTCGCGCTTGGATTCGTCGTCAGGTCCCAACCGAGCGATGTATAGTCGTACGAGCCCACGGGCAGCGTGACGGTGGTGGCGATCGCGAACGGCTGGTGGAGGCCTTGATGCTCGATGTTGACCTCGGGCCCTACCGTCCCGCCGTTCGCGAGGTCTACCTGCCCCAAGTCGATGTGGATCCGCCCCTCCTGCCAGAAGCCGTCCAGGTCGTAGTAGCCGCGATAGTTGACGTGCGGGATCCATTCCTTGATCCACGGAACGCTCGGGACGCGCTTCTTCCACATGACGCCGGCCTCGTAGTAGCGGTAGCCCCCGCCCCGATTGAGGAATCCGACCTGCGGATCGAAGTCGCTGCCGACCTGGATGAAACGCGCGCCGTTGCTCCAATGCTGCGTCTCGTATCCGACCCGCGCGCTGTACGCGGTCGCGTCCCCGTCGGGACCGGGCAGCGCCGACGCCGCGCCCCACCAGTCGATCGTCCAGGGGTCGCGAATGCCGATCCGGCCATCCACGCCGTAGACGCGGTTCCAGTCCTCCGTGTTGCCGGTCGCCATGCGCTGAATGGCGATGACGCCGATGCGCGACCTGGTGGCGAGCTCGTGACTCACGCGCGCCACGGAGTAGCCTTGATGCTCCGTGAAGATCTGCAAGCCCCCGACAGTGAAATCACCGACGCGTCCGGTGATTCGCCCGCCACCGACGATGGGCACCGGCTGGCCGAGGCTGTCGATGCCGATGCGGCGGGTGAAGAACAGGTCGACCGCCTGCGGCGTACCGGCGGAGAAGATACCGGCATTCTCGAGAAAGAATGGTCGCTTCTCTGGAAAGAAGAGCGGGAAGCGCGTGAGATTCGTACGTTGCTCGTCCACCTCGACCTGCGCGAAGTCCGTGTTGTACGTGAGGTCGAGCGTCAGGCTCTGCGTCACGCCGAGCTTCACCTCGCCGCCGACGTCCCCGCGCTGCCGCGCGTCTGGATCGGTCGCGAAGTTGCGCTCGACGCCGGCCAGCGCATACGGCGTCACGGTCCCCACCCGTCGCGACGGCACCGCGACGCCCTGCAGCGAGCCGGCGCGAGAAACCTTCATCAGGCTGAACTGCCGCGGCACAAAGGACCAAAACGACTCCTCGTTCTTGCGGCGGATCGAGCGCACGAGGTTCAGCCCCCAGGTCTGCGCCTGACCCGCGCCATAGCGCAATGTCGTGAACGGAATGCGAAACTCCGCATACCAGCCTGCGGAGTCCACCGACGTGGCCACGGTCCAGGTGCCGTCCCAGTTGAGGTTGAATCCGCCGAGCGACCCGGCCATCGCCCGCGTCTGGCCGGGCAGCTGGATGCCACCGCCTTCGCCTTCGTTGACGACCTGCGCGTCGTACTCGATGCCGGCGGGTGTGGTCGTGAACACGAAACCGTTCTGCCGGTCGTGGTAGGTATCGAGCAGGATCCCGAAGTAGTCGCTTTTGGAGATGTCGCCATCGCGCACCTTCTCGCCCGCGACAATGCCGCCGTGATCTGAGTCGTAGAGCCAGGCGCCGACATACAACGCCTCGCCATCGGTGATGATGCGGACTTCGGTGCGTTCGGTGACCGGCTGACCTTCATGCAGCTCGCGCTGCACGAAGCCGGTGACAGGCTCGGCCGTCTGCCAGGCCGCGTCCGTCAGGCGCCCATCGACAAGCGGCGGCGTGGTGACGACGTGCGCGCGAGCGATGGGATCGGAGGCTCTCTGGGTGGCGGAGAGTGGCCCCGATACCAGCAGAAAAATGACAAGCGCGAGGCCGCAGGGCCCTCTGGTGCGACGGGTCACTGCGCAACAGTTTCGCCTGCTCGAGACAAACGAGCAAGCAACGCTTCAAGGAGTGCTCATGACCGACCACACCCGCCGCGAGTTCCTCGAAACGACCGCCGCCATCGGACTTGGGCTAGCGGTTGCCCCCGGTACAGCCCCTGCCCAGACGCCCGCGCCCGCCCCTGGCGTGTTGTTCGCCGCCCGGCCGCTCGAGCGCGTGCGCATCGGCTACGTCGGCGTGGGCGGACAGGGGACCGTGCACGTCGAGAACCTGCTCAAGATCGAGGGCGTCGAGCTCAAGGCCATCTGCGACATCGTCGAATGGAAGGTCGAGCGCGCGCAGGACATGGTGGTGGCGGCGGACCAACCGAAACCCACGGGCTATTCACGTGGGCCGCGCGACTTCGAGCGCATGTGCGCCGAACAGGAGCTGGACCTCGTGTATACGGCGACGCCGTGGGAGTGGCATGTGCCGGTCATGCTCGCCGCGATGAAGAACGGCAAGCACGCCGTTACGGAAGTGCCCGCAGCCATGACCGTGGACGACTGCTGGCAGCTCGTCGAAACGGCCGAGCGCCTGAAGAAGCATTGCGTGATGATGGAGAATTGCTGCTACGATCGCCGGGAAATGCTGGCCCTGAACCTGGTGCGCAAGGGCGTGCTCGGCGAGGTGCTGCACGGCGAATGCGGGTACCTGCATGACCTGCGGAGCATCAAGTTCTCAAAAGAAGGTGAGGGCTTGTGGCGGCGCGCCTGGTCCCAGGCTCACGACGGCAATCTCTACCCCACCCACGGCCTCGGACCGATCGCCCAATGCATGGACATCAATCGCGGCAATCGGTTCGACTTTCTTGTGTCGATCAGCTCCAACAACCGCGGTCTGGAGCAATACGCCGCCGAACAATTCACCAACGCGGACCCGCGGCGCCACGAGGCCTACAAGCTGGGCGACGTCAACAGCACCCTCATCCGCACCGTCAAAGGCCAGACGATCTATCTCTCTCATAACACGAACAACGCGCGGCCCTACAGCCGCATCAACCTCGTCCAAGGCACCAAGGGCATCGTTCATGGCTGGCCCGACCGGATTTACGTGGAAGGCCGGAGCCCCGAGGATGAGTGGGAGACGCTCGACCGCTATTACAACGAGTTCGAGCATCCGCTTTGGAAGTCCGAGCGCGTGCAACACGCGACGGGCGGCCACGGCGGCATGGATTTCCTCGAAGATTGGCGGCTGATCGAATGCTTGCGGCGAGGGTTACCGACCGACTTGAACGTCTATGATGCTGCGGCGTGGAGCGTCATCGTGCAGCTGACGGAGCGGTCGGTCGCAGCTCGGGGCAAGCCGCAGGACATCCCTGACTTCACCCGAGGCAGTTGGGAGCGCACGCCGCCGCTCGGGATTATCGAATCATAGGCTTTGAATTGCCCCTCCTGGGATCGAACCAGGACTCTCCTGATCCAGAGC
>JBGQKD010000028.1:0-41564 GCA_041499375.1 Gemmatimonadota bacterium
CCTGCCCGAGGCGCAGGCGCACTACGCGCGGGCCGAGCGGCTCGCCCGAGGCGCGAGAGACGAAGAGGCACGGGCCGCAGCACAGCAGGGGTTAGGGCTCGTCCTGCTCATGCGCGAGAGCTACCCGCGCGCCCAGGCCGCGCTCGCGCTCGCCCTGCGTGCGCAGGAGGGGCTCGCCGACCGGCGTGCGCCGGCCCTCACGCGACTGCTGATCGGGTACGCAGAGCAGCACAGCGGCGATACGGCGGCTGCCCGTCGGGTGCTCGTCCAGGCACTCGATACCCTCGGGGCGCTTGGAGACGCCGTGGGAGAGGCTGCCGCGCTTGACGCGCTCGGCGATCTCGAAGCACAGGCTGGACTGCCGCTCACCGCGGAGTCCTTGTACCAGCGCGGGCTCGCGCGTCTCGGCGCGCGTCCGGCGCCCGACATCGCATGGCGGTTGCACGCCGGCCTCGCGGGCGCGTTGCGTAGCCGCGGCGCGCTTGCGGAAGCGGCGGCCGAGCTCCGTGTCGCCATCGAAGCGATCGAGCGCGTGTCCGGTGGCGTTACAGCCGAGGAGCACCGGGCGGCGTTTCGCGCCGATAAGTGGCAGGTGTATGTCGAGCTCGCGTTGAACGAGCGGGCTCTGGGACGACCGGAAGCTGCCTTCGAGGCGAGCGAGCGGCTGCGGGCGAGGCAGATGCTCGACCTACTGGCCCGCGGGCGTGTCGCACCCGCGGGCGTGGCGACCCGCGAGGTGGCGGCCCGGGAGCAGGATGCCCGCCGACGGATCACGGAGCTCACCCGACAACTCGAGACTCCGGGCGACGGCGATCCGGGGGGGGGGCTTCGCGGCTCGGCGCTCGCCGGGACGGCTGCCGCAGCGACGCGCGAAGCACTCGCGCAGGCGCAGGATGGATACAGCGAGCTGCTGGCCGAAATGCGCGAGGCGAACCCGTCGTACGCGGCCCTCGTGCGCGGTGAGATCGCAGCGACAGACGAGGTGAAGCGCGCGCTCGGTCCCGACGAGGCGCTCCTGGAATACCTCGTGGGCGACTCCACAACGATCGTCTTCGTCGTCACCGCCGACAGCGTCGCGTCGCTGGATCTCAACGTGCCACGCACGACCATTGCAGGCCTCGTGGATTTCGCGCGGGGCACCCTGGGAAGCCCTCGCGAGGGCCCCGCTCGGCAGGCGTGGCGGGCGCCGATGCGACGGCTGTTCCGCTATCTGATCGCGCCAGTGGAGGCGAGCGGTCTCCTGGCGGGCAAACGACGCCTGTTGATTGCCCCGCACGTGGAGCTGCATTACTTGCCCTTTGCGGCGCTCGTGCAACCGGGCGCGCCAGAGCATCTCCTGATCGAGCGCTACGTCATCGAGTACGTGCCGTCTGCGTCGGTGTGGCTCCGGTTGCGTAGCCGACCCACTTTGCCCGCGCGGCGTGGTGTGTTGGCGCTCGCCCCGCGAGCCGCGCAGCTGCCGGGCTCCGTGGACGAGGTCGCCGCCATCGGACGGATCCACGGCGATCGCGCGCGCGTCTTGGTCGGAGCCGGCGCGACCGAGCGCGCATTCCGCGCCTTGGCCGCCGACCAAGACATCATCCATCTCGCCACTTACGGCGTGCTCAACAAGCACAACCCGCTCTTCTCCTACGTCGAGCTCGGCGCCGGTGACGGCGAGGATGGGCGCCTCGAGGTCCACGAGGTGTTCGGGCTCACGTTGAAGGCACGACTCCTCGTGTTAAGTGCGTGTCAGACGGGACTGGGTGCTGGAGCACTCGCCGACGTGCCGCCGGGGGACGATTGGGTGGGTCTGTCGCAGGCCTTTCTGTTTGCAGGCGCGTCCAACGTCCTGGCGACGTTGTGGCCAGTCCAGGATCGAGCGACGGCGCGGTTGATGGAGCGGTTTTACACCGAGCTCGCGGCGGGGCGACCGGAGGCCGAGGCGCTGGCTGAGGCCCAGCGGGCGGCGCTGCGGGCGCGAGGGACGGAACACCCGTTCTTCTGGGCGGGGTTCGCCCTGGTGACGGGCCGATGAAACTCCATGAGCAGCCCGGCAGCACGCGTCCGTACCACAGTGCCATGATCTACGTGAGCAAGGGCGTGCGCGCGGGACTCGTTATCGCGGTCATCAGCGTCCTGGGCTGGCTGGGCGGCTGCTCGGACGTCCCAACCTTCGTGCCGGCACCACCGCCACCACCGCCAGCATCGCCACCATCGACAATCGCGATCGTTTCCGATACAGCACGAGCGGCAGGCTTTGCCTCTGGACCCGTGGAGGCCTCGGTTCAGCGAGCCAGCGCAGCCGACGAAGTCGTGTACGTCTCCTTGACGCCAGGGACAGTTCCCGCCGGCGCAACCGCGACCATTCGCCGGGTGGGCGGCGCCGCATCGCTGGTCACGACGCTCTCCGATGGCGGCTTCGATCCCGTGCCGGTCCAAGCGCAGACGAACGACTCGATCGAGGTCGCGGTCAGGGACGCCGGCGGGGCCACCATCGGTGTCCTCCGTCTGACCGTAACGGCCCGGCGTCCCCCCATCGTCGTCCGGACCAATCCCCCGCACAAGAAGAACGACGTGCCACTGAACGCGGCGATCATCGTGGTATTCAGTGAGCCCATGGACGGCGGCACGGTGACGCCGACCTCGGTGCAGCTTCTCCAAGGCACGACTCCGGTTGCTGGAACGGTCCGCCTGGTCGATGCGAGTCAGCTCGTGGCGGCGTTCGAGCCGTCACAACTACTGACTCCGGGCACGGATTATCGCTTGGTCGTGACGCAGGCGGTGCGAGACCTCGATGGAGAGAGGCTCGAGGCGGGGGTGGCCACCGATTTCAGGACGGGCAACTCCCTCACCGGCAGGGTCGCGTCGGTATCGATGTTTCCGTATTCAGTCGCGGGGCTCTTCCCCCTGGCCGGCCCGATCAGCGTCTGGGTGGGCGACGCGACGGGCAACATGCTGCTCGCCCCCGTCGTGGAGTGGGCGAGCAGCGATACGAACGTCGCAAACGTGTGGCCCTCCTCCTCACGGTCGGCGTGGGTGACCATGCGCACGACCGGCGTTGCGACGATCACGGCCACGAGCGAGGGCGTGTCGGGCACGGTTGTCTTCCGCAGCAACTCCCGGTCGGGTCGTATTCGAGTGACGACCGTAACCACCGGTGAAGACCTTGATCCCACGTACTACATGACCGACGACCCTTGGAGCGGCGGCGGTATTCCGCAACTTCCGGCAAACGGTTCCGTCATCCTCCCAATTGCCTTCCCGGCCGGCGACCGTGTGCTTTCGCTCCTGGACGTGGCTTCGAACTGCGCGGTCGTCGGAGGCGACGCGCAGACGGTGACGGTGCGCGCAGGAGACACGAGCGAGGTCGCGTTCGCCGTGACGTGCGCCGGCAACCTTCCTGGCCTGCGGGGAACGATCACGACCACGGGTACCGACGTCGATCCAGACGGATACTGGCTGGAAGTCGTTGATCATTCCCCGTGCGCCAGTGTGCCCCTCAACGGCTCTTTCGCATGCGCCAGCATGACGCCTGGTACCTACGAGGTTCAGCTCAATGGTGTCGCGGCGAACTGCACGGTCATGGGGGCCAACCGACAGACTGTGACCGTTGCGCGGGGCGCCACGGCCGACGTGGCGTTCGCCGTCATGTGCGGCAGTACGCCGAGCCTGCGCGTGACGATTGCGACCACGGGCGTCGCCCTCCCTACTGGGTACCGAGTCAACGTTGCAGGCTTCGGGTGGCAGAACGCGCCGGTGAACGGCTCGGTCGCCTTCTACTCGATCCCGTCCGGTGAGTATTCGGTCGAGCTCAATGACATCGCGTCGAACTGCGTGGTCTCTGGAGCGAGCCCACGGGCGGTCACTGTCAGCGAGGGGGCGACGGCTGAGCTTAGCTTTGCGGTCACCTGCAGCAGCGCCACGGTGGGAAGTATTCGAGTGACGACGCGGACCACGGGCGACGACATCGATCCGAATGGGTACTACGTGAACGACCCGACCGACCCCTGGGACTATGGCATTCTTCTTCCGGCAAACGGGTCCGTCTTGATCGACGGCGTCCTGCCCGGTGACACGCGGTTGAGCATCTGGCACGTGGCTTCTAACTGCGCGGTCGTCGGGCCCGACGACCAGACCGTGACCGTCAAAGCGGGAGCGACGAGCGAGGTCATCGTCGCCGTGACGTGCGCCGGAAACCTGCCCAGCATCCGCGTGACGATCGCGACCACTGGCACGGACATCGATCCAGATGGCTACGTGCTGCTTTTTCAGGGCGCTGACATAGGGTGCGGCGGAACGGTCCCATTGGGCTGCGACGGTCCGGTGCCCGTGAACGGAGTCTACACGCTCTCCGGTCTGAACCCGTTCGAACCGTACGAAGTCGTGCTCGCAGGTGTCGCCCCGAACTGTGCGGTCAGCGACGACAATGATCGGTACGTGACGGTTACGAAGGGCGCCACGGTCGACGTCATGTTTACCATAACCTGCAGCAGCAGCGCCGTGACCGGCAGTATTCGAGTGACGATGGAAACCACGGGCGAGTATATCCCCAACTGGGAGTTCTTACAGGTGGAGTTCCAGGGGAGCCATTACCAGCTAGGGCCAAATGGCTCTTACCTCTTCACCGCTGTCCCCACGGGTGACTACCCGATCAGGGTCAACGTGCTCGTCGCCGCGAACTGCGCGGTCAGCCCGCCCAACCCGCACACCGTGACGGTCGCCGCTGATACCACGGTTGACGTGGTGTTCCCCGTAACGTGCCGATCCTGATCGACAGCCGCGCGGTCAGCGCGGAGATCGCCCTCCGTTCAACCTAGGTGAAGCGCGCTGCCGTCGCTTCCCAAGAAAGGCACCGATGTCGCGGGCGGGGAGAGTATGGTTCGTGCGGGTTGGCGCGATCGCTTTAATGGCTTGCACCGATCCGATTTCCCAGACTCCGACTGCGGTGCATCTCGCGTTCATCGTACAGCCGAGCGACGCCAGGGCCGGCGTCGCGATCAATCCTGACGTTGCCGTGGCGATTCAGGACCGGTCCGGCAACCTGGTAACCAGCGCGACCGACGTCGTGAGCCTAACGGTCGATTCGAACGCCAGCGGTGGCAGCTTGGCAGGTACGGTGAGTCTGTCGGCAGTGAATGGCCTCGCGACGTTCTCGAATCTGCGCATCGTCACCGCCGGGACGGGCTATACGCTGAAGGCGGCGAGCACTGGGCTCACCGCTGCGACGAGTACTGATTTCGCAATCGCCGCGGCCGCCGCGTCACGCCTCGCCTTCACGGTGCAGCCGAGTCAGACGGTGCGGGGCGTTGCGATCACGCCGCCCGTCCAAGTCGCCGCGCAAGATTCCTTTGGCAACCTGGCGACCGAGTTCCGCGACAGTGTGATGGTCGCGCTCGGCGGGGACCCGGGAGTCGCGGTCCTCTCGGGGACCGCGGTGGTGGGCGCGGTCAATGGGATCGCAACCTTCAACGATCTCTCTATCGAGCAGGTCAAGGCTGAATACACGCTCATCGCCAGCGCAGGCGCCCTTACGAGCATCGCTAGCATGCCCTTCAATATCGCCAAACCCCCGGTAACCCTACACGTAAGCACCAGGACCACCGGCGTCTCCCTCGATCCCGACGGCTACGACGTGTGCGTCGATCCCGTCCCCGACGATTGCATGCTGTCTAAGGCGATCGGTGTGAACGGCGACATCACTATGTCGCTGGGGCCGGGTAACCACGCCGTCGAGTTGGACGGTTTGGCGGCCAATTGCACCATGGACGCAACGACGACGGTCGAAGCGGCCGATACCACCGAAGTATCGTTCACGATCAGCTGCGTCGCGGCCGGGACCGTGCGCTTCACGACGGCCACCACCGGGACCGACATCGCTGTGACTGGATATGGGTTCGGCGTGGACGGTGGGAATCCTGGCGGCTCGCGCTACGCTTGGGTTCCTCTCAATGCGGTTGTCACCCTGACCGCTGTGAGCGCGGGGCCCCACATGGTAACCATCATGACCGCGGTTCCGGAGAACTGCACGGTCAGCGGTGGGCGGTCCCACGCTCTGAACGTTCCTCAGGATGGCACCGTGGACATCGCGTTCGATGTGCGCTGCGTGCTGGCTGAGCGCATCGCGTTCTCACATGACGGAGCGATTGTTGTCAGCCGTGTCGACGCTTCGGATCCCCAGACGATCATTCGGGGACTTGCCCCGGCGTGGTCGCCCGACGGCGCTACCCTCGCCTACGAGTGCGATCAGGACATCTGCACGATCAACCCGGGGGGAGCCGCGGTCGGGCGGCTCACCGCGGACGGATCGGGGAATCGCCACCCCACATGGTCACCGGATGGCTCGACGATCGCGTTCGCCGCGACACACGCTGGTGTCACCAGCCTCTACGTTGCGGCGTCGAATGGGTCCGGTGGCGCGCAGCGGTTGACTCAGAGCGTGGGGTTCGTGGGAGGTCCGGCCTGGTCGCCCGATGGAACCAGGATTGCTTTCGACTGCTCGGTGGACGCCGGCAATGACGACATCTGCTGGATAAACGCCGACGGTACCGGTTTCGCACGGCTTACGAACGATCCGGCGCGCGACTATGGCGCGGCCTGGAGGCCGGACGGCTCAACCCTCGCCTTCGCGACCACGCGTTACGGGGCGGACGAAATCGTGCTCATGAGCGCCAGCGGCGGCAACGTGACGCGCATCGGCACCGGGCTACCCGGATTCGCACCCAGTTGGTCGTCCGATGGCACCCAGCTCGCGTTCGTGCAACTGCTCCAAAGGGACTACGACGGCGATTGGTACACCACCTCGGTAATCTCGACGGCGAATGCGGATGGCTCGGGCGTCCGTACTCTCACCGACGGCGACCAGCCGGCGTGGAAGCCACATCCATGAGCGGTCGCGCGGTGACGCGCGGCTGCATGCGTGTGATCCACCTTCTCACTGAGGCAGGCACCATGTTCAAGCGTATGCTCCTGCTCGGCACGGCCGTGCTCGTTGCGGCGGCCTGCAGTATCGACCGCGCACACCCTACCGACGCGTCGCGCTGTCCCTCTCCAACGTGCCGACGGGGGCCCACCAGGTTGCGCTCGGCGGCGTGGCGCAGAACTGCGCGGTGACCGATGCCACCTTCCGCTCCGTCACCATCCATGCGGGCGAAACGGCGGACGTGGCTTTCGCGGTCAGCTGCCATGCCCCCACGGGAACCGTTGAGGTCACTGTGACAACTTCGGGCGTCGACTTCGATTCCGACGGCTACACGATCGCTGTCGACGGGGCGGGCCTTGGGGGGCCGCTGTGGTGCCCCGAACCGCTCGTTCGTCATTTCCGCCACGAGTCGCCCGACATGACGAGAAACGAGAAAGGTAGTGCGTTTGCCGTTGTTCGTCTGCCGAATTGTTGATGGGAAGCGGTTCGGTACTTGCGACCACGGGCGTGGAGGGTTGAGACCGTGCCTCGTCTTCCTTGCTCGTGCCTCTTTTTTCGAACGTGACTGCTCCCTCAGCGCACCGCGTCTTCGATAGCTACGCGCTGCCGCTCGCGCGGCCGAGCGAAGGGTCGGCCGCGGCGCTTTCCGTGGTGGCGCACGTCGCAATTGCCATCGTGGGGGTGTGGGGCGGCGCGGGACTGATCGAGGGCAGAGGGGCGGGGGGCGAACGCCGGCCAGCGATCGACTGGGTTGCACTGCCGGCAATCAACTGGCAGCACGCGGAAACGCCCCCCCTTGACCCGCTGAAGCTCGGCGTGCGGCCGCCGGTCGTGACCACCGCACTGACCGTCCCGCCACCCGGATCAATTCGCGCCTCCCTGCCTGCCCCGCTGGCCGGCCCGCTGCGCTCATTGCCCGGCCTGCCCGCCCCCGTGGTCCTCGAGGAAGGAGCGAGCGGCGATTTCGGGAAAGGACCGAGCTGCGGCGCGGTCACGAAGGTCCGCGCCAGCCGCGGCGCCGATCCCGGCCCTGAATCAGGTACCAGCGCCCGTGATGTCTTCAGGCCCACGCCGCTGCACGTCGCGACTACCACGGCCGGCGCGCCTCCCGACGACCAGCGTGAACACGATGTCCAGTTCTGGATCCGTGCCGATGGGCGCGTGACCAAGATCGCGGTGAGTCCGCCGATCCGTGATTCAGATTACCGTCGCCGATTTAGGGAGGCCGTGAGCACCTTTGTGTTCGGTCCGGTGCAGGCGCCGGACGGACGGCCGATCGATTACGTCTACCGCTGCGTCGTATATCCGTAGCAGCACGCGAACGGTGCTCGTGACGCCGCTGGTGGGGGAGGCTCTCACGAAAATGGAGGCGCGGGGAATCGAACCCGGTCCGAGCATGACTCCGATACCGGTGCTACGTGCGTAGACCTGGCTTGTGGTCTCACCACCTCGCGGCGCGCGTCACCGCACCGATGAACACTAGCATCTCGTCAACCCCGATCTCGCTACCTCCGGCGTAAAGCCGCGGGAGCGATTCCCTAAAACAACCATCGCCCGGACAAATAATGCCGCGGGCGAATCGCTTTTTAGCACCTTATTTAACGTGGCGGCAATACGCGGCAAATGACCACGGGTGTTGCTTCGATTGTATCGGTAGTCTAGCTCGGCGGCTCCGCCCTCAAGGGCTGAACTCCGTATCGATCTGCGCCCGCTGGAGTGTGCCCGAGAAATCGACGTAAATCGTCTTGGTCTCCGAATAGAAATCGTAGACCTCCCACCCGCCCTCGCGATGGCCGTTCCCGGTCTGCTTCACACCTCCAAACGGCAGATGCGCCTCGGCGCCAATCGTCGGTGCGTTGACATAGGTGATCCCGGTGTCGAGATCGGTCATCGCCCTGAAGGCGCCGTTCACATCGCGTGTGTACAGCGAGCTGGAGAGGCCGTACTTCACGTCGTTGTTGACCTGAATGGCTTCCGACAGATCCTTGGCCTTGAGCACGGCCAGCACGGGACCAAAGATCTCCTCCTGTTCGACGCGCATTCCCGGCTTCACGCCCGTGAGGACGGTGGGCTCGTAGAACCAGCCACACTCAAGTCGCTCGTCGCCCTGCGGGATCTTGCCGCCCAGAGCCACGCTCGCGCCTTCCTTTTTTGCGATATCGACGTACTCGGCCACCTTCTGCCGCGCCTCTTCGTGAATCAACGGCCCGACTTCAGTCTTGTCGTCGAGACCAGGACCGAGCCGCAGGGTGGCGGCGCGATCGGTCAGCATCTGCACAAACTTGTCGTGAGTCTTTTCGTGCAGGATGAGCCGGCTGGTCGCGGTGCAGCGCTGTCCCGTCGTGCCGAAGGCGCCCCACAGAACGCCGTCCAGCGCGAGATCCAGGTCGGCATCGTCCATGACGATCATCGCGTTCTTCCCGCCCATTTCGAGCGAGAGACGCTTGTGCATCCGGCCGCAGGTGGCGCCAATGACGGATCCGGTTTCCGTCGACCCCGTGAACGAGATCACCGGCACGTCGGGGTGCTCGACGAGCGCGCGCCCGACGACTGAGCCTTGCCCGTGCACCAGCTGCACGACCTCGGGAGGCAGCCCCGCCTCGAGCAGTACCTCGACCAGCAGGTGCGCCGTGTGTGGGACGTCTTCGGCAGGCTTGAGGATCACGGCGTTCCCGCACAGCAGGGCGGGAAACATCTTCCAGGTGGGAATCGCGAGCGGGAAGTTGAACGGCGTAATCAGTCCTGCGATCCCAATCGGCCGGCGGTAGCTCATCGCCCACTTGTTGCGCAGCTCCGACGGCACGACTCGGCCGAACAAGCGGCGCCCCTCGGTCGCGGCGTAGAGCGCGGTGTCGATCCCCTCCTGCACGTCGCCGCCTGTCTCCGCGAGCACCTTGCCCATCTCTCGCGTCATCGCACGCGCGATGTCGTCCTTGCGCTGGATGAGGAGCTGTCCGACGCGTTGCAGCACCTGCCCGCGAATCGGCGCCGGCGTCTTGGACCACTGCGCGAAGCCCCGCTTGGCCGCGGCGATCGCGCGCTTCAAGTCGTCGGGGCCCGAACGCGGGAACCGGCCGATCACATCGTTCCAGTCCGCCGGGTTGCGGTTCTCGAAGTACTCGCCCGTCGAGGGAACGACCCAATCGCCGGCGATGAAGTTCTTGAATTCAGGTACCATGGCTTTCACGGTTAAGGACAGAAAAAAGGAGCCGGTGTCTTGTCGTATATGCGGGGCAGAATCTGGCGGCCCGCCAACGCGAGGCCCCAAACGATCAGCACAATCGAGAGGGTGTGCGCAATCCCCAGCCGTCGCTTCCACGAGGACAGTGCGCTCCACATCCCGGCAATCGTCACCGTCGTCGCGCCAATAAGATAGAAGACCAGCTTGAGTCCGCAGGCGTGGGTGTAGGGCCACACGAGCATGCCGATGCCGAGGCCGACACCGAGCCCCACGCGGAGCCACGTCGTGAGCCACGCGCGCCCCCGTGCCGGACCAGCGGGATGGAGCGCGCCCGCGCTCGCCATTCCTGCGACCCCCCCCCCAGGACGCGGCGAGACCGGTACCGTCGGCACGCCTCGGCCGAGCGTCGGATCCGCCTCGGGCAGTTTCGCGAGCAGCTTGTCCACCTCGCGCATCTCGCGATCCCAATCGCGCTCCTTTGGATCCTTGTCTTTCGCCACTTACGCCGCGCCCCCCCCTCCTCCTTCGCCACCGCGCGCCAACCCGTAGCGCTCGATCTTTTTGTAGAGATTGCTCCGCGGCATCTGCAATGTGCGCGCAGTCTCCGACACGTTCCAGTCGTGCTCCTGCAGTTTCCCGCGCAGGAAGGCCCGCTCCGCTGCCTGTTTGAATTCCTCGAAGGTCGCAACGCGCAGCCAGGCTGCGTCGCCGCCGCCGCCGCCGCTGGTACCCTTCCCTCGTCCCCCGTCCGCCTTCCCCACAATCCGTTCGACATCGCTTTGCGTCACCGTGGGGCCGGACGCGAGAATCAGGAGCCGCTCCACCGCGTTCTTGAGCTCCCGGATGTTGCCGGGCCAATCGTGCGCCGTGAGCCGCTCGACGGCGGCAGCCTCGAATTCCTTGGTGGGAAGCCCGCCACGCTGGGTCAATTCATCCGAGAAATGCGTAACGAGCTGCGCGATGTCGCCCCGACGCTCGCGCAGCGCCGGCACATGGATCGGCACGACGTTGAGCCGGTACAGCAGGTCCTCGCGAAACCGGCCCTCCTCGATCTCCGCACCGAGGTTCTTGTTCGTGGCCGCGATCACGCGGACGTCCACCGGCAGCGCCTTTCCGGAGCCGACGCGCGAAATCACGCCTTCCTGGAGAGCGCGCAGCACCTTCGCTTGCGCAGACAGGCTCATGTCGCCGATTTCGTCGAGAAACAACGTGCCGCCGTCCGCGAGCTCGAACTTGCCGGCACGATCGGCAAACGCGCCGGTGAAGCTGCCCTTCATGTGGCCAAACAGCTCGCTCTCGATGAGCTCCGTGGGAATCGCCGCACAGTTGACCTCGACGAACGGGCCGGCGTTGCGCGGGCTCAGCGCGTGAATCGCGCGCGCCACCAGCTCCTTGCCGGTGCCGTTATCCCCCGTGATCAGGACGCGCGCCGGCGTGGGCGCGACCTTTTCGATCAGGCCGATGACGCTGCGAATCGTTTTGCTGGAGCCCACGATCTCGTACTGCGCGCGGACTTCCTGCTTGAGGCGCACGTTCTCGTTGACGAGCACGACGTGCTGCAGCGCGTTGCGCAGCGTCAGCAAGATGCGATCGGTATCGAGCGGCTTTTCGAGGAAATCGTAGGCGCCGAGCTGGGTCGCTTCGACGGCCGTCTGGATCGTGCCGTGGCCCGAGATCATCACGACCTGCGCCTGCGGGTCGAGCTCCCGAATGCGCTTCAGCGTTTCCAGGCCGTCCATCCCTTCCATCTTCACGTCTAGAAACACGAGGTGTGGCTTGAACTCCGGATAGAGGCGGATGGCCTCATGCCCCGACGCGCAGGCCTGGACCTCGATCTCCTCGTATTCGAGGAGCTGCTTCAGCGCCTCGCGGATCCCCTTCTCGTCATCGACGATCATCACGCGCCGGGGACTCATCGCGCCGTCCCCCGTCGCTTATAGAGCACGACGCCGGTGGTGTGCACTTTCACATCGGAGACGGCGGGGTCCACCTTCAGCGGCACCGCACCGTTCGCCGAGGCTCCGGCCATTTGCTTCGTGATCTGCTTCACGAAGGGACCGGGAATCTCGATACCGCGCAGGCTGATTTCGGTGATGTCGTAGAGCGCCCGCCCCGGCCGGTCAACGGACAGGGTGCCGGCCATCCGCAGCGGCTCACGCTCGCCGAACATTCCCGCAAATGGTCCCAGTGTTCCTGGCGGCAGGGCGCGCGTATCGAGGCGCGCGTGCAGGATGAGTTTTCCTTCCTGGAGCTCGACGCGCAGCGAGTCGTACATCTTCCGCACGTTCCAATCGATTGCCGCGCCGATCAATGACGCGACCTCGTTGGGCGTGAGCACGACGGAGTCGGGGCCGGCGCTGGTGCGCAGATTTCCGACCTTGGCCTGGCCCGACGCGGTCGCCTTGGGTGTCGGCGCGCCCACTGCGGTGTCGGCGACGGGCGGCAACGCCGTCGAGCGCCCGAACCAGCTCGCGAAGGTGTGGATGATCGGCTCGCGAAACCACCACGCACACGCGAGCACGCCGATCACGAGGATCGCGCAGCCGAGCTTGAAGGCGCCTTTAAGACAGCCGTCCATGAGCCTTGACCTGATACACCGGGCCAGTGGGTTGGAGCGTGCTCTGCATGAGGTCTACCTCGGTGAGGGTGACTGTTGCGTCGAAGTCCGTTCCCGCAAGGATCGCTTCGAGGCCGGTGAAAGCGCGCGGCCGCGCATCGCGTGCCGCGCGCCCCAGCGTGACGTGCGGCCGAAACGCCCGCGCCTCCGTCGGAAAGCCCAGCGGTGCGAACGCTTGCTCGACGCCATGCTGCAGCAACTCGAGGCCGGGATCGGGCGTCACTCCAGCCCACAGCACGTGGGGCCGATGATAGTCCGGGAACACGCCGAATCCGGTGATCTGCAGCGCCAGCGGGCGTGGCTCATGGCCGGTACCGGCGGCGCGCTTCAGAGCCGCCACGAGGTCCGGCTCTCGCGTTTCCTCGACGTCGCCCAGGAATTTGAGACTCAAGTGAATGTTCTCGGGGTGCACCCATTTCACCGGCAGCTTCTCGGGACGCTCGCGCAGCGGCGCGAGCGCGTCCCACAGCTCGTACCGCAGCCGGTCGGGAAAATTCAGGGCGACGAACGCTCTAACAGGCTCCCCCGTCGGTAGCCGCGCGGGTCGATCTCGACCTGCGCGAATCCCAGAGCCGCAAGATGAACGCTGATTTCGCCGCGACGTGCGTCCACCCATGGAATCCAGGCCGGTTCGACTTCGATGCGCGCGGAATCACCCTGATGCCGAACGCGCAGATCTCCGCTGATGCCCAATCCACGGAGATACGCTTCGCCTTCCTCTACCTGTTTCAAACGTGAGGGCGTAATGGAGAGTCCGTACTGCACCCGACTGGAAAGACATGGCGCCGCGGGCGCATCCCAGGTCGGCAGTCCGAGGTCGTGCGACGCGGCACGGATCTGCGCCTTGTTGAGTCCCACCTCCGCGAGTGGCGATCGGACACCGGCCGCAAGACCCGCGGCCTTGCCTGGCCGGTGTTCGCGCCGATCGTCGGCGTTCGTGCCATCGCACACGACCGCGAGTCCGCGCTCCCGCGCGAGCGGCACGAGGCGGTGCCATAGCTCCGTCTTGCAGTAGAAGCAGCGGTTGGTGGGATTGGCGAGATAGTTCGCATCTTCGAGCTCGTGCGTCTCGATCTCGACGAGCGGAATGTCGAAGCGGGCGGCCACATCGCGCGCCACCTGCCATTGCGCATCCGGGTACGACGCGCTGCGACCGATAGCCGCCAGCATCCGATCCCTGCCGAGCTCCTGGCGCAATACGACGGCGAGGAGTGCCGAATCGACTCCACCCGAATACCCAAGCAGGACAGAGGGATAGCTGCGGATCAGGGCGCGCAACGACTCCATGGCCCGAATAGTACCGCTGCCATTGTCCTAATCAAAGGACAATTCGGCGGTCAAAACCGGATATTCCGTCGGGGAGGAACTGGTTAGACTTATGATGCGTTCACCGGCGAAGCAATCCAGCAACGGATAGTCGGACAATCGCGTGGAGAGCCTCCCAAATGCCCGCCAAGACTGAGCTGGACGCCACCGACAGACGGATTCTCCGCATTCTCGGACAAGACGGCCGCGCGAGTTACCAGGCCGTCGCCGACGAAATCGGCCTCTCCCGACCCGCCATCATGGAGCGCGTCAAGCGCCTCGAAGAGGCGGGCTACATCCGCGGCTATCGCGTCCAGCTCGATCGCGGCAAGGTCGGCTTGCCGGTGACGGCGTTCGTGGCGGTCCGGTATGGCTCGAGTGACTACGTCGGCGACGAGCCCCGCATGCGCGAGATGGAAAAGCATCCCGGCGTGCTCGAATGTCACCACGTCGCCGGCGACGACTGCTACATCCTGAAAGTCGTCGCGCCGGATCTCGAAGGCGTGCAGGAAATCCTGCGCGACTTGCGCGGGCCGAACGCGCAGATGAACACGCGCACGACGATCGTGCTGTCCACGCTGTTCGAAAAGCCGGGTTTCATTCCCACGGAGCCGGACTGATGGCGGCGCTCAAGGGCAAGGCGCTGATCGCGTATCTGATCGTCTGCGTCTTTTGGGGCTCGACCTATCTCGCGATCAAAGTCGGTGTCACGGAGCTGCCGCCGTTCCTGTTCGCCGGCCTGCGGTTTCTCGTGGCGGGACTCATCCTGCTCGTCCTGGCTCGCGCGCTCGGCGACCCACTCCCACGCAAGAGCGACTGGCGCACCCTCGCCATCGTGGGTCTGCTGCTGCTCGCCGGCGGGAACGCGTTCGTCGTGTGGTCGGAGCAATACATCGGCTCCGGCATCGCCAGCATCTTCGTCGTCACGGTCGCGATGTGGACTGCGTTATTCGACGCGATCATCCCCGGCGGCTCAAGTGAGCTGAATTGGCGCGTCATCGCCGGATTGCTGCTCGGCTTCCTGGGCACCCTCCTGCTGGTCGGCGCCACGCCCGCCGAGATTCTCGCGGCGGATAAGCGCGGACCGCTGGCGCTCACGATGGCGAGCGCCTCGTGGTCGGTCGGGACCGTGTACGCGAAACGTCATCCCACGCAGGCCAGCCCGTACATGGGTGCCGCATTTCAGATGATCGTGGGCGGCAGTGCCGTCGCGCTCCTCGGCACGGCGCTCGGCGAGTGGGCATCGTGGCATCTGAGCTCGCGTGGGATCGGTGCCATCGCGTATCTCGTGATCTTCGGATCGATCCTCGGCTACAGCGCCTACTCCTACGCGCTCCGCCATGCGTCGGCCACGATCGTCGGCACCTACGCCTACGTGAACCCCGTGATCGCCGTGTTGCTCGGCTGGCTGCTGCTGCACGAGCCTGTCGGCCCGCGCACATTTATCGCCATGGGGATGATCCTGGTGGCTGTCGTCTGGATTCAGTTCTCGCATAAACTGCGCCGGGCTGATGGGCGGATGGGCGGATGGGCGGAAACACCACGGCCCATCAGCCCATCCGCCCGACCGCCCGTCGGTCCCGAGCCGGAGGCCACTACATGACTCCGCCACTTCCCCGAGATGCGGTGCTCTTGGTCGTAGACGTCCAAAAAGGCATGGATGTCTACGCCGACCAGTACAATCGCAACAATCCCGATCTCGAGAAAAACATCGCGCGACTGCAGGCGACCTGGCGGAAGACGGGGCGACCCATCATCCACGTCCAGCACCTCTCCACGGAGCCGAAGTCTCCGCTCCGGCCCGGACAGCCGGGCGTCGAGATCAAAGACGAAGTGCGTCCCCTGCCCGGCGAACCGGTAGTGCAGAAGTCCGTCAGCAGCGCGTTCATCGGCACTACCCTCGAAGCGGATTTGCGGCGCCGCGGCCTCACGACTCTGGTGGTGGTCGGCATGCAGACGAACATGTGCGTCTCGACGACGGCGAGGATGGCCGGCAACCTTGGCTTCAACACCTACGTCGTGTCTGACGCGACGGCGACGTTCGACAACATCGGGCCGAATGGCAAACGCTACGCGTCGGAGCTCGTGCACGACGTGGCGCTCGCGGATCTGAACGGTGAGTTCTCCACCGTCGTCGATACGAAAACCGTGCTGGAGCTTGCCTCATGAGCCCCCCCGTCCGCAAGGTCAATCTCGCCGAGATGTTCGGCCGGTTTCAGGATCAGTGGAGTCCCAAGATCGTCGGCGAGGTGAACGACAACCTGGTGAAGCTCACCAAGCTCAAGGGCGAGTTCGTCTGGCACCATCACGACCGCGAAGATGAGCTGTTCCTCGTCGTGAAGGGCCGACTGCGAATGAAGCTGCGAGACCAGGACCTCGTGATCGAGCCGGGCGAATTCGTCATCATACCACACGGCGTCGAGCATCTGCCGGTGGCCGAGGAAGAAACGCACGTCCTGTTGTTCGAGCCCAATTCGACCCTGAACACCGGAAACGTCCGTAATGAGCGCACCGTCGCGAAGCTCGACCGGCTCTAGGTTGATCGCCCGCATCTGGCATGGCGTGACCGCGGCAGCGCGCGCCGACGAATACGCCGACTATCTCAAGCGCACGGGTGCCCGAGAGTGCCGCGCGACCCCAGGCAATCGCGGCGTCTACGTGCTGCGGCGCATCAAGCAGGATCGCGCCGAGTTCACGTTCATTTCGTTGTGGGATTCATTCGACGCGATCCGGCGCTTCGCCGGAGAGGACTATGAGAAAGCCCACTACTACCCGGAAGACCGCGACTTCCTCGTCGAGCTCGAGCCCTTCGTCGACCACTACGAGGTCATCGCCGGAGATTAGCCTCGACCCGGCCGATGCGCGCGGCTGGGAAGAGTTGCGCCTGCTCGGCCACCGCATGGTGGACGAGATGCTCGAGTACCTGCGGACCGTGCGGGAGCGCCCAGTGTGGCGGCCCGTGCCCACCGACGTGCGGAAACGGCTGTCCAGCGCCCCCACGCCGCGGAAGCCGACGCCCGCCCGCGACGTCTACGAAGAATTCAAGCGCGACGTATTGCCCTACCCGACCGGCAACATCCATCCGCGCTTCTGGGGCTGGGTGATCGGGACCGGCACGCCCTTCGCGATGTTGGCGGATATGCTGGCCTCCGGCATGAATCCGCAGGTCGCCGAATTCGATGACGCGCCGGCGGTGGTCGAGAATCAGGTGATCGGGTGGCTGGTCGAGCTGCTGGGACTCCCCGCCGAGACGCACGGCCTGCTCGTCTCCGGGGGTTCGATGGCGAACTTCGTGGGGTTGGCGGTGGCCCGGAACGCGCGCGCGGGCTTCGACATTCGCGAGAGCGGCGTGCATGGCGGACCCCAACTGACGGTCTATGCGTCGAGCGAAACCCACTCCTCCGTGCGCAAGGCAGTCGAGCTGCTGGGGCTCGGTCACGACGCCCTGCGGTCGATTCCCGTGACCGCCGACTACACGATCGATCTGAAGGCACTGCGCGAGACGCTCGCCGCCGACCAAGCCAAGGGCCTGCGGCCGATCTGCGTCGTCGGCAACGCCGGGACCGTGAACACCGGAGCGACCGACGATCTACGGGCACTGGCCGAGCTGTGCCGTCAACAAGAGGTCTGGTTCCACGTCGATGGCGCGTTCGGCGCGCTCGCCGCGCTCGTCCCGGAGCTCCGCCCGCTGGTCGCGGGGCTCGAGCGGGCCGATTCCGTCGCGTTCGATCTGCACAAGTGGCTGTACATGCCCTACGAGGTGGGATGCACGCTGGTGCGCGACCAGAGGGCGCATCGCGCCACGTTCAACGTGACCCCCGCGTACCTCGCGTCGTTCGACCGCGGCATCGCGGCGGGCGGGTTTCCCTTCGCCGAGCGGGGCGTCCAGTTATCGCGCGGATTCCGGGCCCTGAAGGTGTGGATGTCCTTCAAGACGCACGGCCTCGATGCATTCACGCAGCTGATCCACCAGAACGTGCGCCAGGCGCATTACCTCGCGGGGCTCGTGACGAAGCATCCGAGGCTCGAGTTGCTCGCCCCGGCGCCGCTCAACGTCGTCTGTTTCCGTTATGTCGTGCCCGGCGCCGATGCCGCCAAGCTGAACGAGCTGAATAAGGAGATCCTGTTGCGGGTTCAGGAAAGCGGACTCGCGATTCCCTCACAAACGATGCTCGACGGCAAGTTCGCGATTCGCGTCGCCATCACAAACCATCGTAGCCGGCGTGAGGACTTCGACCAGTTGGTCCGCGCCGTCGTCGACACGGGGACCGCCCTGCGCTAACCCTCAGGGGTGCCGATGATCTTCCCTTCGATCGGGTTGCTGAACGACCGCACGGTGTGATAGGCGAGATCGATGTCCTTGGCCTTTCCGAATTCCGTCAGGATGTCGTCCCAGATCGCCGAAACCGTACCCCGCCGGCGGCGCGGCTCGATCAGGTAGCGAATCGTCAACAGAATGCCGGACGCTGTGCTACTGGTGTACACGATCGGCGTCAGCTTCTTGTAGTTGATCAGAAACTGCTGTGAGGCCGCGAGCAGATCGCGCTCGGCCTCCGCCGTCAGATGCTCGGCATGCTTGAACGCGATCGCCGTCAGAATCTCCTTCGCGTTCTTCCAGTTGCTTTCGAACGTCACCAGCACCGGCACTTCGTTCCAGACGTACTTGAAGCCCTTGTCGTAGTTGGCAACCGCCTCCGTAAACACCTGCTGGTTGGGAACGTGGACGATGCGTCCCGTGCTCTGATCTGCGTCCACCCATCCGCCGATTTCGTTCAATGTGAATTGAAACAGATGCACGTCGATGACGTCGCCCTTGTGTTTGGCGATCTCGATGCGATCGCCCACTTCGAACGGGCGGCTCCATACGATGAACGCCCACCCAGCGAGGTTCGCGAGCGGATCCTTGAGTGCGATCGCCACACCGGCCGACACCAGTCCAAGGAACGTGCCCAGCGACGTGAATCCCTCGAGCCATTCGCGCGCGATGACCATCACCGCGATGGCCAGGAACAGATACGTGACGCCCTTGCGCCAGCGGTACCGCGTCCACGGATCGGTAAAACGGCGGTAGACGATCGCGAGGACGACTCGCTCGAGGATCCAGAGCCCCGCGATCACGATGACCGTAACCAACAGGTGCATCTGCAAGGCGGGACTCAATCCGAGTCTGGTCTGCAGCCAGTCGCGCACGGTGGCCAAAGCTACGGGTCGGCCTAGTTTTAGGCCACCGTGGAACAGCTGCACATCCTTCGCGACCTCGCGGTCATCTTTGCCGGCTCGCTGCTCGTCATTCTCGTTTTCTACCGGCTCAAGCTGCCGGCGCTGCCCGGCTTCATCGTCGCCGGGATTCTGCTCGGCCCGAACGCGCTCGGACTGGTGCCCGATGTGCGGGATGTGGAAGGACTCGCGGAAGTCGGCGTGATCCTGCTACTGTTCACGATCGGGATCGAGTTCTCATTAAGCCGGCTGAAGGAGATGGGCCGCCAGATTCTCGTGGGCGGGTGCTCGCAGATGGGCTTCACCATTCTGGCGACGCTGGGGGCGGGCCTCACGTTTCTGGGCAGCTGGCGCCTCGCGCTGTTCCTCGGATTCCTGATCGCGCTGTCGAGCACCGCCATCGTGCTCAAGGTGATGACGGACAAGGGCGAGATCGACGCGCCGCATGGCCGTCTGGCGACGGGTGTCCTGATCTTTCAGGACCTGTGCGTGGTGCCGATCATGCTCGTGCTCCCGTTCCTCGCCGGAAAGGCCGAGGGCGGCGTGACCGGGCTCCTGATTGCACTGGGCAAGGCGGCGCTCGTCGTCATCGTTGTGATTATCGCCGCACGGACCATCGTCCCGCGGGCGCTGTCGGAGATCCTGAAGACGCGCAGCCGCGAGCTGTTCCTCATCGCGGTGATCCTCATCGGCACGCTGACCGCGCTCGGCACCGCGGCGGCCGGCGCGTCGCTCGCGCTGGGCGCGTTCCTCGCCGGACTGATCATTTCCGAATCGGACTACGGCCCCCAGGCGCTCGCGGAGCTGATCCCGTTCCGCGACGTCTTTATCTCGCTGTTCTTCGTCGCGGTCGGCATGCTCGTTCAGCTCGACGTCATCCGCGACCACATCGTGCTCACGCTCGTCGCCGTTGCCGTGATCATGGGTGGCAAAACGCTATCGGCGGCCGTGGGCCCCGCGTTGTTGGGGTACTCGGGCCGCGTCGCGCTACTCGCTGGTGTCGCCGTGTCGCAGATCGGCGAATTCTCGTTCGTGCTTGCGAAAGAGGGTCGCGTCGCGGGACTCGTGCCGAACCTCCTGTACCAGCAGTTCCTCGGCGTGGCGGTTATTACGATGCTGGTGACGCCGTTCCTGCTGCAGGGAGGTCCGGCGATCCTCGACGCGCTCGAGAAGGTCGTGCCGCTCGATCGGCTCCTGCCCGGGTTCCGGCCCCGCGAGCTCGCAGCGGTCCACGAGCAAGTCAAGGATCACGTCATCATTGCCGGCTACGGGCTCAACGGCCGTAACCTCGCGGCCGCGCTGCGGTCGATCCACGCGCCCTACCTCATCGTCGAGCTGAACGCGCAGACGGTGCGCAAGGCGCGCGCCGAGGGGGAGCCGGCGTTCTACGGCGACGCGACGCGCGAAGAGATTCTCCACGCCCTCGGCATCGACCGTGCGCGGCTTTTCGTCATCGCGATTTCCGATCCGGCGGCGACGCGGCGGATGGTGCGGGTGGCGCGCGAAAGCAATCCCAAAGTGTACATCATCGCGCGCACGCGATACGTCGTCGAGATTCCCGAGCTCACGCGCCTCGGCGCGAACGTCGTCATCCCCGAGGAGTTCGAGACATCGATCGAGATCTTCTCACGCGTGTTGGCGCATTACAACGTGCCGCGCGACGAGACCGAACGGCTGGTGGGCGAGATCCGCGCGTCGCACTACCAGGCGCTGCGGCCGGGAGCCCGCCCGCGCCTCACGCTGAGCGGGACGCTCGGCGCGATGCCGCAGATGCACGTCGAGCGCATCGTGCTCGGACCCAATGCCCCGGCGGTCGGTCAGACGATCGCCGACACCGGGCTCCGGTCGAAAACCGGCGCGCTGATTCTCGCGGTACGGCGTGGGGAGAGCGACGTGGCGACGCCGGACGCCGACTTCCGGCTTGCAGCCGGTGATGTGCTCGTGGTGGTCGGACAGCCGCAACAAATCAAAAACGCCGATCGCCTGCTCACCGGGGGCGCGCCCAGCTGAAGCGCAGCGTGAGCACCGTCACTGGTTAATGCGCGATCGCGCAATATCGTCTGCAGATCATGGGCGCATGCCGCCGACTCTCGCTGTTCGGTCTCGTGGCCGCTATCGCCGGTTGCGGCAACAAGGGGCCGGGGACCGGGCCCGCCACCGCCGGACGCGTTCCTTTGACTGAGCTCGGCATCGGGACCCATAAAGGGTTCGTAGGCGGGCTGTACCCTGCAGGCGGGAACGTGGAACCCAGCGCACACGCGGCTGCCGGGCAGTTGCGCGCGCAGGCCGTCGTCCCACTCGACACGTCAGGGACGCCGAGCGCAGGCGGGAAAGTCGTGTTGTTGTCGCTCGGAATGTCGAACACGACGCAGGAATTCTGTTCCGGAAGCTCCACAACCACGAACTGCAGCGACTGGAGCTTCATGGGGCAAGCCGCGGCCGACCCTAGTGTCAATCACACAACGCTTGCGATCGTCAACGGCGCCCGTGGCGGCCAGGACGCGCAGGCGTGGGATGACGCCACTGACGCCAATTACGATACCGTCCGGCTCAACCGATTGGGTCCGCTGGGTTTCACTGAGCGCCAGGTCCAGATTGCCTGGGTCAAACAGGCCGACGCTGGACCGCGCGACTCATTGCCTTCCGCACAGTCGGATGCGTACCAGCTCGAGTCGCGGCTCGGCAACATCGCGCGGGCGCTGAGAACACATTATCCCAACTTGAAGATGATTTTCTTCTCGAGTCGGATCTACGCGGGCTACGCGACGACCACGCTGAATCCTGAGCCCTTCGCCTACGAGTCGGGTTTCGCCGTGAAGTGGCTGATTCAAGCTCAAATCGAGCAGATGTCCAACGGCGGTACGGTGACGGATCCGCTTGCCGGCGATCTGAATTACAACACCGGTGCAGCGTGGCTCGCCTGGGGCCCGTACCTATGGGCCGACGGCATGACACCGCGCCAGAGCGACGGTCTTGTGTGGCAAAGCACTGACTTCGTGCAAGACGGGACGCACCCGTCGCAGAGCGGCCAGCAGAAGGTCGGAACGATGCTGCTCACCTTCTTCAAGACGTCGCCATTTACCAAATGCTGGTTCGTGAGCGGAGGCACCTGCCCGTAGACCCTCATCAGCGGTATGATCAGCCCGTCCTCTCTCCTCGAGGCTGATGGCATGGTCGCGTTCGTCTCCGGTATCCTTCTCGTTCTCACGCAGCAGCCCGCTCCCCTCACGATCGGATCAGCCGTTGCCCGACCAGGCCAGGCGTCCTCGGGTTTCATCGAGGTAGCGCCAGGTGTGGACAGCGCGACGCGCATCCCGATCTCGATTGTGCGCGGACTGCAACCAGGCCCGACGCTGGCGCTCATCGCGGGAACGCACGGCTCCGAGGTCGCTCCCATTGTGGCTTTACAGCGCGTCCGTGCGGCACTCGAGCCGGCGAGCCTGCGCGGGACGGTGCTCATCGTCCATGTGGCCAATCTCCCGTCGTTCCTCGGCCGCACCATCTACTACAGCCCCATCGACCACAAAAACCTGAACCGCGTTTATCCCGGTAAAGCCGACGGAACGGTCTCCGAGCGAATCGCGTACGCCATCACCAATCAGATTATCGAACGCGCGGACTATCTCGTCGACATGCACGCGGGCGATGGCAACGAATCGCTGCGACCCTACACCTACTGGAGCCCGCTTGGCCTCAACGCGCGGGCTGACTCGATCGCACGCGAGATGGCGCTTGCGTGGGGGAACGATCACATCGTGATCGACACCATGCGGCCGCGCGACCGGCAGGCGTCGGTGTACACGCAGAACACCGCACATATCCGTGGCAAGCCGGCGCTCACCACCGAGACGGGGTACCTCGGCGTCGCGGTCGAGGAGATGGTCCAGCGCAACGTGGACGGCGTGTTCCGGTTGTTGCGGTACTTGCGGATGCTGGCGGGCGACGCCGAGCTCGTGCGCAATCCGCTCTTTTTCGACCGGACCGAGGTGCTGCGCAGTCCGGCGACCGGAGTGTGGCATGCCAAAGTCGAGCGCGGACAGAGCGTCCAGAAAGGCGCGCTGGTCGGCGTGCTCACCGATTTCTTCGGGGTCACCCAGGCCGAGATTCGAGCGCCGTTCGGAGGGATCGTGCTGTACGTCGTCGGCACGCCGGCGATGTCGCAGGGCGAGCCGCTGGGGATGATCGGGGAGCCGCGCCTGGAGCGGTGAGTTAGTAAGCACCGCCGCCGCCGCCACCACCGCCACTCGCCACACAAGCGATCGTGGCGATCAGCAGCGCTCCACCCGACTCACCGATTCGTCAGCTAAGCGCCGGCGCTGCGACGTGATCGAGCTGACGATTCCGCCGAGGTGACGATCATCCAACCCGTTGTGCCGCGCGCAAGCGACGCAGGCGATTCCGCGCGTCGATGAGATCTGGCAGGTTTTCGTCGGCGTCCTTCCAGATGTCCAGGAAGGCCGAGTACGACCGGATGGCTTCGACGGTATCCCCCTTCGTCTCGTAGAGCTGGCCCAGCCGGTAGTTGGCGAGCAGCCAGTATTCCTGCGCCTCCCACCCGAACTCGGCGTGGCGCGTGAGTTCCTGATACCTCCGCACCGCCTCGTCCATGTCACCGCGCTCGGCGAGCGCGTACGCCAGCGACTCCCGGTGGTAGTTCGACTCGTCCAGGGCGGACGCCGACTCGAACAGGCTCACGGCGTCTGCGGGTTTGCCCTTGGCCAGAGCGATCTCGCCCTTCAGCAAGAGCGCGTCAGCGCGGTCGGAGGGGCTATTCTCGTTGACCCGGTGCGCGAGCGTGTCGAGGATCTCGCTGCTGCGCCGCACGTCCCCACTGCGGGCATAGAGCTTCCCTGCAAACAGCAAGAACCGGGGCTCCAGATAGGCTCGCTTGAAGATGCGATAGACCTCGTTCAGTTCCGCGCGAAACGGGTCCATCTGGCCCCTCGCCTGGAAGGCCACCGCAAGAAACATGTGGTTGCGAGCCTCGCTCACCGCCACCTTCTGGCCCTGGTTCAACAGGATGGCTTGTCGGAGATGCGGGATCGCCGCGCCGTACCTGCCGCGAAACATCTCAAGCAGAGCCAGCGAGCGATGCCCGCGCGCCTGCTGGTTGGCTGTCCCCACGAGCATTTTCTCGAACGTTCCCCTGGCATCGTCGAAGCGCCCGGTCAGGACGTACATGCCGCCGAATTCGTGATTGATGTTCTCCCAGGTAATGAGGTCGGGTCGCAGCGCGAACGCCTTTTGGTAGCCGGCGAGTGCCTGCGCATACTCGCCTAGCGTATTGTGGCACGTCGCAATGTTGACGTACGTGTCCGGGTCCAGCGAATCGATCGCGAGCAGCTTTGTGTAGGCGTCCAGCGCGTCACGACAGCGGCCCCACCGGAGATAGTTGTAGCCGAGATTGAACCACGCGCGGCGGTCGTCGGGGTACTGCAGCAGCAGGGTCTTCAGAATGCTGGTCGCTTCTGCTCGGTCGCCGCGCCATCCGGCGGCCTGCGCCCGAATGTACGACCGCTCGCGATCGGTGAGTCGCTCGAGGACACTCAGCGCCTTCGTGAACTCGGCCTCGCCGTTCGGCCGGTCGTTGGTCCAGTAGAACAAGCCCCCCAACGCGGCGTGCGCCAGCGCGAAGTTGGAGTCGAGCGCGAGCGCCGCCAGCCACAGTTCCTTCGCTTCACGCCAAGCGCCTCCGTCGAACGCGCGCTGCCCGTCCGCGAATTTTTTGAGCGCGTCGAGCGAGGCAGTGGTTGCGCGGGGGAGGCGGAGGCCCTGTCGGGCGGAGAGAAGCGACTCTCCCAGATCTCTCCGTAGCTTGCGCGCCAGGCCGTCGAGCGCCTCGAGCACCTGTTCCCGACCCCTCGCCCGAACGGTCTCGACCTTCAAGGCGGCAGCAGTGCTCGGATCCACGATACGCGTGGCGATTACATAGGCGCTGTCGATCCTCCCGACTTCGCCGGCCACCACCAGCCGGATGCCCTCGCGCTGCGCCACCTCGTTAGCTAGTGCTTCGTCGAGCACCGAGTCTGCGCCGGCGCGCCGCATCCGCTCGAGCGTCTGCCGGACCCGCGACCGGGGGAACACGTTCACGTACCTGGACTGCTGCATCTCGGCCGTCAGGGCGGTGGTGAGTGAACGGTCGAAGACCGGGTCGCCAGTCGTGTTCTCGAAGTCGGCGACGAGGATCCAGTCCCGCCTATCGAACGGCACGCTCGATTGGGGGTACAGGAGCACCGCCGTAGCGCCCAGCGCCACCAAAGCGACCGTTGCCACGACCGCGAAGGCGGCGCGACGAGACCGGCGCAGGCCACGCCCGCCGCTCGCTGGCGGCTTGGCCATCAAGGCGGCGGCAAACTGAGTGGCGGTGGCGAAGCGGTCCGCCGGCGTGCGGGCGAGGGCCCTCTTCACCGCTTGCTCCACTCCCTCCGGGACCGTGTCGCGCAGCGTGCGGAGGCGGGGAACCGGCTCGAGGGATTGCCGCGCCAGAATCGCCTGCGGCGACGAGCCTAGGAACGGCTGCTCTCCGCCGAGCAGCTCGTAGAGCACACACCCGAGGCTGTAGATGTCGCTGCGGCCGTCCAGCTGCTCGACTCCCGCTGCCTGCTCCGGGCTCATGTAACCAAGGGTGCCGACCGTGATTCCCGCCTGGGTAAGCCGGCCGCCCCCGGCTACCGTTATTGCCCGCGCGATCCCGAAGTCGGCCACCAGCGCATGGCCGCTGCTCAGGAGAATGTTCTCCGGCTTGATGTCTCGGTGAATCACGTCACGGCTGTGGGCGTAGCTCAGTGCGTCCGCGACCTCACGCGCGATCTCCAGCGCCTCGTCCAGCGGGAGCTGCCGCTCCCGCTCCAGACGACTGCGGAGGGACTCGCCCTCGACGTAGGGCATGACGTAGTAGAGCAGGCCCTCGTGCTCGCCCGAATCGTGGAGCGGGAGGATGTGAGGGTGCTGGAGCTTGGCAGCGATCTCGATTTCGCGAAGGAAGCGCTCGGGACCGAGCACGGCAGCCAACTCGGGTCGGAGCGCCTTGATGGCGACTAGGCGGCGGTGTTTCAGGTCCTGGGCAAGATATACCGTCGCCATTCCGCCCTGGCCAAGTTCGCGCTCAAGGGCGTACCGCTCGGCAAGCGCTGCTTGCAGACGTACGAACAGTTCGTTCACCCAACGCCTCCGGGGCGTGGGACACGTCCATCATACGGGCAGGGCTGCGGCGCAGCCAGGGGTCGCGGGACCGAGTGTTCCGGAGTCCCGCCACGCGTGCTCACGTTTCCTCGGGGAAAACAGTCGGAAATCCGCGCGCCATTCGGCGGGATCGTGCTGTATGTCGTCGGCACGCCGGCGATGTCGCAGGGCGAGCCGCTGGGGAGGATCGGGGAGCCGCGCCTGGAGCGCTAGGCCACCCCCCGCCGATCCAGGCTGCGATACTGAATCGCCTCACTCACATGCTTCGGCTCGAGCGACGCTGCCTCATCAAGATCGGCGACCGTCCGCGCGATCTTGAGAATACGGTGATAGGCGCGCGCGGATAATCCGAGCCGTGTGATCGCCGTCTTGAGAAGTGCATCGGCGCCATCCGACACTTTGCAGTGCGCGCGTATATCGCGCGGCGCCATGTGGGCGTTGGCATAGATCCCCGGCCGGTTGGCGAACCGCTCGCGCTGCAGCACGCGCGCCCGGTCGACCCGCTCACGCATCGCCTCACTCGGCTCGCCGCCGCTTTCGCCCGTCAGGGCCTTGTACTTCACCGCCGGCACTTCCAGATGAATGTCGATGCGATCGAGGAGCGGCCCGGAGACGCGCGCGAGGTAGCGCTGCACCACGAGCGAGCCGCAGGCGCAGCTGTGATGCGGGTCGCCGAACCAGCCGCACGGGCATGGATTCATTGCGGCCGCCAGCATGAAGCGCGCCGGATACGAGAGACTCATCGCCGCCCGCGCGATCGTCACGACGCCGTCCTCCATCGGTTGGCGCAATACTTCGAGTACGTTCTTCCGGAACTCGGGCAGCTCGTCGAGAAACAGCACGCCGCCGTGCGCGAGGCTGACCTCGCCAGGCCGAGGATACGACCCGCCGCCGATCAACCCGGCGTCCGAGATCGTGTGATGCGGCGCGCGAAAGGGACGCCGCGCCACCAGCGACTCGCCGAGCGGCAGCGTCCCCGCGACCGAATGGATCTTGGTGGTCTCGAGCGCCTCATCGAGACTCATCTTGGGGAGCGTCGTGGGCAGGCGGCGGGCGAGCATCGTCTTCCCCGACCCCGGTGGCCCGACCATCAAAATGTTGTGCCCGCCCGCGGCCGCAACCTCGAGCGCGCGCTTGGCGTGTGCCTGTCCCTTCACCTCCGCGAAGTCCACGTCGTCCTTAGCGCGTTCGGCGAACAGCGCGGCCACGTCTACGGCAGCGCTCATCAGCTCCGTCCCGCCATCGAGGAAATCCGCTATCTCGGCCAGACACCCCGCACCAAGTACCTGCAGACCGTCCACAACGCCGGCTTCGGGAAGGTTCTCGCGCGGCAGGATCAATGCCTCGACGCCAGCCGCCCGCGCGGCCAATGCAACCGGTAGGGCTCCCCTGACCGGGCGAATCGCGCCGTCGAGACCGAGCTCGCCGAGCACGGCGATCTTTCCCAGCCGTTCTCCGCTGACCTGCTCGGTCGCCGCCAGGATGCCGAGCGCGATCGGAAGATCGAACGCCGAGCCCTCCTTCTTGATGTCGGCGGGCGCCAGGTTGATGGTGACGCGTTTGAGTGGAAACGTGTAACCGGTGTTGGCGAGGGCGGCTGACACGCGGTCGCGCCCCTCCTTTACGGCGCCCTGCGGCAACCCGACGGTCACGAACGTCGGCAGGCCGCTGGCGATGTCGGTCTCGACCTCCACCAGGTACGCATCGATCCCGAGGACGGCGGCGGAGCGCACGCGCGCGAGCATGTACGACGCTAGGTTTAGGAGCGTCCGGCGGGGTAGCCAAAACGCCGCCCCCCGGGTCTAAATGACGCCGTGGGGAGGATATGCGTATTGAAGTCGTGACTTTCCGAACCTTTTTGCTCGCTGGCCTGGCGCTCGCGGGAGCCGCCGGGTGCGGCTCCCGCACGGGTGGGGCACAGCCAAAGGTCCCAGTCAGCGTGGCCAGGGCGGAGCGCCGCGCCCTCCCCTACGAGCTGGAAGCCACGGGAACGGTCGAGCCGATCCGCTCCGTCGACGTCACACCGCAGGTGAACGGCACGATCCTGCACGTCAACTTCGACGAGGGCGACGAAGTCGCCGCCGGCCAGATCCTGTTCGAAATCGATCCGCGTCCATACCGCGCGGCGCTGCAGCAGGCTGAAGGCGCCCTACTCCGTGACCTCACGCAGGCCGAAAGTGCCGCGCGCGAGGCGGCGCGCTACAAGACTTTGGCGGCAACCAATACCGTCACGCAGGAAGACTACGAGGCCAAGCAGTCGGCGGCCGACGCGGCCGCTGCCGCGGTTCGTTCCGACTCGGCCACCGCATTGATCGCCCGGCTGAATCTCGAGTATGCGACGGTGCGCGCCCCGATCGGCGGCCGCACCGGACGGCTGCTCCTCCATGAGGGCAACCTCGTGCGCGCCGGCAGCGACCCGCTCGTATCGATCGTGCAGATGCGCCCCATCCTGGTGCGCTTCCCCGTTCCAGCGATCAGCCTTCCCGCCATCCGGCAGCGCGCCGGGCAAGAGCTCAAGGCGATCGCGATGCCGGCGCGCGATTCCGCGTCGTCGATCCAAGGCATTCTCTCGTTCGTCGACAATCAGGTGGACAGTTCGACTGGGACCGTGCTCCTCAAAGCCCGCTTCCCGAACCGCGATGGGAACCTCTGGCCCGGCGAGTTCGTACGAATCACCCTCGTCCTCGGCATGCAGAACGACGCGGTCGTCGTCCCGAGCCAGGCCGTGATGCAGGGCCAGCAAGGCACGTATGTGTTCGTCGTGAATAACGACGGCACTGCCGCGACGCAGCCGGTGACCGTGGAGCGGACACTCGACAGTCTGAGCGTGGTCGCCGGCGTCCCGGCAGGCGCCCTGATCGTCACCGACGGGCAGCTGCGTCTCACGCCGAACGCGAAGGTCGACATCCGCGCCGGTCCAACCACGGAGACCGCAGGCGGCGGGGGTGGGTCGGACGCGGGGAACCCGAAATGAGTTTTTCGGGACTGTTTATTCGTCGTCCCGTCGCGACGACGCTCGTGATGTTCGGCATCCTCATGTTCGGGCTGATGGCGTACCGGCTGCTGCCGGTGAGCGACCTCCCGAACGTCGATTTCCCCACGATCACTGTTGGGGCCGGCCTGCCGGGCGCAAGCCCACAGACGATGGCCGCCGCGGTGGCAACGCCGCTCGAGAAGCAGTTCTCGACGATCGCGGGCATCGACGCCATGACGTCATCGAGCACGTTGGGCAGCACGAACATCACGCTGACGTTCACGCTGTCGCGCGACATCGACGCCGCTGCCCAGGACGTGCAGGCGGCAATCTCAAAGACGCTCCGGCAGTTGCCGCCCGGCATGCAGCCGCCGTCGTACAACAAGTCGAATCCCGCGGACTCGCCGATCCTGTACCTCGCCCTGACGTCCGGCACTCTTCAGCTGTCCGCGCTGGACGAGTACGCCGAAACGTTCCTCGCGCAGCGCCTGTCGACGGTCAGTGGCGTGGCGCAGGTCCAGGTCTTCGGCTCCGCGAAATACGCGGTGCGCATTCAAGTCGATCCCAAGGCGCTCGCGGCGCGCGGCATTGGGCTGGATGAAGTGACAGCGGCGGTGTCGGCCGGGAATCCCAATCTCCCGACTGGAACGCTCTGGGGACCGCAGCGCGCGTACACCGTATTGGCCGACGGCTCGATCTCGAGCGCGCCGGAGTTCCGGCAGCTGGCCGTCACCTACCAGAACGGCGCGCCGGTGCGTCTGCAGGACGTGGCACGCGTGCTCGACGACGTCCAGGACTCCCGCAACGCGAGCTGGTACGATGGCAAGCGCGCCGTCGTGCTCGCGATTCAACGCCAGCCCGGGACGAACACCGTGGAGGTCGCGGACGCGGTGAAGGCGATGGTCGCGTCGCTCGCCGGACAGCTGCCGGCGTCGGTCGAAGTGAACACGCTCTACGACCGGTCCGTCTCGATTCACCAATCGGTGAACGACGTGCAGCTGACGCTGCTCATCACGCTGTGCCTCGTCGTGATGGTAATCTTCCTTTTTCTCAAGAACCTCTCGGCGACGCTCATCCCGAGCCTGGCCCTGCCGTTTTCGATCATCGGCACGTTCACCGTGATGTACCTGATGGGCTACAGCCTCGACAACCTGTCGCTGATGGCCCTCACCCTGTCGGTCGGTTTCGTGGTGGATGACGCGATCGTGATGCTCGAAAACATCGTCCGTCACATGGAAATGGGGAAACGGCCGATGCAGGCGGCGCTGGACGGCTCCCGCGAGATCGGGTTTACGATCTTATCGATGACGCTGTCGCTCACGGCGGTCTTCATCCCCGTGCTGCTCATGGGCGGCATCATCGGCAGGCTGTTTCACGAATTCGCCGTCACGATCGGCGTTGCCATCTTGGTCTCCGGGTTTGTGTCGCTGACGCTCACGCCGATGCTGTGCAGCCGGTTCCTCCGTCCCCCCAAAGAAGAGCGGCACGGCCGCTGGTACGAAGCGACCGAGCGCGTGTACCAGCGCGGGCTGGGGTGGTACGAGCGGTCGCTGGCATGGGTCATGGATCGCCGCCCTCTGGTGCTCGCCTTCTCGGCGGGCATCCTGGCGGCAACGGCGGTGCTGTTCGTGTTCGTCCCCAAGGGATTCATTCCGACGGAAGACACCGGCCAGATTCAGGGGACCACGGAGACGCTCGAAGGCAGCTCGTTTGACAACATGAGCGACCACCAACAGGCCGTGGCCGACATTCTGAGCCGCGACCCGAACGTGGCGCACTTCATGTCGTCGGTCGGCGGCGGCGTGATGAACCAGGGCCGGCTCAGTATCCGGCTCAAACCGCGCACGCAACGGTTGCCGGCGGATCAGGTGGCCCGCGAGCTGGCTCCCAAGCTCAACAGCGTCCCCGGCATCCGCACGTATCTCCAGGTGCCCCCCTCCATCCGCGTCGGCGGGCGGTCGACCAAGACGCAGTATCAGTTCACGCTGCAGAGCGCCGACATCGACGCTCTGTACGACAACGCCGCGAAGCTCGAGCGTGTCCTGCGCGGCATCCCCACCCTGCAGGACGTGACCACCGACCTGCAGATCAAGAACCCACAGGTGAGCGTGAAGATCGACCGCGACCGCGCCACGAGCCTCGGCGTGACGGTGCAGCAGATCGAACAGGCGTTGTACGACGCGTATGGTTCGCGCCAGGTGTCGACGATCTACACGCCGAACAACCAGTACTGGGTCATTCTCGAGCTGCTGCCCGAATACCAGCGCGATCCGTCGGCGCTCCAGCTGCTGTACCTGCGGTCGCAGACCGGTAAACTGATTCCGCTGACCTCCGTCGCCTCCGCGTCGAATGACGTCGGACCCCTCAGTGTAAACCACAGCGGCCAGCTGCCGTCGGTCACCCTCTCGTTCAACCTGCCGCCCGGAGTGTCCCTCGGCGCCGCGGTGAATGACGTACAAAAAGCCGCCCGCCAGACTCTGCCGTCCACGATCAGCACCGGTTTCTCGGGCACCGCGCAAGCGTTCCAGGCGAGCCAGCAGGGACTCGTCTTCCTGTTACTGCTCGCCGTTGTCGTGATTTACATCGTGCTCGGCATCCTCTACGAGAGCTTCATCCACCCACTCACGATCCTGTCGGGGCTCCCGTTCGCGGGATTCGGGGCGTTGCTCACGCTCTTCATCTTCCGCACCGAGCTGAGCGTCTACGCGTTCGTGGGTGTGATCATGTTGGTAGGGCTCGTCAAGAAGAACGCCATCATGATGATTGACTTCGCCCTGGATGCCGAGCGGAATGAGGGCAAGTCACCGCGTGAGGCGATCATCGAGGCCTGCAGCGTGCGCTTCCGGCCGATCATGATGACGACGATGGCGGCGTTGATGGGCACGCTGCCCATCGCAATCGGCTGGGGCGCGGGCGGCGAATCGCGGCGGCCCTTGGGACTCGCCGTCGTGGGCGGGCTCGCCTTCTCTCAGCTCATCACGCTGTATGTGACGCCGGTGGTGTACACCTACCTCGACACCTTGCAGCATCGCCTCGAGCGCCGCGCACGGCGGGCGTCCGTCGAGGAGCCGGCCGCGGCCGACTGACGCTACGGCTTGGGAATCGCGTCGACCCGGACGTTGGCGGTGATGCCGCTCCCGATGACGAACTGGTAGGTCCCGACCCTCGCGGCCTTGAGTGTCACGACGACGGCTGAGTCCGCCGACTCGAGATTGACGAGCTGGAGATCCTGTTGTCGCACGTTGAGGCGAGCGCGGCCAGCCTTCAGCGCCTGGCCGAGTGCGTCGATCGACGTCTCGTTGCCGTACAGATCGCGCGCCCGCAGGCGCAGGGAGAACGGCACACCGACCTGCACCACGATGGCCCGCCCGTTGAGCACCTCGCCGTTGCGGTCGAGGATCAGCGAGTCGATCGGGCCAGGCTCCGCTCGCAGCGTCATGACCCGCTCGACGGAATCGATGCTCGCGAATACCGCAGCCTCGCCTGCCCGCATCCCCATAACGACATCCAAACGTACGCGTCCGGTCGAGTCGAGGACCGCGGTTTCCGGCGTGACTTTCGCGTTGAGCGCGCGGAATTGGACCGTGCGGCCGACGGCCGGCGTCCCCTGCACCGTGCGGGCGCGGAAGATCAGTGGCTCGCTCAGCGCGTTGCCAACCCCCGCGTACGACGACCCGATTGCGAGAAAGCCGGTGTTCACGCCCGAGAGCCCGGCCGGCGCCGAAATCTCCAGGTCGATCGGCGCGAGACCGCGCACACGAATCTGGACTGAGCCGCCGCGCGCGACACTGTTCGTCATGAGTGTGAACGTGGCGCGCCCCGCGGAATCCGTGATGGCCGTGAGCGGGGCACGGATGCCGCCATTCATATCCACGCCTTCGCCCGACACCGGATTCCCCAGCGAGTCTGTCACCGACGCCACAATGGTGGCGGTCGTGTCGGTGCCGCGAAAGGCGATATAGTCTGGCGTCACGCGCAGCCGGCCCGGCCGCGCCGACCTGACCGAGAGCAGGACGGCGGGTTGGCCGGGCAACGTCGCGCCGCTGCCGGTGCGGATTTCGAACTGATGTGACCCCACGCGGGAAACGCTCGGGAGCCGGAATACCGCGATCCCGCTATCGTCGGTCACCGCGGAGGCGTCGCGCGGCAGACCCAGCGCCGTCGTTCCACGAAGCGCCAGCGTCGTCCGCCGGACCGGCGTGCGTCCTCGGCTCAGCCGAACGCGCACACTCGGGGCGTTGCCCGCGGTCATTACGATCTCGCCGGGCAGCGCGACGGCGGTGATGGGCTGCGGCGGTTCTTCACTCACTGCGGCGTTACCGGCCGAAGAGGTCGTGCGGCGCGTGTCGCAGGCGGCTGCGCTGGCGATCACCTCGCCACCCGCTCCGGCGCTGCGCAGATCGGCCCAGTCGCGCTCGGTGGGATGGAACGTGAGGCAGCTGCGGCGCACGACATCCGCCACTTCGGTCTGCGCAAACAACGGGTTCGTGAGGAGTCGGATCAGCTCGGTCTTGTCGAGGGGCGGCGGGGACTGCGCAGCAAGCGGCGCGACGAACGACGCGAGGGCGAGAACGCCGACGCCGGACCGCACGCTACGGCCTGGCACAGGATGAACGCTCGAACCGCACTTCGACTCCCCGCACGTCCGCATACAGGCTCTTGTCGCGGGCGTCGCGCGCGGGATCCGAAGCCGCCATCAGGTCCTTGCGGGCCATATTGTACGACAGCCACCCATCCTCCACCTGCCGGAGGCCTCGTGCCAAACCGGGGCACCCCATGCGGCGCGTATCGAACATGCGCGCGCGCAAATCGAACGCGGACAGTGCGAGTGCCAGTGTGTCGGCCCGGTGGTCCAATACCGCCGTGTCGCTAATTCCCGAGCCGGCGCGCGCGGAGTCGGAGCCGGCCCGAGCGCCGGACGCACCAGGGCGAGGCCCGATGAGCCCATAGATCGCGGTCACCAAGACAGCACCGGCCACGGCGCTCGCGACATACGCGACAGGTCGTCTGAACCGCTGGAACCGGCGCGGCGGTTGGGGGAGGTGCGGCTCATCCTCCGGATCCGCATCGGGGAAGAGGACGGCACGGTTCTCCCGACCGGCCACGCTTGAGGACGTAGGCGACGGGAAGCGGATGGCGGGCTCGAATGCCTTCGCGGCAACCGGCCGTAACCCGAGGTCCGAACTCGACTCCGACATTGCGTCCACTGTGGCGAGTTGGCCGCAAGTCCCGTACCCTGTAAATCATCAAATTGAGCACGGCAGTCCTTATCTGCCCCGGCTTGTCGTTGCGCAACCTGTTGCAGGTGTGTAACACCTGGTCGAAGGCAGGTGCGCGCGGCCGGTAACTTGAACCCCGTGAGTTCGATGCACCTGGAATCCATTAGTCGCCGTGGCGGCGAGGATGCCGACTTTCCGTTCACCGTCCCCGCGATCCGTTCTCTGGATCAGCTCCGGCTGGACAGTACGGTCACGTTCTTCGTTGGGGAGAACGGATCGGGAAAATCCACGCTGCTCGAGGGTATCGCCGCCGCCGCACGGCTGCCGGCCATTGGCAGCGCCGACGTGCCTCGTGATGAGACGCTGGCGGCGCAGCGACGCCTGGGGAAAGCGTTGCGCCTGAGTTGGCGCAAGAAAGCGACGCGCGGATTCTTCCTGCGCGCCGAAGACTTCTTTGGTTTCACCAATCGGCTGGCGCGCGAGCGCGCCGAGCTGCTGACGGAGATGCGGGAAGTCTCGTCGCAGTACCGCGCGCAGAATCGATCCAAGTACGCCGAGGGACTCGCCCAGGGTCCGCTGGCGTCTTCGCTCGCGGGGATGGAACGACGCTACGGCGTGGATCTCGACGCGAATTCACACGGTCAGAGTTTTCTCAAGCTGTTCCAGTCGCGGTTCGTTCCCGGCGGTCTGTACTTGCTGGACGAGCCGGAGGCACCGCTATCGCCACAGAGTCAGCTCGCGCTGCTCGCGATGATCGGCGACATGGTGAGCCAGGACGCGCAGTTCATCATCGCGACGCATTCGCCGATGCTGCTCGCCTTCCCGGACGCGCGGATCTACAGCTTTGACAAGACTCCGGTCGCGGCGGTGGCTTACGAAGACTTGGACCACGTGCGGATCACGCGAGACTTTCTGAACACGCCCGAACGGTATCTGAAACAGATCCTCGACAAAGAAGACCCCCCTCTCCACTAAGGTGGAGAGGGGGTTGGGGGTGAGGCCGGGGACGGCAGGGGAGGTTACCGAATCCCGATCGACACCCCGATCTGGTACAGACGCATGTCCACCGGCGTCGTGACTTGCCGTGCGGTGAAGCTCCCGTCAGAGTTCTGCGTCAGCCCGCCGGCCGGCACGTACGTCACGCGATCGTGCCGCACACCGCGAGCGCCAACGTCGATCGCGATGGGTGTGTGACCGGCCGTAATGCCGAGCAGCACGCCGCCCCCCGCGGACCGCATCCAGGTCGTGTGACCGTCGAGCCAATCGCTGGCAGAGCAGCCACAGCTGTTGTAGCTGGCATTGCTCCAGAACAGGGATCCGCCCATCGTCGCAAACCCGTAGAACCGCAATGCGCCCTTGCCCAAGGTCAGTTGCGGGCCGGCGCCAAGGGTGCCGATCTGTGAAGTGGTAGAAACCCCGTAGCCCTGGTACGACACGTCGTACGCCATCCAGGCGCCCTCGACACGAAGCGCGAGCGCGCCCCCACTCGTCACGCCGAAGATCGAGAGCCCGGCGGCGACATCGCCATTCCGGCTGAATTCACCGAGCGGCTCAGCGACGACGAAGTCGGCACCAAAGGCACCGCGGTCGCGCACTTCCCGAAGAGCGGACCGCTGGCCAAGGAGAGGAGATGCCATGAGAATCAGGCCCAGCACCGCCATGCCGATCCGCCGCATAATCGCCGTCCTGTAAGAGTGGGAATGGGCTGCGCGTAGCGGAATGGCAATGCACGTGCCAAGCTTTTCGCCCTACGCGCGCGCGTTGGGCTGACCTCAAAAAGGGACATTTGGGAGCGACGATGGACCAGATCAGCTACGACGATTTTGCCAAGATCGATATCCGCGTCGGCCGGATCGTCCAGGCCGATCTCTTCCCCCAGGCCCGCAAGCCGGCGTACAAGCTGCGAATCGATTTCGGGGATGCGATTGGCGTGAAGAACTCGAGCGCGCAAATCACGAAGTACTACGACCCGCGCGACCTCATCGGAAAGCTGGTGCTGGGCGTCGTGAACTTCCCGCCCCGTCAGATCGCGACGTTTTTTTCGGAAGTGCTGACGCTAGGCGTGATTCTTGGGGAGGGCGACATCTGTCTGATCCACCCCGATCGCGACGTGCCGTTGGGCGCTCCGATTCGCTGAGCCCCCCCCGCCGAACCGGTTCTCGACGTAGTCGTCGAGCAGGCGGAGGAAATCAGCCACGATCGTGTCGCCTTTCAGCGTGAGCTTGAGCGCACCGTCGACGTACACGGGCGCGCGCGGCTCCTCGGCGGTGCCCGGCAACGAAATGCCGATGTCGGCGTGCTTCGATTCTCCTGGCCCGTTCACAACGCACCCCATCACCGCGACGCGCAGCTCCTCCGAGCCGGGATAGCGCGCCTGCCAGGCGGGCCGCTGATCGCGCAGATACGTCTGGATCTGCTCCGCCATCTCCTGAAAGAACGTCGAGGTTGTGCGACCACACCCAGGGCAGGCGGTGACCTGTGGTGTGAAGCTGCGAATGCCGAGCGATTGAAGGACCTGTTGCGCGACCAGCACCTCCTCAGTCCGATCGCCGCCGGGGCGCGGCGTGAGCGACACCCGAATCGTGTCGCCGATGCCTTCCTGCAGCAGAATCGACAGGCCGGCGGTACTCGCGACGACGCCCTTCGTGCCCATCCCCGCCTCGGTCAGGCCGAGGTGCAATGGGTAGTCGGACCGCTCGGCCAGCATCCGATAGACCGCGACGAGATCCTGAACGCCGGAGACCTTGGCCGAGAGGATGATGTGATCGTGCGGGAGCCCGGATTCCTCCGCCAGCTCGGCCGAGCGCATGGCGCTTTCGACCATAGCATCCATCGTCACGTCGCGCGCGTCACGGGGTTCGGCGAGGGCGGCGTTCGCGTCCATCATTTCGGTGAGGAGCTGCTGATCGAGGCTGCCCCAGTTCACGCCGATGCGGACCGGTTTGCCCTCGTGGATCGCCACCTGGATGATGGTACGGAAATTGTCGTCGCGGCGCTTGGTCCCCACGTTGCCCGGATTGATGCGGTACTTGGCGAGCGCCCGCGCGCAGTCGGGATACTTGGTGAGCAGCAGGTGCCCGTTGTAGTGGAAGTCGCCGATGACAGGGACATCGACCTCGGCCACGATCGCGGGCACGGCGCGAGCGGCTTCATCCGTATTCACCGTGACGCGCACCAGCTCGCTGCCCGCTGCGTGCAAGGCGCGCACCTGCGCGGCCGTCGCGGCGGCATCGGCGGTGTCGGTGTTGGTCATCGACTGGACGACGATCGGATGGGCACTGCCCACCAACACGCCGCCCACGCTGACGGAGACTGTCGGGCGTCGGGTACTCACGGGGAGGAAATATAGCGACCAGCTAGAAGACTTTATCCTGGATCACCACGCGGATCACGAGCGCGGTAAGAGCACCCTTCCCTGTCACCGGCGTGATGCCGGCGTTCGTGCCAGTCGCGGTGATACGCATCCAGAGTGTGTCCCTCGTAAACACGGTGTTGACGGTGGAGCTCAAGTCGCCCGAGATCGCCACGGGAACGGTCTGAGCGCCAGTCACTGTCGTTGCAGGGATGCTGAGTGCCGCGGGCGCCGTGATCGTTCCCGCTGAATCGGCGGCAAAGCGGAATTGCAAGCCGATCGTTCCCGTGCCGGCGTTGTTGATGAGGTTTGCGTTGCCGGTCGTGATCTTGACAGAGTCGACAATTGAGCCGCCGAATCCCGGAGGCAACAAGATCCTCTGGAACGTAGATGCGGAGGCCGATGAACTCGGGGGAATGACATAAGGAATCGTGTCCTTCCCGCTCCCCGCCATGAAGCTGTAGACGTCCACGTTGAAGATCGCTTTCCCCCGGCCACAAGCCGCGACGAACACCAGGAGAGCGGCAGTAAAAGCTTTCATGGGTCCCTCAATAGATCGAAATCGCCGTGGCCATCGTGATGGCCCGTTGCGTCGACAGTGAATTGCTGTGGGTGAAGAATCCGACGTCCAGGCCGATCGGTCCGAGTCGCAGACCTCCTCCAAAGCCGAACTGCATCTTCTTGCGCTGATCGCGTGAGACACCGCCGCGAATGGCGAAGGGACCGGTACGCTGCTCGACGCCGACATGGATCACCGTGCCGCGGCCCGAGTTGACCACATCGCCGCCGACGGTCGTGCCCGTGCCCATGCGCAGCGCCGCGTTCGCGATGTACGTGATGGGCAGCTTGGTCTTCGTCTCAACGTGATTGGTGTCGATGACCGTGACGATCTTGCCGGTCGTGGTGACATACGAAACGTTTTGGACCTTCGTATCCGACCACGTCAGCTCGGCACCGATGTCGTTCGCACCCACACCCACCTCAAACGGGCCACTGACCCATACGACGCCCACATCACCACCGACACCCTTGCCATAGGGCTTATTGGATGTGCGCAGCGTGTCGGCGATCGCGGCCGCCGGGGTGGTCCCGAAGATCGGATTGCCGACCAGGATCTGCGCCGGACCCGTCAGGCGCCCATAGGTCGCGCCCATGTAGTAATGCACGGCACCGCCGAGGTACAAGCCATCGTCGGTTGCCGGATCGGCACCGTGGGTCAGGCGCCCCGCAAAACCGAGGGAGGGGGCCACGCCCGCCTGGAAAATCGCGTCGCTCAGGAGCGAGAGCGTGTCTCCCGGCCGCAGGCCCGTCACGGTGTCGGTGAGTGCGTGCCGCAACGCGCTGTCGAGCGTGAACGCGACGTCGTACTGCAGGAAGCCCATCACGCCCAGGTGGAAACCCGCGAAGCCAACGCCAGCATCGATCGGCCGGCTGGTGCTGCCAATCCCGAAGTCCTGTTCGGGAATCAGCACCCGCGATGCACCCAGGTTCATGATGAGTTGGTTCTTGCCGATCGTAAATTCGACGTTGTTGGTCGGAACGGGTGACTTCTTCACCTCATAGAAGATCGGCGGGTTGAAGATGATGTTGGTGAGCGCGAACGGATTGAACGCCGTCGACTCCGGCCGGAACATCGGGTCGTGGCTCAACTGATTGATCGGGTGATCTTTGAAAAACTTGATGAGACCGAGGGGGACCGGGATCGAGAATTTCGGTGTTCCCGTTAGCTCACTGCGGTTTTTCAGCGCGCGATACGCGGGATTGTAGCGACGGGCGTTGCCGTCACGGCTGAGCGTAACCCCTCCCATGCCATAGCGCCGCGCGTCGAACGAAAACTGCGCGCGAGCCGGTCGCAGGGGAGCGAGTACGAGCAGGGCGAGCGCAACAGCAACGACTCCAGTTCGCACAAAGCACCTCGGACGTGGGAAAGGCCGCCACAACTTTGCACATTGTGTCCGATTTTTCCATTCTTTGGTGTGAGGAAGGTCACCCAAACCCGCTTCAGGATGCGGTTTGGAGCGTCAGAGTGACCCGTGTCCCTTTGCCGGGCACGCTTTCGAGGGTGATCACGCCTCCCCAGCTCTCGACCAGGCGGCGCGCGATCGCCAGGCCCAGGCCGGCGCCGCTCGACGTCGTTGAGAAGGTCGGCTCGAACACGCGCGGCAACACCTCCGCCGGAATCCCGCGGCCATCGTCGGCGACGACCAGCTGGCGGCCGCTCGCGGCGACTTGCACGGTCACCCGCTTCGCATCGGCGTTGCGCGCGTTCTCCAGCAGATTCACGAGCACTTCCTTTACTTCGTCTTTGCGCGCGAGCGCCGGAGGGGGTGCGCCGTTGCTCGTGCGCACTTCGAACCGCGGCGCGGAGCCGAGGTCGTAGAGCTGTACGACTTCGCGGGCGGTGGCCGCGAGATCCACCGGTTCGAGCGGCAGCTGCTCGGCGCCCCCCCCCGACGGCGCGCCGAAGCGCGCGAACGCGCGTGCAATGCCGTCCAGCCGGTCGATTTCCGCCAGAATGCGCTCTGCCGTCTCTTTGAGCGTCGCCTCGAAGCTCGTCGACTGGCCTTTCTCGCGAACCCGCTGCAAATGCTGAATGCCGAGGCGAATCGGTGTGAGCGGATTCTTGATTTCGTGCGCCACCTGGCGCGCCATCTCGCCCCACGCGAGGACGCGCGCGGCGCGCGTCAGCGCCGTCGCATCGTCGAGCGCGATGACGCAACCGTCGGGCGCGGCGCCCAGCAGCGCCAGCTGCACGCGAATCTGCCGCCCGCCGACGTCGAACTCGCGCTCCTGAATCACGTCCCGGTTCAGCGCGATGAATTCGGCGACCGCCTGCCAGACCGGCGCCCAGCCGGCGGCGGTCGTCTGCGGGAGAACGTTGCCCGGCGCGAGCGTCTCGGTCCCTCCCAGCACGAGCTCCGACGCGCGCGGGTTGGCCATCGTGACGCGGAGCGCGTCGTCCACCGCGATCACACCGGTGGCGACGTTGGCCAGCACGCGCGCCGTGCGCAGCCGCGCTTCCTCGAGCGCCGCCTGGCTGCGGCGCACGTCGGTCGCCATCCGGTCGAACGCGCTGAGCACCGGCTCGAATTCCCGTGGCGTCCCCGGCGGGAAGGCAGGCGGCTCGCTCCCCCGCCCTACGGCGATGGCGGCCTCGCGCAACGCAGCGACCGGTTTGGCAAGGCGACGGGCCGCGAAGCCGGCGAGATACATGGCCGCCAGCAAACCAATAACGGTGCCGAGGACGAGGGCGAGCGCCAGATCCTCCTGCTGCTGCCGCACGCCTTCGTCATCCAGCAGCCGCGGCACCGCGAGCACGGCTTGCTCGCCGGGGACGCCCGGACCGACCACCCGGTACCCAATCCGCGTCCGGCGACCGGCCGCCCGCGCGTCCGTCGTCAACTCGAGCTCATCCGCGAGGATCGCCTGGAACGCTGTGGTCGAGAGGAATGGATCGACGAGTCCCAACTCCGCCAGCACGGGCGAAGAAGTCCCGATCAAGACGCCGCCGCGGTACAGCCACAGCTCGGCATCGAGGCGGCGGCCCAGCTCCGCCAGCGACTGCCGCACCGCGTCGGGGCTCTCGAGGGCAACACGCTCGGCGCCGCCCGCGGCG
>JBGQKD010000029.1:0-40526 GCA_041499375.1 Gemmatimonadota bacterium
ACGAAGGAGAAGGCCTATCTGGCTTCGATGAAGTCGGATCTGCGCAACCTGATTACCGCTGAAGAGGCGTATTTCGCCGACTCGGTGAAGTACACCAGCAACCTGGGTACGGCGTACAACACGACGAGCGGCGTGGTTGGCCCCACGATTGTCGTGACGGCTAACGGGTTCACCGCGACGGTGTCCCACACCACGACCACCAAGACGTGCGCGGTGTACGTGGGTACGACGGCATTGGCGCCTGCCAACAAGGAAGGCGAACCGAAGTGCGCGTAAGGCCACTGGCCTGACGTATGAATGCGGCGGGGAGCGATCCCCGCCGCATTTTTTTTGTGCGTGACGAAACCGTCTCTCGACGGGTCCAAAGGCCGCGCCCCTGCCCGTGTCCCAGCAGAAAAAAATGAAGGAGTGTTACCAGATGAACCGCAAGGGTTTCACATTGATCGAGCTTCTGATCGTCGTCGTGATCATCGGCATTTTGGCCGCGATTGCGATTCCGAAGTTCGCGAACACGAAGGAGAAGGCGTATCTCGCGTCGATGAAGTCGGACCTGCGGAACCTCGTGACGGCCGAAGAGGCGTATTTCGCCGACTCGGTGAAATACACGAGCAACCTCGGTACCGCGTACGCGACGACTACCGGCGTCGTTGGCCCCACCATCGTGGTGACGGCTGACGGTTGGACGGCCAACGTGACCCACACTACGACCACGAAGACCTGCTCGATTTACGTGGGGTCGACGGCGTTGGCGCCTGCCAACAAGGAAGGCGAGCCGAAGTGCGCGTGAGGCCTCTGGCCTGACGTATCCGGGCGGCGGGGGAAAAACCCCGCCGCTCGCTTTTTTGGCCTTATCTTGGGGCCCTAATGGCACCCCCCCCGCGCCCCAAGCCGGCGCTGCGCGTCGAGCTCCTGTTCTACCTGACATTCCTCGCGGCCTTCGCAATCCTCGTGGGCGTGGCGACGTCGCAGCTCGCCCTGTCGATTGCTCCCGAACGGGGCGTCTTCCTCGTCGTGGTCTTCGTCGCGGCCGAAGTGGCGATCTTCGTGCTCTATGGGCGATCCCTCGTGACCCGCCTGGTCCTCCGACCGCTGGCTCGTGTGATGGAGACCGCCGACGCCGTCGCCGACGGTGACCTCGCCGCCCGCGCGCCGGAGGAGGACACCCGCGATTTCGCGACACTTGCTGAACGGCTGAACCGGATGACGGACCGGCTGCTCGACGCACAAAGCCAGCTCGTCCGCTCGGAAAAGCTGGCGAGCATCGGGCGGCTCGCGGCCGGCGTGGCGCATGAGGTGGGCAATCCGCTCGGCGCCGCCGGCACCTACCTGGAGGTCCTGCGACGCCGCGGCGCCGATCAGGAAGTCACCGCAGGCATCTCACGGGAGCTCGAGCGCCTCGACCGGATCGTCCGCAGCCTGCTCGATTACGCCCGGCCGCAGGAGGATCCCCTCGTCCCCATCGACCCTGACCGCATCGTGCGCGGCGCGTTCGAGCTGCTGCGCGCGCAGGGGGCCTTCCGCAATGTGCGCGCGGAGACCGACCTCGGCCTCCATGTGCCCGAGATCATGGGTCGCGCGCACATCCTCGAGCAGACGCTGGTGAACCTCCTGCTGAACGCGGTGGATGCCACACCGCCCGGCGGATCGATCATCATCGGCGCGCGACGCTGGGCCTACGAACCAGGGGCAGCAGCGACCAGGCGTGCCAGCGACCCACGAGCCTCGATGTTTCCTCGTGTTGTCGAGCGGCGCCCTTCCCGGATCGAGTTCGCGGCCGGTCAACCGGGCTCGTTGCTCTTCGTCGCGGACTCGGGGCCCGGTGTGGGGCCGGAGGATCGTGACAAGATCTTCGAGCCGTTTTACACCACGAAGGAGCCCGGCCGCGGCACGGGTCTCGGGCTGGCGATCGTCGCCCGATCGGTGCACGAAATGGGTGGGGTCGTTTGGGTCGATGTGGCTAGAGAAGGCGGCGCGGCGTTCAAGCTGTTCTTCCCAATCGCGCTCCCCCCCCCCCGGGGGTACGAGTCCTCATCGTCGACGACGAACCGGGCCTGCGCCAGAGCCTCGGACTCCTGCTTTCTGACGCGGGCTACGCGGTCACCGCCGAGCAGGATGGCCGGCGCGGACTCGACCGAGCCGTCGCCGAACCGTTCGACCTCGTCCTCTGCGATGTGCGCATGCCCGAAATGGATGGCCTGACGTTCCTGCGCAACTACCGCCAGCGCGGTGGCAGCGCGCTTGTGATCGTCATGAGCGCGTACGGCGGTGAGGATGCGGCGATAGCCGCGATGCAGGAAGGCGCGTACGACTATCTCGCCAAGCCGTTCCGCCCGGACGAAGTCGTGCTCACGCTCCGGAAGGCGGAGGAGCGGGAACGCCTGCGACAGGAAGTCGCCGGCCTCAAGGCACAGCTGGCTACCGGGCCGGCGGAGCGGGGACTCATCGTCGAAAGCGCCGCGATGCGCCAGGCGCTCGAGCTCGTCACGCGCGTCGCCGAGCACAACACCACCGTCCTGATCACAGGTGAGAGCGGGACGGGCAAGGAAGTCGTCGCGCGCGCGATCCACCGCGCCAGCCCGCGCGCCGGCAAGGCGTTCGTCGGCATCAACTGCGCGGCGATTCCCGAGGCACTGCTCGAGTCCGAGCTGTTCGGCCATGTGCGCGGCGCGTTCACGGGCGCGAGCGCGGACAAGACCGGACTGTTCGAGGCCGCCAACGGCGGCACCATCCTCCTCGATGAAATCGGCGAACTGCCGCTCGGGTTGCAGGCGAAGCTGCTGCGCGTGCTGCAGGAGAATGAGATCCGCCGCGTCGGCGATCAGAAGACACGGCGCGTGGACGCGCGCGTCCTCGCCGCCACAGCGCGTGATCTCGAGGCGGAAGTGCGCGCGGGGAGGTTTCGCGAGGACCTGTTTTATCGGATCCATGTCGTGGTGATCGCGCTGCCGCCGCTGCGCGAACGGGAAGACGACATCGCGCCGCTGTGCCGGCACTTCGTGGCGCGGTTGGCGCAGCGGTTCGGCCGCCCGTTGTCACTCAGCGACGACGCGATCGCCTGGCTCGAGCAGCAGCCGTGGCCGGGCAACGTTCGCGAGCTCGAGAACGCGATCGAGCGCGCGGCCGTGCTCAGTGAGAAGGCCGTTTTGGATCGCGCAGACTTCAGTGCCGTTCCCCCTCGCCACGAAGTGAAGAGGGGGTCAGGGGATGAGGCCGGGGACGGGACCCTCAAGTCCGTCGTCGAGGATGCCGAGCGTCGAGCGATTATCGACGCCTTGAAGGCGACCGACGGCAACCGGAGGGCTGCGGCGCAGCAGTTGGGCGTCAGCCTGCGCACGCTGTTCTACAAGATTGACCGGTATGGCATCCCCTGAGGCATGCAAAATTCTGCACAAGTGCAGTATTCTGCGGTGTTTCTCGACGATGTATCTCGACGTATCTCCTTGATGCAGTTGCAGTTACGCTTAGGCATAGAACCTGTAATAAGGGGCGGTCGAACAGGGGGTTCCATGGGTCGCAAAGGGTTCAGCACGATTGAACTGATCGTCGTGATCATCCTCATCGGCGTGATTGCGTCGATCGGGTTTCCGCGGCTGCGCGATGGGCTCGAGAAGCAGAACGTCCGCAGCGCCAAGGCGCTGATCGCGACGTTGGTGGCGACGGCGCGCGGGGCGGCGATTCAGCGCGGCTGTTCGGCCACGCTGAACCTCACCGTGGACAGCATTTGGGTGTCGGCGTGCGGTGTAAACCCCCCGGCCGCCTCGGTCCAGGTGGGAACCAAGAAGCTGGTCGGCGATGAGTTCAGCGTCACACTGAATTCGACCGCCGCGTCGGTCGTGTACGATCCGCGCGGCATATCGACCGTATTTCAACCCACCACGGTGCGCGTCATCGGGCCGCATTACAGCGACTCGGTGATGATCAACGAGGTGGGAAGGGTGAGCAAACAATGACGACCATGAAGAACAACAAGGGTTTCACGATCATCGAGATCATCATCGCGATCATCGTGTTGACCGTCGGCGTGCTCGGCATGGTGACGACCGCCGCGCTCGTGACGCGGATGATCGCGCGCGGGCAACGCTCCGCGCAGGCCTCGGCATTCGCGGCCCGCCGGCTCGAGCGGATGCGCGTTGCGGCATGCGTTGACCCGCAGCGCGTGAATGGCTCCGACACGTTGTACCGGGGGTCGACCTGGGTGGCGCTGAACAACTGGACGTTTACGGATGCCGGCAATCAGAACTACCGGCTCAAAATCGTGAGCATCTACAAGACGGATCAGAATAAAACCCGCAGGGACTCAGTGGAGACCACGATTTCATGCAACACATTCCTATGAGCCGCGGCCGCCGCGGTTTCACGATGATCGAGCTGCTCGTCGCGCTTGTGCTCCTGGGTCTGGTGAGCGCCGCCCTGTACCGTGTGCTGGTCAACAACCAGCGCCTGTACATGGCACAGACAGCGCGCATCGACCTGTCGCAGAACATCCGGGCCGCCAGCACAATTCTGCCGGCCGAGTTCCGGGAGCTCGATGCGTCGGAAGGCGACATCACTGCGATGTCGGCGACCAGCATCTCCATGCGCGCGATGCGCTGGCTCGGGTTCGCCTGCAATACGCCGGGGCTGGGCGGCGCGCTGAACTCCGTCTCGGTGATCGTCCGCGGCGGAACGCCGGGCCAGCCGCTGTTCTTCGGCGCGCGGGGAATCAACAACACCGACGGCGTGCTGATCTATTACGACGGCAACGTGAACTCGCGCACCGATGATTTCTGGGCGACAGGCACGATCACAGCGTCGCCCAACGGGCAGAACTGCAATGACGGGACGAATGGACAGCGCCTGCTCTTGAACATCAACCTGCTCGGGCTCGGGCCGAACGTGGCGGGCGCGATCCCGTTGGGTGCTCCCGTCCGCGGGTGGGAGGCCGTCAACTACTCGCTGTATCAACCGGCGGGGGACACGTCGTGGTACGTCGGCTTTCAGCCCGCCGGCCAGACGATGCAGCCGCTCATCGGGCCGGTACTCGCGGGCAATGGCTTGCAGTTCCAGTACTTCGACGTCAATGGCAACGTGACGGCCGTTCGGGCCCAGGTTGCCCGGATCGACATCACGGTCCGCGCCAGGACCGCCGCGGCAGTGCGCGCGGGCGGTCAGGCAGCGCGGGCGACCGTCGTCGATAGCGTTGTCACCAGTGTGGCATTGCGAAATAACCGGCGGTTCTAGGGCGCCGGAAACCCATGAAGGAGTCAGGCATGAAACGGATCTTGCGGGACGAGCGCGGTATGGCGCTCGCAGTTGCGATCTTCGCCATGGTGGTCGTCGGGGCGCTGGTCGCCGGAGCGTTCTTCGCCGGGACCCAGGAGCAGCGGGTCGGTGAAAACCAGCGCCGCGTCCAGACGTCATTCGGCGTCGCCGAAGCCGGCGCGCAGGAACGAGTGCTGAGCTGGGATCCAGGGAGCATGAACAAGCGGCCCCTGTACTGCCCGTGCCCGGGCGGCGACTCCGTGCTGATTCCGTCAGTCGGTGCGGATACCGTCGCACCGAGTGGCTCGGGACGGTACTTCGGCGCGAGCTACAAAGTCGGGCCGAACCTGTTCCTCATCGATGTGACGGGTCGCGACAAAGCCAGCGCTGCGGGCGCTATGGCTGGCGGCGGTGGCGCGCGGCAACGCATCGGGATGATCGCCCGTATCGCGCCGGTCGACTTCGGCATCAAGGCGTCGCTCACAACGCAGGGTCTTGTGAGCATGAGTGGTAACGCCAACATCAACGGTGCGGACCAGATCCCGACCGGTTGGGCAAGCTGCGATCCTCCAGGTCCCCCGCAGGCGGGTGTCCGCGATAACGGCGGTAACGTCACGGAAAGCGGTAATGCGGCCGTGGCGGGGCTGCCGCCGGTCGTGAACGACCCGACCGTCAACAACAACACGTTCACCGCGTTCGGCGGGGCGACCTTCGCCCAGCTCGCCGCGCGCGCGACGCTCACGATTCCGCCGGGCAACTATACGACCGACGCGGTCGTGACCAACGGCGTGTGTGACAAGACCGTGCTGACGAACTGGGGTGACGGGATGAATCCGGGCAGTCTCTGCAGCAACTATTTCCCGATTATTCACGTGACCGGGACGGTTACCCTAAACAACGTCCAGGGACAGGGTATCTTGTTGGTAGATGGTGACTTGAACGTCCAGGGGTCGTATCAGTTCTTCGGCATCGTCGTGATCCTGGGCGACCTGAAGACCTCCGGTGGTGGTTCGACCGACGCCCACTTCTGGGGTGGCGTGATGGCCAGGAACGCCGACCTCTCGGTACAGAACCTGAGCGGTAAGGCGACGCTGAACTACTCTAGCTGCAGTATTAACGCGGTGTTACAGGCCACGAGCCCGATTTCGATGATGCGTTCCAGGGGCTGGGTACAGCTCTATTAAGTGGCCTAAGTCGCAGTAGCCAAAACAGTTGTTGCTTCGGCCTCAAGTCGATTCGAGGCTTGACAGGATAAGGGGCGGGGCCTATTGTAGTTTGCCCTCGCCCCTACTTGTCTCTAGGCCCAAAGGTGCACATGGCCCTTTTTGGGTTATTTGGCGGCAAAAAAACCTCGGTCGGCCTCGATATCGGCTCCGGTATCATCAAACTCGTGGTCATCGACCATGGGGGGAGCGAAGCCGAGCTGACTAAGGTCGCGACAACGGAGGTCGCCGCCGACGCCATCGTCGAGGGCGAAGTCATGGACCCGGGCCTCGTTTCGGAGGCTATTCGGGGTCTGTTCGAGGCCGCCGGTGTGAAGCGGAAATCGGTCGTCACCGCGGTTGGCGGCCGCGACGTGATCGTCAAGAAAATCCAGATGGACCGGATGAAAGAAGCCGATGCCCGCGAGGTCATCCGCTGGGAAGCCGAGCAGCACGTGCCGTTCGATATGGCCAACGTGGAGCTCGACTTCCAGATCCTCGATCCGGACGCCGAAGGCCTTCAAATGAACGTGCTGCTCGTCGCCGCCAAACGCGAATTGGTGGAGAGCAGAGTTGGGTTGTTAACCGAGGCCGGGCTCGATCCCTCTGTCATCGACGTCGACGCGTTCGCGATCCATAACGCCTTCGAGCTGAACCACCCCGACGCGATGCAGGGCGTCGTGGGACTCGTCAACATCGGTCACGAAGTGACCAACGTGAACATCCTCGAAGATGGCATCCCCGTCCTGACCCGTGACCTCTCGGTCGGCACGCGGCGGTTCCGCGAGGATCTCCAACGCGAAAAGGGGCTCGCGAGCGAAGAGGCCGAGAAGGTCATTCAGGGGTCGTCGCAGCACGCGGACCTCGCCGGGTACGTCAGCGCCCGCGGCGAAGAAATCGCGACGGGGGTGGAGCGCGCGGCCGCGTTCCTTGCGACCGCGTCGCGCTCGGCCGGCGGGTTGTCCCGCGTCTACACGACGGGTGGCGGCGCGCGCATCCCGGGCCTCAACGATGTCCTCGGCGCGCGGCTGAAAGTGCCGATCGAGCTGGCGAATCCGGTGCAGCGTCTGCGCGTGAAGGATGACGTGTTCGAGACGGTGCCCGTCGACGAGGTCGCCCCACTGCTCATGCTGGCCGTGGGATTGGCGCTGAGGCGCGCCTCATGATTGAGATAAACCTACTCCCAGGAAAGAAGAAGGCGGTCAAGGGAGCCGGCATGAAGTTGTCGCTGCCGGACTTCAAGGGCCTCATCGCGCAGGTCAAGGATCCGTGGCTCCTCGGCGCGATCGCGGCCTGGGTGGTCGTGGGCGGCGGCGGCGCGTTGCTGTTCATCACCGACCGCGCCCGTCTCGCGGCCGCGGAGACGCGACTCGAGACCGTGCGGACCGAGAAACGCCGCTACGACATCGTGATCGCGCAAAAGCGGCAGGCCGAGAAGGTGCGCGATTCGCTGCTCTATGAGATCAACGTGATCCGCCAGATCGACGCCGATCGCTACATCTGGCCGCACGTTCTCGATCAGGCGACGAAGGCATTGCCGCCGTACACCTGGATCACGCAGGTGCGGTCGGCGTCGGCCATCGTCGCGCCCGGAGCAGGGCAACCGAACAATGGGCCGGTCACCGTCGACCGGGACTCGACCGGTCGACCGGCGGTGAGCGTCTCGATCGAGGGGCGCACGGTCGATATCCAGGCCTATACGACGTTTCTGCGGCAGCTCGCCGCGTCGCCGTGGTTCACCGACGTGACGCCCGCCAGCTCGCAGACGGTGATCGAAGCCGATCGTCCCGTCACATCGTTCACGGTGACGGTGCGCTATCGAGTCGCGGATTCGGTGTACATCCGCACTATCCCGCTCGTGCAATCGGTGAGGTAGAGGACCATGGCACTCGGTTTTCCGACCGATCAACGGGGCCAGATCATGCTGCTGCTCGTCGTAGCGGCATTGGCCGGGGGCTACTTCTTCTGGACGAAGAAGCACACCCCCGACATCGTGCGGATCACGGAGGCCAATCAGGAGTCCGACAGCCTCGAGCGCATCGTCGCGGCCGCCAAGGCAGACCTGGCGAGCGGCAGCATCGAGGATTTGCGCCGGCGCGTGGAAGAGTATCAGGGTTCGCTCGAGCTGATGCGACGGCTGGTGCCGGACCGCAACGAAGTGCCGACGCTGATCGACGATATCTCGACGAAGGCCAAGGTGCGCGGGATCACGATCGGCAAGATTCAGCCGTTGCTCCCCGAGCCTGGATCGCCGTTCGATACGTACCGCTATCGGCTCGAGGTCTACGGCCATTACGACCAGATCGGCGAATATCTCGCCGACGTCGCGTCGCTGCCGCGCATCATCGTGCCGCAGGACGTGATGCTCTCGTCGGCATCGCCGGCCGCGCAGAAGCTGCTCGGCGATACGGCGGGCGCGCTGCTCCTGGGCGAATTCTCGATTCGGACCTTCGTGAAGGCGGCGGCACCGCCGGCGCCCAAGCCCGCGGGAGCACCTCGTGCGCGCAGCTAGCCCCGCGCTGGCGGCGATCACGCTCGCATTCGCCCTGGGCTCGGCTCCGGCCGCTGCGCAGCAGCCGGAGCGGGACACGACGGCCGCGCAGCCCCAGTCCCTGATTCGCGAAGTGTTTGCGTACGAAGGCGGCGGGCGCGATCCGTTCATGTCGCTGCTCAAATCGGGCGACGTGCGGCCGCTGATTTCCGACTTGAAGCTGACGACCGTCGTGTACGACGGGCGGTTCGCATCCCGCAGCGTCGCCGTGCTCCGGGACATCACCAATCGCCGCATCTATCGGGTGAAAACGGGCGACATCATCGGCCGCTTGAAGGTCACGCAGATCCGGCCCCGTGAGGTCGTATTCACCGTGCAGGAATTCGGGTTCGAGCGGCAGGAAACGCTGTCGCTCGCCAAGCAGGAGGGGATGCCATGAAGGCTCTATGTCGCCTCACGCTCCTGCTCGCCGTCGTTGCTCCCCGGGCCCTTGCGGGGACAACGATGGACGGGCGGGACGGAGAGGTGCGGGGTGTGAGCGTAGTGCCGGCCACCGGCAAGGTCGAGATCGTCATCGACGTGCAAGGGGCCGCGCTCATCCAGGACTTCACGCTCTCGAATCCCGCGCGGCTCGTCATCGACCTGCAGGGCACGCGGCTCACCGGGCCTGTGGCGTTGTACGACGGCCAGAATCGTGGCGGCGTGCGCAACGTGCGCTACGCGCAGTTCAAGCCCGACGTCGTTCGCGTCGTGATCGACCTCGACGCGCTGAAGGACTATCAGGTCGAGCGTGGGACCGGACAGGTCCGCGTGCGCATCGGCACCGAGCGCACCGCCTTCGCCGCCTGGTCGAGCAACACGGTGGCGATGGCGCCAGTCGCCGTGGCGAGCCGTGCACGGGCGCCTGCCCCCGCGGTCACCAGCGGTCCGGATCAGGCCTCGCGGGTCACGACGCCGACGCTCGCCCAACCGATGTCCATCCAGGAGTACCTCGCGGCGCACCGCGCCGAAGCGGCGCAGTCGCAGGCGGCGCGCATCACCGTGCAGTGGGACAACGCGAGCATCGAGGACGTCGTCGCGGGCTTCGCGGCGTTCAGCGGCCGCACGATCATCCTGGGCAAGGACATCAAAGGCAACGTCACCGCCGAGATCAAGAACCAGCCGTGGGACCTGGCGATGAACGCCGTGCTCGAATCACAGGGCCTCGCCGTGAAGACACTGCCCGGCGGCATCCTGAATGTCGTGAGTCAGATCGAGCTGGCACGCGCCGACTCGACCGTGCCGATCACTACGCGGCTCGTGCGTGTCAACTACGCGAAGGCGACCTCGCTCGTCCCGTCTGTGGCGTCGATTCTCACCAAGCGGGGGCAGGCCGTCGCCGATTCGACGAGCAACTCGCTCGTGATCACCGAAGTCACCTCGCGCATCGACGAAGTCGTGGAATTCGTGAAGGGTCTGGACCAGCGCACGCCGCAGGTCTCGATCCAGGCGAAGATCATCTTTGTGGACCGCCAGGACGTCGAGCAGATCGGCGTCAAGTACGATCTTGGGTCGACGACCCAGTTCTTCAACAAGCTCGTTCAGCGCCCCGATCCGCGCACCGCAAAACCGGTCGATACCGATCTCGACGGCGTACCCGACGCCCTCGTGCCTACGGAAAACTTCCCGTCCAACGAGAACATCGTCTCGCTGGGCGGCAACTCTCTCTCGGCACTCGGCAACGCCAGCCAGGAAGTCGTGAATCCGGCGCTCGACCTCATTTTCTCGACGGCGATCGGCAACTTCGATCTGACGGCGTTCCTGCAGGCGCTGCAGAGCGTCGAGCTGGCGGACATCCAGGCAGAGCCGACGATCACCACGCTCGATAACCGGCAGGCGGAGATTCTCGTCGGCGACCGTGTGCCGATCCGGGTCATCGACGTGAGCGCCGTCAGCACAGGCGGAGGGACCGGCACCCCGGTGCCCCGCGCGACGGTGCAATTCCAACAGACCGGTATCAACCTCCGTGTCACCCCGCACGTGACGGGCACGCGCCAGATCCTGATGGAGGTGCATGCCGAGCGCTCCAACGTCCGTCCCGCGTCGGTGGACATCGGATTCACGTTCCAGACGCAGCAGGCGGACAATCAAATCCTGGTCAATGACGGCGAAACGGCCGTAATTGGCGGACTTACGGTGACCGAGGTCACGGTAACGAAGTCCGGAATCCCGTTCCTTGTAGATCTGCCGATTCTGGGCAAGCTGTTCGGCTTCACATCCCAGACCGAGAGTCGGCGTGATCTCCTGATCCTGATCACGCCACACATCATCGACGATTTGGTCGCGCCCAGCGGGCAGTAATCCCGCGGGCCGATAAAAGCGGAGAGGGTAGATATGCGGCTGGTCAGAGGGAGTACCGCAATTCTGAGTATCGGTTCGCTCGCGTTGGCTGTCTACGCGTGCGAGACGACGCGCCGTATTGGCGGCGTCCAACCCGACACCCAGGCGCCGGTCATTACCCTCACAACCACCGCGGGGGATACGCAGGACATCGCCGGCGGGCTGCGCTTCACCGTGCAGGCCAACGACAATCTGGGTCTGAAGACCATCGACCTGCGGTTCAGCGGCGGGCTCAACGGCGTCCTCGACACCATCTTTCAGACTGCCGTCACGACCTACAACGTGGCCCACACCCTCACGTTCGGTGCGAACTCGGGTAACGGCGGCAACATCACGATCATCGGCCGCGCCACGGACGGCCGCGGGAATTTCTCGGAAGACACGATCACCATCTTCCTGTCGAACGTCCAGGCGCTCCAGATAATACTGGTGTCGCCCACCGCTGGTGCCGTGGCGTCGCAAAACCGCTCGATCCCGATCGAGGTCCGCGCGATCCAGAATTCGGGAATCGCCAAAATCGGCTTCCTCGTGAATCCGCGGTCTTCCGTGAGCAACCCCACGACGCCGCCGAACGACTCGATCGTCTTCCTCGGTACCCTGCAGGACACCGTCGACTACACCGACACGCTCACGGTCCTGGCCGCGACGGGGACGTTCGACGTGGTCGGATTCGCCGAAGATTCGGCGGGACGTCGCCTGTTCAGCAACGTCGTTACCGTCACGATCCAGTCCGCCGCCAACGACGTCACGCCGCCCCAGGTGGCCCATAAGATCAACCCGCGGGTCGAGGTCGACGACACGGTCATCGTGCGCGCCACCGACGCCAGCGCGATTGCCTGGATCGGATTCCGGGTCGACACCGGTCCCGCGCCCGGCGTGCTGCTCAAGTTCGACACGATCTTTGTGGGTGCCGGCAACCTCACGGATGTCACGCGCCGGGCCAGCCTCGCCCTCGGCACCGTGCTGCCGCCGGGCGTCTTGCCGAAATCGATCGTCGTGCGCGGCTACGCCTGTGATGCCGCGACCGCACGCAACTGCTCGTACACGAATACCACGACGCTCTTGCCCGTCGCGCCCGTGCGTGGCGCCGGCATGACCAAGGCGTCCGGCCCCGGCCCCAGCATGTCGCCGGCCGGCTTGATCGATACTGTGATCGTGGTCAACGGCATCACCGTTCCGCTCCAGGGCGCGGGGAGCATCGCCGACGCCATTTACAACGCTAATCGTCGCGAGCTCTACCTGACCAACCCGGCATTCAACCGGGTGGACGTGTTCCAGGTCGCCAACACGACGTTCGTCGCCGGGGGTATTCCGACCGCCGGCGGGCAACCGTGGGGGATCGCGCTCTGGCCGCGCGACACACTCGGCGGCTACAAGGACACGGTCATCGTGGCGGATGCCGGCGGCACATACCTCGGCATCATCAACGTCGGCGCCGGAGGGCCGCGTCAGATCATCTGGCGCCAGGACCTGCCCGATTTCATCATCCAGACGTACAAGGTGATCGTGCAGGCGGGCGGCTCGACCGTGCATATCACGAGCTACCACACGTCCGATCTGCCCCAGTACGTCGCGAGCGTGTGCCGGCCGGTGAGCGGCAGCTCCACTTGCCACGCGGACTCGGTGTTCGCCTTGTACTCGACCGCCCCAACGGGTGCTGAATCGCCGCCCTTCGTCAACCGCGCCACGCTGCGGATGGAAAAGCTGATCAACACGACGAATCCCAACTTGAAATACGGGCACCTGTTCTGGGAAATCGCGACGTCGACGTTCACCAGCGGCAGCGATACGCTGCGCATCTTCTTGGGTCGCGGCCGCAGCTTCGGCAAGGTCGTACTCTCGGCGTGCGCCGGCGTGACGGTCGATCTCGCGTCGATGGGCCTCGGCGACCGGACCTTCGCGCGGAACTCGGGAAACTTCACGCATTCCTTCTTTGGCGAAGGCGGCAACATCAGCGCCGCGTTTGCGCGCGTCATGTCGTACGATGCGCGCGCCCTGCTGAGCCAGGGCGCCGGGACATTCGTCAACTGCGGCACCGGCAACGGCACGAGCGACCAAGGCGAGAACGACGTGGACTTCGGCATGTCGCCGGGGCGGGACGTCAGCGACTTCATCGCCAACACCGGCGTGAAGGTCGTGTCGGTCGCGACCAACTTCAACGGACTGACGAACGCCGTGCGCGCCGATTCGATCTACTACCTGGATCAGGACCTGCGCCGCAAGGTCACCTCCGCCGCGCCTCCGGGGCCGTCGCCCCTGACGCCCGGCATGGACATGAACTACTTCCATGACTTCGCGCCGACGGGCGACTGCCCGCCGACCAGCACATCGTGCGGTGGCGGCACGGACAAGAACCAGCGCCTCATCTTCTCGGCGAACCCGAACGGCAACATCGACGTCTTCGATACCTACTTCGGGGATTTCCTCGGGTCGATTCCCGTACGCGATCCGGTGATCGGCCCGTTGCGGGTGGCGCGCGACGTCGGCGGTAACCAGCTGCTGTTCGGGGTGACGGCGACCGGGCTCCTCGTCCTGCAGCTGCCGCCGTTCGTCAACCCGCTGCCGGTGCCGCCGCGCTGACGCCTGCGGGCGTCGTGGGTTATGTAGGGCCGAGCCCGACCGAGGTCGGGCTCGGCTGTTATATAGGAGATGTAGGGGCGCAGCATGCTGCGCCCGTACCAGGGGGTACGGCATGACGTTCCGGTTTACGACGGCGGGCGAGTCGCATGGCCGCGGTCTGGTGGGAATTCTCGAGGGCATTCCCGCCGGCCTCCCCGTGTCTGCCGCCGACGTGGACGTGGAGTTGAAGCGGCGCATGGGCGGCTACGGCCGCGGCGCCCGCATGAAAATCGAATCCGACCGCATCGAATGGCTGGCCGGCGTGCGCGCCGGCGAAACCCTCGGCTCCCCCATCGCGATGCTGATCTGGAATCGCGACTGGGAGCACTGGCAGGACGTCATGGCCCCGGAAGCCGACGCGACGCCCGATCCCCAGGGCCGCCGGCGCCAGGTGACGAGGCCGCGTCCGGGCCACGCCGATCTCGCCGGCTCCCTCAAGTACGACCGTCTGGACGCCCGCGACATTCTGGAGCGCGCCAGCGCCCGCGAGACCGTGGCGCGGGTCGCCTGCGGCGCCGTGTGCAAGAAACTGCTGCGCCAATTCGATATCGAAATCGGATCCCATGTCGTCGAATTGGGTGGGGTCGTTGCAGACGTAGGGGCGCAGCATGCTGCGCCCCTACCAGCGCACATCAACGAACGCGCGGACCAGAGCCCTGTCCGTTGCCTGGACTCCGAGGCCGAGCGGGAGATGGTGGCGCGGATAGACGCCGCGAAGGCTGCCGGCGACACCCTCGGCGGCATCGTCGAAGTGATCGCCCAGGGCGTCCCGGTCGGGCTCGGGTCGCACGTCTCCTGGGACAGAAAGCTCGACGGCCGGCTCGCGCAGGCGGTGATGTCGATCCCCGCCGTGAAGGGAGTCGAGCTGGGGCTCGGGTTCGAGGCGGCCCGCCGCAAAGGCTCGGAAGTGCACGATGAAATCCTGCCGGGCTTCGCCCGCGCGACGAACCGTGCCGGCGGCACCGAGGGCGGGATGACGACCGGCGAGCCGCTCGTCGTCCGCGTCGCGATGAAGCCGATCTCCACGCTGATGTCGCCGCTCAAAACGGTGGACCTCAAGACGGGCGGCCCAGCGCAGGCGCAGTCGGAGCGCTCGGATGTGACCGCCGTGCCCGCGATGGGGGTCATCGCCGAAGCGATGCTGGCGATCGTCCTGACCCAGGCGCTGCTCGAGAAATTCGGCGGCGATGCGTTGAGCGAGCTGAAGCGCAACGTGGACGGCTATCTCGCGCAGTTGCGCGCGCGCACGCCCAAGGGCGCGGCGTCGTGAAAAAGCACATCGTGCTCATCGGACTGCCGGGCGCCGGCAAGAGCACGGTGGGGCGCATCGTCGCGGAACGGCTGCAGGCGGGCTTCGTCGACATCGACACGATCCTCATTCGCAAAGAAGGCAAACCGATCTCCATGATCTTCGCCGAGAAGGGCGAGCCGGTGTTTCGCGAGATGGAACGGAAAGAAGTCGACGCGGCGCTAGCGAATCAGCCGGCGGTGATTGCGCCGGGCGGTGGCTGGGCCGCGCAACCGGGCGCGCTCGAGGATGCAAGACCTCGCGGGTACTTCGTTTATCTCAAGGCGCGCGCCGAAGTGGCCGCAGGCCGCGCGGAGCCGTCGGGAACCCGCCCCGTTTTAATGGGTGATGATCCTTTAGCACGTATGCGTGAGCTCTTCACCGCGCGCGATCCGTACTACGCGAAAGCGGATGCCACGGTGCAAACCGAGGCGAAACCTGCGGAAAAAGTCGCCGACGAGGTCGTCCGACTTGCGCAAATGAGCGCTGGTTGGTAAAGATGCACCACCTTACGCTTGACCTGAGGTTGATAGGTGCCTGACAAAGAAGAAGAAGTGAAACCGAAAAAGAAGAGAGCGCCCCGCAAAAAGAAGGACGCGGAGGCCACTCTCCCAACGGCGGATACCGAAGACACCGACGCCGCTCCTGCAAAGGGCGGCGTACTCGTCATTGTGGAGTCCCCGACCAAAGCGAAAACGATCGGCAAGTATCTGGGCAAGGGCTACACCGTCAAGGCGACCATCGGCCATTTGCGCGACCTGCCGAAGCGCGAGCTGGGCGTCGATGTCGAGAACAACTTCCAGCCGAAGTACGTGACTATAAAGGAAAAGGCGAAGACCCTGGCCGAGATCAAGAAGGCGGCCAAGGCTGCTGATCGCGTGTTACTCGCGACGGATCCTGATCGAGAAGGTGAAGCGATAGCCTGGCATGTGGCCTCCCAGTTAAATGGAAATGGAAACGTCCGGCGGGTGCTGTTCCACGAGATCACCAAAGACGCAGTCGCCGAGGCCCTGTCCAATCCCCTCGACATCGATCAGCGCAAAGTGGACGCCCAGCAGGCGCGGCGAGTCCTCGACCGCCTGGTGGGTTACAAGGCCTCGCCGGTGCTCTGGAAGAGCATCAAGACCGGCCTGTCGGCGGGGCGGGTGCAGACCGTCGCGCTGCGGCTGATCATCGAGCGCGAAGAGGAAATCCGGAAGTTCGTCCCTCAGGAATACTGGACCGTGGCCGCCGACCTCGAGAAGGACGGCCAGCCGTTCCAGGCCCGGCTGCAGAAGCTCGAGGGACATAAGCCCGAGATCAAAACCGAAGCGGCGGCGCGCGCTATCGTCGCGGAAGTCGAAAAGCTGCCGTTTGTCGTCACGTCGGTCTCGACGGGCGAGCGCCGCCGCAAGGCACCGGCGCCGTTTACGACGAGCACGATGCAGCAGGAAGCGGCCAAACAGCTTGGCTTCTCGGCCGGACGCACGATGCGCGCCGCCCAGAAGCTGTACGAAGGCGTGGAGCTGGGAGAGCAGGGGTCGGTCGGTCTCATCACCTATATGCGCACCGACTCCGTGCGCGTGTCGGATGCGGCCATCAAACAGGCCCGTGAGTACATCAACGCGCAGTTCGACAAGCGTTATCTGCCGGACGAGCCGAACGTGTACAAAGGCGGCCGTGGCTCCAAGGTCCAGGACGCCCACGAGGCCATTCGGCCCACCGACGTCGGCTTCAACCCCGACGATCTGAAGAAATACCTGGAACGCGATCTCTTTAAGCTCTATCAGCTGATTTGGCGGCGTTTCCTGGCCTCCCAGATGACGCCAGCGGTCTACGAGGCGACGAAGGTCGACTTCGAGCTCGCCGGCGGCAAATTCCTGTTCCGGGCGACCGGTTCGCGCGTCCTGTTCGACGGCTACCACGCGCTCTACAGCGAGGCCCACGAGGCCGAGGACGCCAAGACGCTCGACAGCCTCGCCCCCATTCCGAAGCTCGCCGAGGGCGACCGGGCGACGCTCAAGCAAGTCGTGCCCAGCCAGCACTTTACCGAGCCCCCGCCGCGCTACAGCGAAGCGAGCCTGGTGAAGGAATTGGAGCGGCTGGGAATTGGGCGGCCCTCAACCTACGCGGCCATCATTTCCACGCTGCGGACGCGGTGGTACGCCACCGCCAAGGACCGGCGCTTCCAGCCGACGCCACAGGGCGAGACCGTCTGGAAAGTGCTGAAGCGGTCGTTCCCGGAGGTCTTCGAGGTCGGGTTCACGGCGAACATGGAAAACGAGCTGGACAAGGTCGAAGAGGGCGACCTCGATTGGCAGGCGGTGCTGGGGGAATTCTGGATACCGTTCAATCGCGCGCTGGAAGCGGTGGACATCAACAAGATCATCCACGAGGTGCACGATCTGTCGGGATTGGACACCGAGAAGTGCCCCAAGTGCGGCGCTCCACTCGAGGTGAAGAGCGGCCGCTTCGGACCGTACATCGCGTGCGCGCGCTACGCGTCGAAGGAGTGCGACTACTCGCGGTCGATCAAGAAGGACAAGATCCCCGATCGGCCTTCCGACGAGATCTGCAAGGAGTGCGGCGCACCGATGGTGATCAAGACGGGACGCTTCGGCGAATTTCTGGCGTGCACGACGTATCCCAAGTGCAAGTACACGCAGCCGGTACCGCTCGGCATCAAGTGCCCAAAGTGCGATGTCGGCGATCTCGCGGAACGCCGCACCAAGCGCGGCCGCACGTTCTACGGTTGCTTGCGGTATCCGGACTGCGATTATTCGACCTGGAATAAACCGGTACCCGTCCCCTGTCCCAGCTGCGGGTTCGTGGGAATGGAAGAGATCAAGTCCAAGACGACGGGAGAGACGACGCGCAAGTGCCTCAAGTGCGGGCATCAGATGGCAGTCGAAGAGGCGACCCCCGAAGCGGAAGAGGTCGCATCGTAGAGGTCATCGGTGGTGGCCTTGCGGGCTGTGAAGCCGCCTGGGCCCTCGCCGAGCGGGGAATACGTGTAACGCTGCGCGAAATGCGACCGGTCAAGATGACACCGGCGCATCAGACGGAGACCCTCGCCGAGCTCGTCTGCAGCAACACATTCAAATCGGTCGAACCCACGCATGCGCACGGCCTGCTCAAGGCCGAGATGCGCCTGCTGGGGGGCGGGGGGGGCAGCATCGTGTTGCAGGCCGCGGACGACGCGCGCATCCCCGGTGGCAGCGCACTCACGGTCGACCGCGTCGTGTTCGCCACGCGCGTGCAGGAGCGCGTCCTCGCGCATCCCAACATCACGCTCGTGCGCGGTGAAATCAGCGAGCTGCCGTCGCCCGGCATCGTCGCCACGGGACCGCTGACGTCGGACGCGCTGGCCGGCGCGATCGCGAGCCGCCTCGGCGTGCAGTCGCTGGCGTTCTACGATGCCGTCGCCCCCATCGTCTCCGCCGATTCGCTGGACTACAGTCGTCTCTTCAAAGCCTCGCGCTACGGCAAGGGCGGGGGCGACGATTACTGGAACGCGCCGTTCACGCGAGAACAGTACGAGGCATTCGTGGCGGCGCTCATCGCGGGCGACCAGTACGTGCCGGGTCACGAGTTCGATAAGGTGCCTTACTTCGAGGGTTGCCTGCCGGTCGAGGAGATGGCGCAGCGGGGGCCCGAGACCCTGCGCTTCGGGCCGATGAAACCAGTGGGCCTTGTCGATCCCAAAACGGGGCGCGAGCCGTACGCGGTCGTCCAGCTGCGCCAGGAAGATCGCGCCGCCCAGATGTGGAACTTCGTCGGTTTCCAGACACGGCTGAAGACGGGCGCGCAACAGCGCATCTTCCGGACGATTCCGGGACTCGAGCAAGCGGAATTCCTACGGTACGGAAGCATCCATCGAAACAGCTATCTCAACGCGCCCCAGGCCCTAACCCCTTACCTCTCGGCCCCAAATGATCCGCAGCTGCTGTTCGCCGGCCAGCTCACGGGCGTGGAGGGGTACACGGAGTCGGCGGCGACGGGGATCCTCGCGGGGATCAATCTCGCCCGGCTGCTCACTGGCGAGGAGCCGGTTCTACCTCCGGCGACGACGATGCTTGGCGCGCTGTATCGCTACCTGCGCGAGACCGAGCCCGCCCGCTTCCAGCCGATGAACGCGAACTTCGGGCTCATAGAGCCGCTCGATCCGCCGATCAGGGACAAGTTCAAGAGGAAGGAGGCGCTCGCCGAGAGGGCGCTGAGAGAGATGGGGGCATTTGCGCAGCAGCTGGTCGGGATCAACGCGTGAACGAAATCGCCGAGTTCGTCACGTTCCTCTCCAAGGAGCGCAACGATTCGCCGCATACCGTCAAGGCGTACGAACGCGACCTCAACGCGTTCGCGGCCTTCTGCCAGGATTACTATGGCGGGCCGTGGAGCTGGGCCGGCGTGGATCGGTTAGCGGTGCGCGGGTTTCTGGCGGCGGAGCAGCGGCGCGGGCTGGCGAAACGCTCCGTGGCGCGCGCGCTGTCGGCGCTGCGCACCTTTTATCGGTTCCTGAACGCGACGCGCGGTCTCGAGGTCAATCCCGCGCGGGCGGCGCGAACTCCCAAGCTCGAAAAGACGTTACCGAGCCACTTGACCCGAGCCGAAGTCGAGATGTTGTTCGTCGACGCGGAAGCGCGCGCGGCGGCGGGCGGGTTCCGCGAGGCGCGCGATCTCGCGATGCTCGAGATGTTCTATTCGACCGGGATGCGCCTCTCCGAGCTCGCGGGCCTCAACGACCCCGACGTCGATCTCGTTTCCGACCAGGTCAAGCTGCGGGGCAAGGGCAAGAAGGAGCGGATTGTGCCGGTGGGCTCAAACGCCACCGCTGCGCTGCGGAAATATCAGCAGCAGCGGGACGGGTTGTTCGCGACCACCCGCGCGGGTTCGCGCCCGGTGTTCATGAACCTGCGAGGGAAGCGGATTACGCCCCGCGGCGTGCAACTCGCGATGAAGCGACTGTTTGAGGGTCTCTCACGCGGACCGGAACTCCACGTGCACGCGTTGCGTCATTCCTTCGCGACGCATCTGCTCGACGCGGGCGCCGATCTCAGAGCGGTGCAAGAGCTGCTGGGTCATGCTTCGTTGGGGACCACGCAAGTGTATACTCATACGTCGGTCGAACGGCTGAAAAAGGTCTATCACCAGGCGCACCCAAGGGCATAGTACCGAATGCTGCCAGTCATACATAGCACGACAATTCTCTGCGTTCGCCGCGACGGCAAAGTGGCCATCGGCGGCGACGGCCAGGTCACGGTCGGGGAGACCGTGATGAAGGCCAACGCCAACAAGGTGCGCACGCTGCGCGGCGGGAAGATTCTCGCCGGCTTCGCCGGCGCCGCGGCGGATGCGTTCACGCTGTTCGAGAAGTTCGAGGAGAAGCTCGAGCGCTATCCGTCGAATCTCCCACGGGCTGCCGTGGAGCTTGCAAAAGATTGGCGCTCGGACCGCGTGCTGCGCCGCCTCGAGGCGCTGCTCGTCGTCGCGGACAAGGAGCATGGCTTCGTCGTGAGCGGCTCGGGCGAGCTGATCGAACCGGACGACGGCGTGCTCGCCATCGGCTCGGGCGGGTCGTTCGCGCTGGCTGCGGCGCGAGCGCTCCTTGCAGCTACGAAACTGGATCCCGTGGATATCGTACGAAAGTCGCTGGAGATCGCCGCCGAGATCTGCGTGTACACCAACACAAACATCACGGTACTCGAGCTTTAGATATGGCTAAGACCACAGAATCGCCTTTGCCGCCCTCCGCCGCCCCTTCGCCGCCCTCCGCCGCCGAAGAGACCATGCCGTGGCTGGAGGAAATGGCGCCGAAAAAGATCGTCGCCGAGCTGGACCGTTATATCGTCGGCCAAGAGGCGGCGAAGAAAGCCGTCGCCATCGCGGTGCGCAACCGCTGGCGGCGCGCGCAGGCACCCGAAGAGATCCGGGACGAGATCATGCCGAACAACATCATCATGATCGGTCCGACGGGCGTGGGGAAAACCGAGATCGCGCGCCGGCTGGCGCGGCTCGCGGGTGCGCCGTTCCTCAAGGTGGAGGCATCGAAGTTCACCGAGGTGGGGTACGTCGGCCGCGACGTCGAGTCCATGATTCGCGAGTTGGTGGACATGTCGATCAACATGGTGCGGAGTGAACGGGAAGATGAGGTCTATCCGACGGCTGAGCAGAGGGCCGAAGAACGACTGTTGGACCTGTTGCTTCCTCCGCTGCCTTCGCCGCCCCCCGGCGCGACACCGCAGGGAGCAGGGAGCACGGAGCAGGGAGGAGGGTCACGTCCACTCTTCGTTGTGTCCTCGAAGGGCGATGTCGAATCGAAACTCCCCGAGGCGGAGACCGAGGCCAACGAGCGGCGCCGCCGGACGCGGGAGAAGCTGCGCGCGCAGCTGAAAGAGGGGCAGCTCGAGGAGCGCGACGTCGAGATCGAGGTGCAGCAGCAGAACTTCCCGATGCTCGAGATGATGCAGCCGCCGCAGGGGATGGAAGGGCAGGACATCAACTTCGGCGAGATGATTCAGGAGCTGATTCCCAAGAAGAAAAAGCGGCGCACCGTGCATCTGCACGAGGCGCGCCGCATCCTCATCGACGAGGAGCTGAAGAAGCTCGTGGACATGGATGACGTGGTGAGCGAGGCGCTCGACCGCGTCGAGAATCACGGCGTCATCTTCATCGACGAGATCGACAAGATCACGGGCCAGCGCGGCCAGAGCACGGGCCCCGACGTCTCGCGCGAAGGGGTGCAACGCGACCTGCTGCCGATCGTTGAAGGTTCGACGGTACAGACGCGCTACGGCTACGTGCGCACCGATCACATCCTGTTCATCGCGGCCGGCGCGTTCCATATCGCCAAGCCGAGCGATCTGATCCCGGAGCTCCAGGGCCGCTTCCCGATCCGCGTCGAGCTGTCGTCGCTGACCGAAGCGGACTTCGTGCGGATCATGACCGAGCCCGAGAACGCGCTGACCAAGCAGTACGCGGCGCTGTGCGCGTCGGATGGCGCGACGCTCGAGTTTACGGCCGACGGCGTGAAGGAAATCGCGCGAATCGCCGCGAAGGTGAACGAGCGGATGGAGAACATCGGGGCCCGGCGCCTGCATACCGTGCTCACGACGCTGCTCGAGGACGTACTCTTCGAGCTGCCGGACTATCCCTCCAAGCACATCGTGTTCGACGGGCCGGCGGTGCGGGAGCGGCTGCTCAGGATCGTCGAGGATGAGGACTTGAGGAAGTACATCTTGTGAGACTCGCCCACCTCGTCCCCGCCGCGGTCGGCCTCGCCATCGGCTGCGGCGACAGTTTCAAGCCGTCGAATGACAGCGTCGTCGGCGACTACACCGCGACGTCGTTCACCACCACCGACAGCGCCGGCACCACCAATCAGCTCACCGCCGGCTCCACGCTCACCCTGACTCTCGCCGCCGGTGGCGCGGTGACTGGACATTTCCTCATTCCCACGTGGATCGACGCGGATCTGGCCGGCACCTGGCAGCTCCAGGGCGACCTCGTCACGTTCAACCAGACCGTCGACACCTTCGTGCGCGACATGTCCTGGGTCGCCGGGAAGAACACTTTGTCGGGCGAGGGAACGTTCGGCGCCGTGCAGGTAAGGGTCGTCCTCACCAAGTAGTAGCCAGCCTCAGCCTTGTCCCAACCACCCCTCCCGGGTAAAATCCGTCACACTTGCCTGTCATTTTGACCTACGTTCCCCCTCTCCCAGCGGGAGAGGGGGTCAGGGGGTGAGGTGCCGAAGCGCGACTTCCTCCAGATCACCGACTTCACCCGCAAGGAGATCGAGCAGCTCTTCGACCTCGCCAAGCGGATGAAAAGCCGCGCCTACCGGGAGACCCCCCTCGCCGGCAAGACGCTGGCGATGATCTTCGCCAAGTCCTCCACCCGCACACGCGTTTCCTTTGAAGTGGGCGCCTACCAGTTGGGCGGCCAGGCCCTGTTCCTCTCCAGCAAGGACATCCAGATCGGCCGCGGGGAGCCGATTCCGGATACCGCCCGCGTACTCTCCCGCTATGTCGACGGGATCATGATCCGCACGTTCGACCATGCCGAAGTCGAGGAGCTGGCGCGCTTCGCCACGATCCCCGTGATCAACGGCCTCACCGACCTCACCCACCCCTGCCAGGTGGTCGCTGACATCTTCACGGTCAAGGAGCACCTCGGCGGCTGGGAAGGGAAGCGGATCGCTTGGGTCGGTGACGGCAACAACATGGCCAACGCCTGGCTCGAGGCCGCCCAAGTCCTTGGCTTCGAGCTGCGCCTCGCGTGCCCCGAGGGGTTCGAGCCGAACCACGCGAAGTTCGAGGCCGCGAAGCAGAGCGGCTGCGTGATGGTGACCGAGGTCCCGGAGGAAGCTGTCGAGGGCGCGCACGTCGTGAATACCGATGTGTGGGCCTCGATGGGTCAGGAAAGCGAAGCCGAAGCTCGGCGCAACGCGTTCAAGGGGTACACGGTCGATGCGGACTTGATGAAACTGGCCGATCCGAAGGCCATCTTCCTGCACTGCCTGCCCGCGCATCGAGGAGAAGAGGTCACGGCTGAGGTGATCGATGGGCCGCAGTCACGGGTCTGGGATGAAGCGGAGAATCGTCTGCACGTACAGAAGGCACTCCTCGCCACCTTGATGGGCTAATGACGACCGAAACCTTGAAGCGCACACCGCTCCACGACGTCCACGTCGCACTCGGCGCCAAGATGGTGCCCTTCGCGGGCTTCGAGATGCCCGTCAGCTATCCCGCGGGCATTTCGGCCGAGCACAAGGCCGTGCGGGAAAACGTCGGCGTGTTCGACGTGTCGCACATGGGCGAGTTCGAGATCACGGGCTCGGATCGTAATGCGTTCGTGCAACGTGTGACGTGCAATGATGTGGGCGCGCTGAAACCCGGGCAGGCTCAATACTCCGGTATCCTCACCAAAGATGGGACCTTCGTAGACGACTGCCTCGTCTATCGCTTCGAAGACAAGCTCATGATGGTCGTGAACGCGTCGAACATTCAGAAGGATTGGGACCACATCGTCGCGCAAAAGGCCGGCGCCAACGTGCGGCTGCGCGACATCTCGGACGAGACCGCGCTGCTCGCCGTGCAGGGTCCCAAAGCCGAAGCCCTGCTCGGACAGCTCACGAGCCTGGGCGTGGCGATGATCCCCTACTATCACTTTGCCCAGGGGAAAGTCGCCGGCGTGCAATGCTTCGTGTCGCGGACCGGCTATACCGGTGAAGATGGATTCGAGCTGTACTGCCGCGCGGCCGATGCCGAGACGCTGTGGCACGCCCTGGTCGGGGCGGGGCGTGCCGAGCCGGTGGGCCTCGGCGCGCGCGATACGCTGCGCCTCGAGGCGGGGCTGCCGCTGTACGGCAACGACATCGACGACACCACCACCCCCTACGAAGCGGGCCTCGCGTTCATCGTGAAGCTCGACAAGGGCGCGCCGTTCACGGGGCTCGACACGCTGAAGCGCCAAAAGCTCGAGGGCGTGAAGCGCCGGCTCGTCGGATTCAAGCCGACGGAGCCGAAGACCGTCGCGCGGCCGGGCTTTGCGGTGTTCCTGGACGGCACGCAGGTGGACATCGTGCGGAGCGGCACGGTCACGCCAACGGTGAACGCCGCCATCGGAACGACCTATTTGCCGGCCGATCGTGCGAAGCCAGGGACTAAGATCGAGATCGATGTTCGGGGTAAGAAAGTGGCGGCAGAGGTGGTCAAAATGCCGTTCGTCCCGCACCGCACCAAGAAATGAGAATCGGGATCCTCACGATTTCGGATTTGGGCGCTGTCGGCCAGCGCGCCGACACGTCGGGCGACGCGATCCTCGACTGGGCGGCCGAGCGCGGCTACGAGGTCGTGGTCCGTAGCATCGTGTCGGATGAAACGGACCGCATCGCGGGCAAGCTCGTGCGCTGGTCGGATTCCGGCGAAGTGGATGTCGTGCTCACCACGGGCGGCACCGGCCTCACCGAGCGCGACGTGACGCCGGAAGCAACGGCCGCAATCCTCGAGCGCGAAGCCGAAGGCATCGCTGAGGCCATCCGCGCGGCCTCGGGTCCGAGCTTTCCACGAGCCTGGTTGTCCCGGGGCAGGGCCGGCACGCGCGGGAAGACTTTGATCGTGAATCTTCCCGGCTCGACGAACGGAGTTAAAGAAGGCCTCGCAGTGCTCGAGCAGTTCCTCGAGCACGCCGTGGATCTAATCAGCGGTGCCAACACGGCACACGCCGCACGCGACACGCCCCACGCAGGTCACGTTCATGGCTGACAGAGTCCTCATTACCACGGATGACTTGGAGCAAGCCGTCCGGGTCAATGCGAGCCTGGAGCAAGCGGGCTTCGACACCGCGATGGTCTCGTCCCTCGACGATGTGCGAGCCGCGGTACGGAGCAGGGAGCAGGGAGGAGCTGGGAGCAGGGAGCCCGATGCCATCGTCTTGACCGGCGGCCTCCACGAAACCACCGCGCAGCGCCTCCTGGCCGCCGCGCGCGAGCACGCCGTCTCGACGCTCGGCCTGGTCGAGGCGACGGACGAGGATCCCAGCCAGATCGGCCGCGAGCTGGGACTGACGGCGTGGCTCGTGAAGCCCACCGATCCGTCCGAAGTCACCGCGACGGTACGGCGGCTCATCCAGCGGCGGCACCTGCAGCAGCGCACCGGGATCCTGGGCGAATCGGCGCCGATCCAGGAAGTGCTGGTGAAGATCGAGCAGATGGCGCCCGTGACGTCGACCGTGCTGATCGAAGGCGAGTCCGGAACCGGCAAGGAGCTGGTGGCGCGGGGGATTCATGACCTCTCGCCGCGGCGCGGCAAGGCGTTCATCGCGGTGAACGCCGCGGGGCTGCCCGAGACGCTGCTCGAGAGCGAGCTGTTCGGTCACGAGAAGGGTTCGTTCACCGGAGCCGCCGAGCGCCGCCTGGGACGGTTCGAGCTGGCGAACGGCGGGACGATCTTCCTCGACGAAGTCGGCGAGATGCCGCCCGCGACGCAGGTGAAGCTGCTGCGCGTGCTGGAGGACAAGAGCTTCTTCCGGGTGGGCGGCACGCAGCCGATCGATGTCGACGTGCGGGTGATCGCCGCGTCGAACAAACCGCTCAAGGAGGCGGTCGGACTGGGGACGTTCCGCGACGATCTGTTCTACCGGCTCAACGTGCTCTCGATGTATCTGCCGCCGCTGCGCGAGCGGCGCAGCGACATCCCGCTGCTGGTCCGGACGTTCATCGCGGAATTCGCCAAGCAGCACGACCGCAACTTCCGCGGCATCACACCCGAGGCGCTGCAGATTCTCGACGACGCCGACTGGCCGGGCAACGTGCGCCAGCTCAGAAACCTCGTCGAGTCGATGGTGGTGCTCGCGCCCGAGGGCGAGATCCGGGCCAGCGATATCCCCCGCGACATCCGGGAGCGCACGCGCACGTTGCCGATGCGCATCGCCGCCCCCCCCCCCTCCCCCCGCGAAATCGCCGGCCAGGAGCTCGAATTCATTTTCCGGACTCTGGTCGAGCTGAAAATGCAGATTGAGGATCTCCGCACCCGCATCCAGGACAGACCTTCGGAGAGGGTGGAGGTTATCGAAGTAGGGAGTCGGGATTCGGGACTCGGGACTCGGGTACTCGAGGCGAGTCCCGATCCCCTAACCCCAAGCCCCGAGCCCCAAGCAGTCATTTACAAGGCCGGCATGTCGATGTCGGATGTGGAGCGCGCGGCGATCGACGCCGCGTTGCGCGAGACGCATGGCAATCGCCGCAAGGCGGCCGAGACGCTCGGCATTGGGGAGCGGACCCTCTATCGCAAACTCAAGGAATACGCGATAGATTAGCCCCGCCCGTTTTTCCAATCCAAGAGCATCTAGCGCCCGGCCGGAGCTCACGTGGATTTTCGCATCGACCCGGAGCTGTGCGTCGCGTGCCTGGCATGTGTGCGCGTCTGCCCCTCCGATGCTGTAGCGGTCGAAGATCAAAAAGTCTGGATTGTGGACGAGGCCTGCACGCGTGTGGGCCTCTGCTTGCCTGCATGCCCCCACGAAGCCATCATTGCCGTCGGTGACGCGACACGGGCGCTGGAGTTCGCGCTCAGCCACAAGGCCGTGCTCATCCTGTCCGTCGAGTCGGCGGCCTGGTTCTATCCTGCAACGCCCGAGCAGGTCGTCAACGCCTGCTATGCCGCCGGGTTCGGCACCGTCCACCGCGGGGTGCTGGGTGACGAGCTGGTGGCCAAGGAGTACCTCGACCTCGCCGCCGAGGAGGAGTGGGGGCGGGGCGGCACGGTCATCCGCAGCACCTGCCCCGTCATCGTCGAGACGATCAAGAACCAGTATCCCGAGCTGATCCCGTATCTCGCCCCGATCGCCACGCCGATCGAGGCGGAGGCCCGCTATCTCAAGGCGATGTACGGCGAGGACACCCCGATCGTGTACACGGGCGTCTGTCTGACCGAGGGCGGCGACGACGTGGATGCCGCCATCACTCTCGCCGAGCTTGGGGGGATCTTCAAGAAGCGCGGCATCCGGGTGGAGGACCAGCCGCTCTTTTTCAGCCGGATCCCGGAGGAGCGGCGCCGCTACTGGAGCACCGCCGGCGGCCTGCCGATGGAGTTACTAAAGGAAGAGCGGCAATCGAGCCGCCGCTTCCGCAAGGTCCGCGGGCTCGGGGCCCTGGAAGGGATCGCCCGGGCCGTCGGCGTGGACCGCATCGACCTGGGGTTCGTGGACATCCTGCCCTGTGAGGGCTGTCTCGACCACCCGATGCTCGGCCCCAAGGACGAGCTGTTTCTGCGCCGGGCGATCGTTGGGGCGACCGAGCCGCCGCGGGCGCCGGGACCGGTGCTGGCCGATGGCATCGACATCGAGGTCGGCGCCGCCTTCAAGATCGAGGCCCATGGCAGCGAGCCCTCGACCGAAGCCGTGGAGGAGATCCTCGAGCAGATTGGGCTGGCGCCCAACGGCCGGCCGTGGGATTCGGGAGCGTGCGGCTACCGGACGTGCCAGGAGTTCGCGGTGGCCGCGACGCAGGGGCGGACGTCGCTCAAGTCGTGCCCGCGCTATCTGGAGCGCCAGGCGGCGCTGGCGCAGCAGCAGGCCGCGGTCGATGCGCTCACGGGGCTGGCGTCGTTCCGGGTGTTGCGCGACAGGCTGGCCAACGAGGTGGCGCGCTGCCACCGCGGCAGCGACCACTTCGCGGTGCTGTTTCTGGACCTCGACAACTTCAAGCAGGTGAACGACCGGTTCGGGCACGAGGCGGGGAACGCGGTGTTGCGCGAGACGGCACGCCGCTGCAACGCCCACATCCGGTCGACCGACGTGGCGGGCCGGTATGGCGGCGACGAGTTCGTTGTGGTATTGGTAGGGACGGGGGAAGAGGGGGCGCGCGGCGTGGCAGAGAAAATGCGGGCCGCGGTGGAGGAGGCGGGAGTGGGGATGGGCTATCCGGCAGGGGTCGTGACGGCGAGCATTGGGGTCGCCGAGTACCGGGCGGAGAAGAAGGACGAGGACGTGCTGGTCGCCGCGGATCGCGCGCTGTATCGGGCCAAGGCCGCGGGCCGCAATCGCGTTGCCACAGGTAGCGAGTCGGAGGAGCAGCCCACGTGACATCCACACCAGCACCTGATGAGTCCCGCTTGCCGATCGGGGGGAGCACTCCCGACCCCTGGGGGATGAAGCGGCTGGAGAACCTGATCACGGGGCTGACGGGGGTGTTGTCGGCGCGGGTGGTGGCGACGCCGCTGGGCGAGGTGAGCGAGGTGCACGTCCTCACCAAGAGCGACATGGCGCCGAAGCAGGTGGTGCGCAACATCGAGTCGGCGCTGATGGCGCAGCTCGGCTTCAAGATCGATCATCGCAAGATCAGCGTGGCGCAGACGGCGGACGTGCGGCCGATCGAGGCGTTGCAGGAAGAAGCGATCAGCGAGCGCGCCAACCGGCGCGTCGTCGTGTTCAAGCAGCTCGAAGTGCGGCCGAGCGAGCGCCCGCAGCGCGTGCACGTGCGTGTGAAGCTGTCGTACGGCGAGAAAGAGGCACAGGCCGAGGAGCTCGGGACCGATACCACGCGCAATCGGGTGGAGGCGGCGGCGCGTGCGGCGGCCGCGTGTCTCGACGATTTGCTGCCGGACAATTCGATCGCGCTCGAGGGCGCGCAGATCATCGAGGCGTTCGATCGAAAATTCGTGTTGGTCGCGGTGCACGGCCTCGGTGGTCGTGAAGCGCAATTACTCACCGGTACCTGCGAGATTCGCGAGTCGGCGGAGCGCAGCGCGGTCCTGGCCGTGCTCGACGCGACGAATCGCTGGGTCGACGCCAGGCGCTAAGTAGTTTGTTCTTAGCCACTTAGCCTCTTAGTGCCTTTGCGACTGCTGAGGTCGGGTTCCCCCTCCTAGTAAGTAAGCCTTAGGGACTAGTCCCATCTAGCGGACTTCTCATTTTGGCGGTATTTGGTATTTCGTGGCTCCTACTAGAACGAAGCGCTACTGGGGGACGCAGCGTGTTGCGCGCGTGCTCCAGGTGACACCCGCCACGGTGGCGAGCTGGATCGATCAAGGACATTTGAAGGGGCATCGGACACCAACGGGTCGGCGGCGTGTGGCGTCGGCGGATCTTGCGGACTTTTTGCGCGCGCACGGGATGACGGTGCCGAGCGAGTTGATGCCGACGCGCGACCGCGCGGTGGTGGTGGTGGTCGAGGACGATCCGGGATATCTGAAGGCGTTGGTGCGGACGATCGAGCGTGAGGCGCCCGAGGTGGACGTGCTCGAGGCGACGACGGGTGTGGACGGGCTGCTCGAGATCGGCCGGGTGAGTCCCGATCTGGTGGTGCTGGACTATGCGTTGCCCGATCTCAACGCGGTGCAGGTGGTGGAGCGGCTGGTGGATCCGTCCAAGCGTCTCACCGCGCCGGTGATGATCGTCACGGGCGGAATGCCGGCGGCAGCCGAGAATGATCTACGGCGTTTGGGTGTGCGGGCGATCGTCAACAAGGTGGACGGCATGGGGGTGGTTATCGAGGCGATGCGTCGTGCGTTGCAGTCGCGGAAAGTAGCGTAGCACTCATGAATCGTCATTTCGAAAACAGGGGGCCCCTGGTCACCGCTAGCTAGAGCGGAGCGTAGCGAACAGTAGACGAGCGGAGCGTCGGGCACGCTATAGAGAGGCGTGCCACTCCTAGGCGAGGCTGTAACACTCGCTGGACCCATTAAGGGGGTGACGCTCGATGTTGCAACTGCTCGCTTTTCTGTTCACGGCAGTCGCGAAGTTGTTTTTCGCTGATGGTGCAGCACAGTTCTAGCGTGGATACGGGGCTCCTCTCCTTTTTTAAAGATCTATTCTTCGCGGCTGCGCGAGGAGCGAGATGACTAACAGCCAGCCCAACCTTGATCGTTGGACGTTTCGGCTCTTTTTGGCCGGGGTTGGCATTGCTGCAATCAGTCTCTTGCTCGTTACGACTTGGTATGTCCCGTCGCTTGACGACAGCTCCTTCTGGAACGCATTGATCGCGTTCACGATTCTCGGTATTGCAAGTGATTCATCGTTTCTGCCAAATCCTCGCGTTTCAAGTGCTCGCGTTGGTTCCTCGGTGGTGTTTATCCCATTCCTAGCATCGGCGATGTTGTTCGCTCCCCCCTGGCCGATGGTTATCGCATTAATTACCGGGCTCGTTTCGCAGGTTATCGTGCGGCGGAAGAGCGTGATACGAGCGGTATTCAATACTGCTCAGTACATGCTAGGCGTTGGCCTGGGTGGAGTTGTATACAGCTCATTGGGTGGTCACGTCGGATTTGATGGAGTCCGGCTGAACTTCTTGGCCTTCGCCGCCCTGGTGGCCGTTTTCTTCATCATAAATCATGGAACTGTTTCACTCGCGGTCTCGCTAACCACCGACGTTTCACTGCGAGAGGCGTGGCGGGGAATTGCGGGCGGAGTATTGCCTTACGACATGATTTCGAGTTCGCTGGCCATCGTACTCGCGTATCTGTTCATCAAGTTTCAGATCGTGGGGCTTACTGTCCTTGTCCTGCCGCTGTTTTTCGTCCGTCACATGTATCGCATGAACCTTCAATTGGAACGTGCTAACAGAGAATTGCTGGAGCTGATGGTGAAGGCGATCGAAGCTCGAGATCCTTACACCTCCGGTCATTCTATACGGGTGTCCGAATATGCCCGGTCGATGGCTCGAGAGTTGGGTTTACCGGCAAAGCACGTTGACGACATAGCGACCGCGGCCCTGCTCCATGATGTCGGCAAGATCTATGAGGACTTCGCCCCGCTTCTGCGAAAAGCAGGTCGGCTGACGCCAGAAGAACGGATGTTGATGCAGGCTCATCCAGTCCGCAGTGCTGATCTCGCTGGAACAATCGCCGAATTTCGCGGGAGAGTACAAGCAGATATTCGCAATCACCACGAAAACTATGACGGTACAGGCTATCCTGATGGTTTAATCGGCGAGGGCATACCGATCGGCGCTCGCATCATAATGATTGCTGACACAATTGATGCGATGACGACCGACCGTCCATACCGAAAAGCCCTTACTCTATCCAGAGCGCTGGAGGAGATTTTCAGGCACGCCGGGCGACAGTTCGATCCGAAGCTCGTAGAACTGGTATCCAAGTCGCCGAGCATCAGGCGACTGCTCGGTCCACAACTTGTAACCGAGACTTCTAAGATCGCCAGCATGGAAGTACCTGCGAGGACCGCTCGATCGCGGGGGGAAAGCACGATGGCCTGAGACTTTCGAGTTGCGTTGTCAGATCAAGGCCTCGTCCCCTCGCTAATTGACAGTTCTCACCGTAGCCCTTGCAAGGCTGCTCGGAGCGGTTGTTCTCGGTACATCGGTGTGAGCAGTTCTTGGTGGTTGGAGAAAGCCTTGAAGTGCTAACAAGGTCCTCCGCCCTACAGCCTCCATGTCATCGAAAATCTCTAGCTCAGCTTCTGTCTCCTCGCTTACCCGTCCTTCTTGGTTCACCTCCACCCATGCTTTGACCGCGAGGATATCGAGGTAATGATAGGGGCAAGCGTGCTTCCAACTTTCAGCAAACAATTGAACGATCGCACGGGCCTCGTCGACGTGCCCTAGATGGGTCTTCCTGAACGCCTTTAGCTTCCAGTAGGGTCCAGGCATCGGGACCGCGCTCTCCCTGTCTCGGGCAATCACCTCGAGCTGTGCTATAAGATCGAGGGCCAGCGCACAATTCCGTTGGACCAATGCAAAGCTCGCGGCTTCGACAAAGAATGCGCATTGAAGCTTCCACCGCCGCTCAGGCACAAGCCACCGCCGCGCGCTTTCGAGGCACTGTCTTGCGGATTCTTCTCGCCCAGTAAGGAGATATGGATCGATCAGATTCGTGTATGACGTGAGCAGACTACTGCTTGACGACGCTTCACCAAGTCGAACGCTCATCTCGCCATAACTCACCGACTCCGCGTAATTGCCGCGATTCATGTGTGTGGTGCATAGGTTCGCAGCAATTTGAGAAACCCTAGTATCATCGCCAACTTTTTTCGCGAGATTCAGCGCCTCCGTATACGCCGCACACGCGGTTTCGAAACGCCCTAGGAAGGTGTTTGCGATGCCAATTCCCGAGTATATGTAGGTGAGTTGCGCCGTATTCACCTTCCCGGAGCGCAGGCGTGCAATTATTTCCAAATGAGGCAATGCACCAAGCGGGTCGCATAGCGAGAAGCGACAGAAGGCTTTGGTTAGTATCGCCATCGGCAGATCTTCTATATCGCTGCTTTCACTTAGTTCTCTGATTCCTGCTTCAGCAGCTCGAATAAGGTCTGTTGAGCCTTCCTCACTTCCGGCTCGAGCACATTCGAAGAGCGCCTGCGAGACTAGGTCAGGCTCACCGGTTCGTTTCGCGGCTTCGAGTGCGGCCACAGCTACTTCACCGTACTTCGACCCACGCTCACGATTGAGGAGGAATTCTGCCGTCGCCCGGAGCATGGCCAACTCGGCTTGTTCCCGGATATCGAGCTCTGCTTCTCGAGCAAGTCTCTCTATGATTGGCAACGCAGGTTGCGCCCTTGATTGATCGACTAGCGCCTTCGCCAGAAGCAGCCACACTCGTTTGGGACTGCTCCCTGGAGCCAGCAGCTCGGTGACCGCGCTCAGAATTTCCTCCGCGCCGTGAGGAGCTCCGACTCGTAGAACCGCTTCGGAGCCTTCAATCGCGAAAGGAACAGCGCGAACTACGTCTCCACCGCGTAGCAGATGCCAAGCGATCTCAAGGGATACCGTTTTGTCGTCGTTTGGATGGCTCTGCTCAAGCAAATCAGCCAGGCGCCGATGCAGGTGTTGACGTGTAGCACCGGCTACCGAGTAGTACGCTTGAGCTCGGATAAGCTCATTTCGAAACTCTAGATCACCGCTGACCTCCCGGAGGTATCCCTCTTCTCGTAGCCGAGACAACGCCTCGGCTGCTTGCCCAGGCGACAGGTCGATTGCCGCATACAAGGCGATCTCAGTAAGGCGACGTCCGAGGATGGCGGCGAGATCGAGAGTCGCTCTAATACCGGGCTCCAGGCGTCGGCTCTGACGCTCGAAGACCGCACCAATAGCTCGGGGAATTCCGATCTGAGGCACCGGCTGGGTGTCGAGCGCCTCGAGGTCTCGAAGCAGCGAGGCGGCTCCGTGTTCCGCCCACTCACGAGTAAGCAATTCAATCGCAAGTGGGTTTCCGCCACTTGATCGCAGAATACGTTCGACAGGTGGATCGGATCTTGTCGACGACATGGCGAGTCGATTGACGAGCCACTCGGCGGCCTTGGAGGACAAGACCTCGAGCTCCAGCGATCGCATGTTTGCAATCCTCTGATCCGTAGTGAGCGCCGAAGGTGCCCCAGAGAGCCGCAACTCACTCGTGCGCCCCGCAAGGATCAAAAGGACTCGGGTATCTTCGAGCTTTCGCGCAACAGAATGGAGTATTGCTGTACTAGCGTTATCGGCGGCATGAATGTCATCCACCACTAGCATCACAGGACTCTCCGCCGCCGCGGCAGTCACCGTTTTCAAAAACGCATCCGCAATCCGCAGCGGCATCAACTCCGGTGACCACTCCACCGGCTTCGGCACGCCCGGAAACGCCTTGAGAATCTCCGAGCTGATCCTCGTCAACTCGCTCAACGCCTCGGGATCCGCACTACCGATCGCCCGCTGCGTCGCCAGCTGCTTCACGAGCTCGCCCAGCACGGCAAACGGTAGCTCTCGCTCCGCGTCATACGCCTGCGCTCGCGCGACCACTGCTCCTTCCATCTGGCAAGTCGACGCGAACGCGTTGACGAGCGTTGTCTTGCCCACCCCCGGATCGCTGGTAACCACCACGATGCGCGGCGCCCTACGCCTGGCCTCGAGCCACGCGTCATACAGCACACTGAACTCGCGCTCTCGTCCAATGAGCGTCTCGGGCTCGAAGCGGCGATCTGCTCGCTCGGCCGGGTACCCCGGCGTGACGGGACGTGTGGGCGAGCGGCGGCCGTCCCGCAGAAGATCCGCCATGCGGACGAGCTCGGGCCCCGGGCTCGCGCCCAGTTCCTCCGCCAGCTGCGACTCGTAGCGCGCAAACGCTTTGAGCGCGCCGCTGCGATCACTCGCCCAGGCCCGCGCCTCCATGATCCCGCGAATTCCCTCTTCGGCGAGCGGGTCGAGCTCCTGCAGGCGGGCGGCGTGCTTTTCGACGGTCGGGAAATCACCGATGCGGCGCGCGGCGTCCATCTGACGCACGAGACAGTCGCGAATCTGCGGGATCAAGCGCGCGCGATGCTCGTCCTTCCAGTCCTCGAACGGCCGCGCGGCGGGAATCTCGAACCCGTCGAGGAAAGGACCGTCGACGCTCACGTCGCCGACGGTCAAATGGTTGGCGTCGACGTCGATCCACCCCGGCGCCAGACCGACTGTCGACCGCTGAATGACGACCGCCTCGCGGGCGATCTTCGCCTTGATGACGGAGAGACCCTGCGCGAGGGAGTGATTCGCGTGCCGCGGCGGCGCTTCCGGCCACAGCAGATCGGCGAGGTAGTCGCGCGTGAACTGTTTGCCGGGTTCCAACGCGAGACGAATGAGAAGGGCGAGGTGCTTGCGCGTGCGAAACCGCACTTGCTCGCCGACAACGGTGAACAAGGCGGGACACCCGAGGCTGTGCAGAACGAAATGGTGAGTCACATACCGTCACGCGTTTTATTGATTCACCGATAAGATTAGGCCGGCGAATCAACGACATGTCAACACGTTGATTTACTAGGCGTTGGGGTGCTTCTAGCGGGCGATTCCAAACCGCTGTCAACAGCGCAGTTATCTGACGAATGGGTCCGAGCGCCACAACCTCGAGACATTCAAGAATCCTTGAAACGCTTGGCCGAGGTCTCACGCAACTCTCGAAACACGGCCGTGAGCTCGGGCAGTTGATGATTGGCATTGAGGCCGCTCGGCTGCGGTAACAGCCACAACCGCGCCGGTCCGAGACTCTCTGGCTGCGGCCCGACCACCGCCTTCGGGCGCCGGAACGCGGCGCGATAGGCCCCTATCCCCACCACCGCCACCCATTGGGGCCGGTAGCGATTCACCTTCCGCTCGAGCCGCCGTCCACCCGCGACGAACTCCTCCTTGCTCAGCTCGGCGGCAGTCGCAGTCGCGCGCGCCACGAGATTCGTGATCCCGTAGCCCCACGCGAGCAGCTCGCGCTCCTCCCACGGCTTGAGCACGCGCGGTGTGAAACCAGCCGCGTGGAGCACCGGCCAAAACCGGTTGCCGGGCCGAGCGAAATGATGACCGGTCGCGCCCGAGTACAGCCCCGGATTGATGCCACAGAACAAGACGCGCAGCCCCGGCGCGATCACGTCCGGCACCGTCCGACCCGCGGCCGCAAGCACCTCGGCGCGCGTCGGACGCCTGGGCTCTTTCCCTATTTCTATTTCTCTTTCCTCAGGCGATGACCGCGTGGCTGTCATCCTGAGCGAAGCGCGCGCAGCGGCGCGGAGCGAAGGACCTGCTTTCAGGATGACTTCGTCACCGCGCCGCCGCAATGGTCAGATTGCGATACTCGACCGGCCCGTGATCCCCCTGGAGCATGATCGGCCCCGGCTCCCCTTCCTTGCTATCCAGCGCCCCGCCCGTCGGCCCCGGAATCTCCTGCTCGCAAATGATGCGCTTGCCGTTCAGCACGACCGTGACGCGCCGGCCGACCAGCGTGATGTCGAGCGTCTCCCACTTGCCAGCGCCGTTCGACCCGTTCTGATTCGGGATCACAAAGCCGTAGACCGCGCCGAGGCCACCCGTGGCTTCCGCATCCGCATTGGTGACGGCCGAGTCCTCGACCTGCACCTCGTGCCGCCCACGCAGATACACGCCGCTGTTGCCCCGCGGCGGATACCGCACCTCCACGTGCAGCTTGAAATCGGTGAAGACGGCGTCCGTCACGAGATTCGCCCCGCCCTTGGCGTTCGTGAGCACGCCGTTCACGGCGCTCCACTGGTTCGTGCCCCCGACCGTATGCCAGCCCGCCAGATCCTTGCCGTTGAACAGCCGCCGCACGGGAGCCCAGAGCGGCGTGGGGCGGCGCAGCGCGGGCGCCCGCACGGCGGTAAAGGGATACGGATTCCCACTCGGATCGGTAATCGTCCCGGCCAAGCCGTCGCCCGCGACCACGCCGGCGAATTGGAGATCGGCGCTTCCCGCCTCCCACTGCGGCGGGATCGCAAAACGCAGCGTGTCGTTCGCGTAGGTGAGCCGCGAAATCGGGCGGACGCTCCCCACGACACCCTGGAAGCGGCCCACCAGCACGCCGTTGCCGGAGACGTGCACCTGGAGCCACGACGGCAGCGGACGGCCGTCACGCGCCGTCAGCGTCAGATCCCAGGTGCCGACCACCGGCGGCGGAGCGGACTCCTGACCAGCGAGAGAGGACGTGAGGAGACAGGTGGTTGCGACGACGTATCCGAGGCGCATCATGGGCGAGATCTCCTTATCGATTGGCCAGGTCCACCGGGATCCGAATGCTATTCTACCATAGACGCCGGAGCGCCGTCAGCGCATCATAGCCGAGTGGCAACCAACGAATCTGCCCGCTCCCTCCCCCTCCCCCTCCCAGACCTCCTGACGGTCACGGCGATTGCGCTCGTCGCCTACGCCGTTTCGAACGTCTTGCACGAGGCCGTTGGGCATGGCGGAGCCTGCCTGGCCCTCGGCGGGAAACCCAACGTGCTCTCGTCAGTGCACTTCGATTGCGGTGACGAAGCGATCAGTGCGCTCGCCCGTCGTGGCGTCGCGGCAGCGGGCACAATCGTCAATTTCATCGCAGGGGCAATTGGGCTCGTCGCCTTCAAAGCGACCAATCCGGTGCGCAAGCCGCGTATCTCCTACTTTCTGTGGCTTTTCACGACGCTGAACCTCTTGATGGGAGCCGGCTACTTCCTCTTCTCAGGTGTCGGGAACATCGGTGACTGGGCCGATGTCGCAAGCGGTACCGTGTCGCCCTTCATCTGGCGTCCGGCCATGGCGCTGCTCGGGGGAGCGCTCTATTTCCTTCTCGCTCGCCGATCGGGGCAATGGTTGGGACGCTTGTCGGCAGCGACGATCTTGCCATGAGGAGAAGCAGGCGGCTCAGCGTCCTCGCATATGTCGCCGGCGGTCTGCTGTTCTGCCTCGCGGGATTATTCAATCCTGTGGGTCCCGTCCTCATCGCGATCTCTGCGGCGGCGGCGTCCTTTGGCGGCGCCTCGGGGCTGCTCTGGCTCACCCAGTTCACGCGCGGCAGCACGCGGTCAGCGGAACCAGCCGAGCTGGACCGTCGCTATGCGTGGATCGTCGCCGGATGCATCGTCTCGTTGATCTTCGTCGGGATTCTCGGGTCGGGCATTCATTTTTAGCCCAGAGAACGTGGCGCTGCCAGCTTCAGGCGCGTGTTAGACAGCGCGCGGTACATTCGCAATTGATAGGTAACACGTTGCTATCAGCTGATGGGTGACACTCTAACGTAGGCACCTCCACCGGGAGGTGCCATGCCGTGGCAAGAGAGGTCACTCATGGTTGTCCGCTTGCGATTTGTGCAGGACGTGCACCGGCCAGGTTGGTCGATCGCCGAGGTCTGCCGTCGCTATCAGGTGAGCCGCAAGACCGGCTACAAATGGCTCGAGCGCTACGAGAAAGCGGGCCCTGCCGGCCTCGACGATCGCTCGCATCGTCCGTACACCTGCCCCCATGCGACGCCTATTCCGATCGTGCAGCAGATCTTGGCGCTGCAGGGCGCTTTCGGTGGGGCGCACGCAAAGTCCGCTGGCTGCTCGCGAAGCGCGTCCCGCGCGAGCTGGTGCCCACGGTCGCCACCGTGCATCGCATCCTCGAGCGTCACGGCCGCCCCGGCCGCCGGCGCCCCTCCCGGCGCCGCTTTCACGCCGGCCGACCCGACACGCCGCTGGATCAGCCCAACGCGATCTGGAGCGCCGATTTCAAAGGCCAATTCCGGACCGGCAATGGGATCTACTGCTACCCGTTGACGATCCAGGATGCCGCCACGCGCTTTTTACTCGGCTGCCGTGGGCTGCTCGAGCCGACGATCGAAGCGAGTTGGCCCGTATTCCAACGGCTCTTTCGCCGCTATGGTCTGCCCGAGCGGATTCGCACGGATAACGGCGCGCCGTTTGCCTCGTGTGCCTTGGGCCGGCTCTCGACGCTCTCGGTCTGGTGGATCCGCCTGGGGATTCAGCCCGAGCTCATCGAGCCTGCGCATCCCGAGCAAAACGGTCGCCACGAGCGGATGCACCGCACGCTTAAGGCCGAGACCGCACGGCCGCCGCGACGCACGCTCGCCGCCCAGCAGCGGCGGTTTGATTGGTTTCGCGAGCGCTACAACACGGAGCGACCGCATGAAGCGCTCGGCCAGCGGCTGCCCGCGAGTCTGTACGATGCGTGGCCGCGGCCGTATCGCAACACGCTCTTGCCGATCGGCTACCCCGGGCATTATGAAGGGCGGCGGGTGAGTCGTAACGGCGGCGTGCGCTGGGGCAGTCGCTGGGTCAATGTGAGTCACGTCCTGGCCGAACTCGATGTCGGCTTCGAAGAAATCGACGACGGATTATGGGAGGTGTACTTCGGGCCCGTCTGGCTGGGTCGGCTCCACGAAACGACGGGCCGCATCGTAGATCACCTCGGCCGAGCAGCTCGCCGAGAGGGTGGGAATCACACGGGAATGTGTTACCAATCAGCTGATAACAAAGTGTCACCTATCATCTGAACTGTTCACGCCCTGGCTCCCCATCCGTGCTTCACATACGCTTCACCCGGATATCGCAAGATTAATGGCGCTGGAACCCATCTGAGCGAGGCGAGCGATGAAATATTCGGGTGTGACGATCTTCCTTCTGTTCTTCGGCATCAGCCTCGCGGTAGCACGATATCCCATTGCACCAGACGGCTTGTGGGATCCTCCCCACTCGGCGCCGGCAATAGCGCCGCAATCAAACGGTCCTTGTTGCGTGGTGTTCCTTGCAGCACGAAGTCCTGGTCGTTGAGGGGCTCGCCCGCGAAGAACAGTTGTGTCACCCGTTCGTCGGTGCGTCCCGTGACTTCGAAATGAACGTGTGGTGCCCGGGTGCGTGTCGCATCGAATGGATACGGACCTGGCTTGATCGTCGTGAAGCGGTACCGTCCCTCTCGATCGGTTATCTGAACCCCGTAGCCCTGGAAGTCGGGGTCGAGTGGGGCGGGATTGGCATCGGACGGATGGTTGTACCGCCCGAATGTGTTCGCCTGCCACAGTTCCACGCGGGCGCCGCGAATCGGCTCTCCGCGCTTACTCAGCACGCGCCCTGTCAGATGAATGACCTGCCCTTGGGCGCGGGAGTGATGCCCTCTCAGGTGCGTGAGATCTGAATCCTTCTCCGCCGGCTTCATGACGGGATAGAAAGGGCCAAGAATCGCCGATGGGGTCGCTGGAAGTTCTGCTTGAGTCCAACCCCACAAGATCCCTCTCGGCACCCATACTGCGGCGACGCTGGCAGCGATCCCCATTCGCAATAGCTCGCGTCTCGTAACAGCGCGCTCGTGTGAGTCCACGGTGACATCCTCCTAAGCGGCGGGGGCCTAACGAATCGCGCATAAGCTGCAGCCTGCGGCGAGCACAATCAAGAAGAATTGCTTCCGCCCAACCTGGCCGCCGCGGGCTGACAGCTTCACGCGCTGGTTAGGCGGCCAGCCATCCGCCGTGGCGCATCAGCGTGCAAGCGTTCCGTGAAGAACCGTGCCGAAATCGCCCACCACCCAGGCATCAGACCCGGAGCTCGCCCATACGCCGGTGAGGTTGACCGTGTCCCGCGCCACGATGAACCATTGCGTGCCGTTGTACTGCCAGAT
>JBGQKD010000030.1:0-39397 GCA_041499375.1 Gemmatimonadota bacterium
CTCAGTCTTGGGGCCCGCGATGGGGGCGTGCGCGGCTACAACGGGTCGCGCGTCGTCGGCGGAGTGCGGGCCGTCGCACGCCTCGAGGCGCACCGGTCGATCGGTCAGCTCACCCGGCACGTCGCGCTCGGGCTCGCAACCGTTGCTGACGCGGGCAAAGTATGGGCGGGCGACGCTCCCTTCGGCGTTGATAGCAAGCTGAAAGTCGGAGTGGGAGTGGGACTGCTTGCCGCCATCCCACCGCAATCACGGCAGCTGTGGCGACTGGACGTCGCCGTTCCCGTAAGCGCAGACGCGTACGCCCGCTGGGAGGTCCGTTTGACAGTCACGCGGGCGCGCGACTTCTGGCGGGAGCCGAACGCCGTGACGCGTGCCCGGGCCGGCGCTGCGCCCTCGACGATCTTCACGTGGCCGTGATCAAACGAAAGGAGGGCGCCAACGAGGCCGCCCTCCTGCTGCTGCTTCTCTAGGACTTCATGATCCTTCGCCCTACCTTGCGATTCTTGATGCGTCCACGTCCACCGGCAGATTTGGCCGCGCGCCGTTTGGCCGCGGTCATTCTCCCGCCTCTGCTCTTCTTGGCCATGTAAGGATCCCCCTTTGTCCTATTATGCCGCGCTGCACATCGGCCGTGCTATCGCCCAAACGTTCTACTACTCCCGAAACACCACGAATTAGATTCGCCAGCATGATCCGGCGAACCATCATTCTCGCGACTGTGGCAGCCCTCGCCGCGGCGTGCGGCGACGGCTCCGGTCCAGCCTCTGCGCCGCGAACGTTTCTGATGGGCTTCTCTGCCATCCCGCCACGACTCGATTCGACCGCCGACGTCATCATCGCGATCAACAACTGGGCGCCGCACGCCGACGCCGCGATCATGCACGTCTCGCCACCCTGGGCGGCGATGCTCGGCGGCGCCACGCCCGATTCCGTGTATCAGGCGGTCGTCAGGATGACCAATGCGGTCGCTGAGTCAGCGCGACGACGCCAACCGCTGCGCCTCGCGGTCTAACGCTTCAGCGCGACGAACGGACCCTGCCCACCAGCACGGTCACATTGTCTGTGCCGCCGCGCTCGTTGGCCAGACGCACGAGATCGCGGCACACCTGTTCCGACGATTGTAGTGTGCGCAGCCGATCGGCGATCTCATCCTCCGGCACGTGCTTGGTCAGGCCGTCGGTGCACAGCAACACCACGTCGTCCCGCCGTGCGTCGGTCGCGAGCGTCAGCGGCGTCGCTTCCGGTCCTCCCAATGCGCTCGCGAGCACGTTGGTGAGCGGGGAGTGGCGGACCTCCGACCGGCGGAGCGCCCCCGCCCGCACCAGATCCTCAGCCACGGTCTGGTCGCGCGTCATCCGTTCCAGGCGCCCGTCTCGCAGCCGGAAGCAGCTCGAATCGCCGAGGTGGACCACGTAGGCACGCGGCCACAGCGCGAACAGCATGGTGAGAGTCGTCGCCCCACCCTTGCCGCCGTATTCGCGTCGGCCCTCTTCCAGCAGGACGTCATGCGTCTTCAACACGGCGCGCTCGAGCTCTGAGAGGAAGTCGTCTTCCCGATCCGGATCGAGACGGCGATACAGGTCGGTCAGATGCGTCACGTAGTGGGCGATGGCCCGGATCACCGTGCCGCTCGCCTGTGCGCCGTCGGGCCGCCCGCCAACGCCGTCCGCCACCAGAAACACGAACCCGCGCGACTCCGTGATAAGCGGCGTCAGGTCGTCGGGCGGGATGCTCGACTGATGGACGCGGAGCAGCTTGTGGAGGCTTGCGATCAGGAAGTGGTCCTGATTGTCCCGCCGCACACGCCCGGGGTCGGTGAGACCGAAGACGTCGATATCGGCGGTCGCCGGTCGGGGCTCGGCACTCCAGCCACCCGGCGGGACCGGGGGCTCGGTGGACGGAATCGCTTTCGGCGAGCTGGGCATGCGCGCCTCCCTAGGGTCGGGACCTAGGAAACGTGCGTATCAAACTCGGGAGCGGCCAGCCCCCCGGGGGCACAAAACCAAAAGCGCCGAGCAGTGCCCACGGGGTCTGTTCGGCGCAGTGCTCGACGCTTCGTTGACGCCATTCATTCGACGCCGTTGATGCGACGTCTTTCCTTGACGTGGTTAGCAGTATCCAGTGGGCCTGGGTAGAGTTGAACTACCGACCTCACGCTTATCAGGCGTGCGCTCTAACCACCTGAGCTACAGGCCCGGCTGGGGGCTAGGGACGCCAATCCCGAGTCCCTATTCCCATTCTCTTTTCGGTCCCTTCTTGGGCCGGAAGTCGTCCTCTTCCCCCTCGTCGAACTCGTCGTCGAGGTCGTCGTAATCGTCTTCGTCCAGATCCTCATCGTCGAGTTCGTCTTCATCCAGATCATCGTCGAAGTCTTCGTCGAGTTCCTTGTCCTCTTCGAATTCTCCGAACTCCTCGTCGACGTCGTCGCTCCTGCGCTTGAGCGACCAGTTCGCCGACGTCTCGCGGGCCAGCATTGCCCACCTCCGGCTGAGGTTTACGTCGAACGACCGAACTCCGGGACCCGTTCCCTGCTCCTACTCCTCCGACAACGCCCGCTTCTCGCTGCGGGCTAGCTTGCGGCGGTCGCTCGCGCCCAAGAGACGCTTGCGAAGCCGCAGCGACGACGGCGTCACCTCGATCAGCTCGTCGTCTTCGATGTACTCGAGCGCCAGCTCCAAGGTCATCTGGCGTGGCGGCTCCAAGATAATCATCTCGTCCGAGGCCGTGGTGCGCATGTTCGTGAGCTTCTTTTCCTTCGTCGCGTTAACGTCCATATCGCCGGGGCGCACATGCTCAGCGATGATCATCCCCTCATAGACCGGATCCCCAGGCCGTACGAACATGGTACCGCGCTCCTGAAGATTGAAGAGGGCGAACGCCACCACTACCCCCTCCCGGTCGGCCACCATCACACCCCGGTTCCGGCCTGACAAGGGGCCGGCCCACAAATCGTACTCGAAAAAGCGGTGGTGGATGATCCCCGTCCCCCGCGTGTCCGTCAAGAACTCCGACCGGTACCCCAGGAGGCCCCGCGCGGGGATCTTGAACCGCATCCGCACCATGCCGAGCCCCGGGTTCTTCATGTCCAGCATCGTCGCGCGCCGCGGGCCCAGCTTCTCCATTACCACCCCGACGTACCCCTCGGGGCAGTCGATCATCAGCTCCTCGTACGGCTCGAGCCGCTCGCCGTTCCGACCCTCCCGCGGGATGATCCGCGGCCGGCTCACCTGAAACTCGTACCCCTCGCGCCGCATCGTCTCCATCAGGATGCCGAGGTGCAGCTCGCCGCGTCCCGACACCGTGAAGGCGTACGGCGTGTCCGTATCCTCGACCCGCAACGCGACGTTGCGCTCCAGCTCGCGATACAGCCGCTCGCGCAGCTGCCGGCCGGTCACGAACTTCCCCTCGCGGCCCGCAAGCGGCGAGTTGTTGACCAGCATGTCCACCGAGATCGTCGGCTCCTCGACCGCGATGCCGGCCAGACGGTCCAGGTGATCGGGCGCCGTCACCGTCTTCCCAATTTCGACACCGGCCAGCCCCGCCACGGCCACGATCTCGCCCGCGGCCGCCGTCTCGAGCTCGGCGCGCTCCAGGCCCTCGAAGGCGAACAGCTTCACGATCTTGGCCTGCTCGAACGCGCCGTCACCCACAGGACCCGGCTCGCCGATCGGGAGTAACGCGACCGTGTCCCCGACGTGCACCTGGCCCCGCTCGATGCGCCCGATCCCGATCCGCCCCAGGTAAGACGAGTAGTCGAGCGTCGAGATCAACATCTGGAACGGGCCGGCCTCCGTGGCCTTCGGCGGTGGAATCGTTCCCAGAATCGTTTCGAACAGCGGCGTCAATGTCGTTCCCGGCTCGTCGAGCTCCAGCGTCGCCGTGCCCAGGCGGCTCGAGGTATAAAGGAAAGGGCAGTTGAACTGCTCCGGCGCCGCCTCGAGGTCCATCAGCAGCTCCAGCACCTCGTCATGGACGCGCATCGGCTCAGCGTCCGGCCGATCAATCTTGTTGACCAGCACGATCGGCTTCAGGCCGAGCGCCAGGGCCTTGCCCGCAACGAAGCGCGTCTGCGGCATCGGCCCCTCGGCGGCATCGACGAGGAGCAGGAAGCCATCCACCATCCGCAGGATGCGCTCGACTTCGCCGCCGAAGTCGGCGTGCCCCGGCGTGTCCACGATATTGATTTTCGTGTCGCCCCAGCGAACCGAAGTATTCTTGGCCAGGATCGTAATTCCGCGCTCCCGCTCGAGCGGATTCGAATCCATGATGCGCTCCGCCACCTGCTGGTTGGCGCGAAACACCCCCGCCTGGCGGAGCATCTGATCCACGAGCGTGGTCTTACCGTGATCGACGTGGGCGATGATGGCGATGTTACGGATTTTCACTGGCTTACGTCCCGTGGGTCCCTTAATTGAGGGGCGCAGTATAAATGGGTGGCTGGACCGAAACAAGGGACTGCGTCACTTCTCACGCTTGCGCAGCTCGGCCTCAAGTAGCTCGCGCCGCAGGATCTTGAGCGCCGCGCTCTTGGGCAGTTCCTGCTTGAATTCAATCGACCTGGGGACCTTGTAGGGGGCGAGGTTCTTGCGGGAGTGGGCGACCAGCTCCTCAGCAGTCGCGTTGGCGCCCGGGCGGAGCACGACGAAGGATTTGACCGTCTCGCCGCGCTTGGGATCCGGCACGCCGATCGTCGCCGCCTCGAGCACGGCCGGGTGACTCATAAGCACGCGGTCGACCTCGTCGGGATACACCTTATAGCCGCTCGCGTCGATCATCTCCTTCTTGCGGCCGACAATCGTGAAGTAGCCGTCCGCGTCCATCGCAGCCAGGTCGCCGGTGTGGAGCCAGCCGTCGCGGATGGCGTTCACGGTCTCGTCCGGCTTGTTCCAGTATCCGCGCATGACCTGCGGACCTTTGATCAGCAGCTCCCCCTCCTGGCCGGTCGGCACGTCGCGGGTTCCCGTCTCGGCATCCACAATGCGGCAGTCGGTGTTGACGATGGGCACGCCGATGGTGCCGATCTTCCGCAGACCCTGCAGCGGGTTGATGTGTGTTATCGGCGACGTCTCCGTGAGCCCAAATCCCTCACAGATCTTGCCACCGGTCAGCCCCTCGAAGCGTTGCTGGACGTCCACCGACAGCGGCGCGGAGCCGGACACGCACACCGCAACGCTCGAGAGGTCGCGGCGCGCCACGCCGGGAAACTGGTTGATCGCGTTGAACAGGGCCGGCACGAGTGGCGCGATCGTGACGCGGTGCCGCTCGATGGCGTTCACGATCGCCGGGACGTCGCGCGGGTTGGGAAGCAGCACCATCGTCGCGGCGATGTGAACCGGGAGGTTCATACAGACCGTCATTCCGAACACGTGGAAGATCGGGAGCGCAGTGAGCATCACCTCCCGCCCATCGCGGAGCGCCGGCAGCCACGCGCGCGCCTGCTGGACGTTGTAGGAGAGGTTCCGGTGGGTGAGCATCGCGCCCTTGGAGACGCCCGTCGTACCGCCTGTGTACTGAAGCACCGCGACGTCGTCGAGGCCGAGGCTTACCGCCGGGGGCCGGGGGTCCGTCTCCGCGATGAGGCGCTTGAAGAAGTGGACCCCGGGACCGGACCTGACCTTGGCGATGGCCGGGAGCGGCTTCTGCCGCTTGAGCTTGAGCGGCGCGAGCACGTTGAGCGGGAACCGCAGGTACTCCGGGATCGAAGCGATGACGTAGTCCGAGATCGGCAACCGCGAGCGATTATCCTTGATCTTCTGGTCGTACGTGAAGTCCGCGACCACGGCGACCGTGCACCCGGAGTCCTTCCACTGGTGCTCCATCTCCGGCGCCGTGTAGAGCGGGTTCGTGAGCACGACCTGCGCGCCGAGCCGCACGACGGCGTAGTAGGCGATGACCGTTTGGGGAAGATTGGGCAGCTGTATCGCCACCCGAGTGCCTTTAGTAACGCCCATGCCCGCAAGCGCGGTGGCGAGGCGATCCACCCGATCCTTCAGTTCACGATAGGTGAGCCGGCCGTTCAGGAAGACGACCGCGGTCGTGTCGGGGAAGCTCGCCGCCGCGCGCTCGAGGAACTGCGGGAGTGTGAGATCCTTGAAGATCGCGTCGGGCGGCACGCCCGGATCGTAGTGGTTGTACCAGGGACGGTCGTGCATGGCGGTGCGGAAGCTACGACAACGGAGCCCGCCTGGAAGGGCGCGGTAGGCCTACTCGCAAGTCGGATCCCTCTCCACCTGCACCGTGACGTGCGCAATCCCCAGCGCTCGCATCCGGTCCTGCACCGCCTCCAGCACAGGCTGATTGTCGGTCGGGTTCTTCACTACCAGATGCCCACTCATCGCCACGACCCCGCTCGTCACGGTCCACAGATGCAGGTCATGGACCGACTCGACACCCGGCACCGACGCGATGCGCTCGTGCACGTCCGACAGCGCGATGTGTCTTGGCGTCGCCTCGAGCAGCACGTCAGTGCTTTCCTTGACCAGTCGCCAGGCGCTGACCAGGACCAGCCCCCCGATCAGTACGGAAATCAGCGGATCGGCCATCACCCAGCCTGACGTGAGCACGATGACGCCCGCGATGAGCGCGCCGACGGAACCGAGGAGATCACCCAGCACGTGCAGGTACGCGCCCCGCTGGTTGAGCGAGTGCTCATGCCCGCGGTGCAGCACGGCGACGGCAGCGAGATTCGCGACGAAGCCGATCGCCGCGACGCCCAGCAGCAAGGGTCCGTTCACGAACTGCGGCACACGCAGCCGGTGCCACGCCTCGACTCCGATGCCGATCGCGATGGCGAACAGCACCGCACCATTGATGAGCGCCGCGAGAATCTCCAGCCGCATGAACCCGAACGAGCGCTCTGGGGTGGCCGGCCGTTGCGCGATCCACGCGGCGACGAGCGCCAGGCCGAGGGCCGCGACGTCGGCGAGCATATGCGCGGCATCCGCCAGCAGTGCCAGGGAGCCGGCGAGCCACCCGCCGATCAGCTCGACCAACATGACGACCGCGGTGATGGCCAGCGCGAGTGTCAGGCGCCGTCGAGTCTCGACGTTGATGGGCGCGCGATAGGTACAGTGGGCTTCAGCGGGCAGCACGGATGTGTCCTCGGCGCAAATCTAATACTATTAGGCCGTGAACGTCCTGGGCCTGCGGCTGCTGGCCATCGTCGCGCTCGTCCTGGCCAACGCCTTCTTCGTGGCGGCGGAATTCGCGCTCGTCGCATCCCGACGCACACGGATCGAGGCCATGATCCGGCGGGGCGATCGCAAGGCGCGCATCGTGCGAAAGGCACTCGGGGAGCTCTATCGCCTCCTCTCGGCGACGCAGCTCGGCATCACCCTGACGTCCATCCTGCTGGGCTACGTCGCCGAGGATACCGTCGCGCATCTGTTTCGCGATTGGTTCGCGGCACTGCCCTCGGGGCTCGAGTTTCTGACACGCGGCGGCATTGCCTCCGTCGTGGCTGTCGGCACGATCTCGTTCCTTCACGTGGTGTTCGGGGAGCTGGTCCCCAAGACCTGGGCGATCACCTATCCCGAGGCCACCAGCCGGTGGGTCGCGACGCCGCTCATCGTGTTTTCGTGGATCACGCGACCGTTCAATTTCCTGTTGAATGTCAGCGCCCGCCTCGTATTGCGCTTCCTCGGCATCAAAAGCTCGAACCCCGAGCTCGATCGGGTACATTCGCCCGAGGAAATCCGGATGCTGGTCCAGCAGAGCCGCAAGACCGGCGGCCTCGGCGCGGGCGATGCGCGACTGCTCGAAGGCGTCTTCGAGTTCAGCGAGAAGAATGCCCGCGACGTGATGACGCCACGCACACAGATGGTCGCGTTACCCGCCCAGGCATCCCTCGCCGAGGCCGCCGACCGGGTCGCCGCCGCGGGACGATCGCGCTATCCGGTGACCGGCGAGTCGCTCGACGATGTCATCGGTATCGTCCACGCCAAGGATATCCTGCGGGGGTTGCTGTCCGGCGCCGAAGCCCCCGTGCAGGACATCGCGCGGCCCGCCTTCTTCGTCCCCGGCACGCGGGAGGTGGAAGACGTCCTGGCGGACATGAAACGCCAGAAGGTGCATCTCGCCATCGTGCTCGATGAATTCGGCGGAACCGCCGGGCTCGTCACGATGGAGGATCTGCTCGAGGAAATCGTCGGGCCGATCTACGACGAGTACGACCAGGCTCCGGCCGCCGGGCCGGGGACCGCGGCGGGCAGCGCAGGGAGCGGCGTGCCGATTCTGCCCGGCAGTGCCGAAGTGGATGACGTCAACCGCCTGCTCAAGCTTCACCTCGACGACGCGGACTACACCACGATTGGCGGGCTGCTGTTCGGGCGGCTCGGCCGGCTTCCGAAAGTGGGCGACCGCGTCAATCTGCAGGGCGCGACGTTCGAGATTCTGGAAATGGATGGCCGGCGCGTGGGGAGAGTGCGCGTCTGGCCGGCGACCACGCACGTACCGGAGCCGTCGAGCTAGTCGCCTCGCTGCTGGCGGGCACCCACCAGCTGCACCGCCAGCTCCAGCGACGCGCGCATCGACCCCGCGTCCGCGATTCCCTTCCCCGCGATGTCGAACGCCGTCCCGTGATCGGGTGACGTGCGAATGAACGGCAGCCCCAGCGTCACGTTGACCCCGGTGCCGAAGCCCGAGACCTTCACCGCCGTCATTCCCACGTCGTGATAGGGTGCGAGCACGGCGTCGAACTCGCCGCGCAGCGCGCGCACGAACACGGTGTCGGCGGGGAGCGGCCCCGCCGCGTCGAGCGCCGTCGCGGCGGGCCGCAGCAGGCGTTCGTCCTCGTCGCCGAAGAGTCCGCTTTCGCCGGCGTGCGGGTTGAGCGCGCACAAGGCGAGGCGCGGCGTGGTGATGCCCCACCATTGCCGCAGCGCATCGGTCGCGATGCGTCCCGCCTGCACCACGCGCTCGGTCGTCACCGAGGCGATCGCGTCCCGCAGCGAGAGGTGCGTCGTCACCAGCACGACCCGCAGCCGTCCGGTCGTCAACATCATGGCGACCGGGACATCACCGACGATATGGGCGAGGAATTCCGTCACGCCGGGAAACCGATAGCCCGCGGCGTGCAGGGCAAGCTTGTTCACGGGTCCGGTGACGATCGCGTCGGCTTCACCGGAGAGCGCGAGTCGCGCAGCGGCCTCGATGTTTTGGGCGGCCGCCCGACCCGCCTCGAGGTCGCTTGGCATCTTGGCTCCCTCCTCCCAGCCACCGACGATGCGGACATCCGCGTCGAGGGGTTGCCGCAGCGCTTTGCGCACCACTTCGGGGCCGATCCCTCGCGGATCGCCCACGGCCACCGCCAGGCGCGGCCGAGAAGGGGGAGGAGCCAAGGCTAGAGTTTGATCTCGATGTAAATCTGACGCCGCAGTTGATCGATGAAATGCCGGATGGCGAGCTGGTCACCCAGCGACTGCTTGATCCGGATCTTCACGTCCTCGAACGACAACTCACCCGCGTCGTGGCGCGCGGTGATCTCGAGGACCACGAACTTGGTGCGCGGTGTATCAGCCCCCTGGACGATGACCGGCTTCAGTCCCACCGTCGTATCCGTCGTGACCACCTTCTGGTATTCCGGCGGGAGGTCGGTGAGCGGTGCCTCCTCGGCCAGCTTGGGCTCCTGTGGATCGGCGTAGAGCTTCGCCAGGGAATCGAAGGACGCCTTGATGCCGCCGCGGGCCAGCGCGTCGTGGAGCGAATCAGCGCGATGACGGGCGATCGCAATTTGCGCCGCGCTGACTTCGGGAACGACGAGAATGTGCCTCGCCAGAATCTCGGCCGGCTGCGTGCGCTCGACGTTGATGATGTGGAATCCGAACGATGTCTCGACGGGGCCCGCGATCTCTCCGGGACGGATTCGGAACGCGACGTCCTCAAACTCCTTGACCATCACGCCGCGGCGGAACCACCCCAGCTCGCCGCCTTGGGCCGCAGAGGCGCTGTCGCCCGAGAACTTCTTCGCCGCCGCCGCAAAATCGGCGCCGGGGTGCCGCAGCGCCACGACGAGCGACTCGGCGAGCTGGAACGCCCGCTGCCGTGCGGCCGAATCCGGCGCCGGCTTGAGCACGATCTGACGGAACGACACCGTCGCGGGCCGCTTCGGCTGCTGCTCCTTGTTCTGTTCCCAGAACTCGCGCATTTGCGCATCAGTCGGCGGAATCGGGCGGAGCTTCCCCTTCTGCCGCTGCGCCTCGATCAAGCGCTGCGCATACAGCTGCCTGCGCTGTTCGTCGGCCAGCCAGCGCCGCCACTCTTCGACCGATCCGAAACGCGCCTGGCGAATCTGATCGCGGAAATCGTTCTCCGAGGTGAATTGCTTGCGGACGTTTTGATACGTCTGCTCCACCTGATCGAGAACTTCCTGGTCCGTCACCTTGATCGAAGTATCGCGCTCCGCCTGCTGCACCAGAATCTCGAGTTCGATCAGTCGATCGAGGACCTGCCGCCGCATGGCCGCAAGCCCGGCGGAGTCCGTTGGCAGCGTCTGTCCCTGAGCTTGCTGCTGGACCATTTCCTCTTCGATTTGCGACGCGAGAATGGGACGCGTGCCGACGATCGCCACGATCCGATCGAGTGTTTGTGCGGCAGCGGTCGCTGCGACCATCGACGCCGCCAGGAGAAAACCAAGCGCCTTCATCGCGGCGCCTGCCGTTTCGTCGTGTCGATCGGCGCGGGTCCAGGTGCGGGCGCAATACGCGGCGCGTTGGATGTCTGGGCCGAATCGGAGCGAATCTCCTGGCCCCGCTCGACCGCCCGCCGTACGCCCGCCGCGTCCACATCCCAGTGCGCGTCCGCGAGCAGAGTATCGGCCAGGAAGGCGGGCAGCGGATAGAACCGGGCCCGTCCATGGAACACGCGATCGAAATAGTCGTTCACCCGTCCCAGCGCGAAAGTGACGCGCTCATCAGGCGTCTTGCCGGCCGAATCGCGGAGCATCTCCGGCGACAGGTTCAGGATATTCGTGATCATCAACATCGTGGAGTCGTGCTCCTCGCGCACACGCTGCCAGTCCTCCGCAGTGAGCGCGACCTTGGCGGAGTCCGCCAGCTCCAGCATGAGCTGCTGCTGCGCCAACGACTTCAGGAACTGGTTGATCTGCTCGTCGTTCGCCTGAGGCAGCGCGCTGATGATCTGGGGATCGAGGGCGTTCAACCAGCGCGCGAAGTCCCGCACCTTCAGCGATCCACCGCGATACTTCACGAGCACCCGGTTGCTGGAGCGAGCGGCATCCATGTCCTGCGCGGCCGCTTTCGCGATGGCGGGCGCGTCGCTCACCGGTTGGATCTTTCGCCTGATGACGAGGCTGTCAGCGTACATCGAGTCGGCGTGGCGCGACACCCGTTCCTGGAGACCGATGCGGAACGAATCCCGCACCTCGGCCAGCGGTGGACGACGAATGATGTGATAGCCAAACTGGCTCTTCACCACCTCGCTGACGCCGCCCGGCGCGAGCTGCCAGGCCGCGTCATCGAACTCCGCAACATACTGGCCTCGCGTCGAGAGCCCCAGCGATCCGCCGTCGACCTTCGACGCGGGATCCTCTGAATACCGTGAGGCGAGCTGCGCGAACCGAGCGCCGGCGGTACGCACCTGTGGCAGCAGCTGTACGGCTTGGCGGCGCTTCTGCGCGTCGATTCTGATCAATTGGTTCGCGTCCGTCGTTTTGCTGCCCTGCGGGGGCAGCACCCGGAAGAGGATGTGCTGGAACACGCGGTATGGCCCGCTCTGATAGGCGGAATCCAGTTGCTGAGGCGTCAGGTCTTTGCCCGTAACGATCCGGTCGTGGAAGCGTTGCCACTTGAGTCTGGACACGACCGGCCACATCGCCGTCGCCGCCGTCGCGGAATCGCGGAGATTCTCGCCGGACGCCAGCGCTTCCGCAAACAGGGAGTACTCGACCCAGTAGCGCGACACGCGGGTCAACGTCATTGGATCGAGTGGCACCTGCTTGCTCTCGCCCGCCCACCCGCCGAGCCGTTCCACCGTCAAGGTCTGGCCATTGGCGCGTGCCACAACGTCCGCGCGCGACGAGAACGCGTCGCGCAGCGCGTTGCACCCGCATAGTGTCAGTGAGGTCAGCGCCGGCAACACCAGACTCAAACGTCGCATCCGCTTCCTCTTTCTCTCGTTAACCGTGATGGTCACGCAGAACGGCCGTGAGCGCCCGGACCAGGCCGGGGCCGATCGACTCTCCGCCGAGCCGGCGGAGCCTGAGGGAGAGCGGCATCGCGCGCCGCACGTCCGCTTCGAACTGCACCGCCTCGAGGGCCACCTGCAGGCCCGCCAAACGCGGCGACGCGTCGCGCCGAAACGTGAGCCGCGCTTCGTCGCCCTTGATCAAGACCGTCTCCAAACCGACCTGAGCACCCAGCGCACGCAGCTCGGCGACGAGCAGAAGCCGCTCAGCGGCAGCCGGTAATCGCCCGAAACGGTCACGCAGCTCGTCACGAACGGCTTGAATCTCACCTGGTTGCTCAGCCCGCGCCAGCCGCCGGTATAAATTGAGCTTCGCGTCATCGTCGGCGACGTACTCATCCGGCAAATGCGCGGGCGCGTCGAGCGTCACGTCCGGTGGGGAGAATTGCTCCCTGCTCCCAACTCCCTGCTCCCCGTGTTTCAGCCCGCGTACCGTTTCTTCCAGCCACCGCAGATACATGTCGAAGCCGACCGCCTGCACGTGCCCCGACTGCTCGCCTCCGAGCAGATTCCCCGCGCCACGGAGCTCCAGATCCCGCAGCGCGATGCGATAGCCCGATCCTAGATCAGTATGATGCTCGAGCACCTGCAAACGTTCCTCCGCCTGGGCATCGACCTGATCGGGAACGAGCAGATAGCAGAATGCCCGCCGGTGGCTCCGCCCGACCCGCCCGCGGAGCTGATACAGCTGGGCGAGACCGAAGCGGTCGGCCCGGTCCACGATCATCGTGTTCGCGTTGGGCACGTCGAGGCCCGATTCGACGATCATCGTGGAGACGAGGATATCCACCTCGCCACGCACGAACTGGCCCATCACGGCCTCGAGATCCGTCTCGCGCATCTGCCCGTGCGCCACCGCAAGCCGCGCGCGCGGCGCGAGCGAGCGCACTCGCGCCGCCACCGTTTCGATCGTCTCGATGCGGTTGTGGACGAAATAGACCTGGCCGCCGCGATCCAGCTCCCGTGCGATCGCCTCCTCGAGCAGCGCATCGTCCCAGGGCTCGACGAATGTCAGGACGGGAGAGCGGTCCTTCGGCGCGGTCTCGAGCAGCGCCAGGTCGCGCAGGCCGGCTAGGGAGAGGTGCAGGGTTCGCGGAATCGGTGTGGCGGTGAGCGTCAATACGTCCACGCTCAGCTTGAGCGCCTTCAGCCGGTCCTTGTGCCGCACGCCGAAGCGATGCTCCTCGTCGACGACCAGCAGACCAAGATCCTTGAACGTGACGTCCGCCGAGAGCAACCGGTGGGTCCCGATGACGATATCGACCTCGCCGGCGGCGAGGCGCTCCACCAGCGGAGCCGTCTCCTTGGTGCTGCGAAAGCGTGACAATACCTCGATGCGCACCGGGTAATCGGCGAGCCGCTCGCGAAAGGTGCGGCCGTGCTGCTCGGCGAGAATCGTCGTGGGCACGAGGACCGCGACTTGCTTCCCCGCCTGCGCCGCCTTGAATGCCGCCCGCACGGCGACCTCGGTCTTCCCGTATCCGACGTCGCCGACGAGCAGCCGGTCCATCGGACGGGCACGCTCCATGTCCCGCTTGACCTCGTCCGAGGCGCGCCGCTGGTCCGGGGTGTCTTCATAAAGGAAGGCGGACTCCAGCTCGCGCTGCCACGGCGTATCGGGAGGGAAGGAAAAGCCCGTGGCGAGCTGGCGTCGCGCGTAGAGGTCCAGCAACTCCGCGGCCATCGCCCGGATCGCGGCCCGCGTCTTGTCCCGCTGCCGCTGCCAGGTCTTGGCGCCGAGCCGGTGGAGACGCGGCGGCGGCGTGTCGCCGTCGCCCGCGGTGCGGTAGGGCTCGAGCTGATCGATCCGGTAGAGCGGCACGTTGAGCCGGTCCCCACCTTCGTACTCCACGACCGCGACCTCGAGCGTCACCCCCCCCCCCTCCGCGCCGACGGTGATCGTCTGCAGACCGCGGTAGATCCCGATCCCGTGCTCCAGATGCACGACGTACCCACCCGGGGTCAGTGGCCGCGAGGCGGCGGTCGAGATGGCGCTGCGATAGCGACGCGGGCGCCGCAGCCGTCGTGCCCGGCGGAAAATCTCGTGATCGGTGAGAACTCGCAGCGTCGGCATGATGAAGCCACCGTCGAGGGCCCCGACCGCCAGCGTCGCACGATCAGAGCCGATCAGTTCTTCCAATCGCTCGAGCTGTCCCTCGTTGTCACAGAGGATCACGGTCGGCGGAGGCTGGGCGACGATCTGCCGCAGCCGCTTCAAGTCACGGTCGATGTGCTCGGGCGGGGCGAGTGGAAAGCGCTGCTCGGTCTCCGCATCCGATACTGCGATGCGCGCCAGGCCGTTAAGCCGTGCACGCCATGCTCCCGGGTCTATGAGCAGGTCCTCACGGGCCGGCGGCTCTTCTCCCATCCGGCGGGCGACCTCGAGATGGTGCGCCGCATCCGCCCATGCTCTTTCGACCTCGCGCTCCACGGCGGATTCCTGATCCGTGATGACGATCGTGTCGGTCGGGAGCAGGTCTAGGAGGTTGGAGTGTAGGGGCGCAGCATGCTGCGCCCCCTCTGCGATCACCGATTCCGCACGCACCGGGAGAACGGTCACCCGATCCAGCGCGTCGCCCGAGCGTTGTGTGTCGAGATCGAAGCTGCGGACCGAGGCGATCTCGTCACCCCACCATTCGATGCGCGCCGGCGCCGCCATGCCGAATCCGTAAACGTCGAGAATGCCGCCGCGTACGCTGTACTGGGCGACTTCAGTGACGGTTGGGACGCGCTCGTAGCCCATCTGATCGAGCCGCTGCGCCGTGTCGGTGAGGCTCCTTTCCTCTTTACTGACTTCGATCACGAGTCGCGCCTGCTCCAATGCCGCCGGGACTGCCGTCCGCTCGGCGCTCGCCCGGGCGGTCGTGACCAGCACACGGACCGCTCCGCGCAGCAGCGCCTCGATCGTCTCGATGCGCTCGCCCGCCAGCTCGTAATGCGGCTCCTCGGCGCCGAGCGACTCGCGCTGTGGATAAAGCGCCATCGACTCCGGTCCCAGGAGCGTCTGCAGATCCGCGAGCCAGCGCTCCCCGTCCGCTGGAGTCGGAGCGACGACGGTGAAAACACGCTGCGGCAACGCCCGGGCAAGCGTTGCGACCAGCACAGCCGGGCTCGAACCGGGAAGCCCGCCCACCCCGATGCGTTTTCCGGGCGAAGGCAGGCGCCCGATGAGCGAGCGCGCGGCGGGAAGGTCGTGGAACCTCGCGAGCACAAAGGCGAGCGGCATCAGCGCGTCCGGGTCGCGACCCCCAGCTCGGCGGCGGCGAGCAGCAAGGCCAGGACTAGCAGGATCCCGCTCGCGTCGGCGCGCCGCGTGCCCGAGAAGCCCTCGGCGACAAGTCGATCGGCACTCAGCACCGATGTACGGTCCTTGCCGCCCAGCGCGGCCGTGACCAGCGCGGTCGAGGCAGGCGTGAGGTCGGACTCGCGCGCGTCGGGACCGAAAACTCTCGCTCCGATCGTATCCGTTCCGCGGGAGCGGAACTCCACGCGCGGCGCGCCTTCGGCAGAGGCTACTTCGGCTTCACCGATCACAATCCGATTGACGAGCGCATCGATGAACGGCACGAACCCCGGCGTGGCCGGCAACGCCGTCCAGGCGGTGTCCAGTCGACTGCCGAGCACCACGACACTGCCCGAGCGCACGAGCCACGGCTCGCTATTGACGGTCGCCAGCACGGCGTCTGCTCCTTGCTCCCTGCTTCCCGCTCCCTCTATGCGATATCGCCGCATGACCGGCACGCGACTGAGCACTGTCAAATCGGTCGATGAGAGCACTCCAGGGGTCGCCAGTTGACCCCAACGCCACGGCACACCGCGCGACGCCAGCGCGCGATTCGCCTGTCCGAGGAGCGCCGGATCCTCGGGCGGCTGTACGATTGCGTGGGGACTGGTGGGGACGTCACCGCCGCCGATCACGACGTCGCGGCCATCGACGATGTGCCTGCCCGCCTGGAGCACGTCGAGCGCCGCCGAGACAAACGATCCAGCACTGGGCGCCGCCATGACCTTCGCGGGCGGTGCCACGCGCCAGGTGAAAGGCCTGCGGTCGTCGGCGCGCAGCTCGTCGGGCTCGAGCGCCGCTTCGCCAACCCACCAACCTGGCGCAAGCGATTGTACAGGCAGCGACACGGTTACCGCCGCTCGCGTCGCTCTGTCCGTGCCCTCCCGGCTCGGCGTCGCCAACCCGCGGGCGGCGATTTCTCCACGGTTGGGGCCGGCGCCGATGCGGATCGTGACGGGCACAGGCTGGGGTGTTCCCCCGTTGTCGAGCATCGAGCCGCTCAATTCGATGACCGCGGCTCCCTCGGAGACCGTGACTGCCGCGATTCCACGATTGGATGCCCCGCGTCCTGGAGCGAGCGCCAGCACCCGGACCCCGCTTGGCACCGTGGCCCGACTCGTTGCGAGCGCCGTGCGCTGCCCGTCGCTGAGCACGTGCACTTCCCGGCCGACTAACGGTTGCGCATTCACCATGCGGGAGGCGCGTTCGACGGCTTGTACCAGATCCAGCCGTAGCCAGCCAGGATGTGTGCTGTCGACCGTGGCGAGCAGCGCTTCGCGCGTGCCCCCGCGCAGCACGCCGTCGCACAGCATCAGCCACACGCGATCGGCGGACGTCGTGCGTGCAAGGGACGAGCGCGCCGCCACGCGCAACCGGTCGAGGACGACGACGCCATCGACGATTGCCCCAGAGGACGGAGAATTATCGAGAATGATGACGGCGGCCGTCGGCTGATGCGCGCCACCGCCGCGCAGCGGTACCAACGGCCGCGCCACCGCGAGCACGATTACCACGATCAGCGCCGTGCGCAGAATCAGCAGCAAGAGGTGGCGGAGCTTCAGCCGGCGAGCGCTCTCTCGCTCAGCGGCGCTCAGATAGCGAATCGGTGGGAAATCGAGCTCGGGGGGAATGCGTCGCTGCAACAGGTGAAGCAATGCCGGGATCGCGGCGGCGGCGAGTCCCAGGAGTGCCAGCGGGTGAATGAAGCTCACGTCAGCAGGCGCAGCGCGAGGCCGAAGGGCATGTCGGTCTGGATGTGGTGGTACGCGATGCCGTGCCGCCGGCACGCTTTCCGCCACGCGGCGATTTCGCGACGCACCGTGTCCGCGTACGCGCGAGCCAGCTCGCGCGGCCGTACCACGACGCTCACGGCGGATTCTGGATCTTTGAACCGCACTTCCGGCGGACCGCTGAGCTCGACTTCCGCTGGGTCCATTAGGTGAAAGACGACGACCTGGTGGCCGCGATGCCGGAGATATCGCAGCGCAGCGAGTGCCAACTCTCGGTCGAACAACAGATCCGAGATCAGCACGACCATTCCGCGCCGAGCGAGCAAGGCGGTCAAGCGCTGCAGCGCGGCGTGTGCCGCGGTCCCCTGGCCATCTGGGGTGTCGAGCAAACCACGCACGATGCGAGTCCATTGACCGGCCTTCACCCGCGCCGGGATCACCTGACGCACTTGCTCATCGAAAGTCACGAGTCCTGTCGCATCGCGCTGCCGCAACAGAATCAGCGCTAGCGCGGCGGCCAGTCGATCCGCGTAGGCACGCTTGGTCAGGCGTTCGGGCGTACCCTGCCACGCCATGGATCGACTCGCGTCGACCAAAATCATGGAGCGGAGATTCGTCTCTTCCTCGAATTGCTTTACGAACAGTCGATCGGAGCGCCCCAGGATCCGCCAGTCGAGGTACTTCAGCTCATCGCCCGCCTGGTAGGCACGGTGCTCGGTGAACTCCACCGAGAACCCGCGGAAGGGCGACCGATGCAGCCCGGCGAGGAACCCCTCAACGACGCCCTCGGCCACGATTTCGATGCCACCGAGGCGCGCGACCTCGGCCGGATCGAGCAGGTCTAGGCGCTGCGCCAAGAAATGTCCTTGCCATGGGACAGCTGAGATGGATCACAATCGAGCCAAGTCATTATAGCAATATAATTTACGCGTATTATGCCGCTGGCACAGTCTCTGCCTTACCTGGGGCGGGAGGCTCTATGTTCGCAAACCTGGCGATGCTCAGCTTGGCCGTCCTGTCTACGTCCACGGCGCGGGATCCGAGCTTGTACCGGCCGAAAGTCGAGTTGTGGACGAACCGCGGCGACGCGGCCGTCTATACCCGCGGTGAGCGGGTCCGGCTGTATTTCCGCCTCGATCAGGATGCCTACGTCACGATCTTCCGAGTGGATACGGATGGTCGGATTCGCGTGTTGTTCCCGCGGGATCCGTGGGAAGACAACTTCGCGCGCAGCGGCCGAGACCTCGAAGTCGATGGAAGTGAGCTCGCCCGCGAAGCCTTCACCATCGATGACTACCCAGGCGTTGGCTACCTCTTCGCGGTGGCCTCCGCTGATCCGTTCGTCTACGACCAGATCGAAAGCGGTCAGCACTGGGACTATCGCGTGATCGCGGATGGTCGCGTACGCGGTGATCCGTACGTTGCCATGACCGATCTCGCGGAGCGTATCGTACCGGACGGGTACGTCGATTGGGACTACGACGTCATCTCGTACAATGTCGGTCAGCACTACGACTATCCGCGCTTCTTGTGCTATGACTGTCACACCTATGTCAGCTACCCCTACTGGGATCCCTATTTCAACTCGTGCGTGCGCTTCCGCATGGTCGTGTACGACGATCCCTGGTACTATCCGTACCGCTACTACGGCGGCAGCCGCACCGTGTTCGTGCGGCCCTACCGTCCGCAGCCGCGCTTCATTTTTAAGGACTGGGGCACCGATCGTCCCAGCCGTGAGGGCTTCGTCTCTCGCGAGCGCGAGCGCCCGGTCAACGACAACACGCGCCGCGGCGTCACGGGCCGGGATATCGGCGGGCTCGGCAGCGTGCCGCCGCCCAACGTGCGGGACCGTCGCGGTCGTCCCGGCGACGACCACAACAACGGCGGTGATGATCGCGGCAATAACGGCAACGATCACGGAAACCGCGGCAACGACGATCGCGGCAATCGGGGGAACGACGACCGCGGGAATCGCGGCAATGATGACCGCGGCAACCGTGGCGGTCGTCGCGACCGGCCCGACGGTCCGGACCGGCAGGACAGCAAGCCTTCCGACCGGCCGATGGTTCTGCCGCCGCGGGACCAGCCTCGCGTTCAGCCCCCGACGCGTGACGACCAGCCGCGCCGCGTAGAACCCCGCGTCGTGGAGCCGCGGTCGGAGCCGCGTCGTGACGAGCCACGGCGGGTCGAGCCGCGCAATGAACCGCGCAGCGAGCCGCGGCGAGTGGAACCGCGGAATGAACCGCGCAGCCAGCCACAGCCACGCGCCGAGCCGCGCAACGAGCCGCGTAGCCAACCACAGCCACGCGCCGAGCCGCGCCGCGATCCGCCGCGCGAATCACCAAAGCCGCGCGATGAGCCTGAGGTGCGGCGTCGCAAGCCTTGAACGTTCAGACTGAAACCTGACGCGCCCGATCGTAGTCTCACACGATCGGGCGCGTTAGCTTTTTCATCCCTTCCTTTTCTTGAGGCTGTCTTGCTCGCAATGCTGTTGCTCTCGAACGCCCTGTTCGTCCAATCACCGGCCGATGTGCAGCGGACGGCGCAAACTATCCTGCCGGCCGATATCCGCCGGCGCATCGGGATCATTGCCGATGATTCCATGCGTGGTCGCGACACACCGAGTGCCGAGCTCGACAAGGTCGCAGCCTACATCGGGCGCGAGTACCGCCGGCTGGGCCTCACGCCAGGTGGCGACAACGGGACCTTCATTCAGCGCTACTCGCTGGATCGTGTGCAAGTCGTCGCCGAGAGCTCGGTGGCATTCGTGCACGGCGGCGGCGGCGCCACGCTGAAGTACGGGCAGGACTTCCTGTTTTCCGATAACAACTTTGAAAGCGGCGACTACGCGGGCGGCGTGGTGTTGGTCACGGGTCCCTTGACCGGTCCGCTGACGGCGGACACGGCGACGTTCGCCGGCAAGATGGTGATCTTCGCGAGCCCCCGCTTTCGTGACCGGCAGCGGCTGTTCTCCTGGAAGCCCGCCGGGGTCGTACTGCTCACGTCCGCCGATGACTCCGACTGGTCGAGGATCGTCAGTCGCAGAAATCGGCCGCAGTCCCGCGACCCCAATAATTCCGTCGGTGGGCCGATCCTACTGATGCGGATGTCGTCGTTCCAGCCGATCGTGGCGCCATTCGGGCTCGATCTGACCGGCGCGCAGTCCGCCGCGGCGTTCGAGGCGAGGCCGTTGGAAGACGTCCAGCTGCACGTGCACGCGCGGATGGCCACGCGCGAGAAGAAGTCCGCGCCCAACGTGGTTGCCATTCTCGAGGGCAGCGATCCGACGCTCAAGAACGAGTACGTGGTCTTCAGCGCGCACATGGATCACATCGGAGTCGCGGGACCACGGGGCAGCGGCAGCTGCCAGGCCGAGGGGGCAGACTCGATTTGCAACGGCGCGGACGACGACGGTTCAGGCACGGCCGCCGTGGTGGAGATCGCCGAGGCATTCGCGGAGCTGCGGCCGCGGCCCCGGCGTTCGATCATCTTTCTGAACGTGAGCGGCGAGGAAAAAGGACTGTGGGGCAGCCAGTACTTCGTCGATCATCCCACGGTGCCGATCACCAGCATCGTCACCGATCTCAACATCGATATGATCGGTCGTAACTGGAAGGACACCATCGTCGCGATCGGGAAGGAACACTCGGATCTCGGCGCAACTCTGAACCGGGTCGCCGCGGCGCATCGCGAGCTGAACATGCAGCCGATCGACGATAAGTGGCCCGGCGAGAACTTCTACGGGCGCTCCGATCACTTCAACTTCGCCAAGAAAGGCGTGCCGATCCTGTTTTTCTTCAGCGGCACCCACGTCGATTACCACAAGGTGGGTGACTCGCCGGACAAAATCGACGCGGAAAAGGAGTCGCGCGTCGCGCAGCTCATCTTCTACCTCGGCCTCGACGTCGCGAACAGCGCCGAGCGGCCGAAATGGAATCCCGACAGCTACAAGCGCATCGTCAGCGGTAACTAGCGGCTTCAGGAGACAGCACGCGCCCCCTCCCGCCCCCCCCGACCCCGGGTGACCGGAGGCGGGGGCGCGCCTATCTTATGCTCGTGCGAGTGCTGATCGTAGAAGACGACCCTCAGCTCGCGGGTCTCCTGCGTGACGGTTTGCGCGAGCATCGCATCGACCCGACGGTGGCGGCCGGGTTTGCCGAGGGGCGCGAGCAAGCGTTGATCGGCGACTACGACGTCGTCATCCTCGACGTCCGGCTGCCGGGCGGCAGCGGGTTCGAGCTCTGCGCCGATCTGCGCCGTCAAAAAGTCGGCGTGCCGGTGCTGATGCTGACGGCGCTCGACGCCGTGGACGATCGCGTCCGCGGCCTCGCGGTGGGTGCCGACGACTATCTCACCAAGCCATTCGCTTTTCGCGAGCTGGTCGCCAGGCTCCAGGCGCTCGCGCGCCGCCGTGCGCTGGCACTCACTCCCACCATCCTGCGCGTCGCGGATCTCGAGGTGGATCTCGGCGCCCGGCGCGTCAGCCGCGCCGGCCGGTCGATCGATCTCACCGCCAAAGAATTCGCCTTGCTCGAGCTGCTGCTGCGTCACCGCGACCAGGTGGTCGATCGGTCCGCGATTACCGCGCACGTGTGGGACAACAACCACGATCCCTTTGCCAACGTCCTTGAGGTGCTGGTTCGGCGGCTGCGCAGCAAGATCGATGACGGCTTCGAGCCGAAGCTGATCCGGACGGTGCGCGGCGCCGGCTATCGCCTGGGCGTGTCCGGATGAGCCTCAGCCGCCTGCGCGTCCGCCTCACGCTGTGGTATGCGGCGACGTTCACGCTCATCCTGGTGCTGCTCGGCGCCGGACTGTTCCTGGCGATCGGGACGCAGGTATCGAGGCGCATCGATCTCTCGCTCGCGGCGGCGACCGGGGCCATCGTGCGCGCGACGCATGACCTGGAGCTCGAGCGCGCCTCCGGCGGCGCGGCGGATGCCGTCGAAGAGCTTCACATTCCCGATCGCGAGCTGTACCTCTTCGACGCCACCGGCCGGGCGATCACGCCGCCCCAGGCCGACGCCTGGATCGTCGACGCGGCGCGCGCGGCGGCGACCAGCGGAAGCGCCGACGTGCAGCACGTGACGGGCGGCCGTCACGAGCGGCGGTTGCACGCCGAGCGGTTCAACGGACGTTCGGGCACAACGTACGTCGCGGCCGCCGTCGCCGATCGACCAAATATCCGCGAGCAGTACGCGTCGCTGATTGGCATCTTCGGCGCGGCCGCGCTGGCGGCGCTGCTGCTGGTCGCGGGAGGCGGCTTCATGCTGGCCCGGCAGTCTACGGTTCCGGTCGAGCGCTCGATGGAGCAGATGCGGCGGTTCATGGCCGATGCCGCGCACGAGCTGCGCACGCCGGTGACCATTCTTCGCACCCGCACGGAGCTCGCGCTGGCGCAGCCGCGCGACGCCACGGGCGACACCGCCGCCTTTCAGGCGATCGAGCGGGAGGCCGACCGGTTGGGCGGCATCGTCGGCGACCTGCTCACGCTCGCGCGTGCCGATGCCGGTGAGCGAAAGGTCGTGCGCGCATCGCTCTACCTGGACGATGTCGTCTCGCAGGCGGTCGCAGCTGCCCGAACGTTGGCCGAGCGAAAAGGCGTGGGGTTGGTCGTCGGGTCGTTCGACGAGGCGCAAATCGCGGGGGACGCGGGACTCGTGGAGCGTCTGGTCCTCATCGTGCTCGACAACGCGATCAAGTACACGCCGGAGGGCGGGCGCGTGCGGTTGGATGTGACCGCGCGCGACGGCGCCCGCTCCGTCGTCGTCTCGGACAGCGGCATCGGCATTCCGTCCGACCAGCTGCCCCGGATCTTCGAGCGATTCTACCGTGGCGAAAGCGCCCGCAGCCATGCCGAGGGCTCGGGACTCGGGCTGCCCATCGCTCGCTGGATCGCCGACCTGCATGGCGCCCGGATTTCCGTTGTGTCCGATCCGACGGGAACCCGCGTCGAGATTGCGTTTCCCGCGGCGTAAGCCTCTTGTAAGGTAGGGTCGCTAGCTTCCGGGCCATGCGCCTCGCGTCGTCCCTGACCCCGGTGCTGTTCCCGTTCGTCTTGGTCGCTCAGCAACAGGTCACGCGTGCCGACGCCGTCGCCGCTGCGCTGGCCCGCGGCGCGCGTGTGGCGCTCGCCCGCGCCGATACGACCGCCGCGTTGGGCGCGTCGCGGGCGGCCCGGGCATTCCCCAATCCCACCGTCTCCGGCAGCTACACGAAGGACACGCCGAACTATCATGCGCTCGGCGAGCTGCCGCTCGACCTCCCCTGGCTGCGCGGGGCACGGATCGGGGCCGCGGAATCGGCCCGCGACGCCGCGCGTTATCGTTTCGACTTCGAGCGCGCCGCGATCCGGTTCGACGTCGACACGACCTACACGCGCAGCCTGGCAGCGGCGCTGCATGCGCGCTTATCCCACCGCACCGCCGTCGATGCCGACAGTCTCTTGCGGATCGCCGAGCTGCGACGGGAGGTCGGCGACGTGAGCGAGCTCGACGTCCGGCTCGCAGCGGTGAATGCGGGGCAGCTCGCGAACATCGCGGCCGACGACTCGCTCGGCGCGCTCGAAACGCTCCTGTCGCTGCAACTGCAGATGGGGCTCAGCGGCAACGAGCCGACGATCGTGTTGGTCGATTCGCTGCGCCCACCACTCGACGCTGCCTTGACAGAGGGGCGCGTGCTGCTTCCCATCGCCGCGGCCGAGGCGTCGCTGCGCTCCGCGGAGCGGTCGCTGGCATTCGCGCGCCGCAGCCGTTTCGCGCCGAGTCTCCAATTCGGCTTCGACACCGGCGATCCGACGAGCGCGACACCGCATCAGCTGCTGCCCGTCATCGGGTTTTCGCTTCCCTTCCCGCTCTTCAACTTTGGCCGCGGCGACGTGCTGCGTGCGGTTGCGGAGCGGGATCGGGCCAGCGCGGAGCTCGACCTGACGCGCCGGGAGACCGACGCCGCGGTGGCGCGTGCGCGGCGCGATCTTGTGGCCGCACGCGATCGGCTGCGGCGCACCGCAGGACTCGTCGAGAGCGCCAATCGCGTCGCGGCGATGTCCCTGCAGGCCTACAGCGAGGGAGCCATCCCATTGGCGAACGTACTCGAGGCGCAACGCAATGCGCGCGAGATCCTGGCGCGCTACATCGACGACCTCGCGACCGCGGACGCGGCAGCCCGTGCCGTGAAACTACTCACCGCGTCGCCGGACGAGCCGTGAGGGGCCTCTGGGTGAGTATCGCGCTCGCTGGAATCAGCGCGGCATGCGGAGGCGGAGGTTCGAGTAACGGGCAGGACGTGTCGCGCGAACCCGGCGTGCTCGGCGTCTCCACCAGCGTCGCCATGATCCGACCCTTCCCCCACGAGGTCAGCGCGATCGGGACGGTCATGCCGCGAGCGGACCGCTTTGCCGCGCTCGCGCCACCCGGGCAGACGCGCGTCGCGGGGATCTTCGTAGTCGCGGGGCAGCCCGTCGCCAAGGGCGATGCGTTGATCGCATTCGAGCGTGCACCGTTCGACGCGGCCGCGCAGAGCGCCGCCGCCGCGCTCGCGAACGCGGAGCGCGCCTATGCGCGCGCGGTCAGGCTCGTCCAGGCCGGCGTTCTGGCACAGAAGGACAGCGGCCAAGCGGCCGCCGACCTTGCGGCGGCCCAGGCGGCGGCAGTCACGGCGCGCCGCGCGCAAGAGCTGGCCACGCTGCGCGCTCCCTTGAGCGGCGTCGTCACACGCATGAACGCGGTGCTGGGAGCGTCGGTCGATGCGAACCAGACGCTGGTCGAGGTCGCCGACCCAATGGCGCTGGACATCGTCTTCAACGTGTCGCAGGCTGAAGCTGGCCGCATCCATCGCGGGGACACGGCCACCGTCACCAGCGGCGAGGGCGCGAGCGGCGAGGAGCTCGGTCCCGGTGTGGTGACGAGCATCGGCGTCGCGGTGGACCCCGCGTCGCGCGGCGTCGCGGTGCGGGCCCGGCTCACGGTGCCCCCGCGGGCCCTGCGCATCGGCGAATCGGTGGTCGGTCGCATCGTCACGGGGGTGAACCCTCGCGCCGTGGTGATTCCGGTCGACGCACTGGTCCCCGAGGGTGACGGCTACCGCGTCTTCGTCGTCGACTCAACCGGGATCGCGCACGCGCGCGCAGTCACCGTCGGCGGCCGCAACGAATCGCTCGTCGAGATCCTGACGGGGGTCGCTGCCGGCGAGACCGTGGTGACGACCGGCGCGTATGGCGTGCAGGATAGTGCCCGAATCGGCGGCGCGCGGCGGTGAAGCTCTTCGACATCCTGAGCCGCCAGCAGCGGTTCGTCTATCTCCTCGTTGCCCTGCTCAGTGCCGCCGGGATCTGGATGGCGTTTCGGCTGCCGTCCGCCATCTATCCGGAGCTCCGGTTCTCGCGCATCACGATCGTGGCCCAAGGCTCGACGCTCGGCGCACGCCAGGTTGTGTTCAGCATCACGCGGCCGCTCGAGGAAGCGGTGAGCATCGTGCCCGGTGTGACACGCGTCCGGTCGCACTCGATCCGCGGCGCGAGTGAGATCTCGATTACGTTCGCGCCCGGCACCAACATGGATCAGGCGCTGCAGCTCGTACGTGCGCGCGTGAACCAGGTGCAGAGCGCGCTCCCTCCCAACCTCAGCATCGAGGTCGAGCAACTCACGCCCTCCCTGTTCCCAATCGTAGGCTACAACGTCGAGGGCGGAGAGCCCGCAACCCTCTACGATCTGGCGCGCTATGAGATCAAGCCGCTGATCTCGCGAGTGCCAGGCGTCGGCCGCGTAGACGTGCAGGGCTCAGACGTCCGCGAGCTCGAGGTGATCGCGGATCCCGGCCGCCTCGCCTCGCACGGCATGACGTACGGCGAATTGGCCGACGCAATCCGACGCGCGATCACGGTGCAGGCGGTGGGACGCGTCGCGCAGAACTACCGGCAATACCTGATCGTGACGGACCAGGAAGCCCAAGCCCCCGCCGATATCGGCGCGGTGGTGATCCGCGGCGGCCTCCGCGTCAGGGACGTCGCGACCGTGCAGGTGGGCACGGAGGACCATGTCCGGATCATCGCGGGAGACGGCAAGCCCGCGGCGCTGATCAACGTGACTCGGCAGGTCGGCGGCAACACACTCGCGCTGGCCGACAGCGTGGCCCGGATCATGGAGACCGTCGCGCCCTCGCTGCCGCCCGGCGTGCACCTCAAGCCGGTGTACGATCAGGCCGAGCTGGTGCGCGAAGCAGTGCGGTCGGTGCGGGACGCGATGCTGATCGGCGCCACGCTCGCAGTCATCGTGCTCCTCGTCTTCCTCCGGCATGGCCGGATCACCGCCATCAGCGCGGCGTCCATCCCGCTGACGCTCGCAATCACCGTGTTCATCATGAGCAGGGTGGGTCAGACGTTCAATCTCATGACGCTCGGCGCGATGGCGATCGCGATCGGCCTCGTCATCGACGATGCCGTGGTGATCACGGAGAACATCGCGCGCCACTTGCGGCTGACGAATGACCGCATGCAGGCAATTCGGGCCGCCGTGCAAGAGCTGATCTGGCCGGTGACGACATCGACGCTGACGACGGTCGTCGTGTTCCTGCCGCTGGGCTTGCTGCAGGGTGTCGTGGGACAATTCTTCGCGGCCCTCGCCACGACGCTCACCGTGGCCGTGCTGGTCTCACTGGTTCTCGCCCTGACCATCATTCCGTTACTGGCCGAGCAGTTCGTCACCGCGCACGAGGTCGAGACGACGACCGCTGGTCCGCTGGCCCGGGCGCAGCGGGCGCTCGACGCACTCGGATCGCGCTACGAGCGGGCGCTGGCATCAGTGCTGCACCATACGCGGCGCATCGGTGCCATTGCGCTGGCCCTCGTGGCGGTCGGCGTCATCCTCATGCGTCTGGTGGGCACGGGCTTTCTACCAGAGATGGATGAGGGGGCGTTCGTCCTCGACTACTTCACGCCAGGCGGGACGGCACTGGCGGAAACCGATCGTGAAGTGGGCATCGCGGAGCGGATCCTCGCGGAGACTCCGGAGATCGAGGCGACCTCCCGCCGCACCGGTGCCGAGCTCGGCCTGTTCGCGACATCGCAGAACACCGGCGACGTCGTGGCGCGCCTCGTGCCGCGAAGCCGGCGCGCGCGGGACATTTTCGCCGTCATGGACGATGTACGGGACGCGATCAACACCGCGGTACCGCGGCTGCACATCGAGTTCGTCCAAATACTGTCGGACGTGATCAATGATCTCGCGGGCGCGGCGAAGCCCGTCGAGATCAAGCTCTTCGGCGAGCGGCTCGATACGCTCGAAGCGTACGCCGCACAGCTCGCCCCCGACCTGGAGGGCGTCACAGGCCTCGAAGACCTGTACAACGGCATTGCCGAGCCGTCGCCCGAGCTGATGATGCGCGTCAACCAGGGCGAGGCAGACCGGATTGGCATGTCACCGGAGGACGTGGGAAGCACCGTGAGTGCTGCTTTGCTCGGCACCGAGGCCGGCGAAATCCGCACGGAGGATCGGCCGGTGGGGGTGCGCGTACGCGCGCCCGACTCGGTGCGCTACAATCCGCTACGCTTGCGCGCGCTGCCGATCGTCGCGAGCGGCACGGGGGGCCCGGTCACGCCACTCGGCAGTCTCGCCACGTTTACGCCGACGCAATCACGGATCAGCCTGGAGCGGGAAAACCAACAGCAGATGATCGCGATGACGGCCGACGTCAGCGGCCGTTCGCTCGGCGGCGTGATGACCGACGTCCGGCGGGTGCTCGGCAAGCACCCTGCCCCGGCCGGTGTGCGGGTCGTGCTGGGCGGACAGTACGAGAGCCAGCAGCAGGCATTCCGCGCGTTGCTGCTCGTGCTGGCGCTCGCGGCGATCAGCGTGTGCGCCGTCATGGTCGTGCAGTTCGAGTCCTTCGTCGAGCCCTTGATCGTGCTGCTCGTGGCGCCGGTGTCGTTCGTCGGAGCGCTGGCGCTGCTGCTCCTGACGGGGACGGCGTTGAACGTGGCGTCGTTCATGGGCCTGATTCTGCTCGTCGGGCTGATCGTCAAGAATGGCATCATCCTGCTCGACTTCACGCGGCTCCGCATGCGCGAGGAAGGTGTGCCGCTCGAGGTGGCGATCAGAGAGGCGGCACGCGTCCGGCTGCGGCCGATACTGATGACTACGCTGTGTACGTTGTTCGGCTTGCTGCCGCTGGCGCTCGGGATTGGCGCCGGGAGTGAGCTGCAGCGGCCGCTCGCGCTGGCGGTTATCGGAGGCTTAGTCCTATCGACCCCGATTACGCTCTTTGCGGTACCGACCTTGCTGGTGGCAATCCGGGGACGGGACTACCGGCTGCGGTGACCGTCCGCGGTATGGTGTGGTCTCAAGAAGCAACAACCACCACACCTCATCCTGGAGCGGAAAGCCATGCGCCTTCTTTCCACACTGGCCCTCGTAGCGGCACTGTCGTTGGCCGCGGGCAGTCTCGCTGCGCAGGAACCCACACGAAACGTGCCGGACAGCCTCGTGTCCAAAGCAAAGATCAGTGAAGACTCGGCCCGCGCGGTCGCGCTGAAACGCGTCCCCGGCACGGTGCAGCGCGTCGAGCTCTCGAAGGAACGCCGCCGGCTGCTGTGGGAGTTCTGGGTCCAGCGCGACGGCCGGCAAGGAACCACGGAAGTCGAGGTGAACGCGGCGACTGGTAAGGTCGTTGGCGTGAAGGCCGGCACGCGGGCTAAAGGGAAGTCAACAACTCGGCATTCGTCTTAGCGCGCTTCATCTGTTGTAGCAGACTCTGCATCGCCTGCTCCGGCGGGAGGTCCACCAAGGCCCGCCGGAGCTTCTGTTTCGCCTCGACCGTCTTGGCATCGGCGAGCAGCTCTTCGCGGCGTGTGCCGCTCGCCGCGATGTCGACCGCCGGATAGATGCGCCGGTCCGCCAGCGCGCGCGTGAGCCGCAGCTCGGCGTTGCCCGTGCCCTTGAACTCCTCGAAGATGATGTCGTCCATCTTGCTTTCGGTCTCGACCAGGGCGGTGGCGATCACCGTGAGCGAGCCGCCTCCGTCCTTGGGGGGCACGGCACGCGCGGCGCCGAACAGCCCCTTGGGCTTCGCCAGCGCATTCGCGTCGAGCCCGCCCGACATGGTGCGCCCGGTGCCGCGCCCCGTCGTATTGTGCGAGCGCGCCAGCCGAGTGAGCGAGTCGAGCACGATCACGACGTCGCGTCCCAGCTCGACTTGCCGGCGGGCGTGCTCGAACACCATGTCGGCAGCCGCCACGTGCCGCTCGTGCGGCAGGTCGAAGCTCGACGCGATCACTTCGCCCCGACCCCAGTCGATCATCTCGCTGACTTCCTCAGGCCGCTCGTCCACGAGCAGAATCAGCAGGATTGCCTTGGGGTGATTCTCCGCCACCGACTCCGCGATCGCCTGCAACATCATCGTCTTCCCGGCTTTGGGCGGCGAGACGATGAGCGCCCGCTGGCCGAAGCCGAAGGGGCAAATGAGATCCACGACCCGCTGAGTCTCCGCGGTGCGGGGACTCGATGCATTGGGCGTCTCGAGCGTGAGCGCACGGTTGGGATGGACAGCGCCCAGATTCGCGAAATCGGGCCGCCCGTCGAGCTGGCCGGCGGGCTCACCGTTCACCGTCGTCACGCGACCATTGTCGAGTACGATCAGATCGCCGCGCCGCAGACCGGGCAAGCGAACGGATGGATCGCCTTTCGCCGGGAGATAACTGTTGGCCGCGACGCGGAGCGCGCCGCCTTTGGGTGAGGGATCAAACCAGCCGGTGATGGGAGCCATTTAGGAAGGTCTACTAAAGCTACACGCTATATTTACCGCCGCATGCGACAGGACCACATCCGCAACTTCTGCATCGTCGCCCATATCGATCATGGGAAGTCGACGCTCGCCGACCGGCTGATCGAGCTCACCGGAACGCTCGACAAGCGGCTCATGCGCGACCAGGTCCTCGACACGATGGACCTCGAGCGTGAGCGCGGCATCACGATCAAGCTGAACGCGGTGCGGATGAGCTATCACGCGAAAAACGGCCAGTTGTATGAGCTAAACCTCATCGACACGCCGGGACACGTCGATTTTACGTACGAGGTGTCGCGGTCATTGGTTGCCTGCGAGGGCGCGATTCTGGTGGTGGATGCGTCGCAGGGGATTCAGGCACAAACCCTGTCCAATCTGCTGCTCGCCATGGACGCCGGCCTGGAAATCATACCCGTTTTGAACAAGATCGATCTGCCGGGCGCCGAGCCGGACAAGCGCGCCCATGAGATCCACGACCTGATCGGCACCAAGCCGGATGAGATTCTGCGCATCTCGGCAAAGGAGGGGCGAGGCGTGCCGGAGCTGCTCGAGGCCGTCGTCGCACGGGTCCCTCCGCCGCGCGGCAACCACGAAGCCCCCCTCCGCGCGCTCATCTTTGATTCCTACTATGATCGCTACCGCGGCGCCATCCCCTCGATTCGCGTCGTCGATGGCGTCGTCCGTCCCGGCATGAAGATCGCCTTTGGCGCGCACCGCGACGACCTCTATGAGGTGGACGAGGTTGGCTATCTGCAGCTGGGCCACAAGCCGGCGGAGCAGCTGGAGGCGGGCGAGGTCGGCTATGTGGTGGCGAATGTCCGGGGTGTGCGGGAAACGCGCCCCGGGGATACGGTATTCGACGCCGAGCACCGCGAAGTGGAGCTGCTGCCCGGCTACCGCGACATCCAATCGATGGTCTTCGCGGGACTCTATCCTACCAATGCCGAGCAGTATGAGGAGCTGCGGGACGCCCTCGCGAAGTTACAGCTGAACGACGCCTCGCTGCACTACGAGCCGGAAACGTCGGTCGCGCTGGGATTCGGGTTCCGCTGCGGCTTCCTCGGCCTCCTGCATATGGAGATCGTGCGCGAGCGGCTCGAGCGCGAATTCGATCTCGACTTGATCAGCACGGTCCCGAACGTAGAGTACCACGTCTACCGGACCGATGGCACCATGGAGCTGGTCGAGAATCCGAGCCTGTTGCCCCATGGCTCGGAGGTAGACCGCATCGAGGAGCCGTACGTCAAAGCCCGCATCTTCGTCCCGTCAGAGTACATCGGCGGGATTATGAACCTGGGACAGGAGCGTCGTGGCATCTACGGCGGCATGCAGTACCTCGATCCCACGCGCGTCGAGTTCGACTGGGAGTTTCCGCTCGCCGAGATTATTCTCGACTTCTACGACAAGTTGAAGACGATCTCGCGCGGCTACGCCTCGCTCGACTACGAGTTCCTGGCGTACCGGCCGGGCGAGCTCGTGAAGCTCGACATGCTGCTCAACGGTGAGGCGGTGGATGCGTTCAGCGTCATCATCCACAAGGACAAGGCCTACGAATGGGGCCGCAAGATCGCCGAGAAGCTGAAGGAGCTCATTCCGCGGCAGCTGTTCGAGGTGGTGATCCAGGCAGCGATCGGCACGAAAGTGATCGCGCGCGAGTCGATCCGACCGCTGCGCAAGAACGTCACGGCGAAGTGCTACGGCGGCGACGTCACGCGCAAACGCAAGCTGCTCGAGAAGCAGAAAGAAGGAAAGAAACGGATGAAGCAGGTCGGGACCGTGGAAATACCTCAGGAAGCGTTCCTCGCAGTGCTCCAGGTGGAGTAGGAGGTCTCATGCGCAGCACGATCATCGCGGCGGTAACCGCTCTCAGCGTCGTGGCATCCTCGGCGGCGGCCGCTCAAGCCGTTGCCTCGCGCTCGACGCCGTTCACGGTGAATCAGATTCGGTCGTATCCATTCCCTAATGAGCTTACGGCCGCCGCGACTGGCAGCCGCCTGGCGTGGGCGTTCAACGAGCAGGGCCGGCGGAACATCTATGTCGCCGAAGGCCCCACGTTCTCCGCGCGACAGCTCACCCACTACGATCGCGATGACGGCCAGGAGCTGAGCAGCGTCGCAGTATCCGCGAACGGGCTGTGGGTCGTGTACGTGCGCGGCGGCGATCACGGATCGAATTGGGACGATGGGCTCCCGGTCAACGTCGGCTCAAATCCCGTCTCGCCGAAGGTGCAGATCTTCAGTGTTCCCTTCGATGGCGGCGATCCGAAACCGATCGCCGATGCCGATGAGCCGGTGGTTTCGCCGCGCAGCGATGTCGTGGCCTTCGTCAAAGGCGGCCAGATCTGGACCGCGCCGCTCGACGGCTCCGCGCCCGCCAAAGCGCTGTTCACGGCGCGCGGCGAGAACTCCGAGCCGCGCTGGTCGCCCGATGGCTCCCGGCTCGCGTTCGTCACGTATCGCGGCGATCACTCCTTCATCGGCGTATACACAAACGACAGTACGGCGATCACGTGGCTCGCGCCCACATTCGCGCGCGACCGATCGCCGCGCTGGTCTCCCGACGGACGACGCATCGCATTCGTACGGCTGCCCGGTGCGGGCGGCGCGCCGGACTCGTTACTGCCGCCCCGGCCGAATCCATGGGAGATCTGGACCGCCGACGTAACCACCGGAGCGGCTCAGCGACTGTGGAAATCGCCCGAGACGCTCACCGGTTCGGTGCCCACGACCGACGGGGGGACCAATCTCGGTTGGGGCGCCTCCGACCACGTCGTCTTCCTGTCGTATCAGGATGGCTGGCCGCACCTCTACTCCGTTCCGGCATCGGGCGGCACCGCCCTGCTCCTGACTCCCGGCCGCTACATGGCCGAACACATCTCGCTCAGTGCGGACGGACGCTGGCTCGTATTCGCCGGCAACATGAGCGCGGGAAGTGACTCGCTCGACATCGATCGGCGACACGTCATTCGCGTGCCGGTCGATCGCGCCGCACCGCAGGTCATGACGCCCGGCAGCGGCCTGGAGTGGTCGCCGGCGATCACCGGCGATGGCGCGACGCTCGTGTTCATCAGCGCGACGCCGCAACGGCCACCGTTGCCGGTGGCGATGGCGCTCGGCAACGCACGTGCGGCGATCCGCCCCATCGGGGCCGATCACATTCCTGCCGACTTCCCGACCGGCCTGGTCACTCCAAAGCAGGTCGTATTCCGCTCAGCCGATGGGTTGACCATTCACGGGCAATTGTTCGAGGCCTTCCCCGGCGGGAGCACGCGGAAGCCCGCGATCGTCTACGTCCACGGTGGTCCGCCGCGACAGATGCTGCTGGGGTGGCACTACTCCGACTATTACTCCAACGCCTATGCGCTCAATCAGTATCTCGCGAGCCGCGGGTTCATCGTGCTGTCCGTGAACTACCGGCTGGGCATCGGCTATGGGTACGACTTCCATCAGCCACCCAACTCCGGCGCGCGCGGTGCCGCCGAGTATCGAGACATTCAGGCAGCGGCCGCCTTTCTCCGCACGCAACCCCGCGTCGATGCGAACCGCATCGGGATCTACGGCGGCTCCTACGGCGGCTACTTGACCGCGCTGGCGCTGGCGCGGAACTCCGACGTGTTCGCGGCGGGCGTGGACATCCATGGCGTGCACGACTGGTCGACGTACGCGCGAGGACTCGACCGGCAACGCTACGAGCAGGCACCCGACGTCGACACCGCACTCGCCACCGCGTGGCACTCGTCGCCGGTTTCCTCTGTCGCCGGTTGGCGATCGCCCGCGCTGCTGATTCACGGCGATGACGATCGCAACGTCCGCTTCTCACAGAGCACCGATCTCGTCCGGCGCCTTGCAGCCGCCGGCGTGCAGTTCGAGACTCTGGTGATTCCGGACGACACGCATCATTTCCTGCGGTATGCGAACATTGTGACGGTGGACAAGGCCACAGCGGAGTTCCTGGAGCGGCAGCTGTTGCGGGCAAGCGCCGCCCAGACGCGGGCGACCGGCCGGCAGTAGGAGCCTTGAGCTCGGCCACCCTCGTCATCCAAACCGCATTCCTGGGCGACGTCGTGCTGACGACGCCGCTGCTGTCCGCAATCGCGGCCCGCCACAGTCCCGTCGATGTCGTGACGACTCCGATCGCGGCGCCGCTGCTTGAAACGCACCCCGCGGTCCGGAAAGTGATCGCCTACGACAAGCGGGGGAGCGACCGTGGCTGGGCAGGTCTCCGGAAACTCGCGCAACGATTGAAGACCGAACAGTACCAGCGCGCCTACCTGCCGCACCGGTCGTTGCGTACCGCGGCGCTGGGGATGCTCGCCCGGATACCCTCACGGATAGGGTTTTCGGGGCCGTGGTCCTTCCTCTATACAGTGGCCCGCCCCAAGCCTCCGTTAGGGCACGAGAGCGACCGACTTTTGGCCCTCGCGGACGAGGCTCCGGGCGTCTATCCTCCCCACCTGCGCCCCACGACGGCTGACGAGCGGGCGGCTGCAGCGGTCGTTACAGGAGAGTTTGTCGCGCTGGCGCCGGGCTCGATCTGGGGAAGCAAACGGTGGCCGTACTATCCCGCGTTGGCCGCAAGACTCGGTGAGCGGATAGCCGTGGTCGTCGTGGGTGGCAAGGATGACGTAGGACTGGGGGAACAGATCGTTGCGGCCGTCGGGCCGTCCGGCCGCGAGGCCGTCAATGCCTGCGGGCGGCTGACGCTACGAGAGTCGGCGGCGCTCATTGGGCGGGCCAGCGCGCTGGTTACCAACGACAGCGCACCGCTGCATTTGGCGACTGCGATGGCGACGCCGGTCGTCGCGCTGTTCGGCCCCACCGTGACGGAGTTCGGGTTTGGGCCGCTGCGCGCGGGAGACGTCGCCCTGGGCGTAGACGAGCTGGAATGCCGGCCGTGCTCGCCGCACGGTCCGCCGCAGTGTCCCTTGGGACATCACCGCTGTATGCGTGAGCTCACTGTTGAGGCCGTGATCGCGGCCATCGAGGACCTTGGTGCGCTACGTCGTCGGAGTTGACGTTGGAGGGACGAATCTCGTCGCCGGAGTCCTCGCCGAGGACGGCTCCGAAGTTCATGGCGTGGTGTCCGAGCCGACGATGGCCGCCCAGGGCGCCGACGCCGTCACCGCCCGCATCGTCAAGCTCGCCAAGGCGTCCATTGCCGAGTCCGGCAAGAAAGTGGAAGGCGTGGGAATCGGCTCGCCCGGCCCGCTGAACACGAAAACCGGCGTCGTACTCCTCACGCCCAACCTCGGCTGGACGAACATGCCGCTGCGCGATCGCGTCAGCGAGGGCCTGGGCCTCCCCGCGACGCTCGATAATGACGCCAACTGCGCGATCTTCGGCGAGTGGTGGCGTGGCGCCGCCCGCGACGCGAACTACGTCATCGGTCTCACGCTTGGCACAGGGATTGGCGGCGGGATCGTCATTGACGGTGAGATCTACCACGGCGTGACCGACGTCGCGGGGGAGTTCGGGCACGTTACCATCGATGCCAACGGACGCCGCTGCAAATGCGGCAACTACGGCTGCATCGAGGCGTACGCGGCGGGACCGGCGATCGCCGAGCGCGCGGTCGAAGGGATCCAGTCGGGCGTCGAGACCTCATTGTCGCAGTACGTGAAAGGCGATCTCACCAAGATCACGGCGCAGATCGTCTACGAGGCCGCGAACGACGGGGACGAGTGGGCGCTCGAGGTGGTGCACGAAACCGCCTCGCTGCTGGGAGCGGCAGTCGCGAGCTTCCTCAACATCTTCAACCCTGAAGTCGTCGTGATCTGCGGCGGCGTCACGCAGGCCGGCGACAAGCTGTTCCATCCACTGCGCAGCGAGGTCAAGCGGCGCGCGTTCAAGCCGGCGTGGGAAGCCTGCAAGATCGTGCCGGGAACGTTGCCCGGCACCGCCGGCGTGTACGGCGCCGCGGCCGTCTTCATCCAGAAACATTGGGGACTGCGCTGAAGCGACTCGGTGTGATCGGGTCGATGGTCTGGGACACCATTCATGGCCGCGATCCCGCCCAGGCCGCCGTGCAGGAATGGGGCGGCATCTCCTACGCGCTCGCCGCGCTGGACGCGACGCTGCCCGAGAACTGGGAGATCGTGCCGCTCATCAAAGTCGGCCGCGATCTCGCACCGAGAGCCAATGAGTTCCTTCGCAGCATACGCCACACGCCGCACGCCGCACGCTTCATCGAAGTGCAGGAGCCCAACAATCGGGTGACGCTACGCTACGAATCGACAGAGCGACGGTGCGAGCAGATGAGCGGCGGCGTGCCGCCATGGACGTGGGCCGAGCTGGGCCCGCTCGTGCAAGACCTCGATGCATTGTACGTCAACTTCATCTCGGGTTTCGAGATGAATCTCGAGACCGCGCAGCTGCTCCGGCGTGGCTTCCCACGATTTATCTACGCCGATTTGCACAGCCTCTTCCTCGGGAAAGAAGCCGACGGCCTGCGCGTACCGCGCGCGTTGCCGCAGGCGCCGGCATGGTTCGGCTGTTTCAACGTCGTGCAGCTGAACGAGGACGAGATGGGCCAGCTGGGACCGGATGCGCTTGCGATCGCCGCCGACGCGCTGCGCCAGGGCTGCAGCACGTTGTGCGTGACGCTCGGCAAGCGTGGTGCGGCGTATTTCACGGGCAATCCGATTCGCACGGAGCTGATTTCCGCGCCCGTCATGCACCAGGCGGCGTTCGATCAGGTCATCGATCCGACGGGCTGCGGGGACGTGTTCGGCGGCGCCGTCGTGGCGATGCTGCTCGCCGGCGCCGGCCTCGAGGACGCCCTGCGCACCGGCAACCAGCTCGGCGCGCGGAATGTGAGCCACCACGGCGCGACGGGGCTGCGCGATCACCTGATGGGCAAGCTCTCCGTGGCATGACGCGTCTGATCGAAGTCCCCACGCAGTTCGACGACCGCTCATTCGACCAATTCGCGGCGGCGTATGCGCAGGCGGTTGACGGGGAGCGCCTGCTGTTCGACGCGCATGCCGCCGAATGGGCGTCGCCCTACGGTCTCGTGGGCCTGCTCGCCGCGGGAGAGGCGGCCGCGCGCAAAGGCGAGCGCCCGCTCCTCACCGCGCCGGCCAATCCGGACGTCGTGAGCTACTGGGCACGCGCCGGTTTCTTCCGTGAAGCGGCAGACCTGTTCGAGGTGCACGGCAAGGTGCCGAAGGTGAAGGTCGCGGTGGAGAGTGAAGTATTGCTCCCGGTCACACCGGTGCGGGCGGCCGAAGACGTGCACGCAGTCGTGAGCACGATTCAGCAGCGGGCGTCCGCGATCCTCAGCTCGGAGTTGGGACTCGATCCGAAGGCGACCATGGGATTCGCTATGGCGCTTTCGGAGTCTTGTCAGAATATTGTGGAGCACGCGGGCACCGGGGGCTGGGTCGCGGTGCAGGCGTACAGCTGGCGGCGCAAGCTGGCGCGCCGTGTGGTGGTGATCGCGGTCGCGGACGCCGGTGTCGGATTCCGGCATTCATTGGAACCCACGCAGGCCAAGCGGTTCGGCGAGCGCTGGGGTGATGCCGCGGCGCTCGAAGCGGCGCTCATTCAGGGCGTGAGCCGCTTTCGCGATCCGGGGCGCGGCCAGGGACTCGCCGGAATTCGGCGCTACCTCGCCCGCTGGGAAGGCAAAGTCGCCATCCGCAGCGGCACCGCTCGGATCGCGATCGTGCCCCGGTGGGACGACGATGTGCCGCTCAAGGACGGGTTGCCGACATTTCCGGGATCGCAGGTCCTGCTCATCATCCCGGAACAAGAGTCAGAGAAAGGGTCGCCGAAGAAGTGATGATTCCACATATCATGGTTCAGGCCGTCCTGCAGCAGTCGGTCGCCGGTTTTTACACCGACCTCGTCACGCGCCCCACCGGTCGCGCGGTTCGTGAGAACATCGAGCGGGACCTTCCCCCCGGTACCATCGCCGTGATGGATTTCACGGGCGTCGGTTGCCTCGACTATTCATGCGCCGATGAGATCGTGGCCAAGCTGGTCCGCGACAAGGTCAAGGTGCTGCTGCTGCGCGGGCTGACGGATGCGCACCGTGAGGCGATCGAACCTGTACTTGCCGGCGCCGGACTCGCCGTGCTCTGCGAGCGCGCCGACGGAGCACTGGAGGGGCTCGGCGCCAGTGAGCCGGCCCCGGCGCTGCTCGATGAGCTGGTCGAGCGGCGGCTGGCCGCACGCATTCCGGGAGGCTCCATCAGACTCACTGCGGCGTGAAACGCCGTCGTTTAGGACTGTCCACCCGCGCCATTCACGGCGACCCCAAGGCGCGTGCCGACTGGACTGCTGTCGCCCCCCCGCTCTACCAAAGCTCCACCTTCACCAATCCCGTCGGGTCGACCGCCGAGGTGCTGTATACTCGGTACGGCAACAACCCCAATCAGGTCGATATCGGCAAAAAGCTCGCGCTGCTCGAGGGCGCGGACGCCGCGCTGTTCCTGGCGAGCGGCATGGGCGCCTGCGCGCTGGCGCACCTCGCCGTGTTGAGACCGGGGGACCATCTGCTCGCCAGCGAGTGGATTTACGGCGGCGTCTCCAGGCTGTTCCGTGAAGAGTTCGGGAAGCTGGGGATCGACGTCTCGTTCGTGAATCCGACGCAGCAGCGCACCTGGAAGCGCGCGATGCGCAAGACCACGCGCGCCGTGTTCCTCGAAACGCCGACGAATCCACTGATGCGCGTGCTCGATCTCGAGCCCGTCGCCACGCTCTGCAAGGCCGAAGGACTCGCGCTCATCGTCGATTCGACTTTTGCGTCGCCCGTGAATTTCCGGCCGCTCGAACATGGCGCCGATCTCGTCATCCACTCGGCCACGAAGTACCTGAACGGGCATACCGACGTGATCGCCGGCGCCGTGGCGGGAACCGATCAGGTCGTCGATGAGGTCCGTCGCCTGATGCAGGTGTGGGGGCAGGCCATCGACCCGTTCGCCGCCTGGCTGATCGACCGCGGCATGCGTACGCTGACCGTGCGCGTCCGGCGTCAGAACGAGATCGGCCTGGCGGTCGCGGAGTGGTGCGCGAAGCAGGACGCGATCTCGAAGGTCCACTACCCCGGCCTGCCATCGCACCCGGATCACGAGCAGGCGAAGCGCATTCTGAGCGGCTTCGGCGGCATGCTCGGCATCGAGCTGAAGGGCGGGGTGCGCGCCGCCGAGCGCTTCCTCAAGGCGCTGACGATCGCCGCCCACGCACCCAGCCTTGGGGGCGTCGAGACGCTGGTGTCGGAGCCGCGGCTCACCTCGCACGCCAGTCTCACGGCGGAACAGCGCGCACAGGCTGGCATTCCGGACGGATTCCTGAGATTTTCCCTGGGACTGGAGGATCCCGATGATCTCATCGCGGACTTCGCCCAGGCCCTGGCGCGGCACTAAGTGATCAAGTTCACCAACGTCTTCAAGGCCTTCCCCAAGGGC